>NZ_PXXU01000062.1 GCF_003011925.2 Nitrosomonas supralitoralis
TACATTTATAACAGGAATAAGCGACGAAATATATATTGCAGACATTCGTTTGTGTTTGAGTTTGTGCACTTTCAATCCCTGTCACGGTCATCTAGAAAGCTTAGGGCCCCAAGGTATCCAAGTTCATAGATTGATATTCAAACTTAGATCATGGATAAAAACGTAAAAATATTCTTAATCAAGTTGTTTGGAACGTTTGCCGTTCTTATCTTGATTATTCTCCTTGGCAAGGAACTTAAATCTTCAGAGTCGTTGAAGGAGTTATCCTATGATGACTCGATGCATTTAGTAAGTCTGGCTTAGGCAGCAGAAATATAAATCATTTGTAACTGGCAACGAAAGCAAAAAAATTGGGTTATCTGTCAACGACAGAATATACGCAACGACACCTTGCAAACCTAGGTACCGCTTGAACCATATGAAAAAACCTTCTACATGCGATTAGATGGAATACTTTATACACATATGCACGTGATCCAGCACCAAACGGCCTTCCGCAATCGCACATTCCTTCCGATTTCCCAGATCGTAATGCACTTCTCCTGTATGCTCCGTGAGCTTACCAAATAGTAGCTACTTTCGCCGCTTCGGAATAAACACCACATGGCATTTACAATCCCAGCGCTGTTGGCTCAAGCTTTGGTACTCCATCATCTCAGATCCCTCGTCTCGTCGTTGGGACGAGACTGCTACACCGACTGCCTTAGCAGCCAAACCTTCGGCAGTACTTCGATAGAATATTCAAAATTTAAAGTAAAATAATTTTATTAGTTATTTGCTTTCTCTAGTGATGATACTTTGAATCGATGAAATCTTTTAGACAACCACACTGTTTTGTCGACGTGAGTTGACGAGCTACAGCAGTTTACATTTTTTTACTGCTGCTTTGATAGGTCTGATATGATGGATTAGAATCGAACAATTTCCTTTTGACACAAATAAATATCACAACTATTTCCGTAAGGGACTGTTTCATTCTGGATGTGTAATTTCTCTTCAGATTGACTTCACGATTACATGAAATCAGGAGATATAACACGGCAAAAGCTCTTGTTCTTTATTACAGTATTTATGTCCATATAGAAACCGTGGAGAAAGCTGTGGCTGAAGGCATACTTAGCGTTGAAGACACAGAAGTTACCATTAAGCGCGCACCTGAGATAATGTCGGAAGACCTGGCACGAAGGGCTGACATCAAGATTAATCAAAGGATACCGATCTCGACAGTCAATGAGTGGCCGAAATATGATGTCATCATTTTTGGAACACCAACACGTTTCAGTAATATTTACGTGCAAGTGCGCAATTTTTTTGATCAGATCGATCGGTTGTGGCTCAGCGGCGACTTGACAGGAAAAATAAGTAGTGTGTTTACCTCTACGGGCACGCAGCACAGAGGTCAGAAAATCCCGATCACATCATTAATCCATACTATCTTTATTGCACCACGATATGATCATAGCCGGGGTTTCCTATTCCTGCCAGGAGACTGTGTACTGAACACGCCTTTAATTAAAAGCGAGTTTAGCTAGAATCGATTCTTCCGATTATAAGAAACCATTACTATCTTGAGATAAGAACGTATAACATATCCTGTCAATAAGTCCAAAAAAGAAAATCCGAATTCAGCGGCGTCCTATGAGCAATTGCTGAAAAAATTCGAACGTGCTACCCGTGCCCTTAGAACCTTGAGTGCAGGCAATCACACTTTATTGCATGCATCGGACGAGCAAGAATTGCTGCATGATATGTGTCAAGTTATCGTGGAAAGAGGTGGCTACCGCATGGCTGCCGTCGCATATGCTGGACACGACAAAGATAAGTGCCTTCACTGGATGACAAGTATCGGAGTAGATAAAGAATTTGTGGAAGAGCTACATTACACTTGGGCCGATACAGAAATGGGGCGCTCCGCCACAGCAACTGCGATTCGCACAGGCCAACCCTGTGTGGGCAGGAACATTCTCACTGATCCTGTCTACGCTGACCCCGCTTATGCCCCTCTTCGCGAGAATGCAATTAAGTTCGGTTATGCTGCAGTGACCACCTTCCCTCTGCGCGTGAATGGGCAAATGCTCGGTGCCTTGGTCATGGGTGCGATTGAACCTGATGCATTTGATGCAGAAGAAGTCAAATTACTCAGTGAATTGGCCGATGACTTGGCTTTTGGCATCACCAATCTGCGCTTGCGCGCCAAACATCAGGCAGCCGAGGCTACCATTGCACAACTGGCTTATTATGATCCTCTGACCGAATTGCCTAACCGCACCTTCATGCTTGAGCGCTTGCAAGATGCCATTCAAACTGCAAGCCGTAACCATCACTCTCTCGCTCTTTTGCATCTGAATATTGTCCAGCTGCGTGGCATCAATCAAATCTTAGGCTATGGCTCGGGAGATCGATTGCTGCAACAACTGGCTCAGCGATTGATGCGCGCTCTGCATGAAAGCGATTTTTTGGCACGAGTGGGAGAAGGCGAGTTTGCTTTGCTCTTGCCCAGTGGAGGGGCCGATTATGCCATTCAAATGGCACAGCGACTGGCTAAAGCCTTGCATGACTCCGTGCCAGTGGAAGGTCTGATGGTTGATCCACGCGTCAGCATCGGCATTGCTCTCTATCCAAGTCACGCCACTGAAGCTGATACCTTGCTGCGGCGTGCCAATGCCGCTACTAATGATGTCTGCCCGGCTCGAGGCGGTTATGCCCTATATACGGGGGGACAGGAACAGGAATGCACCCGACGTCTTTCCTTGATGGGAGATTTACGTCAGGCAATCGAACGAAATGAGTTGTTGCTGTATTGCCAGCCTAAGGTCGACATTGCGTCACGACGCGTATGTGGAACAGAAGCCTTGGTGCGCTGGCAGCACCCTGTGCATGGAATGTTGTCAACCATGGAATTCATTAAGCTCGCTGAGAATGCCGGTTTAATTACCCCCTTGACTCATTGGATGCTAGATGCGGTTTTCAGCCAAAGTTATGCCTGGCATGAGGCGGGGTTGGATCGGGCTTTGTCAGTCAATTTGTCTGCGCATGATTTATATGATCCTATGCTGGTCGACCGCATTCAATGTCTGTTTTCTACTTGGAGTGTTAGCCCAGAGCTAATTCAATTCGAGTTAACCGAGAGCGCTTTGATGCAAGAGCCATTGGTAGCTTTAGAGGCATTAACCAGGTTAAAGAAACTCGGTATCCGGTTATTCATTGATGATTTTGGCACGGGATATTCAAGCTTGAGCTATTTGCAAAAGCTGCCAGTAGACTCAATCAAGATTGATCAATCGTTTGTCATGCCAATGGAAGCAAACAACGATTCAGCCGTGATAGTACGCTCGACCATTGAACTTGGGCATAATCTTGATTTGGAAGTGGTGGCTGAAGGCGTAGATAGCCAGGCTGTGTGGAATCTCCTATCAGCGGTGGAATGCGATGTGGCACAAGGCTATTTGATCAGCATGCCGATGCCGGCAGAGCAATTTAGCGATTGGGAAAATGAATGGGTACGCATGAATACTGCCAAGTTAACTGTTCCTGGCCAATAGCAACAGAAAGAACAATCCGGTGCTATCAGGTTAACCCGTTGTCCCCGAAATACACGCAAGAATTTGATAACAAAAGAAAGTATTTTATTTTACTGATCATATCGATCGAAAATGCTAATAATGACACGTCACTACTGTCCCGTTAACATCTAATTGAGGCGGCCTGATTTGCCCTGAATTGGTATAATAAGTTTTCTCATAACTTGTTGAACCAGCATAGGAAACCAGGCCATGTCACATTATAATACGATCTTTTCACAAATACTAAAATTTGTACCGAGACATGAGTTTGAGACTCTGGCAAAAGAACATCATTCAGGTCGTTCATTCCGCACTGCATCTAGATGGTCGCAGTTTGTGACCTTGGCGATGGCACAATTGGCAGGACGGAAGAGCTTGCGAGATATTGTTGAAAATATCTCAGTCCAGGCGCATCGTCTCTATCATCTGGGTAGTGTGAAGTTGACACAATTGGCCGTACACTGCAATTTCCCCAAGGCAGGATTGTAGCTGTTGACAGGGGGTACTGCGATTATTGCAGCTCAATTTGTTTGAGAAACGTGACCTCATGGCTTTATTGCGTGGGAATCCACTCATAGATAAAAATGCTAACCATTGCCAGATGGACTTACTGTGAAAGTTAACGGGACAGTAGTGATTTTTCGTACAGTTATTTACAGAACTCCAAGGCGGTTGCGCCGCAAATGCGGCCTCGTGGTCGCTGCCGCTCCCATTCGTGCTCTTTTCGCTTCGCCGTTCAATTGATTCTGTATTAATTGTAAATGTTTGAATTTGCTCATTGCATTGAGCTATAGTCATGACTGTGGACCATTTCGGCTAGTACATCACAAACTCCATAAGAGCAGAGCAGAAGTCTCAAAAGAGAAATCATGATAAAAGCGACGACGCAGACTAGAAAGTTAGCCTTAATTCACGAATTTACGCCGAACAAGAAATACCTACTTTACTTCTAAATCAAGGTTTGTTATCCCTAGATTGAATAACTGAAACTAATGAGTCTTGCATCCGGTCAAATAAGACAAAGTGGTTTGAATGCGTTTTTTATTACATTGTATGATAAGGGCGTCCATACTGGTCTGATCATTAAGCTGTTTATTACTCGTTGGTATTTAGAATCAATTTTGTCTTTCACTACTATTGCACAATGGGACTCTTATGACAAACATTAGATTGATGTATCTGATTGCCCTGCCTGCAATGATAGTATGCCATTCCGTTTTTGCACGGGATGGGCATAGAGGAGGCGGACATCATGGTGGTGGTTATGGTCATTCGGGCGGCCATGGTAGTCATGGACATAGCCACCTAAATCTTGGCATAAATCTCGGCGGCTATTATGGTCCTGGATTATATGGCTATGGGGGATATGGCGGTTATAGTCGCTATGGCTTTGGCGGCTACGGGTTTGGTGGTTATGGGTTTAGCTATCCTTTTTACTACTCACCTTATTATGCTTATCCGCCCACCGTGATAGTGCCTTCAACACCCCCGGTCTATACGCAACAGCCACAGGTTGAACCTGCCCAGACACAAACCAATTACTGGCACTATTGCGAAAACCCGGATGGTTACTATCCCTATGTCAAGAATTGCCCGGGTGGATGGTTACAGGTAGCTCCGCAACCACCTGCACAATAACGCAAAGAGGTAAAACATATTCATGAACAAAAAACTTTTCACATTACCGATTGTTTGCTTACTGACTGCTTGTGTAAGCCTTCCAACCGGCCCAAGCGTTATGACGTTGCCTGGCTCTGGCAAAAGCTTTGATCAGTTCCGATATGACGACTACGAATGCAGAGAATATGCTTATCAGCAAATTGGTGGTAGGACTCCTCAACTATCATCCAGAACTAGCGGTATACAAAGTACAGCTATTGGAGCTGGGCTGGGCGCAGCTTCCGGCGCTGCAATAGCTGGGGGTCATGGAGCTGCTGTAGGTGCTGGTGTAGGCCTTTTAGGGGGCGCACTAATGGGATCAAGTACTGCCACGACTTCAGGTTATGAAAGTCAGCAACGCTATGACTTTAGCTATATTCAGTGTATGTATGCAAAAGGGCATCGTGTTCCTGTTTCAGGCAATATCAGCAGTGACCAGCCTGCAAATAGTAACGTTAGTCCAAGAATTTCTGTCCCACCAGCGAGATATACTCCACCACCCCCACCATCCGGTAACCCGCCACCACCTCCTCCTCCTCAATAATCTGCTTAATTACTAAAGCGCTGCGTGAGTTGAATAATTATCTGAGGCATAAAATCAAATTGTTCATCCTATGTTGAGAGAACTGATTTTTAACCGCCATGGGTGTTGCCCTTGGGCTGCACAATAATCTCAACCACTATTTCCAGCCTGTAACACCGGTTTAGAGTAAATTTTATTCCAAGAGCATGTAATGATGCATCGCCAAAGGAATCACCACAGCCGGATATTCAGAGCCTTGCGCTTTATGGATAAGGCCTCTGCACAACTGCGTAAATTTGCTGTGATAATGAGAGAAATGTCCAAATGACATTTGTTATGCGTGTCATTTTAGCAAAAAGTGAAGCTTTATCTCTTTTTAAAGGGAGTTTTCCCCTTATGTAGCATTTGGACGGACTACTTCCCTAGGTGGCTTGTCCACGAAAATTTTGTTGACAGTTTTTTTGATTCATGCAGATGCTTTTCAGCATAACTTGGACGTTGACTTTTGCCGTGCCGCTGATTCAATCAGTATATGGACTCCTCCTGTTTTGTAAGCAAATCGCGTGATAGCTCTAAGGTGCAGCTTCTTCAGTATATCCTGCTTCCTTTTGGATAACATGCTACCCGAGCCATGATGGATTTCGCGCGCTAGCTTCAAATAGCATCCGCGGCTTTGTCAATTACCGTTATGACAGTAAGCCTGCTGATTGACCTGAATTACTTATGCCAGTTCGACCTGTTCGCCATCAATTCGTTTGCTACGCAATCGCCAATTGAATACCTGCTAACCTTGCTTTCGTTGTGAACGGACACTAAGCTGCCACCCGATACGCTTCGCCACGACTCAATATCGACCAAGCAATTCGTGCATTTTTGTTTGCCAGCACCACAGTTGCAATATTCTTATTACGCCGTTCAGCCAGAGCCATTTCCCAGCGACTGCGTCCGTCTTCTTTGTTTTTGGCTGCATTGAGTACAGAACGGACACCATGAATCAGTAACATGCACACCACACATACTTATCGCCGTGTTTGCTGATTCCTGTCAGCCGAATTTGCCACCACTGAAGTGCTGACTTGGCGTAAAACCCAGCCATGCCGACATATCCTTTCCTTTGCCAAACTGGCAAGCATTACCAACTGCCGCAACCAATGCACTGGCAACGACAGGTTCGATACCTTCAATCTCTAGTAATCGTTTGATGCGATTATCTTCTCGTGTCTCTGGTGCAATCCGGGCACGGATGCAGTGTTCGGCTTGCATGATCTGCTGCTCAACAGTCCTGACCGGCACAAAGCGCATGTTCAATCGACTCACCGCTTCGCAAATCGACTCAGCATCATTTGCATCGTTCTTGCCACTCTTTACGTAAGGTTTGACAAATTATCACCAATTTAAAGGGTCAACTTGATGCAGCCTGACTCAAACAGAAAAGTCTCCGAAAATATCGGACCGATTCAATCCGTTTTTTGTCATATGCTGTTAGACAGTGTTCGAAGGGCTTCGTACGAATAACGCATATTCTGATTCTGTTGATTCGCGGGTATTGATATCATTTAGCAAACCATAACGATATAATAAAGTACGCAATGATCAATATATCAATTAATACATGCGCATAAATAAGTTTAACTAATAACTTTCAACATGGAAAATTACGAAACGCTGCTAGCGACCGTTGCTTTAATGATGGGTGCCTCATGGGCAAGCGGCATTAATCTGTATGCAGTTCTACTTGTGCTGGGATTGGGAGGCTCCACGGGTCATATCGATTTGCCTGCTGAATTGTCGGTGTTGCAAGAACCTTTGGTGATAGGCGCAGCCGGAATTATGTATTTTATTGAATTCTTTATGGACAAGATTCCAGGAATGGATTCTGTGTGGGATTCCATTCATACTTTTGTTCGAATTCCTGCAGGTGCCATGTTGGCAGCTGGTGCAGTGGGAGATGTGACGCCCGCGCTCGAAATTGCAGCAGGTATATTGGGAGGTGGGATGGCTGCTACAAGTCATGCCACAAAAGCTGGCACACGACTGCTGATAAATACGTCTCCCGAGCCTGTTACGAATTGGTCGGCATCCATAATGGAGGATTTTTTAGTCTTGACTGGGATGTGGGCAGCGCTGAAACATCCGGAGATTTTCCTGATATTTTTTGTTTTGTTTATGGGCTTTGCCATCTGGTCACTACCAAAGCTATGGTATTTAATTAAAACTCTACTTTCTAAAATAGCAAAATTCTTAAGTTTTACAAAGGAGCAAGCTGAAGCAACCAATTGGCTGAATTCTATGAATTCATCGATGGAATCTCAACATCAGGATCAGATACCTGCATTAGAACGATTGCAACAACTGCGTGATAAAGGCGTACTCACAGCTCAAGAATTTGAGGAGCAAAAAAGTATCCTTTTGAAAAAAAATAATATGGAGGCTTCTTGACAAATTCTTTTAAGAATTTTTATTCAATTCTTCTGTCATTGTAAGTGCAAAAACAGAAGATTTTGAACATGACCTGTTTATAGTTCAATGCGACGTCAATGGGATATTTTTTGTGCAGTTGTCGATAATTACGGTGATATTGGCGTATGCTGGCGGCTTGCCAAACAACTGGCTAATGAACATGATCAGAAAGTGCGTTTGTGGATAGATGATTTAATCAGTTTTACCAACATATTACCGAATGTAAATCCCCGTGCTAAGCAGCAAAATATACAATGCGTTGAGATTTGCTATTGGCAGCAGGGATTTGCGGAAGTTGAGCCGGCAGAAGTAGTCATTGAAGCATTCGCGTGTGAATTGCCTGAAAAGTATGTGGTTGCAATGTTGAAGAAAGAAAAAAGCCCGGTTTGGCTTAATCTGGAATATCTTAGTGCCGAATCTTGGGTAACTCAATACCATCGTTTACCTTCACCACATCCCCATTTTGCATTAACCAAGACATTCTTTTTTCCTGGTTTTGTGCCTGGCAGTGGAGGGTTATTGCGAGAGAAGGATTTTCTGTTAAGACAAAAAGCATATGACCAAGCAGCAGAGCGGCAATTCTTGCATCGAAAGGGATTAAGTGAAAGAAAAAACAGTGAAATACGTATTTCATTGTTTTGTTATCAGAGCGCACCCGTCGAAAACTTTATCCAGGTATTGTCCGCGTCGACGGTTCCTGTCTTATTAATTGTGCCGCAAGGGATTGTTGCTGATCAAATTTCTAATTTGTTTAGCCATACATCATGCCAGAGTGATAATGTAATTAATCAGCAACAACTAACGATCCATATTATTCCATTTATGGAACAAATGGATTATGACCTTTTGCTGTGGAGCTGCGACTTTAATTTTGTACGCGGTGAAGATTCATTTGTACGTGCACAATGGGCAAGTAGGCCATTTATTTGGAATATTTACCCGCAACAAGAGGAGGTGCATTGGAGTAAATTAGATGCATTTCTTAAATTATATACTGCAAGCTTACCAGAGGAAGTTTCTTCTGCCGTGCAAGCAATGTGGAGTTGTTGGAATGGAAAATATGAAATGAATACCTCTATCTGGGAAAACTTCGTAGCTTTTCACGAGCCTTTGACGCAACATAACAAAAAATGGGCTAATCAATTGTTGAGTCTGGAAGATTTGGCTTCCAATCTGGTGCAATTTGCTGAAAATCGGCTATAATCCTTCGCTTTTGAACTTAAAGTTCATTGTAGATAACCACATTAATATTGCCCCTAACTTAAAATTTGGAATTGAACTATGAAAACCGCAATGGAATTACGATCAGGTAACGTCATAATGATTGGTAATGATCCCATGGTTGTGCAACGGGCAGAATTTACCAAGTCTGGCCGTAATGCATCTGTGGTAAAAATGAAGTTAAAAAATTTGTTTTCGAGTACCACAATTGAAACCGTTTATAAAGCTGATGAAAAATTCGATTTAGTTGTTCTGGATAGAAAAGAATGCACCTATAGTTATTATGCCGATCCGCTCTATGTTTTTATGGATGCTGATTATAATCAAATTGAAGTTGAAGCAGACAACATGTCAGATGTTCTGAATTACTTGACGGATGGTATGGAAGATGTATGTCAGGTAACTTTCTATGATGGTAAAGCAATTTCTGTTGAACTACCCAATACGATTGTACGTGAAGTTGAATACACTGAACCAGCAGTACGGGGTGATACGACGGGTAAGATCATGAAGCCAGCCCGACTTGCGGGCACAGGTTTTGAAATTCAAGTGGCAGCATTCGTTGAGATTGGCGATAAAATTGAGATTGCTCCGCATATTAACGAATTCAGAAAGCGTGTTTGATTTATCCCGATTGTTTCTCAGAAAGGTGGCTTCCGCCACCTTTTAATTTGACGATTAACTGGCAATGACTTGAATGTCAGGCTCTATGGTTTTGAGCATATTCTCAATTCCTCTCAGAGTACCCGAAATAGAGCTTGGACATGTACCACATGCGCCTTGGTAATGAATGTGTAGGATATTACCTTCGAGTCCCAAGACATGCAAATCTCCACCGTCACTTTGCAAATAAGGGCGTACTTCTTCATCTAATAAAATATTGATTCTTTCCAGGCGCAGTTGATCCTCTGGATTCAAATTGGAGAGAGCCTCGTTAGCAATAGCAACTGTTTCCGCAGATTGAGCAGTAGCAGCAGGCGCTGCACGAATGGGATCGGCAATTTCTCTTGCAAGGTCTTGCCAATTAGCTTCACCATCCTGTGTGACGGTAATCCATTTGTCGATATAAAATACATTCGTAACATGATCAATATCGAATAATGCAGATGCTAAGGGGTCATCACTAGCGGCTTCTGCATTATCGTATGAGCGCGCAACGCCCCATGTCAATGGTTCTTTAAGAATGAACTTCAAAGCGTTCTTATTAGGTGTCCCTTCAATGTCAGCAATTTTTGGCATTTTAGATAGTATTAGTATTAATATGAAAGTTGCTAATTACGTGCAACAATGAGTACTTAATATATGTTGCACACAAACTCTTTGCATAATTTCAACTAAAAGAAGAGCTTGACGCCGCTTGAGCGGGGTCGTTATTGGCTTCAGTCGAAGTGCTGGGGATAGAGTTGAGTGCAGCATGCAAAGTATGCCAAGGTAATATCGCGCATTTAACCCGTGTCGGCAAATCGCGAATCCCAGTGAAAACCGTTAATCGACCAAGATGATGAGGATGGTCGGTATCCAATGTACCAGTGGCTAATTCGCGAAATTCGTGAATCAATGTTTCTGCATCCGAGCGAGATTTTCCTTTGACTGCCGTTGTCATCATAGATGCGGAAGCTTTGCAGATTGCACAGGATTCTCCCTGAAATGCAATGTCACTAATCTGATCACTTTCAAGTAGCAACGTAATATCCAAACGATCCCCACATAAGGGATTGTGACCAACCGCATGATGATTGGCTTGATCCAGCTTGCCATAATTACGCGGCTTTCTATTATGGTCCAGTATGACCTCTTGATATAAAGAATTGGTATGCATTATAAAAAAACCTTTTTAACAGTCTTAATACCAGCCACCAGAGCATCAACTTCTGTTTTGTTATTATAGAAAGCAAATGAAGCACGGGAAGTAGCTGGTACATTAAATCGTTGCATGACGGGTTGTGCACAGTGATGCCCGGTACGAACAGCAATGCCATCCTGATTTAATATTGTTCCAATATCATGCGGATGGATTCCATCGATCGTAAAAGAAATGACGGCAGTTTTTTCTGACGCCGTGCCAATAATCTTAACGCCGGGAATTTGAGTAAGGCATTCTGTTGCATAATCAAGTAATGTGGATTCATACGCAGCAATATTATCGAGTCCAATAGCCGTCAAATAATCAAGAGCCGCGCCAAAACCAATGGCGGCAGCAATAGGCGGTGTGCCTGCTTCAAATTTATGCGGAATAGTACTGTAGGTGGTTTCTTCAAAAGTTACCGAAGCAATCATGTCTCCACCGCCTTTGTAGGGCTGCATGGATTCCAGAAGAGCAGCTTTGCCATAGAGCATGCCTACACCAGTTGGACCACACAATTTATGGGCTGAAAACGCATAAAAGTCGCAATCAAGTGCTTGCACGTCAATAGACATGTGCGCAGCAGCCTGCGCTCCATCAATTAATACAGGCACATCATATCGGTGAGCGAAATCAATCATCCTTTTAATCGGAGAAATCGTGCCCAGCGCATTCGAAACATGAATCAAACCGACAAACTTAGTGCGGTCATTAAATAATCTTTCATATTCGTCAACTTCCAGTTCGCCTTTATCATTGATAGGAACGACACGAATTTTTGCACCTTTTTCATTAGCCAGCATTTGCCACGGAACAATATTAGAATGATGCTCCAACGTTGTAAGAATAATTTCATCGTTCGCTTTAATAAACTTGCGCCCATATCCTTGCATGACCAAGTTTATGGAATCAGTTGTGCCACTGGTAAAAATAACTTCTCTATCTTCTCGTGCATTAATGAATTGTTGTAATTTGCATCGTGCATCGTGAAATTCCAGTGTAGCGACTTCAGATAGGTAATGTACGGCACGATTAATGTTCGCATGTTGTGTGGTTTGATATCGTGTTAAACGATCAATGACTGATTGCGGCATTTGATTTGATGCTGCATTGTCAAGGTATATAAGTGGCTTTCCATCAATTCTCAGTTTGAGAATAGGAAAATCGGCGCGAATTCTCTCCCAATCGACATCGGGAGTAATTTCTGATTTCAGAGAAACACTGGCTGGATTCATCATTTGTTATTTTTAGTCTGAGTAAGAACTGTTTGTTCCAGTTGTTGCCTGAGCGAGATTACAGGAATACGATTAATTATCTCAGCGCCAAATGCGTAGGTTAATAGACTGCGTGCAGTTGTTTCCGATAAACCACGGCTTTCCAGATAAAAAATCTCTTCTTGATCAAGCTGCCCAACTGTTGCGCCATGCGCACATTTAACATCATCGGCAAAAATTTCCAGCTGCGGCTTTGTGTCTACTTGCGCGGTTTTACTGAGTAGCAAGTTACGGCTAGATTGTGATGAGTTTGTTTGCTGAGCATGTGGGCGCACTATGATTTTCCCATTAAATACGGCATGCGCCCTGTCATTGACAATGCATTTATGCTGCTGACGACTGGTTCCATTTGGTTTCATATGATCAATGCAAGTATGCGTATCGGCCAATTGACTACCTGAAATCAATGCGAGACCATCAATAGCACATTCTGCTGCTTCAGCAATTAATTGAACATCAAGATCATAGCGAGAAATCTGCGCTCCCAATGAAATGCTGACCGATTGATAATTGCTTCCATGCGCAATCGAAACTGCGCAGTTTGCCATATGATAAGCCTGCGTGCTTTCACGTTGAATTCTAATGTGACTAGCATGCGCATTAGCAGACAAACTAATTTCTGTTAACGAATTAGTTACGTATGCAGCATCCTGAAGAGAAACGTAATCTTCAATAAATGTTATCTCACTTCCAGATTCTCCAATTATTAAACATCGGGGATAGCTGGTTACCTCTTTTTGAGTCGCAATAAACAATAAGTGAACAGGTTCTTCGATGACGGTATTCTTTGGCACAATTATCAGTGCGCAATCACGGAGGAATGCTGTGTTGAGTGCGGCAAATACATTGTTATCAAATTTCGCATATTGACCCAGATGAGATTCCAGAATGGTTCCATGCGTTAATAAAAGTTCAGGTAAATTTCCTATCTCAAGTGCTGCAGAATCAATAATGGTTGATAATTGTGCAGAATAATAACCATCTACAAACACTAGTGAATTTTTTGCTTCTTTTATATGCAAGTGTTCAATATCCTGCGCTTGCAGATCATCGTGCGGCTGTGCAGATTGATACGACAAGCGAGCAAGCGCTGAGATATCAGTGAAACGCCAATCCTCATCGCGTTTAGTAGGTAATCTCTGTGCGCTGACATGATCAATTGCACGGGCACGTAATTGATGCAACCAAGATAACGGCTCATTTGATTTTGTCGACCAAGATTTTAACAAGCAATCGAGATAATCGGTGTTTACTGCTTCGCTCATGCGATTGCTCCGGCGACAGGTCGTTTGTTTGCTGTAATCCAATCATAACCGCGCGTTTCCAGCTCAAGTGCCAGTTCCTTGCCACCTGTCATGACAATACTGCCTGACTGCATGATATGAACAAAATCTGGCACAACATAGTCCAGCAAACGTTGATAGTGCGTCACTAGGATGGTGGCATTGTCTTTATTGGTAATTTGATTCACGCCATTGGCTACAGTCTTAAGCGCGTCGATATCAAGTCCGGAATCCATTTCATCCAAAATACTCAATTTCGGTTCTAGTAAGGCCATTTGCAAGATTTCGTTACGCTTCTTTTCACCACCAGAAAACCCTTCATTGACACTACGATCCAGAAAATCGGGATTCATGTCTAATAACTTCATTTTTTTACGGACGAAATCATCAAATTCGAGAGGATCCAATTCTTCTTTGCCTCGCTGTGCTTGTATCGTGTTGTAGGCAAGGCGAAGAAATTGCGTATTTGCTACGCCTGGAATCTCAATGGGATATTGGAAAGCTAAAAACAATCCGGCACGCGCGCGATCCTCAGGTGCCAACTCCAACAAATCTTTATCTTCAAACCGAACTGATCCTCCAGTAATTTCATATGCGGAGTGACCTGCTAGTACTTTTGCCAAAGTACTTTTTCCAGATCCATTTAAACCCATGATCGCATGGATTTCACCGCTTTTCACCGTGAGATCAATGCCTTTGAGAATCTCGGTGCCATTAATACTGGCACGCAATCCCTGAACTAAGAGGAGGGTTCTGCTATTCTTAACAATCATCCGACACTTCCTTCTAACTTAAAGCTGAGAAGTTTCGTAGCTTCAACAGCAAACTCCATCGGCAATTGTTGAAATACGTCTTTACAAAAGCCATTAATAATCATCGATACTGCTTCTTCTGCATCAATGCCACGTTGTGAAAAATAAAAAAGCTGATCTTCACCAATTTTAGAAGTAGAAGCCTCATGTTCAACGATCGCACTGCTATTGTGAACTTGAATATAAGGAAAAGTATGTGCGCCGCATTGATCACCAATGAGCATGGAATCACATTGCGAGTAATTTCTCGCACCTTCGGCGGTCGGAGAAATACGCACCAAACCACGATAGCTACTATTAGAGTGACCAGCCGAGATACCTTTACTAACTATGGTGCTGCGCGTATTCTTCCCGAGATGGATCATTTTCGTACCAGTATCAGCTTGTTGGTAATTATTGGTGACTGCGACCGAATAAAATTCTCCGACAGAATTGTCACCACGCAAAATACACGATGGATACTTCCATGTGATTGCAGAACCAGTCTCTACCTGCGTCCATGAAATTCGAGAATTCTTTCCTTTTGCGAGCCCTCGTTTGGTGACAAAATTGTAGATACCACCAATACCATTTTCATCGCCGGCATACCAGTTTTGAACTGTTGAATACTTAATATCTGCATTATCTAATGCAACCAGTTCAACTACCGCAGCATGCAACTGATTGGTATCAAATCTAGGTGCAGTACAACCTTCAAGATAAGAGACAAAAGCGTCTTCTTCTGCAATTATCAGTGTGCGCTCAAACTGTCCGGATCCTTCCGTATTAATACGAAAATAAGTGGATAGATCCATGGGGCACTTGACCCCTTTAGGGATAAAACAAAAGGAACCATCGGTAAATACGGCAGAATTCAAAGCTGCAAAGTAATTATCGCCGACAGGGACTACTGTTCCCAGATATTTCTGAATAAGTTCAGGATGGGTATGCACAGCTTCAGAAATGGAACAGAAAATAATACCAACTTCAGCAAGCTTATGCTTATAAGTAGTGGCTACTGAAACACTGTCGAAGATCACATCGACAGCCACACCTGCCAAGGCCGCGCGTTCGTGCATCGGCACACCGAGCTTTTCGAATGTGCGCAATAACTCAGGATCAACTTCATCCATGCTGGCCAATTTCTTCTTGGGCTTTGGTGCCGAATAGTAACTGATTGTCTGAAAATCAATTTTTGGATAATGTACGTTTTGCCATTCAGGCTCAGTCATTGTCAACCATTTTTGAAAAGCTTTCAGGCGGAATGACAAAAGCCATTCAGGCTCATTTTTTTTAGCTGAAATTAATCGGATAATATCTTCATTAAGTCCTTTGGGTGCGATGTCAGACTCAATTTCAGTAACGAAGCCGTGTTTATACGGTTGATTAACCAGACTTTGCAATACTGCACTCATTTGGTATCTTCCTTTATTTTAATATTTATAATTTAAAACAGATATTTTACGTTTTCAAATAGCCTCGCAATTAAGCAATTTATTTGTAAACAGACAATTGCCGCAATTGAAATTGCTATCAATTAAATTTAAACAGATCCTTTTATACTAAAACTATCGCCACAACCACAAGTGTTATCAATATTCGGATTAATGAACCTGAAAGAACTGTTGAGGCCTTCCTTAACAAAATCAATTTGTGAACCATCCACATAAGGTAGGCTGCTTATATCTACAACCACTTTAGTTTCATGAGATTCAAATAATAGATCATCAGACTTAATTTCGTCAGCATAGTCAAAAATATAAGAAAAACCAGAGCAACCCGATTTTTTAATCCCAACCCGAAGCGCAAGACCTTTACCTCGTTTAACAAGTTGTTGCTGGATATGTTTCGCAGCATTTTCAGTTAGTGTGATTAGCATAATTTAGTCCAATATATTAACTCTTTATATAAGCAAAAGCTTAAGTTGTAGCAATTAGACACAGACTTAGTAGCATTGTTCTACAGCAATTTTAGTTAAATCAATCGCCATACTTTTTCTTAAGAACGGAAAAACCTGTTTTTTAATAAATTGATGCTCAATTGTATGCAGCAGTTGTTTCACGTCGTATATCAGTTTCACGTCGCATATCAAGCAAAGGCACAATCGCTTCATTTTGCTGACTTATTTGATTATCAACTAACTCCTTAAGCGTAACAGCGCCAAGATACTCAAAAATAAGATCATTTAATTTTGCCCACAAGTCATGTGTCATGCACTTGCCATCATTATGACAATTCTCCTTGCCGCCACATTGAGTTGCATCGATAGGCTCATCAACTGCAAGAATAATGTCAGCTATTGATACTTTATCTAAATCTTTTGAAAGACAATAACCACCACCGGGTCCACGAACACTGTCTACTAACTCAGACTGACGCAGTTTTGCAAATAACTGTTCCAAGTAAGATAAAGAAATTTTTTGCCTTTGGCTAATGTCCGCAAGAGTTATGGGATGGTTGCTTTGCTGCAAAGCAAGATCGAGTAACGCTGTAACAGCAAACCTGCCTTTTGTAGTTAATCTCATAATTGATTCCTCTATATTTTAAGTGCTTGCAAAAATAATACCCGATTAATTTAGTCAAGTATACAATACCCGATTAATTTAGTCAACAATAAATAAGATCTTTCAAAACTAGGCTTGATATTATTATAAATTTTTGTTAAATAATTATAATTATTCTATTTATACTAACCAAAGCCAAGAAAATACAAAGATAAATTGAGCTTAATTGTGACAGTAAGAATACGTTTAACAGACTTCAGGGCAGACTCAATCAAAATATGGGGCCACTTTTATTGAAGTTCTGGTACCGCAAGCTTAGTCA
>NZ_PXXU01000063.1 GCF_003011925.2 Nitrosomonas supralitoralis
GTTCTCATTAATCTGGGCTGTATGGGATTGATCAAAATTTGATCAATCTCGAATTAAAGTAACCCATGGCGTTAGCGAGTGCTGGCGATGGATAAAAAGTTAGTAGGCAATAATTAAAAATAGGTTGCCACAAATAGAATGTGGGGCGCTTAAAGGAGATTGTTGATATCAGGCTTTGATCGGAGTGTTATTTTAACTATCACCAGAATCGGTTAAAAAATCAAAATCTTTTTGATGGGATGATTGATGGGAAATTATATTTGACCTGCTTGAAACCCGCATGAACCCTAGATCCGTGGCGGAGAGAGACTCTGACAAATAAATTATATAATTGATTGATTAATATATATTAATATATTTATTATTACAATAAGTCTTACCTTTCGTCTTCCCTTTAAAAACTCTTGGCTCCCTCATTATCAATGATAAATGAGGATTCGAATCCATCAATTAAAGTATGCGGTAAATAGAATTTGTATATGAAAATTAATTTCATCATACTCAACATAAGAATAAAATTCTTAAAGGCTTTAAAACTAACAAAATCGACTGGTAAGTGCTTCTAAAGGATAGAAGCACCAACCAAGCAATAACCTATTGAATAGCAATTTATTCTTAATGTTTGTGGTTGAGTTTAGAAAAATAATTATGGTCTACATAGACTATATCTTAATCCTCACCAGTTCTATAAATTTGAGAATATTGAATTTCATCATCTTTTCTTGACACTTCTGCAACTTCCTCCCACTCATTTCGAAGATCCTCTAAAATTTTAGAAGGTTCTTTTTTAGAAACCTCTGCTATTAATTCGATATGATGTCGTAATTCTTCGGGCAATTCATCGTAGTCATCTTCACGCATAAAGAATTCATCATCAAATGACAGAACGGCTCTAATGAGACTCATATAGTTGTAACTTTCAATTTCATTCGCCATCTTTAAATATAATGTATCGTAAAAAGTTTATAAATTTAATTGTGTCGCAATAAGTTTCCGAAAAATATATCTCGGATTTTAGTATTATATACTCCCTTAAAGGGAGTATATAAAAAATACCGGACAAAATAGCACCTATCTAGGAGAATACCGTGCTTTTAAGTTAAAATTTACAAAAATACCTGAGGATTTACTTGAGAATGTTGCCTTTTAAAGATACCATTAGGCATTTTGTTAAACCTCGCGGTTTCAATTTCGAAGTCAACGCCTAACGGTGATTTGATGTAGCGAACCGTCTTTCCGAAGAATATTTCATGCAGGGTTCTAAATCCAAGCACTTTGCGTGGTCGATGGTTGAGTCTATCCACCGCCCATTGCACTTGTTCTTGGGTAACCTCAACCAATTCCATCTCCTTGGGGAAATACTGTCGCAGTAGCCCATTGCTATTCACATTCAAGCCACGCTCCCATGAATGGTAGGGATGGGCGAAATAAACATCCGCATCGAGTTCCGCCGCGATGGTTTGATGCTCCGCAAACTCTTTTCCGTTGTCGAATGTCATGGTGTAGCACTTGCCTTTGTGGAGGCGCAGTAGCCGCGTTACTGCCGCCGTCACACCCGACGCATTTTTTCGGGAACTTGGGCTGCCAGAATGTAGTGCGACTTCCATTCAGCCAATGTGACCAATGCGCCTCGGTAGTTTTTGCCGATCACAGTGTCGCCCTCCCAGTCGCCTATGCGACTCTTCTGTTTCACCATCACCGGACGTTCGTCAATGCCAATCCGGTTCTTGATGGTGCCTCGGCGGTCTTGACCACTCGCGTAACGTTTCCTGCGCGGTTTCTGACAGCGCATGTGCCGCCACAGGTCGCCACCACGGCGCTTATCTGCATAAATGTGCAAGTAGATCGATTCATGGCTGATCGGCAACCCGCCTTCCAGAGCAAGCCGCTGTGACGCTTGTTCCGGGCTCATGTCCTGTCGAATCAATCGCTCAACTTCCTTCCACTTCAGCAATGAGTGACGCTGCGCATTGGCGCAATTCTTTCGACGCTCGTCCCGTAATTCCTGAGCCTGCTTGGGATGCCAATTACGTCGACCCTTGTTCCGTCTGAATTCCCGAGAAATCGTCGACTTGTGTACGCCCACTTCATCCGCAATTTGCGATTGGTTTAAACCTGCCTACTTCAGGCCAGAAATCTGATATCGTTGTTCTCTGGTGAGATTGCTTGTAGTAATTCATCTGTGCTCCTTTTACTTGGTCGTTTAAGTAGCTCCGATACTACCGCAGCTTGCCTATAAACTTCTTTACAAAAGTTGCACTTCAAAGTTGAATCCTCCCATTAATAATCCACTGATTAATAACTATTAGTGCAGTTATTGTTTTAATGGATCTTTCTTTTAGTCTATCCCTTAAAAATATCTTGGCTCCCTCATTATCGATGAGAAATGGGGATTCGAATCCATCAATTAAAATATGCGATAAATGGGATTTGTAGATGAACCTTAGCGTTTTTTTGCAAAAAGCCATATTCTTGCTTACCATTCAACTTTAATCTAAGTTGAAGTGGTGCTAAATGTCGAATTGGATCACTATAATGCTGCCTCGCCGAGAGTGTAAGGATAAGATAAAGGAAAAAGAATCATGGGTAGAAGCAAATGTTGACGTTGACGCGTTAAAGAATTATCTAGAGTGCTCTGATGAAGAACTATCTGAGGATGATATAAAAACTTTTGATAATTTAAAAACTTTTTTAACTGACAGAGGTTTAGAAACTGGCGATGTTATAGGAACTCTTATGTCAAGGAGCCAGATCGTCGCCCCTACCTGCAGTGATTGTGGCACAGGCAAATAAAAATCTCACGAATTAAGCGAAAAAAAATGCTTTAAGGTGCAGTATCTCAACCTTACATTCTCCTTAGACTTGTATATCGGTATGACATTAATATTCTCAGGTTATAGATAAAAAAATAATTATCCAATTTTATATCGATGCCAATGGCATAAAAATTCATGCAGAAAAATGTTGTTGTCGTTATCGGGCATTTTTCAAATGCTGAATCACAATGGTAGTGATCAAATCTTCAAAAATTCCCCGGCAGAACCGGGGAATAACCAATCTTAATCCTTCACGAGACAATCATTAAAACTTGCGCTGAAAGTTCCGAGAGGAAAAATCAGAAAATCACACTATATAAGTCAAATTGAATATTTAATATTTTTTAGTGAATCTGGCCAAGGTAACTGATTCGGGTACGGATACTTATTCGGTAAGGGAGTGATAGTAGAAATAGGCGTTTTATTAGGGTTATAACTGCTCTGAGCATCTCCACTTGTCATCTTGGCATTTGGTAATTTTCTTGGTCTACCAGGCTTGTGTTTACTTAATTTAGGCATCGCACCTCTACGAAGCAGCTTCGTTTTTGGGCTAGCTGCTGGTTTAATAAATTGCTCCACTTTGCAGAAATACTCAACATCGTAGCATAACCAAGAAATCCCATTTGCATCGTGAGCGTGAATCTCACCTATCCCCAATCGCCCTAAACGTCTATAATGATCTGCAAGAGCATTAATGTTCATATAGGAGCCTTTTCCGTGCGTTATTTCATTGACCCAATATTCACCGATTGATTGCGCCAAATTGACATTAGCACTGGATTGCCGCTCCGAAGAATAAAACAGTATTACATGAGCGTGTATTCCTTTACTAAGTCCAAATTCTATTTTCTCGATGTAGCCTATGCGGTGCTTGAATAACTTGGGATTATGTCGCATATTCCTATGAAAATGCTTCAGGTCGTTGATGATAGTTTCAATGCTTGTGTATTCAGAATAGCCCAGATCGATCCGTATCACATTAATCGGGGTTCTCGCAGCAAAAAGACTTAAAACATATTTACGAAATTCCTTCGTTCTCTTTTTTGCGGCTTTCCTTGCACAACGTATTTTTTTTCTTGTTGCAGGCTCTTGTAACTTCAAATGCAAATTTTTCACAAAGTCATTGATGAACGCTCGGCTTCGCTCACAATATTCTTTGCCGTATGTTATATAAAAACGATTTGGATCGTTACAGAATGATCTAAATGCTTCATAATCATCAAACCAATAAATACGATCTCTGCAAAGCGCCCTAACGGCTTCCACTTGTACGCTAAAGTTGCTTTCCCTGGGTAGCTGGAAAATATGTAACACTAAATTAGGCAGGGATTTAACAAAAACTCTATGCCAGGAACTCTTCATTTTGTAGTAAGGTATATTCCTTTTTGCGAATTTTCCCGGTTTATCATTATCGGAGTAATTTTTCTTAATAATCTCCAGACATCCTTGCATTGATGGCAATTTTTCCAAATCTTTTTCCACTAATCGCATTCTTGCCGAAAAATCAAATTCGCGATTACCCATTAGTGCTGTATCGGTTTCATCGATAGGAGCTACCAGCCTTATGCAACCGTTCTTCACTATATCTAGATCGCTTAAATCTAATCTATCATTCATTTTATTTCTCTCCATTAATTGGATTTAAGATAGAGCGCTAGGGAAATTACTTAGCTATCATTCAATAGTGTTAATCATTAGAAAAGCTCTATTCGTACAATATGTTTTGAGTCTTATTATCAATAGCAATAGTTAATGACTCTCTTCCTGTGCACTATCAGTTGATTATCCAAATAGTATGGACTATGCATACGATATGACTTATTAATAACTATCTAATAAATAATATATATATGCAATATTCTATTGAACAAGAATTACCCTAGCACTCCGGTATTTACAGTTTTCCATTTCGCTTAAAAACAAGACAAAATAGAAATTAATAACATGTACGTAGTTAAGCTCCTTACGTAACTTTTTTCTTAGCGATTGATGTAATCTCTGCTCGTGCCTGAATACGTGATTCAATCCACAAGTTAATTTCTGAAAGTAGCCAAGCTACTCCACCGCGAATTTCAGACGAAAGCGGGACAGGCGCAGGAAATTTTTCATCGAAATACTTAGATTTTGGATTCAATCGCAAATAAACACTGCTGCGGCTAAGTCCCGTAAGTCGAAGCAGATCCGGTAGCCGTATCAAGGTGTGGTTTTGATGGTTCTCGATCATATTTTTCTCTTCCATAATCGTATGGCCAAGAGCGAATGTTCTTTGAGACGCACCAGCTCTAGTGCCAAAAATTAAATAAATGTTTTGGGTTTTAAATGCTGAACTACTGAATATAGGGCGCAATGTAAATTCTGCCGAATTAGCAGAATGAAAATGCTGAGAATAAGAAGTGACTTCAGAAAAACTTTGGTCACTTTATGCAAAATCACTTTTTACATGAGGTTTGCATCGGTATATGGAATCGCTCAGATTTTTATTATCGAAGCGTTCAGTATGAAACGTTTGGTCGATTTAGATGTGCAAACGTTAAGGAATTACAAATGAGGCACAACGGTTTTAAACTCTAGAACATAAAAAAATTAGTGGATGAATTTAAGAAGAAAAAATTATATGAGAAAAAATCACGGCTTGTCAAGCCTCCCTGTATCAACACAAAATTGAAGCATAAGCAGTTCTATACGTTCCTTCCGCAGTTTCTTTTTAATCTAAATCAAAGTCAATTTCACGCGTCACAGAGAATTATAAAATATGATCTTATTTTCCTTGGAATCTATTATTTCTTGAAGCAAAAGATATTACTTAATAAACAATATCTAGGAAATAACTATGTACATGTTTGCATAAAACTATGTACATCCCACTCTTGCAAAAAAATACGTAAACTATGTACATTTTTCAGTATACGATAAATACAAAAAATGGTTTTAAAGTTGGGTTGGTTTTTGTTTAAATGACTGCTGATGAAATTCCAACATCGGATGCTGTTCATCCGATGTTGCATTAATCACAAATAGTGCTACCTCACTTTTTATTTCTGCGCAGATTCCCCGAACTTGAGTTGCTCCACTTTTTTACCTAGTTTGGCTGCCAATGCCAAATCGCTCCTGTTTTCCGATTTATCCCGATCATCTGCGGGAATGTCGTCAGAATAAAACTCCTCAACCACTGCAACACCTTCCTCCTCGGAATCTTCGAACGCTCCGTTATCAAATCCAAGTTTAGCCGCCTCATCCAATGCAGCTTGATTAAAGCCCGATGATTTTCGTTCATCACTGAGCGTTTTGGCGTTGGCGATGGATTCAACTATCGTCATGCCATTTCTCACAGTCAAATCTACGTAATAAATCGGTGTCCGATGTGATTGAGTAGTCGATTTGCCGCGCAAGCGAAGTTCTAAAGGTAAGGTAGAGAGCAGTTCACCGGATACGGCATGAAGGTACTTCAACCTTGTTGATAGCGTCCTGATACTGTTAAATCCAGTAGTACGAAATACAAAACTTCCCAATTCATCCTCATTCTCGATAATAACGTTCAATCGACCATACGGTTTGCAGTGACCTTCTTTGGCAAGCTCACACGATTCTGGAGCGGGACAGGGGAATGATTGAATACCAGTTTTAGTTGCACGTCGGCAAGTTTCACCATTTCCAACACAAACAGGTCTCCCGGTTTGTCGGTCAAATAAACTGTAGTTTGAGCGCAAGTTGAGATCCGGATCGTCAAAGAGCAGTCTGACCGGAATGCTGCGTAGCTTGTTGCCATGCTCTTTTCGCAGTTTCTCATTGAGAGGATGATTGATCCAGCCATCCTTGTTTTGTATCTGGCTGGTAATAGTGAATTCATCGTCTTTTTCAGGAAGCCGTTTACCGTTCTTCTCTACAATCTTACCAATGGTAATCCGACCAATGACCGGTGGAGTTAAAGCCAATCCTTTAAGCATGATAATTCCTTTATATTTTTAGATTTAGATGTAATTGGATAGTGGGAAATGTAAGCTATGCCCCGGCGTTGACCAGGAAACGTCGTGAACCGGGCTTGATCAGGCAATAACGTTGCAGCAATTCAGGTTGATCTTTTAGCAATCGCTCAACATCCAGTTCCGTTTTGTCTTTGCTGCGCTTCCAACTTACTTCACCCATCTCAAATACTGCTTTGGTTGCATCTGCCAGGCGTTGCTGGATACGCTGCTTCAATTGGGATTCGAATTGGCTTTGACTGGCTAATGATTGACGAACTGACAGCAAATCGGAAAATGCCTGCGACATCTCCGAATCGTGGCGCAAATTCAGCACTTTCCCGTTATCTTGCGGATATAGGCAGCGTAATGCCCTGTCAGCAGAATCCGAGCCATCGGCAGGCGGTGTCTGATCAAGCTGTACATATCGCCAGAATTCTCGTTCCAGTTCTATTAAACGTTCAATCATTACCTCATCCCGCTCAATTCGATGTACCTGCAGCTCCTGACCACAAATCAGCACGGCTACATCTGCTGCCTGCTTGCCCGTCACCGCTAACTGGTGCATGACTTGAAGCTGGACATATTCCGGAATACCTTCTTTCCAGAGTCGTGCACCATTGATGCCAGCGGTTTTACATTCCAGTATTTGCACATCAGACACACCCATTACTTCCCGATCGATATTTGCCAGCATCCAGGGCTCGAACGGATGCTGCAATACCGCATTGATACGCCTGACCCTGTTTCCGGTACGTCGGGTGTAATTGGCTGCTACGAAGGGCTCTAATAGAATGCCCCAGTACATCGGACTGGATTCATCATTGGGATCTGTTTTGGGTAAATTGCCATCACGGCCAGTTTTTTCCAGCCAGAGTTCAAGCTGAGATTTGTAAGGATTAAGACCAACAGCCGCAGCAGCGTCAGAACTGCCGATGCCGCTTTTACGCACTGTTAACCATTGCTCTCGGTTAATGTCAGTGGTTTTGATGAGTTTTAATGGGGGTTGAAGCTTGCTACGCTTTTCTGTGGTGAGAGAATTGTTCATGATTTTACCTGTCGATTCGTTAATATTTGCGTTCTAAATAAAAAAACCCAGCCAATGCAATATTGGATGGGTTTATGAAGTGGTTGGCTGGATGGAACTAGCAGATAACGCGCTCAGGCAACCAGCTGCAGAGCATGATCAAGCGCACGTTGTTTTAGATTAGCTCCTTGACCAAACCATGCGCTATCGAGTCTGTGCCCCTGACTTCGGGCTCTTCTTTCATGATCTACAAACTCGGTAACAGCACAAAGCAATCCCCAGGCTGTACCATTGGCAGCTGATAATTGCGCACCTCTGCCGTGTCCGTCATAAAGCGATTGAACACTTTTCAATGCCCGTTCATTTTTAAGTTTTGAGGTTTGATCATCCTGATTGTCGGTTTGACACATGACTTTCAAGAAATAATTCAGTGATTCATGTGTTTTGACTTTGCGTTCCGACAAGGTTTTCATGCGATACATAAAGCTATCCCATTGAGATACAGCGATACCCAGCTGCCTTTTAACGGCTTGTGCATCAAAACTGGTGCTGTGCGGCACTTTGATGGCACTGCTGGCACCATTTAAAGCAACGGATAAGGTGTTATTGCATACTACTCGGATTGTGGTCGGTGTCGCAGTAGTAGCGAGTGTTCCATCGCAGGATGTGGCAAGCAGGATATAGCCGTTGATGACATCATCCCCTTTGAGTTTTGTTTCTTTGCCAGTTCTGGCTAACGCCCAGAATTTCTTACCTTCTTTAAGAACACCTGCTGTTTCAAGCTCAAAACCGGATACTTCTGTGAGATCACGATAAAATTCCAGGATGGTCATGGGCTGTACCACTTGATAGCGTCCGCTAACTACGGATAACGGAGCTTTCGTGTCGCTGCGATACAGCACCTTTTGCTCGTCAAACGATCTGAGCGAACCCAATGAACCAATTTGCTCGGTCATAAAGCGCACGGGCGCTTCACAGATACTCCAATCCATACCGGCTTTCTCTGCCCAGACTTCAATCGGTTGCTTGGCAGGCAACTGATTGCCCAGTTGGTGCCAGGGTGTTGTGCCTGTATAGGCCATATTTTGAACAAGGTGCGACATAGTGTTTTCCTTTTGAGTTAATGTAAGAAACCACGTGAATAACCTGCTGCGCATGAATGAGCGACAGGCCGATTCGAGTGGGGATGTTATAAAAGATAGAAAAAGTAAATAAAATAGATGCGTTTGATAGCGATGCTTCAGATTGCACTGAAAACATACTCGCAGTTCAGACATAAGTAGTTGTCCAGTACCCGGTAATCCAGCATTTCTCCAATCTTGGCACCTGCAATACCGCCAGATGCACCGCCAATCAAGGCACCGAAAACTGCACCGGCCAGAACGCCAAGAAAAGTACCTGCGGGGCCAGCCACAGCACCAACTGCACCGCCAATACGAACGCCGTTAATGACATTGGCAGCACCACTCGCACCGCCTGCTACTGTGCCAATGACACAGCAGATCCGCTTGGCCAGGTTACGGGTTATGATCAAGGTGGAGCGGCATTTGGGACATTGAATAGTCATTGAAAACTCCTTACAAAATATAAACAAACATGTTTGAAATACTCAACATGAATAATTGATACAGAAGCAAATTTAATTGTTAGAGTCAGGCATATATCTCTCTATCACACCAATCCAATATATGAATTAGCCTGATAGAGAATTAGTAGAGAAAAATTTGAAGACAAAACATGAAACCAATGGAAGTATTGGTTAAGAAGCAGAAAACAAAGCGTGATAGCGTTAATTGATACTGGAAATTGTGCGATCAAGCCGCAAAAGATTAACTTTTACTTAATGCCACATAAAGTATGTGTGATTGAAATTATTTAATAAGGGATTTGTTTGCATACACCGATTTTTATTCGTCTATTCGAAACAAATTAGTGATTTAAGAGAGGATAAGACTAGAGTTATGCTGATTTTTTTGCCTGACAATCTAATACTTTGTATTATATTGCACTGCAATATGTATGATGTTTCTTTGTCTTTTTGAATTGAAATGCATGACGAAAAATACAAATACTTATTCGTTGTAGAATCACCAATAAAAACCAATAATAAGGATATATGAATCATCAATCCCTTTCCGCCTTCATATGGTCGGTGGCTGATCTTTTACGTGGTGATTACAAGCAATCGGAATATGGCAAAGTAATTCTGCCATTTACGGTGCTGCGCCGATTGGATTGTGTACTGGAATCAACCAAAGAAGCTGTTTTGGTTGAACAAGCCAGCAAACAGAAAGCCGATGTAAATCCAGAGCCGTTTTTACTGCGAAAAGCAGGCCAGAGTTTCTATAATACTTCACCGCTTGATATGAAGAAGTTGATGGGTGATCAGGATCACATAAATGAAAATCTGTATGCCTATATTCAAGGTTTTTCGATTGCAGTAAGGGATATTTTTGAGCGCTTTGATTTTTACACTCAGATCGAGCGCCTTGCTAAATCCGGATTGCTTTATCAAGTCGCCGAGCGTTTTGCGAATGTTGATCTGCACCCGGATAAAGTCAGCAACAACCAAATGGGGCTGGTATTTGAAGAATTGATCCGCAAGTTTGCTGAAATTTCCAATGAAACCGCTGGGGAACATTTTACTCCCCGTGAAGTGATCAAGCTGATGGTCAATCTGCTGTTTATCGAAGATGACGATGTATTAGCCAAACCAGGAGTGGTGCGAACCATATACGATCCTACAGCTGGTACAGGGGGCATGTTGTCTGAGGCAGGTGAATATCTGCATGATCACAATCCAAAAGCACGTTTAACCATGTCAGGTCAGGAACTAAACCCTGAATCGTACGCAATTTGTAAGGCCGATATGTTGATCAAAGGACAGGATGTTGCCAATATTGTTTTTGGTAATACTTTTTCTGATGATGGTCACTTACACAAGAAATTCGACTACATGCTATCTAATCCCCCATTTGGTGTGGAGTGGAAGAAAGTTGAAAAGGAAGTTCGTAAGGAACATGAAACGCAAGGCTTCAACGGTCGCTTTGGCCCTGGCCTGCCTCGTGTGTCCGATGGTTCATTACTATTCCTGTTACATCTGATCAGCAAGATGCGTCCCGCAGTGGATGGCGGCAGCCGTTTTGGCATCGTATTGAACGGTTCGCCACTTTTTACCGGTGCAGCAGGCTCGGGAGAGAGTGAAATCCGTCGATATGTGCTGGAAAATGATCTGGTAGAAGCCGTCATCGGTTTGCCTACCGATATGTTCTACAACACTGGCATTTCTACTTATGTATGGATTCTTTCCAATCGCAAACCGGAGCATCGTAAGGGATTGGTGCAATTAATTGACGCTTCAGGCTTCTGGCAGAAGATGCGAAAAAGCTTGGGGTCTAAACGCAAAGAGCTCTCAGAGGAACATATTACTGAGATCACTCGCTTGTTTGGACAATTCATCGAAGCCAGTGAAGGCAAGAAACCAATTTCCAGGATTTTTAAGAATACAGATTTTGGCTATCGCACCATTACCATTGAAAGGCCATTACGCGATGAGCATGGGCAGATAGTTTTAGCAACCAAAGGAAAGCAGAAAGGCAAGCCGCAACCGGATAGCAGTCTACGTGATACTGAAAATGTGCCGCTGCATGAAGATATTAAGGAATATTTCAAGCGAGAAGTATTACCGCATGTTCCCGATGCATGGGTTGATCATGACAAAACTAAGATTGGTTATGAAATACCCTTCAACAGGCATTTCTATGTGTTTGAGCCGCCACGGTCGCTGGCAGAGATTGATGCGGATTTGAAACAATGCACTGATCGTATTCTGGCCATGATTAAAGGATTGTCAGCATGAGTTTTCCGCGCTATGAAAGGTATAAGGATAGTGGTGTGGAATGGTTGGGAGAGGTGCCTGAGCATTGGAAAATTAGAAGAATCCGTTGGCTATGCGAGATAAAGAAACGTATTGCAGGTGAACTGGGTCATGATGTTTTGTCGATCACACAGGATGGTATCAAAGTTAAAGATTTGGAAAGCAATGATGGTCAGTTATCGATGGATTACTCCAAATACCAATTTGTCGAAGTTGGTGATTTTGCAATGAATCATATGGATTTGTTGACGGGATATGTCGATTTGTCACAGATGCATGGAGTCACAAGTCCAGACTATCGCGTATTCTCAATACGAAATCCAGCCATCAGTAAGAGCAAGTATTTGCTATATTTGTTTCAAATGGGTTACAAGAACAAAATCTTCTTTGCATACGGACAAGGAAGTTCGCAATTGGGAAGATGGCGGCTGCCAACTGAACAATTTAAAGATTTACCTTTTCCACTTCCTCCAACGACTGAACAACAATCCATTGCTAGCTTTCTCGATCGCGAGACCGTCAAAATTGATGAACTGATAGACGAACAGCAACTGCTCATCGAATTACTGAAAGAAAAACGACAGGCAGTTATTTCTCATGCTGTTACCAAGGGATTGAATCCTGATGTGACGATGAAGGATTCTGGGGTTGAGTGGTTGGGCGATGTACCGGAGCATTGGATAGTAGGTGCAGTTAAGCATTTTTTTACGATTCGAGACAGTCAGCGAATACCATTGAGTTCGGAAGAGCGTAGCTACAGACAAGGAGATTTTCCTTATTATGGAGCTTCAGGAATTATAGATTCGATTGATGAATATATCTTTAATGAAACTTTAATATTGGTTTCTGAAGATGGTGCCAATCTCGTAAATCGAGCAACACCGATTGCATTCGTTGCACGTGGTCGGTTTTGGGTAAATAACCATGCGCATATCTTAAGACCAGTAGACGAATTTTTTGATTATTGGGCACAAAGAATTGAGGTTATTGATCTGATTCCATTTATTACTGGTTCAGCGCAACCAAAACTTACAATTGAAGCTTTAACCAATTTGATAATTTCAGTTCCACCGACTAAAGATGAGCGCGCACATATAGAGCAATTTATTGTTCAGCATGATAAACAGACTGACAACTTAATTACAGAAGCTCAAGACACCATAGTCTTATTACAAGAACGCCGCACCGCCATAATTTCTGCCGCTGTCACCGGCAAGATCGATGTACGTAAGGATTTAATAATAAAAAGAAGGAGCCTGCGTGAGTAAATTTAAAGGCACATTCAAAGAGTTACAAAGCTTAGTTGATAAAACAAGGATTGGTGGTGAATGGAAAGACTTAGGCAATCAAAAACAATTCAAAACAAATTGTGATGCTGTTTTAAATTGGTGGGAATCTAGTAAAACTATTCAATTCCAAGGAGACAAAGTGGCCGCGCTTCTATTTGAGAAGTCATTTACGGCTTCTAAATCAGTTGATTCAGAAGGATATCCAGATACTTCAAACGCCAAAATACAGCCATTAGATAAGAAAATATTTGTTGTCCATGGTCATGATACTGCTGCTCTTGAACAACTTGAATTGGTATTAAGGCGACTTGGCCTGGCACCCTATATTTTACAAAATAATGATGGCCATACTCGCACTTTGATTGAAGCCTTGGAGCAGCAAATTTACGATCGATCGGCTTTTGGGATTATTCTAATGACACCCGATGATTACGGATATCCAAAGACAAAGACGGAAAATGATCGCCAACCTCGGGCAAGACAGAATGTGATCTTAGAAATGGGGATGGTAATGGCGTCACTGGGACGAGATAGAATAGTTATATTAAAAAAAGGTAATTTAGAAATGCCTTCTGATGTTAATGGGATTATCTATCTTGAGTTTAATGAACATGTTAAAGAAGTAGTGGGAAAACTTGCACAACGTATACAAAGTTCAGGAATAGAAATAGAAGATAATCTTATTGTAACTGCTGCGACATGAGTAACTTGTACAAGGAAATTAACCTTGAAACAGAAATTTGTTACTACTTGGTTGCTCACGGCTGGCTTTATGCAGAAAACGATGCACAAGGTTATGACCGGGCACGGGCACTTTTCTCAACCGATCTAGTGGAATGGATTAAAATCACTCAACCTAAGTCATGGGAAGCGTTGCAGAAGAATCATGGCACACAGGTAACTGATGTTTTGCTGGGTCGATTACGTGATTCCATCGATCAACGCGGCACATTAGATGTACTGCGTCGTGGCATCGAAATGATCGGGCTACGCCAATCTTTGGAACTCGCGCAATTTAAACCTGCTTCAGCAATAAATCCAGGAATTCTTGATCGCTACGCCGCTAATCGGCTGCGTGTGATACGCCAAATACGCTATTCACTTCATAACGAAAACTCCATTGATTTGGTGTTTTTCCTTAATGGCATCCCAGTAGCCACTGCTGAAATTAAAAGTGATTTTACCCAATCTATCGATGATGCCGTCGATCAATACCGCTTTGATCGTTCGCCTCGTCCTAAAGGCCACAGCAGCGGTGAGCCGTTGCTAACTTTTCCTAATGGTGCATTGGTTCATTTTGCTGTCAGCAATATGGAAGCGCGAATGTGTACCAAGCTGGAAGGTGCAAAAACAAATTTCTTGCCTTTCAATCGTGGTGATCATGGTGCAGCTGGTAATCCACCCAATGAAAAAAGTGGCCACCGTACCGCTTATTTGTGGGAAACCGTTTGGGAGCGTGATAGTTGGCTAGAGATTCTAGGCCGTTATTTGGTTACTGAGAAAGATGATAAAAAGCAGATCAAGAGCGTCATTTTCCCGCGCTATCATCAGCTAGATTCTACCCGTAAACTACTGACCGCCGTATTGGCTGACGGCCCAGGCGGCAAATACCTGATTCAGCACTCAGCGGGCTCTGGAAAAACCAATTCAATTGCCTGGTCAGCACACTTTCTGGCTGACTTGCATAATAGTAACCACGAAAAAATGTTTGATACCGTATTAGTGGTATCTGATAGAGAGGTATTGGATAGTCAATTGCAGGATGCTATTTTTGATTTTCAGCGTACAGCCGGTGTCGTGGCCACCATCAAAGGAGAGAGCGCCAGTAAGAGTGCAGAGTTAGCAGCCGCTCTGGCCGGTGGTAAAAAGATTGTGGTTTGCACAATTCAAACCTTTCCCTTTGCACTGAAAGCAGTAGAGGAACTTGCAGCCACGCAAGGCAAGCGTTTCGCCGTGATTGCTGATGAAGCACATTCTTCACAAACTGGTGAAGCAGCCGCCAAGCTTAAAGCCGTTTTGTCAGCTGAGGAATTGCAGGAATTAAATGATGGAGGAGAAATCAGCACTGAAGATCTGCTGGCCGCCCAAATGACTGCTCGTGCAGCCGATAGTGGCATCAGTTATGTCGCTTTTACTGCTACTCCCAAGGCTAAGACTCTGGAGCTGTTTGGCCGTCGCCCTAATCTAGATTTGCCTGCAAGCGCGAACAATTTGCCTGCACCGTTTCACGTTTACTCGATGCGCCAGGCAATTGAAGAAGGTTTTATTCTTGATGTGTTGCAAAACTACACGCCCTATAAGCTGGCATTTAAACTAGCTCATAACGGTCAAGAATTGGATGAAAAAGAAGTGGAGCGCAGCGAAGCACTTAAAGGCATCATGCGCTGGGTTAAATTACATCCTTACAATATAAGCCAAAAAGTACAAATAGTGGTGGAGCATTTCTGTGACAACGTGGCGCCGCTGTTAAATGGGCAAGGAAAAGCAATGGTGGTTGTATCCAGTCGTCTTGAAGCTGTTCGCTGGCAGCTTGCCATTAATAAGTACATTAAGAGCCAAGGTTATAAGATCAGCACTTTGGTGGCTTTTTCGGGTGAAGTTAATGATTCACAATCTGGCCCTGAGCCTTTCAGCGAGACCAACCAAACCTTGAATCCTAATCTAATGAGGCGTGAGATACGGGATGCTTTTGGCACAGATGAATTTCAAATCCTGTTAGTTGCCAATAAATTTCAGACGGGATTTGACCAACCGCTGTTATGCGGTATGTATGTCGACAAACGCTTGGCAGGTATTGCAGCGGTACAGACATTATCAAGATTAAACCGCGCTTATCCCAACAAAGATACCACCTATGTTATTGATTTCGTCAACGATCCTGAAGAGATCCTTAAAGCATTCAAAGCCTATTATGACACCGCCGAATTGTCAGGCGTCACAGATCCGCATCTAGTCTATGATCTGCGCATGAAGCTGGATGCAGCGGGCTATTATGATGAATTCGAAGTAAACCGTGTGGTTGAAGTTGAGTTTAATCCAAATGCCAAGCAAAGCGATCTGATTGGTGCTCTGGAACCGGTGGTATCAAGGCTATTGAACAGATATAAGGCTGCCCAAGAAAAACGTCAGATTAGCAAAGCCATAAATAATTCCAGAGAAGCTGAAGAAGCCCAGAATGATTTGAATGCACTGGTTTTATTCAAACACGACATGGCCGCATTTCAAAGAATGTATGCATTTCTATCGCAGATTTTTGACTATGGAAATACAGCCATTGAAAAACGCTTTATCTTTTATAAACGGTTGCTTCCTCTGTTAGAGTTTGGCCGGGAGCGTATCAATCTTAATCTCTCAAAAGTTATTCTGACTCATCATAATCTCAAGAATCAAGGTAAGCAACCTATTCAGCTTGGAGGTAACGAGGCTACTAAATTAAAGCCCCTAACAGAATCAGGTAGCGGTTCTTTGCATGAGAAAGAAAAATCTTTTCTCAATGAAATCATTGCCAAAGTGAATGATTTATTTGAGGGTGATATTACAGAAGCTGATCGGCTTGTTTATGTTAACAATGTGATTATAGGAAAACTGCTTGAATCAGAAATACTTATCCAGCAGGCATCTAACAATACCAAAGAGCAATTCTCAAATTCGCCAGATTTATCTAAAGAAATTCTGAATGCCATCATGGATGCTTTTGCAGCGCATAGCACGATGAGCAAACAAGCATTGGATTCAGCAAAAGTCAGAAATGGAATGCAGGAAATACTACTTGGACCGGCTCAGCTTTATGAGAAATTGCGGGAGAGATCTAATTTGCCGCTGTGAATTTATTTAATATTCTT
>NZ_PXXU01000064.1 GCF_003011925.2 Nitrosomonas supralitoralis
TTCATACTAAAATTTCTAGAAAACTTTCCACTCCACTTTAAGGATATCGAAATCTTTAACGTACCTATCTCGTGGCGCTAACCATTATGATATTCGCTAAAAAAAATTATTCCGAGTATTAACAGGCCGTTGAGAAACTATCTGCGCTGCTGCTACTGTGTTAAAAATCGGCTCAAAATGCTCATTTATTAAGCATAAACTGCGCTTTTTCGCTATTTTTTCCTTGTATCAACTGCCTCGGAAACGATTTTGATAAGCTGAAAACATAAAACTGTTCGCCTGTTGAATGACGAAAGACTGAAGGAACCTCAGAACCTCAGTACGGATTCACTGCATTTTTAATTAAAAAGCGGGCAATTTATTTGTTACTAAACCGGATATTTCTATTTGTTGCTAACATAATTGCCCGCTATAAGATGAATCGTTATGCTGTTTTCATTCCTGTCGTACCCTCAGAATTATTTACTGTTTCAAAGTTTTACCTTGCTGATTATGTCAGTAAAATTATTGTCCCTTATTATGAAGCCTCATCGTCGTTATTTATGTGCTTCTACTTATAAAGATAGTAATAATTTTCTGACACCCTGCTAAGCTTCCTTGTTACATTTTATTATTTTTGATAATTCGCTTATATACGAATAAAATTATGAATCAATGAAAAACAGACAAAACGAAATGCTATCGCACTCTCTTTAGCAACCCCAATCCCAAAACCGCCATAGCGATAGAAACAAAAGGGTTCAACAAATTCAATAAAGCATATCCTGCATAATCCAGTGTCGGAATCCCCAGTGTAGCAGCATAAAAAGTACCGGCTGTGGTCCAAGGAATCAATCCTGTCGTCAAAGTAGAACCTTCTTCCACTGAACGGGATAAAACTGCTTGATCCAGCTCTTTTTTCTGGTATGCACCTTTAAATAGCTGACAATTAAGAATAATCGATATATATGCCTCTCCCAGCGCCATATTGCCGAAGAATCCCGCTGCAATGGTAGTAGCAATTAGTGCACTAACGTGCCTGATATTCGCGATGAGCCGCATCAATAACACGCGCAAAAATCCTGCATGATGCATGATGCCCCCCAGGGCGAGCGCCATGATGGACAATAGCAACGTCCATGCCATACTGTACATACCGCCGCGTCCAAGTAAAGTATCGATGCTTTCAATGCCTGTGGTTCCCGGAGAATTTAACCACAAAGCATTGATCACATCGACACCATCTTTGCCCTGATACACCACAGCAATCAACATCGCCAGCAAAATACTGCATGACATGCTGACTTCCGCAGCATAGCGCTGAATACTCAAGCCAAACATCAACAACAACGGGAGTAATGTCACCCACCAATCCAATTGGTGGGTATCCGACAATGCGCTGCGAATTTCATTAATATGGCTGCCAGGCAATGCATTCCCACCATATTGCATTCCCCATACAATAAAAATGATCAGCACGATGACAAACGTCGGCAACGAGGTATAAAGCATCGAACCGATATGCCTATAAAGATTAGTTTCGGCGCTCATTGCAGCAAGATTGGTAGTATCGGAAATGGGAGACAATTTGTCGCCAAAGGTCGCGCCAGAAACGATCATTCCTGCCACCAGCGGCAACGGGATACCCATCGCATCACCGATACCAATTAGGACTACACCAAGAGTTCCCACCGTTCCCCATGAGGTACCGGTAGCTATCGACATTAAACTACACAACACTAACCCTACTGCCAGGAAGATACTGGGATTGAGCCAATCCAGTCCGTAATATAACAAACTGGCGATGGTGCCGCTTTGCATGAAACTGGCAATCACCATGCCAATCAAAAGAAAAATATAAATTGCCGGCAGCGCTTTGGCGATGCCCTCATCCATCATATGCCGGATATCAATAAACGAATAACCCAGCCCGTGCGCTTGTACGCTGACCCAAATCAATGCTAGAAAAATGAGCGCATGCAAACTGGCTTGAAAAAAAAACAATCCCAATGAAATCAGCAGCAATACACCAGCAAAGCAAACCGCTGCATGGAAAAATGAAGGCAATCTCTGGTTAGTCGATAACTCTTCTAAAGATTTATTTTGTTCAGTCATTGTTACCTATTTGACGCTTCTTTTTCGAACAACACCATCCAATCACCATACCCCATCGTCTGCATGTCTTCCTTCTTAATGAATTTGAGCGCTGCGGAATTAATGCAATATCGCTGACCAGTAGGCGCCGGACCATCGTTAAAAACATGACCTAAATGACTGTCCGCATATTGGCTACGAACTTCGGTACGTGGCATCCAGAGCTCATCATCGGTCTTGAATTGGATATACTGCTCATTTATCGGCTGATAAAAACTTGGCCAACCGGTACCCGAATCGAATTTATGAATCGATGCAAAAAGAGGCTCACCAGATATAATATCCACATAGATGCCTTCGGCCTTGTGATCCCAGAATTCATTCTGAAATGGCGGCTCGGTACCAGCATGTTGTGTGACCTGATATTGAAGTGTTGTCAACTCGTTTTTCAATAACTCGGGATCTTTTTTAAAATTTTCATACGGATTAGCCATTTCGGTTTCTCCCTTTATAACAAAATTATTAATGATGAAATTTACCGGCACAATTACCCACTTATCGCAAAAAGGGTTTGGCGTTGTAAAGAATATTCAAAATAACATATCCTACTTTGTCTATGGCACCTGGCCGGGCGATAGCGGCCAATTTGAAGTGATCGATAAGCCACTCAACAATAAGAAATTCGCCTACGCCAAATTACTCCATCTCATGCAACCTTCAGTACACCGACAAACACCCGAATGCCCGCATCTTAGCCTGGAATCAAATGCCTGCACTGGTTGTTCTTGGATGATTGCTGATTATACAAGCCAACTTGAACAGAAAAGAAATCGCTTTGTTTATGCAATGAAAAGAATCGGATTCGACAGTACACAGTTCACCACCGGTCCCGTGCACCCTGCTCCGCAAATTTATGGTTATCGCAACCGCTGTCAGGTGAAAACTGATGGCCAACAATTGGGTTTTGTGTCCGAAAATTCATATAAAATTGCGCCAATCAAAGATTGCATCGTACTCAATGATTCCTGTAGAAAATTATTAAAAACAGCTATCCAGCAATTACCTAATCCAAAATGGAAAGCTGGTGCTGCTCAGGATTGGAATTTCATCGAACTGGATGATGAGATGCAAGCGAATGAAATTGCCATTAATCAGAAGCGCCCTTTCAAACAAGGCAACACTTCGCAAAATACATGGATGCAAGCCTGGTTAAAAGAAAAACTCACCAACATCCCCTGCACCGGAAAGGTGGTAGAACTATTCTGTGGCTCTGGTAATTTCACGCAAATCATAGCCGAATCGAACTGCACCTCGATCATTGCTTTTGAATCTGACGACAATTCAATTCAGCAGATAAAAATAAAAAACTTCGATAAAGTAATACCTCTAAAATGCGATCTGTTTGATCCATTAGTCTGGGAAAAATTGCAACAACCAGTCAATGACGCAAAAATACTGATACTTGATCCACCCCGTGCAGGATTAAAAAAACACAAAGGGTTCTTTGATCGATTTAAAGCCCTAAGAACAATTATCTATTTTTCATGTAACCCTGAGACTTTCGCACGCGATGCCTGGTTTTTCAGTCAAAATAATTTCTCGATCACTGAAATTCAACTAATCGATTTGTTTCCACATACACAGCATATTGAAATATCGGCAGTATTTAATCGACCTGATGCCACCGCATGTCTGAGTTCTGTCGACATTTCTTAACCATCAAAGTGAAACCCATTACATTTTTAGCAGAGCTGAACTCAGGTTTCATTAAAACTATTTGAGGTGCGAAAATAGAGGAAAATCCACAAGAAAACTCAAAGCTCTGGATTTATGTTTGACTTTGGAGTCAAGGCAAAACGATCCCTTGCTTGATCCTCGCAATTCGCTGTAGTTTGCACCGTTTAACGTTTGACAATAAGAATTAATCGGTTCGACGCCATTACCTAGCTGCTGCTGCTAAAGGACTCGGATTCAAGACAATATCTTCAACCAGACAACATCAAATATACATAAGACCTGTTTGCATTAACTCAGTGAAATGAATATTTTGTGCATTCACCTCACTGTCTGCGGCCAGCATGGCTAAAGAACCCACTGATATTTCACCGCTATCGAGCATATTGACGTAGGGAGATTTTTCATTCTGTGTTGGAACGGTGCCGAAAAGATTTTGCCACAACAAGGTTACAATTTCATCGTGACGAGTGAATTTAGTTGCATGAATAGCGAATTCGCCTAATTGTTCGTAGCTCAAGCCTGCATCAGCTTTGGCCAGACCGATCCCGGCATATTCCGGGTTGGTAACGACAGAAGCGCCGAATACCGCGCCGAGCAGTTTCGCGACTTCACCAGCATTACCATTAAGATCAAGTGCTACTCCGATATCGTCAAATTTTACGCGCTCAATATTCAACAATGTATCTTGATTGCCGGGTTCGGCGTTAGTAGCGATCAAGTAACCACCGGATATTTTATTGAGCGTGAATTGATTGTGCATAGATTTGATCAGCACTGTATCAATCCCTGATCCGCCATCCAGGCTATTGCTGACTCCATTGCCAATGAATATATCATTCCCCTGGCCACCAATGGCATTCTCTATTGTCACATTATCAGCAATCCAAATATTGTGAATGGGTGAACCGATATTTACGCCATTAGATTGAACGTATACCGGCTGGCCTATTTGCGATGCACTGGCCGGATTCAGGTCGATTAAGCTCGGAATTATACCAGTATAGCGAATGGTATCAGAGGAGCCGCCTGCATCCCATATGGTTTCATGATAGGTATTTGCGTCATCAAAAGTGTAAGTATCATTGGCAACATGATAAAGGTTGTTTGGGCCATACAAAAATTGTATGGCAGAAATATCGAGCACCATCGGCGTGGTGGGATGAAATGAGAATTCTGTGCCTACATCACCTTCCAAGTTTGAGTAGGTATAGCTCATGACGGTATAGCTAGTGTTATCCAGATTTGCCGGCAATACGGCTTGTGATGGATCATCGGGGTCTAAAAACGGATGTTTGAGGCCCAGAGCATGGCCAAGTTCATGCAAAATGGTTTCGAAAGAAATACTACCTGGACCCCATTCCTGAGAGCGGAGAAGACCTTTAGTGTTAATCCAAATATCACCTGCTAAGGTGCTGGGACTGGGAAGATAAGTCCAAGCAAGAGTTAATTTATCCGGATCTTCAGTATAGGCTGCACGTATATCTCCGACTTCACTGGGTGTTTCTGATACTTGCACAAAATTTAAATTGGCAATATTAGCCCATTGCTGCAACGCGTTCACAAAATTAGCTTGATCAGCCATAGTAAGCGGAACGAAAGCACTATTCCATGGTTCGCCATCTCCAAATTGAAAGCCATACCCGCCCGAAAGTGATGACCAGAATAAGGGATCGTTGCTTGCTGGAAAGCTATATGAAATGGTCCCGCTTGCCCAGCGAGAGATGCTCAATAACGAGTCAATCGCATTGTCATTGGCCTTAACAATAGGGGTTATTTCGCTCGAAGCAAAAGGTGATGGCATTAATAAAACCTGAGTGATGAATCAAGTGATCGAAACGTAACTTTTACGGTAATTTAATTTCTGACTGTTATATATTGATAAAACTTCACAATTAATATCTACATACCTTCACATGGCATTTACAGCATAAATGCTATTGTGCCTGCCTCACTATTAAACCTGATTACATTACGGGATTATAAGTCAGTTAATCATCCGCTTGTTCAGTGTATTCTCATATGTGCATTTATTTCTTTTCGGAGATATGAAGGAATGATTGTTTCTAAAAACGCAATGTCCGTATTTGGTTTCTTTTTTATATTTCTTTTACTAAATTCTCACGCCAATGCACTGCCAAGTTTTGCCCGTCAGACGGGAATGCCATGTAGCTCATGTCATGTGCAGTCATTTGGACCCAACCTTACTTCTGTTGGCAGGAATTTCAAACTCAGAGGTTATACGCAGACAGATGGTAATAATAACAATATCATCCCATTGAGCGGCATGATTCGGGGTTCATTCACACATACTCAGCAAGGGCAAGCGGATGGCGCAGCTGATCGTTTTGGCAAAAATAACAATGCCACGATTGATGAAGCAGCAATTTTCCTAGCTGGCCGCCTTACTTCCAAGATCGGTGCATTTGTCGAAGGAACTTATGATGGCGTAGAAAATATAGGCGTACTCGATAATACGGATATCCGCTATGCAGATCAATTCGATTTTGCGGGCCAGAATATGATCTTTGGAATGACCGCAAATAATAATCCCACAGTGTCTGATCTCTGGAATACAACACCGGCATGGGGATTTCCGTGGAGTTCATCACCTTTAGCGCCCACGCAAGCTGCAGCGAACCTGATTGAATCACTTCGCTCGCAAGTGATTGGCGCAACTGGATATATGATGCTGAATAATTTCCTTTATATCGAAGCTGGGGGTTATACCAGTTTAGCTAAGAATGCCCAGAAAGGGATCGGTGTATTCGACGCCGAGCAAGCCAGGTTAAATGGTGGCGCACCTTATTGGCGGATTGCACTACAGAAAGATTGGAATGGGCATTATGGATCGATTGGCAGTTTTGGACTACACGGAGATGTCAATCCGCAAAGAATAACAGGTGCCGGCACTGACCGATATGATGATTTCGGGTTTGATCTCACTTATCAATATCTCGCAAATCCTATCCACATTTATGAATTTACTGCAACCTATCTGCGTGAAAACCGTAATATGCGCGCCAGTTCCGCGCTAGGACTAGCCGATAAAATAAAAAGCAATCTCGACACCGTTCGGTTGAGAGCAGGATATACTTTTCAACAGACTTATGGTCTGAATTTATTTTACAATCAAACCACTGGGACGGCCGATACATTCATTTATGGTTTTGGCGACCCTATCAGCGGCAACCGCACGGGCAATCCCAATAGTCAAGCATTCACTGCTGAAGCCAGCTACACTCCCTTTGGTAAATCCAGTGCCTCGGTGATGGGTACGTTTGTCAATCTGCGCCTGGCAGTGCAATACGTTCACAACTTCAAGTTTAACGGCAATGTTCATAACTATGATGGTTTTGGTCGCAATGCTGTAAACAACGATACACTTTACTTTAATGCATGGATGGCTTTCTAAATTCCACTACCGTTTCAATCTGTTCAATAGCAGCATCATACAAACCATAATTCATTTTCAATCAAACCATTACGGAAATTCTGTTACACAAACTCCAATCCTGTTGTCGCTAACCCGATGAGATTGATATTGCTGGCGTTAATTGTTGAATCCGCCGCCAGTATACCTAGACCGGCTTCCGTATATGTGCCATCTCGGAGTAGGCCAACATAGTAATTCAAATCACTGATCGATGGTGCACTACCCATCACGTTGGTATATAGCAAATTAACAATATCATTATTGCTGACACTAACTCCTAGTTTGGTATTTATGGCAAATTCCATCAAACTGCTATAGCTCATCCCACCGTCCAGCAATCCTAATCCGATACCCACATATCCCTTGTTTGCGATTGAGTTCACGCCAAATACTGCACCAAGCGTTCTGGCGGCGATGCCAGCATTACCATCGACATCCAATGCGAGATGCTCGTCGCTGAAGCTGATCCGTTCGATCCCGTTCAACGTATCAGTCCCTTCTCTGCTTATGTTATCGCGGATGGTTATGCTGCGATCGATATTATGGGTAATTGTAAAAGCACTGCGATTATTGATATAAATAGCTGTATCGATACCTCCCTGTCCATTGATATTATCATCCCCGCCACCACCGTTTAAGCTATCGTTTCCGCCTCCCCCAGCGAGAACATCATTGCCATCTTCACCGTCAATCACATTATCGAGTGAATTGCCGATGACATGATCGGCCGCCGCTGAACCAAAAGCTTTCTCGTACTCTCCATAGAACCAGCGCAAATTGGACGGATCCTTGCCCAAGGAAATAGCATTTTGCGCATCAAAAATACTCACAGATACTCCAACTAAATGGGCTGCACCGATGATGCTAACACCCATATTAAAGTAAGCACCGCCGGTATACTCTGATAGATCGACAGTATCTATACCGCCCGTATCGAAATAGGTTCGATACCCTGCTACGCCTGCTGTGATCGTATCATTGCCTGACCCACTGGTACCGCTTCCTTCGCCATAGGCCTGTTGCAGCGCGATCACATCCAGAATCATTGGGGTGTAAGCCTGAAAAACAACGTTCGAACCGGGCACTAGGGAATGCTGATCATCGTATGACATGATCGTAAAATATTCCTTGTACATGTCTTCTGCACTGTTGGTGCGAAAGCCAAGCTGCGAAAATCCCAGATCCTTGGTAGCAGAATAATCCGCGGTGATGGTAGGTGTGCCGGTACTGACGTCATAGGCGCTATGCGGATGAGAGAGACCCAGCGAGTGCCCCAGTTCATGCATCAGAGTTTGTCGCGCGCGTGTATTTAAATCAAGCGTTAGATCACCATTGAATTTTGGTGCATAAGCGTTAAGAAAAATATCATTTGCTCCTCCAGTATAGTTAAACAAAAAATTATCGGAGCTCCCTCCGGAAATTCCGGCAAAATTCACGTCAGAACGATAAATCCAGTTTATGTTGATATCAGAAACATCAGCCCTTCCAACATCTTCAGGATTTGGCGTAGTATCAATGCTGCTTGCAAAGCTGTCATAGTCTCCTTCCCACTGAAAAGTAGTATTTGCGAATTGTGAGTAAGTCTGCAGAATTGTTTGAATGTTGCTTTGCATTCGGGTGGTCCATGTTACTTCGTTTGAACCGTCCGTATACAGGATTGAATTGAATCGGGAATATTCAGGACTCAAAGAATCGGTAAAACTGAAATCATCAGAAACAGAAACACGGATTGTGCCTTCAAGCAAGTAATTGGCTACGCCAAACGCATCAAAATTGAACATAGCTTTAGCGATGACGCTATCGGGAGTATAAGAAATATCAGTAGCCATATTTTCTTAATTAAGAGTGTCGTTTAATGATTTGGCCTTCTAGCTTTACAATCCAACTCAAGTTTATTTTGTTGCTTAGATGATAATGAGCGATATAAGTTTGAAATCAAGCGCAATATTAAGATTATATGATAAGTTTATAGCGATATTAATCCCTAACCAGAGATCACGGATGCACAACAAACCTGCCGATTCAATAACTTCGTTGCAAGATGATTATGCATGGCGTGATGTGATAGCAAAGTTAGTACTATTTTTTTTTGGTCTTGCCTTGTTGCATAAGGGGTTTAATTTTTATATCGTTGCTTATGCATTACCCATAATCTGGATTCTCGATGGCGGATTAAACCGGATTCGCTATAGCATTCAAGAACCCCTGGTAGTGGCCATATTAATTTTTTGTGGTGCATTGGCTCTTGGAATTCTTTGGAGTGACAACCCTGCACTTGGCATTAAGGTATGGCAAAAATATTGGGCATTTCTGTTTTTTATCCCTTATCTATCGCTTTTGAGCAATCAGCGATTGCCTTGGGCAATCGGTGGCCTGCTAATGGGATTCTTGATTATATTGCTCGCAGGTCTCTATCAATGGATAGTTATGCAAGAACAAGGCGTCCCTTTTCTAAAACTCTCACATACAGGCTTTTCATTGATATTAGGTATTGGCGTTATAGTATCACTTTACTTTGCAGCAACCAGCAGCCATAGGAAAACAAGTATACTTCTTTGGTTTTTCATGTTCTTTCTGCTTTTTATTCAGTTTAACCAATATAGCCGAACTGCTCTCCTGGCTACTATTTTTACGGCAATGTTATTGATTCTCCTGCTATATAAAAAAGAAATTCAAACACTTATTGTAGCTATGGTGGTATTAATTTTTGTGGGAGGGGTTTTTGCTGTGTTGAGTAGTACGCTCAGCGAAAGGATGATTCATGCCCAAACAGATATTGAATCTTCTTTACAAGGAAATTACTCAACCAGCTTAGGATACCGGCTTGCCATGTGGGACGTTGGGTTGCACAGCATTGCTCAGCACCCATACTTTGGTTATGGTACAGGCATGGCTGCAAGCCATTTCGACAAAACTATTGAAACATATAAGGGGGGCATCTATAAGGATCTTCCGGATTTTGTCAAAACTTATCATTACCATAATGACTTGATCGAGATTGGAATGCATATTGGCGCAATTGGCCTAATAACCTATACCCTACTTTTATGGAGTTGGTTTAAGTCCATGAAAGAACATCAACTAGGTATCCTGGGAATAGCCTTTGTTTGCTATGTTTTCTTGGCTGGATTAACAGAAACACTTGTTTACTACAGAGCAACGCTTTATTTTATCTTGGCCGTAACTGCTATCAGCATTGCTAAGAAAAAAACGGAACTGAGCTGTCACAATCGAGCTAGTTACCGAAGCCAACTGCAAGAAAGTAGATTTAACGCATGAAGAATTCTATAAAATGGTTTTGTAAGGGAGTAATCGGAGATCTGAAATATTGCCGCGATTTGTCATTCGATTTCTTCAACAGAAAAAATATAAACGAAAAACCCTTAATTAGATTGGATAAAGAAGGATTACCATCGAATTATACTAGACCGGTATGTTTTTTTTGTAACTATGACAAAGAAAATATTATCAGAAAAAATGTTTATCATTATCTCAATGAACTGATACAGGCCGGGTTCGATATTGTGTTTATCAGCACCAGCGATATCTTCTCAAATGATGATCTGGAGAAATTATCAAAATGCTGTATACGAATAATACAACGGGAAAATAAAGGTTACGATTTCTATGGCTGGAAAACAGGATTAGAAAGATACCCTCATTACAGTGCTCATACGGGATTATTGTTGGCTAATGATAGTGTGCTCGGACCATTATTCAGCATCAAGGACATAATCATGAAACTCGAAAATTGCGATGCTGATATTGTTGGAATGACAGATTGTCCATATATTTATCCGCATTTGCAATCGTATTTTCTGTACTGTAAAAAAGCTGTGATCACTTCTGATGAATTTGTCAGATTTTTCAAACAAGTCGATGTTCTGGGATTTAAGATGGCGATCATAAGAAAATATGAAGTTGGTTTTTCTCGATTGCTTAGTCGCAGATTTAAACTACAGGCGCTTTATAATCTGAAAAGCGTTCTGGATCAAATCCCATCTACCGAACCATATACCGAAAGACCTAAGTACCGAATCGATCCGTCTTCACAGTTATGGAAACCGCTCATTGCCGAGTTGAAATTCCCGTTTCTCAAAAAGAGTATTTTGACAAAAAGGGGTGTGAGCAATGCAGAGATTTCAGCAGTGCTTGCGAAAAGTAATTCTACCTACGATGTCGATATGTTGTCGTAGAGTAGAAACGTTGGGCACGGTAATCGTGCAAATAATTTATTCTTACTGACGAACCGGACAAGCTTTAAAACTCATTGAGTGTTTGATTCTCAATGCATCGAAAAAATGTTCCTGACAGTCCAGTGAAATTTTTTTATCCCCGTTAAATATTTGAATAAATTAGCGTATACGATCTCTTACTTTACAGCACATCATAGTTGTTTAACAAAATGATTCATGTTAACAACCCTTTCATTCATTCCGATCAGAATATCATGATTCTTCAGAACATTAATTCATGCTCCCTTGATAAGCTGGGCACTCTGATCAATGTTGAACACCACCGAATAATCGGTTCATTTTTTGCGATATCACTTCAGAATAGGTAACAAAAAAATAATAGATTTATTTCAGTTTATTACCTTACATAACTGGTTTTCTTCACATTTTCTTCATATGTTATTGTTATGCTGGATACCTTAGTTCAAAAATAAATTACTTTTTTATTTTTTCAGGATGAAATGCCTTTCTTTTTAAAACAATTCCTAACCGCAAACCAATCACTATTAAGAACGTTTATAATCCCTCTGAGCCTGTAGTGGGGGCTTTTTATATAATTATAGGACTGGATTGCCATGAAAATACCCAAAGTAATTGCTGAAATAGGTTGTAATCATAAAGGCGATATAGAGTTAGCTAGAGAAATGATAGGAATCGCAGCGACATTCGCAAAATGCGATTTTGTTAAGTTTCAGAAGCGTTCAAATAAAGAATTACTCACACCTGAAGAATATAATGCAGCTCACCCAAATCCTATAAATAGTTTTGGTGACACTTATGGTGCTCATCGCGAATATCTTGAGTTTGATGTTGAGCAGCATCGACTGTTACAACAGTATTGTCGGGAGTTTGGAGTGGGTTATTCCACTTCAGTCTGGGATCTGACTTCAGCAAAGCAGATTGCTGGCCTCAATCCGGAATTCATCAAGATACCGTCCGCATGTAATCTCAATTTTCCGATGCTTGAATTTCTCGCACAAGAATATCATGGCGACATTCATATTTCAGTAGGCATGACCACTCCTGAAGAACAAGAACAGATAGTGCAGTTAATGGAAAAATCTCACGCTGCCAGACGAGTTGTTTTGTATGCATGCACATCCGGTTATCCGGTTCCTTTTGAGCAAGTATGTTTGCTTGAACTACAGTCATTGCAAGAGCGGTTTGGCGCGCGAATTAAAGAAATTGGATTTTCAGGGCACCATCTTGGCATCGCTGTTGACATTGCTGCGGTTGCTTTGGGCGCATCCTGGATTGAACGGCATTTTACCTTGGACCGTACCTGGAAAGGAACTGATCATGCTGCTTCTTTAGAACCGGATGGATTACGCAGATTAGTACGGGATGTTCGTGCCGTAACTCTTGCATTGACGCTCAAGGAAACACCCATACTGGAAATCGAAGCGCCACAACGACGTAAACTCAAACGCATGCAGGGAGTTCATTTCAACTAATGCGTTGGGTTGCCTTTATGCCTTTGCGTGCAAATTCCAAATCAATTATTGATAAGAATGTACGAAATATTGCAGGACGACCATTATTTGCCTGGAGCTTGGAACAGGCTATCGCATCGCAATGTTTCGACGAAATCTATGTTGCCACGGACTCTCCAAGAATTCGCAAAAAAGTGCTTGACGAATTTCATCCATCGGTTCTGGTGTTGGATCGCTCTCCTGAAACTTGCACAGACACGGCCAGCACAGAAAGCGCAATGCTTGAGTTTAAACAGAAAATCTCTTTTGATGTTTTATGTCTGATTCAAGCAACTTCACCTTTGACTCATGCCGATGATTTCATTGCTGCCAAGCGTAAGTTTATAGAAGAAAATCTGGACTCTCTATTGACTGCCGTGCGATCAAAACGATTTTATTGGACCAACACAGGCACGCCTATTAACTACGATCCCACAAATCGTCCCAGACGTCAGGATTTTGCAGGATGCTTGATGGAGAATGGTGCTTTTTATTTAACCCGTGCGACATTACTGGAACAACTAGGTAGCCGTTTAGGTGGATGTATAGGCATTCATGAAATGGCTGCCGAGACGGCGATTGAGATTGACGATGATACTGATTGGATAATCGTTGAACAGCTTTTATTATGTCAAAGATTATTGCCGATCAGAAATAACACAATGGAAATTAAAGCATTTATCCTTGATGTAGATGGCACTCTCACTGACGGAGGCATGTATTATGGGCCTGATGGCGAAGCATTAAAGAAATTTAATACCCGTGATGCGCATGGCTTGCAGTTACTGCGTGAATGTGGCATCAAAGTTTGTGTCATTAGTGCCGAAAAGAGTCCTGCTGTTAAGGCAAGGATGAAAAAACTTCGTATTGATGAATATTATCAAGGTGTAGAAAATAAATTATTTCTACTTAAAGAACTGGCAAAACAATGGGACATCGCTTTGCAGAATATTGCTTATATTGGCGATGACCTTAGTGATTTAGAGTGTTTGGCGAGTGCAGGTTTGGCTTTCTGTCCAGCTGATTCTGTCTCAGAAGTTCTACGAAAGGCCCATTACACTTGCAAACATTCAGGTGGTAATGGCGCCGTGCGCGAGGCTTGTGAATTTATTCTGAAGATGACAAATTCCTCTGACCAGACCACTACAAAAGATATTAGGCAAACAGCGAAATTAATAACCGACTGTGACAGCTAATGACTGACAACGAATTGGGAAAATTTCATTTGACACGGATATTCTAATAATAATCCATATGAAAGCCCTTTTTTTTCTCCGTCACTACAATGATATAGATCATATTACCCCAGTCATCTTTAAATGGATTGAGTCTGGTCACGTCTGTGATATTGTCTTGATAGGTAGTCCCAAAATTCGCAGCGACTTTAGAATCAAATTCCTCAGCGCACTTGTTAATGTGCATGTTGCTCATATCAGGAATCTGTTACCGCCTCTCAAATTCATAGCGTGGCGGTTGCAAACACTATTAATGTCTCCCGGTCTACGTCGCTCGTTCATATATCCATTGGTAAACCGGGCGATCCAGATAAATAACTCCAATAAACGCGAACGAGTTTGGAAAAATACTGCCAATCACTTGCTAAAACGAAGTTTTGAAGGGCATGAAGGCGGTGTAATCATATTTGACTGGATTACAAGAAACTCTCCCGTTTGCATTGAGTGGGTCGAATCTGTTGTTTTCATGGCACGCACCATGGGTCTTGGTACAGTTTCATTGCCACATGGAGACAGTCCTCACATCAATCAACTGATTCGGCGGCATGAATGGAAGTTGAAACCAGACACTATGTATTCAGCTGGTCAGATATTCGACAAACTTGTAGTACCCAATGAGCTGTGCGCTACACGCTTTCGTCCTTTTATGAAGGATCAATCATTGATAGTTTTGGGTTCACCCCGTTACTGCAATGAATGGTTGGCCAAACTAGCAAAATTGTCGCCGCCCTCACCACTTACCCGCTCCGATAGCCAGCTCAAAGTGGTCATGTTCCTAAGAAAAAGTGATTTTACTACTTTCTGGGAAGAAGTCGTTGAAGTGACGCATCTGATTGCCACTTTTCCCGGCGTAGAGCTAATTATCAAGCCACACACCCGCGGAGGCTGGAGGCAACCGTTAACCAAGCATACTTCACTTAAGTGTCTGACGAACGTTAGCATAGCAGATGATGACGTTCACTCCATTCATCTGATGAATTGGGCCGATGTGATTATTGATCTTGCTACTTCAGTAGTTTTTGAGGCGATCAAATCAAGAAAACCAGTGTTGGCTGCTGACTATCTGCATGCAGGCCGTTCCACGATTGCTGCATTCATGCCTGAGACAGAGTTACGATGTAGAGATGATGTATACAAGCGAATGGATGAATTTCTTGCTTCCGGCTGTGATTCCTTTTATGTCGAAGAACATCGGCAGCGTTTCCTAAGAGAAATGATAGATGGATTGGATCCAGATGTGTTACCCCGCTATGTTGCTTTGTTAGAAACGCAGGCAGGCAAGGGATAATTCACTGTTACCCGAAGATTATATTAATTTCTCATGAATAGCTTAATCAAACCTCCTGACAAATCCATTGATGTGGTGATTCCGGTCTACAACGCTCCGGAATTGACAAAATGTTGTATTGATTCTGTCGTTGCCAACCTCGGACAATCCATTAGACGCATCATTATTCAAGACGATGCATCCGATATGGAGACACGTGAGATGTTGGATGGCCTACCGTACGATCGTTTAGAAATTTTCCATGCGGAACAGAACCAGGGTTTTGGTGTTTCAGTCAACGCGGCAGTTAACCGCTCTGATGCATTCTATGTACTAATCCTTAATTCGGATACTGAAGTTAGTCAAGATTTTCTTCCATTGCTCTGTTCCGCATTTGAGGCCGACCCAAGACTGGCAGTCATTATTCCCGCGGGCAATAGCTATGAGAAGTATGATTTCAATCGCTACATTGTGCGTGAAGGTGGCTATATTCAGACACATTACCTTCGGGGCCATGCTATTTTGGTCCGTCGAGATGCATTTCAAGAAGTGGGTGGTTTTGATCCTTCATTTGGTCGGGGCTATTATGAAGATATAGACCTTGGTCGTCGTCTTGATCTGTGTGGATGGCACTATGGTGTCCATCCTCACGCATTTATCTATCATAAAGGAGGCGCATCATTTGGTCGCGAACGGGTTATACTGGCGCGGCGCAATCGTGCTTTCTACCTCTTGCGCTATCCAACAGCACGACGCAATATTCTGCTCCTCTCAGGCAACTGTTCGTTGGTGGAATTTCCTTCTGATTTTCTTGACGCAATTGAAGTCGTGTGCCATGAAGGAGGCTCGGTTCATTGGTTTACACCAGAACTTCCATCTCAGCTCGTTTGCTTGCAAATGTATAATCACCCACTGCAACTGAGTTCAGTGATCAGAGTTTTATTACGTGGCTGGAAGCGTGCTGACAGGCGTATCTCAGAGATATGGATAATGCCCGGGGTTCCTCATATATTACATTCCTCGCTTGCCTTTTGGGCTCATCTGCATAGTCTAAAAGTATTATCGCCAGAAGAAGTTATAGCACAAAGTTGCGCTGTCAGAATGAGTCCCGAGTAAACTTAAAGCGACACATCGCGCATACTACAGCTTTCGGCAACAATCTATTCGATATTACTGCATTTTATCTTGTGCTCCGACTTTAAATGCCGAAAGACTCGCTCATTCTAAGCTGCATCAGTCAGCATCCAACGTAAGCGTCCAACGCCACCATCTAACATCTTTTAATGCGCTCAATTATCCTCAAAC
>NZ_PXXU01000065.1 GCF_003011925.2 Nitrosomonas supralitoralis
GAATTATCAGAATATGCGGGAGAAATTGCGCGTCTGGAAAAGGAATTGGAACAAAGCCAAAGGATCATTACAGAAATCGAAACGCGACTTTCCGCCGTTACAACCCAGATTTCAGAACTCACCACACAGAATATCGCGCTCGAAACGCGCCTCTCTGATCGTGAAAACGAACTGGAGCGCTTGCGATCTGATTATAAAAAATTACAAGCTGAGCTTATTGTGATAGCAAAAACAAATGCCAAACAAAACAAATAAAGCCGCCTGGTGTTAACTTTGTATCTTCTGATTAGAAGGCAATTATCCTGTTCGCGCTGGCTCACCAAAACTTAGGAGTGGTTGAAACTATCATTAATTCGGTTTAAGAGCAAGAATGGTCAGAGCGGCTCCGGTTTTTTGGTCTTCCAGAGATTTCATGGGGACTGGCGGTTGATTATGCAGGATGGATCGAGCTGGGAGAAATCAGTTAATAAGAAGCAAAATGGCCGCACCTCGTTTGAGAATCCCTATTTTTTGCCTGCGACACAGCCGCGCCTTATTGCCAAACACCCTCAGCGTATTGCTGGAAGCCGGCAGATTAAGCAGATTGACTGCGTTTACGGTTAATGTGTTGTCGCTCTTGTTGCCATTTAGGGAGATCTTATTATTTTTTTTATTTTGCCTTTAAAGCCAGCCAAGTTGCTGTTTTTCCACTGCAAAAATATCGCTGCCGCTACTGCCATCCGCAATTTTAAAATCGAGGGCGTGCACCAGCATATTCTCTTCGCCCGCGTTGCCAGGAAACACATCTGCCTCGCCGCGACCAAGCATCCTGTCGTCATCGGCATCGGCCAATTTGTCGTATTCGGAAACTTTGATTGGAGGTAAGCTATTTAAGAGTTTTTATATCTCCAATGATTTTGATATATTTATATATAACAATTATGAATACAAGGGAATTATAAAATGGCAACGACAAGTTTAAGTCTGGGTGGGCATTGGGAAGCGTTCATAAAAAATGAGATAGCAAGCGGTCGGTACGGCTCGGCGAGCGAGGTTGTTCGTGATGCACTACGTAAAAGGGAAGAACATAAAAGTAAAATGGAAGCTCTTCGTATCCATTTGAGAGAAGGTGCGGCGCAAGCAGAGCGTGAAGAATTCGTTAATAATTATTCTATTGAGGACGTTATTGGAGAACTGAACGCTGAAAAATGACCCGCGCTTTCCGAATTACCACCCGCGCGCATGAAGATTTTAAGAGTATTGGGCGTTTTACGTTGCTTATGTGTAAAAGGAATAAGCGAAACAGCTACTTGCATGACCTTGGTAAGCGTTTTGCATGGCTGGCTCAGAATCCCAAGTTAGGCAATCATCGTTCTGATATTGAAGATGGTTATGATTGCTATTTACAGGGAGCGCATTTGATTTTTTTATACAATCAGCAAGGACATTAGAATATTATCGGCTTGCCTCATCAAGTTATGGACATACTAAATTATTTTGATGACTCTCATTTCAATTAATAAACAATAGTATTCTCTCAGACAGAGAAATCAAAGCATAGATAAAGGTTTCTTGAAATGTTTTTTGCGCTGTAGTCGAACAGAGCCAAACGGTAGATTTTTCATGAGAGAAAACCTGTTATGGCCACAGCCAGCTGGTTTTTTTTAAAAGCGATGCGTAGGAACGGAGATCAGGAAAAGTTCGCGATGGATAAGGGTGGTTCCAACAAAGCAAATATTGAACAAAGATTAAAAGAGATTGACGCCAGATTTTCAATACAATAGGTTTAAATATAGTCCGATTTTGTCTCACAGGGAATAATAGATGCCGCAGCAAAATTGGAACGAAACAACATATAAAGAACACGCTTCATTCGTTCCAGCCTTAGCTAATGATGTTATAGGTTTGCTGAAACCCCGGAAAGGAGAAAGAATCCTTGATGTAGGTTGCGGTGATGGAGTATTAACTCTAAAAATTCAAGAAAAAGGTTGTTCGGTGATAGGAGTTGATTCCAGTATGAGTATGGTTGAAACAGCTATAAATCGTGGGATTGAAGCTTATGTAATCGATGCGCACGACTTAAACTACCAGAATGAATTCGATGCTATTTTTAGCAATGCCGCATTGCATTGGTTAATACATCCAGTGAAAGTAATTAAAAATATGTATTCTGCTTTAAAGTTAAATGGTCGGTTTGTTGCCGAGTTCGGTGGTGACGGAAATATTGCCGCTTTGCTAAAGGCAATGCAAGATGTTTTTGAAGAAAATAAGGAGTTTGGCGAATTTACTATGCCATGGTTTTTTCCTTCTGCTGATGAATACAAATGTCTACTTGAGAAAGAAGGTTTTAAAGTTAATTACATAGAACTTATTCCAAGGCCCACGCCGCTTAAAAGTGGCATAGAAAAATGGTTGGAGATATTTGCAGAAGGAATTACAAGTCATTTAAGTGCAGAGCAAAAAAATACTTTTATGATCGCTGTTAAAGATAAACTAATTACTTCTTTATATACAGAAAAAGCTGGGTGGATTGCTGATTATGTCAGACTACGGTTTGCGGCCACAAAGACATAACATCGTTTAAGTTAGTGTTTGCAAAAGGCTGCTCGATATTTCGATGCTTTGATTGAGCGTTTTAATTACATGCAGAGAATATAAACTTAGATATAAGTTCAGGCGAGCTTGCAGCTAAATTTAAGGCGATTTCTCGATAGTTTCCAGTTGCTTTCTTCTAAAACAGATAATGAGATTATGATTGTTAGTGTATAAGACGAAGAAATGGTTTTAGAGCGCCATCTCACGGGATAAGTTAGTATAAATGTCACAATATTGCTAATGGATCATTGTTAACTGGAATTATTTGCTGATATAAATTTGATAAAAATAAAGTTTTTAGGCGACCAATGCAGAAGCTGCAAAAAAGTTATTGATTTATTACATTAAACCCTATTATATTGCCAATCATATCTTAAACTAATAACAGGAGCATCACAATGAACAAAACTGAACTGATTGAAGCCGTTGCTACCCGCTCTAACACCAGTAAAGCGCAGACAACAGCCATGCTAAACGGATTGATCGAAGTTATTCAAGCAAAAATGGCAAGTGGGGACAATGTCCAGTTAGTAGGATTTGGTACTTTTTCAGTGACAGAACGCGCGGGTAGGGAAGGGCGCAATCCAGCAACGGGTAAATCCTTAACCATTCCGGCCAAAAAAGTTGTTAAATTCAAGCCGGGCACTGTTTTAGCAGAAGCAGTTGCGGATGCAAAAGAGAAATAAATTGAATCACCCTAATATTTCTTGAGACTTTTTTGTTTGATGCAGGATGCATCAGCAAACTCCTCCAATTGGCGATAATTTGCCATTTCAAGTTCTGCCGTGGAATATTTCCAATTGGTTCAAGTAACCGGGGATTGTTGAATCAGTCAACCCATTCCACGGTGGGGAATTCTACTTCTTTAATATTGGGCCAGGAAGCGACACTAAGTTTGTTTTTGTTGCTACGTCGGTTTGCTATTAACGCTGAATCTGGCTAATCAAGGTGAAAATAACGCGACTGTTGAACCTGGTTGGGTTTACGTATTGGCAATACTGGGTTTCCCGCTCCGTTGTTAGAAAATTTACATACATCAACTTCCCAAAAGACCAGTAGCAATATCTAAAAAGTAGGTTTCGTAATGTCTACAAATTTATAAATTAATGAACAGGCTTACCAGCCATTAATATAATGTCTATTATATCGTTTTTTTCTATATTAATGCACAGTTGTTCTATTAATCGATTAAGGAGACAGTTTCTAGCTTATGAGACTCTTTGGTTATGCTCGGGTATCCACGAGCCAGCAATCTCTCGATATTCAGATCAAGGCACTCAGAGAAGTAGGGGTTGAGAAGAATCGTATTTTTGCGGATAAGGCTTCTGGCAGTCATGTTAATCGCGATGGATTGAGCTTGCTGCGGGTTAAAGTTGAACATGGTGATGTTATTCTGGTTAAGAAACTGGATCGTTTGGGTCGAGATACAGCCGACATGATCTCCTTAATAAAAGAGTTCGATAACCTGGGTGTTGCCATTCGTTTTTTAGACGATGGCATCAGCACTGAAGGTGCAATGGGTAAAATGGTTGTCACGATTTTATCGGCTGTTGCTCAAGCAGAGCGCCAAAGATACTTGAGCGAACTAATGAAGGGCGTGTAGAAGCTAAAATTAGGGGAGTAAAATTTGGTCGGAAACGGACTGTTGATCGAGAAAAAGCATTGGCTTTGAAAAATAAGGGCGTTGGTGCTACTGATATTGCTAGAAACCTGGGAATAGGGCGGTCAACGGTCTATAAAATACTCAAAGAACATGACACTATTTAAAAGATTTTTATTTTATCTCTTTCTTACTTTTACCTTTTCGAAGGGATGGGCAAAAATAGCCAATATTGCATTCTTTGAAACTCCCGAATTTAAGCGTAAAAAAGAACTAGATTTCACGAGTTGAAGAATATCAATTTTTCATTAATATTTAGTTAGTTAGTAATTTTCATATGGTGCGTTACGTACCTTTATGCAGAATAACCCGAAGTTGATCTGGTTTTCGGTAATATCGTTCAAAGTCAGTCGGCAATTAAGCTTACTTCTAATCAAGGAATTAATGGAGATTTCTATGAATAAAATACCCGATGGATATACATCCATAACACCATTTATTGTGTTTGATGACACGACAGCAGCTATTAAATTTTACAAGCAGGCCCTGAATGCAGAAGTTAATATGAGCATGCCATTATCTGACGGCACCATAATGTATGCTGAACTGCAAATTGGTAGCGCTAAATTAATGATTGGCGCGCCATGTTGTGAAGCGGAAGGGGGAGAGAAAACCAAATCGGCCCAATCTCTCGGCGGCTCTCCTGTCTCATTTTATGTTTATGTTGAAGATGTGCAAACGGCCTTTGACCAAGCAAATACTGCTGGTATGACAGTGAAGAAAACGATTGAAGATATGTTTTGGGGTGATCGAATGGGGACACTCACAGACCCATTTGGATTAGAGTGGACAATTGCAGAACATGTGCGCGATGTTTCTCCGGCAGAAATGGAAGAAGCGATGCAGAGAATGGCCTGCTAACTGGTCGAGTTCTTGAACTTCCACTAATGACCGATTCCTGTAATTCGTGAGAATAATTCCCGAGTATTTTAGTCAGTTGACCGGAATCGACCCAGACTGTGTGAAAACTCGACTTCAATTTGTGGTCTTAAAATTAGACCTTGCAAATTGTCGTATAAGCGACGATCTCACTACGACCAATGCAATTTGATGCCTATAATTTGCTAACTTGAAATACTTCCAGAGTTTTCACACAGTCTGGGCCCAAAGCAGACGATGGTAAATCCAAATTTGTTAACGGGTCGAATAAAAAAATAGTGCAAAGATAACTTGTTTGCTACAATTGAGTACACAATTGCGTGCACTAAATGGAGGTTTTCATGACTCATCGTATCGGCGTAAGAGAACTGCGCGAGAAGTTATCATTGTTTCTCGAATCAAATGAAACCATTGAAGTTACAAGACACGGGCAAACCATCGGCTTCTTTATTCCCGTTCCAAAACGGCCAGGACAAGCTCAGCGTGAGGCACTTTTGGAAGCAGGGAAGCGCATGGATGATGAATTAGTCCGGTTGGGTCTCCAAGAAGATGACCTGCTGGAGGAATTTAGACAGTGGCGGGATCAGCGATCACATGCAACATAAGCGTTTAGTCATTGATGCAAATATTCTTATTCGTGCTGTATTGGGTCGTCGAGCTAGATATTTGATTGAGCATTACTGCGAATCAGTTGCTTTCTACACGGCAGAGGCAAATGCCGCAGAAGCGGAATTTTATCTCACAACGGAACTAGCCACCAAACATAACTTGAGTGAATCAGTCTGGCGTCCAGTGTATATGGGCATATTGAATACTGTTCAAATTATTTCTGACGGTATCTTAATTGAAGTGGAAAGTAAGGCAAAATCACGCATTGCATCACGCGATGTGAACGATTGGCCTGTTGTGGCCGCAGCGCTCTTACTCGACTGCCCTGTATGGACTGAAGACAAGGATTTTTTTGGCACAGGCGTTGCTACCTGGACAACTGCCACCGTGGAATTGTATCTTGCTGATATTTAACTGATAATTTCTTGGAATGACATGGCATCTACCGACTCTATTCATAAGAAATTTTTGGACCTGAAATTGAATATATTGCCGCACCAAAAAGTACAGTATAAGAAGATCGATACTTATGTTATTTAAATTTTAGTGATATGCAAATTAGTGCATACGCCAGCCCACCAACCCTTTGCTGCCCTTAAACTTGTCAATGTCTTTCTCGCCAGACAACAAAAATTGCAATAAAGACTTGTTCTGAAATCGACAGGTTTGTGTAACGCTTAGGAGCCTCAAATAATGAGGTGTTGATTCTTTGCCAAAGGACCCTGAAATCTTTCTTTGAACTGCTATATGTCTTAATGCCCTTTCTGCTGCATTATTGTTCCATGGAATGCCTTCTATATCGAGAAAAACAAACAGTCTTTCTCGATATTTTTGAAATCGTTTTTGAAAAGTCTGAGTAACATCTGATGTGTACGTTTTATTATTAATAAAATTCTTATAAAAACTATCTACATTTGATCTAAATTTACGTAAATGCCTAATTTTCAATCCGTACTTTTCCACAGCCTGAAGAATTGGAGTGATCAACGCTCCAACTGCACAGACGAAATTCTCGAATTCAGCATCAAAAGGTGATTTGCGGAGATTTTCATTTAGATCACGAATCAAATGTGCCCAACATTTCTGCTGCAAGCAAGGAACTGAATCATAACCTCCGTAAAAATCTGAGCAAAGTACACCTTTATAGCCTCCAAGAAATTCGTGAACTATTGTTGCTTCCCTATTCTCGGATAACTTAAAAATTACATGCGTGCCATCTGTGATTACCCAAACATATTGCGATGCACCTCTGATGTTAATGGTGGTCTCATCCATATGTATGAATGGATTCTTCAAAATTTGTTTAAGCAACTTCTGTTCAGTTTCTGAGTAGAAGGCGGAAAGGTTCAAAAATAGCTCAACAATAGTGCCTTGGGAGACATACTCTCCAAAGCTATCCTCAATTAATTGCGCTATTTTGTTAAAAGGAAGGCGCATTGCTAATCTTTGATAACTTACCCATGCTATAAAGCCCTGCCCATACATTTTCCCAACTCCAAGCTTTCGAATTTGTGGGGGGTCGTATTTGTGATGGCATGCCGTACAATTTCCTTTCTTGCCGATGTACCGGATAATATTTTTTTTAATTCCTCTTGTTGTAAAAATTAAATCAAAAATCGTTCGTGAAGTTTCAATTTGTGTTGGCTTAAACTTACGGCCAGGATGCTTTGGGCATATGCGGCCCTGTCTGACATGAACAATCTTATTGTCTTTTCTACCTTTCGAAATTAGTAGTTTTTTCTTATTGTCGCCACTGTCATCAGTAGCTGTTATCACACTGCCTTTATTTTTAAGCCTAATTTTCTTTTGCTCATACGTTCCGTGAGCCGAGAGTAGAATATTTGATAGCTGTTTTGAAAGATTTGATGCCGATTCCGGCATAGAGCCGCCTTCATTATCTGCAAACCTAATCTGTTCTGAATGTGCGGCATCGGCGGAGATTTCCCTAAGATATTCTGTTAGTCCTTTGAGGTTCAAACAATCTTCAATATTATATGTTTGTAATAAATTTCGATAGATATCATCTTTGCTTTGATCGTATTCGTGCCGCCAGACAATGGATTGCAAACCTGATGCGTTTGGTGAACTCCAAGGCAAACCTAAATAATTGCAAATGTCTTTTAAACAATTCGAATAAACAGGGAAGTATAATTTCCCATAAATGCAAGTGTTGATGTTAAAGAGTCTTTCAACAATTGTTTTGGTTGGAGTTTCATATCTTTTTCCAAGGGTTAAAATTGCTTTGTTTTCAAAACTGCCATAATGAAACAATGGAGAATTACCATATTGCGCGATGATAGAGACAAAATCTTTCCATGCTGCTTCTTCGTTTTTTTTTGAAGTCGCCCAAAATTGAAAATTATCTTGTTTTCCTGCCTGGCAGACGACTAGTCCAAATAAATAGAAAAAGCTTTCATCCGGCAAGCATTCAAAATCGATGAATATTTCAACGTCATGTTTTGGAATTTCAACCAGCTTGTCTTGAATGTAAATGTTGCCAGTTCGTAATGCGAGCGCTTGAAGCTCATATTTATGAACAACGCGTTCCAAACGTGAACGTCGCCATCTCTTGCGGGGACGGTAAAGAAAGGAAAGTTGCTTAATAGTGAAAATACCTTTTTTTTCGAATTTCAGTATTTGTTTTTTTGAGATACCACCAAGAAGAGAAAGATTATCTTCTTGTAACGCAGTCTTTTTACACGCATGTTGGAACTCGCAATAAGGGCAATGTTTATTTAAAGTGACGGGGGGTGAATCGCTGTTTTGTGTCAACCATCCTTGAAGAGTATCTATGATGGGTAAGTATTTTTGTAAATTAATAAATAATTTGAGTGCTATGGTTCTGCCATCAATAAGAATGACATGTCCATTGTCTGGCAAGTAACCCAAGCACTTTGAAAGTATATATCCGATGAATGAAAGTTCGGCTTTATCCTCTGGTTTAATTTTATTAAAACTTGAAAATATTATTGGCTCATAGCGCGATTTATCTAGACACAAGTCGTCGGGTACCTTGATTAAATTGACGTTTTTCATGGAAAATGATTTGTCAGATAAAGTAACGTTGGTGTATATGTCAATACCTTCCGTAAGTGCAAAGGAGGAAAATGATTCGATGATTAAATGATTGGAGATTGAATGGAGATAATTCTGGCGGGTAATATTCTTTAATGAATTTTGCATCTTTTCGTAGTCATTTGGCGCACTCAAGACAGATGAAAATATTAACAAGTAGGATTTTCGAGTGCACAAGTTGTACGCACGTATTGCATTTTCTGAGATTTGTAAATTATTGCTTTTCATTGTCATCACCATCGAGTTGATGAACTGGGTGAGATTTTTTAAATCATTATTTTATTTATTTGCAACAACTTCTCGTTTTTTCAGATAGATAAAAAGTGAATATATTCTAAGCTTATCTACATCAACTAAGCGTCCGCTTTTGGCCTACTACCGACTGTCAGCTTGTATCAAGCGTAATTTGGCGCGGGGCCAGATTACGTGTGAGCTATACCCTTTAAGTACTTTTCCACTGCGGCCCTAACTCCTTAATCGGGTTTCCCGTTCCATTGCTCCCTAAGCCCATATTTTACATAGTTAAAAACACGTAAAGAATAATGACAGCAGAAATTGACGTGATGAATGAGGCAATAATATTCAATATTGCGGTTTGTCTTGATGTTGCCATTGTTTTGGATGCTTCATGAAATCCGGCATTCAAATCGGCTTTCCAGCGCTCAATGATGATATTGGACTGTTCTTCCATTACGCGCGCAATTTCTGTTTTGCTGGTTTCTATGGTTGAATTAAGAACGCGATCCGAATGATTTTTAGCTGCCATGGATAATTCAGAAACGATCAGCTCAATCTCTCCCTTGAAATTATCCAGTAAATCCTGCTGTGCAGTCGTGCTATCTTGAATCAGGCGCTCATTCAAGGTATGCAATATCATGACCGGATCATCTTTGGATAGGACAATCCCATGAATGGATGTAATCTGTTGAATGGCTTCATCCATTTTTGGCTCTCGTGCACTCATGCCAACACTTGTGATACACCCTCTAATTGCTTAAATAGATCGTCTTTAATTATTTTAAGCCGCTGGCGAACCATGATTAAAAGTTCTGGTTTTGCTATCGCCTCATCAAAAGTCAGTTTGTCCTGTAACATTTCCCTTAAATCACGACCGAAAGTTTCAAGCTTATATTCCGGGATAGTCACTATGGCCGATATGCGGCTTTTATTATCAATATAAGCTTTCATAGCCTCAAATTTCTTGCCATTCATTTCAATCTTTCCCCAGAACTGGTTAAGCCAGACAATAAATGAAACATCAGTGGGAAATTGTTGAATAATTTTACTGAATCCATTGACGGTATCCGCCAATGATTGACCCCCTGTAATCACGGTATGGATAACCAACTCATGCCCCATTTCCCGAAGCATTGTAGAAACCTGATTGCTGATCAAATAATGCGATAAACCCACAAATGTGCTGGCGCCATTATCGATGATCACGTCCGACTTGCTTTTGGCGATTAACTCAACCAGATGATCAAATTTACGTGGATCGACATTATCACCGTCCATTAAATCCAGTCGCGTAACATTCAATTTCTTAAACCCATAAAAAGTGGCATTTACCGGATCGGTATCGATACAGAGAATATCTTTTTTCTTGGCGTAACAATGTTGTGCCAGTATGGATGCAATGAGAGATTTACCCACACCGCCTTTGCCCTGCAATATCATGTGTACTTTAGCCATTTGCATAACCCCTTCTAAGATATGTTGAATTTATAGTGCAGCTTTTAGATCACGTGGTAAATCTTTATGGGTACTGCGGGAACGATCATATTGATGCGGTAACTTTGGTTCTTGCCGCTTATTTTGGTTTGAATGATGAGTATTTCTTGATTTATATCGGTTAACAAAACTCAAAAAAGTTTGATAACACAACATCACTTTTTTTGTTTTTACCGTATCTATCAAATTATATCGTCAACGTTATAGTCAGCACTCCATTCAAATCCTTTGGGATTTCCAGTGTCAGGATATTTAGGGGACTTAGTAGAATCTGTATTTTCTTGTGCGGGTTCTAAATCTTTCTTATTCTCACTAAGCATTTCCTTATGGGTCTCGTCTGAACGATTATTTTGTTGTTCTTCTACTTCATTTTTTAGTTCGCTTTTTTTGGTACTTCTTTTATGCGATTTGTAATCCGTGTGTTTTTTAACTAACCGTAAAAACACCTGATAGCTGATTACCATCTTTCCTTCATCGTGTAATAGCTCCCAAATATCCTTAACTGACCATCCACTATTAATGGCCAGGTTAATTTGATCACGCAGCACCAGGAAGACAGCAAGGTTTCGTTTGGCATGAAGGGAGCCGCTTTTTGCCGTCTTCTCGGCAAGCCTTTCCAAGATATTCTTTTCCATTGTGCTAAAGAATATAACTAATCATTGATCAGGATACAACGCTTTAATAAGATCAATAGAGTATAAAGAATAATAAATAAATTAATGCAAATAACTTATTACCAATTATAAACGATTAAGACAATTATACATCAATAACCATTGATTATTGGTTATGGTGTTAATAAATGATTGAATAGGCACATACGTTGATGATACACTGATTGAAGAACAATTACTATATAACAGGGCAGGATATGTGATGTTAGCTAACAGATAAATCTGTCATCCAACATCACAAAACTCTTATTCGCACGATGTGCTCAACGATAATCCTGCTCTGCGAGGCAAGGGCAGAAAAGAGCAGCAGCAGCAAAAGCAAGCGCATAAGCAAAAGTCGAGACAAAACCCAATGGAAGAAACAAAAACAAAAACAGAACCCAAACCGAAAACAAAAAGAAAATACAAACTCCACCTAAGGGTTCCGGTAGAGGCGGAGGAGGGTGAAATCATCAAAGACCAAGCCGAGAAATGTGGCCTGAGCACTTCAGAGTATTTAAGAAAGTTAGGATTGGGCTATGAGCCCACCAGCATCGTCGATAACCAAAAGGTCAATGAGCTAGCAAAGATCAACGGTGATTTGGGCAGGCTAGGGGGGTTAATAAAGTTATGGTTAAGCGATGATCGGCGATCTGCGCACTTTGACAAGAAAACGATTAATGGCCTGTTAAAAGATATCGAAGAAACACGCACGCAGATGACAGAAGTTATGATGAAAGTCATCCACTCCAAAAAGTAACCACTTTGCGATATAGATTAAATAAAAACCATGATCGCCAAACACATTCCGATTAATTCACTGCGCAAAAGCAACTTTGCCGGACTGGTGAATTACATTGTTGATCCACAAAACAAGACTGAGCGCATCGGGATGGTGCGGGCGGTTAATTGTTATTCAGATCGTCCGGACTGCGTGATTGCGGAAGTATTGAATACCCAGCAGATGAACCGGCGCGCGAGTTCCGACAAAACCTATCATTTGGTTGTCAGTTTCCGCGATGATGAGCTATCCGAAGGTATTTTACAAAAGATAGAGGATCAACTCTGTGAAGGTCTCGGGTTTGGTGAACACCAACGACTCAGTGTGGTGCATCATGACACCGACCATCTGCATATCCATATTGCGATCAATAAAATCCACCCTGAAAGGCTTACCATTCATAACCCGCATTATGACTATTCAATGATTGCTGAACTGTGTGAAAAGCTCGAACAGGATTATGGATTGACCCCCGACAATCACGAAACCAAAAAACGCGGTGCGCAGGGCCGATCCTCCAATATTGAATTCAAGGCTGGGGTGGAAAGTCTGATCGGCTGGATGCAGCAGGAATGCCTGGAACAGATTCAATCTGCTGTAAGCTGGAGTGAATTGCACCAGGTATTAACCGATCATGGGCTGGAATTGCGTGAGCGGGGAAATGGATTTGTATTTGTTTCCGGTAATGGGATTGGGGTTAAAGCCAGCTCTGTTGATCGAAGCTTATCGAAAGCCACTCTGGTTAAAAAACTCGGAGATTATGTCGGGCTTGATGGCACACCCAGCATAAACGGAACAAACAAACCCTCATCAAAGCACTATGAGCCTAAGCCGCTGCGTAACAAGCATGATACCGCCCGCCTTTATGCGCAATACAAGAAAGAACAAAATGAAGCGGCAATCTTCGGTGCGCAGCAATGGAAGCTATTGCGGGATAAAAAGCATCAAGCGATAGAATCAGCCCAACACAAAGCCAAGTTAAAACGTTTGCTGATCAAAAATGTGACTGCCGGCCGAATATCCAAAAAAATAATGCATGCGTCAGTTAATCAGGAATTAAAGCTGCGTATTGAAGCGATTAAAAAAGAGTATGCCGCTGCTTATCAAGATTCCAAGGCTAAAAATAGAAGAATGGACTGGCTAAGCTGGCTGGTGAAGGAATCCCGGCTGGGAAACCAGGAAGCTTTGGAGATATTACGCGCCAGAAAAGAGGGTAGGGCGGCGGAAAACCAGATAACTGGGGTACAAAAGCATGCGGACTCAGCGAAGGCAGATGTCATTGAGACAATTACCCGAACGGGCACGATTATATGCACGATTGGATCCACAGCGATTCGGGATGGGGGCAATGGCTTGGTGATTAGGGCCGGTGCAGCCAAGGACAAAATAGTGGGCATATTACAGGCGGCCATGGAGCAGTACGGTAACCAACTGACAATCAATGGGTCGGAATCTTTCCGTAAAAAAGTGGTTCAGGTTGCGATGGATGCCAAGCTGGATGTAACGTTTGAAGCACAAGATCATTCGATCCATCATTCGGTAAAACCGCATGTTCCTTTAACAAGTATCCGATCAACGCATAAAGGTAAAGGAAAGGGGAAAGGGCGGTCACGATGAATACTTCAAACCAGAATGCAGGCGGTCCTATGGCAAGAAGGGCGGCTCAGGGGAACAACCGGATGGTTCAGATGATGGCAGTTTTCTTCATGCTCGGTGGGGTACAGGCTGCAACGCAGTTTTTTGCCTACCGATTCCAGTATCAACCACAGCTGGGTGCGCATTTTAATCATATTTATGCGCCGTGGTCGATTATTGAATGGGCGGATCAATGGTATTTCAAGTATCCGGACATCTTTGATCAGTCGATGAGCATGGGTGTGCTGGTTTCGGGTGTTGGGCTGCTTCTGACACTGGTTGTCAGGATGGTGATAGATAATTCGGCGCGGCCGAACAGTAGCTTACATGGTTCAGCGCGTTGGGCGAACCGGGGCGATATCCAGGCTGCCCGATTGTTGCCGAAGAGAAACTCGTTTTTTAAGAAGCTATTTGCTAAGAAATCTCCACAGAATGATTTTGTTTATGTCGGTGCTTGGCAGGATGATCGGGGAGTCACGCACTATCTGAAACATAATGGAGCGGAACATGTTCTATGCTATGCACCGACCCGCTCTGGCAAGGGTGTCGGCCTGGTGATTCCAACGCTGCTTTCATGGGGACAGAGTGCAGTTATTACCGATCTTAAGGGTGAGCTTTGGTCGGTCACAGCCGGTTGGAGACAACAGCATGCTGGAAATAAAGTGATTCGCTTTGATCCTGCATCACCCAAAGGGAGCGCTTGTTGGAATCCATTGGATGAAGTCCGCATGCATGAAGGCTTCGAAGTAGGTGACGTACAGAATCTTGCGACCTTAATGGTTGATCCGGATGGCCGGGGATTAAATGATCATTGGCAGAAAACCAGTCAGGCATTACTGGTGGGTGTGATCCTGCATGTTTTGTATAAATCAATATATGACGGTACTGCGGCCTCATTACCTTATGTTGATGCCATACTTTCCGATCCTGAGCGCGATATTGGTGAGTTATGGATGGAAATGGCCACCTATCCTCATATCAATGGACAAAACCACCCAGTTGTTGGCTCCACGGCACGCGATATGCTGGATCGACCGACTGAAGAAGCCGGGTCGGTATTATCGAGCGCCAAATCATATTTAACCCTATACCGCGATCCGCTGGTTGCCAAAAATATCAGCCGTTCTGATTTTTTAATCCGTGATTTGATGCACCATGCAAGTCCGGTGAGTTTATACATTGTGACGCAGCCCAATGATAAGACACGGTTGCGGCCTTTGGTGCGGATCATGGCGAACATGATTGTGCGCAAACTGGCAGATCGGCTGGAATTTGAGAATGGGCAGCCGGTCGCGCATTATAAGCACCGGCTGTTGTTGATGCTGGATGAGTTTCCCAGTCTTGGAAAGTTGGAAATCTTTCAGGAATCCCTGGCGTATATTGCCGGTTACGGTATTAAAGCTTATTTGGTCTGCCAGGACATCAATCAGCTTAAAAGTCGTGAAACCGGATACGGCCACGATGAAGCGATCAGTTCCAATTGCCATATCCAGAATGCTTTTCCGCCGAACCGAATTGAAACAGCCGAACATTTATCCAAACTGACCGGGCAAACCACTGTCATCAAAGAGCAGATTACGACCAGCGGGAGACGGATAGGGATGATGCATGGCAATGTGACTCGAACCATGCAGGAAATCCAGCGTCCTTTACTCACACCGGATGAATGTTTACGCATGACTGGCCCGGAAAAAGATGAAAACGGCAGGATTACCCAGGCGGGTGACATGATCATTTATGTGGCGGGTTATCCGGCCATATACGGCAAGCAGCCGTTGTATTTCCAGGATCCTGTGTTTGCGGCGCGGGCGGCGATTGCTGTGCCTCTTTATAGTGACAAAATCGTCAAACAATCATGAAAAAAGGACTCCGTATCCTGGCTGGCAGTGTTTTGTCTGGCAGCATTGGCATATTCCTGTTGAGCATTGTTTTTCGTGTCAGCGGTATTTACTACAATAATACACCGAGCTTACCCGTGGGTTTTTACAAGATCATCGATGAACCGGTAGAACGCGGCGTGTATGTTTCCTTTTGTCCTCCGCAGGATGAAGTTTTTGAGATGGCTATGATGCGAAACATCATCAGCACGGATGGGGATGGTCATGAAATGCCGCAATATCGTTTAAAAGAGAAGGTGTTGAATGATTCTGAATATCTGCTGATGTCCGATGTCAATCCGAATTCTTTTGATGCACGGTATTTTGGGTTGATTGCACATGCGCAGATTCAGCATGTTGTTGAGCCGGTTTTTACTTGGGGTAATTAGATTTCTCAGCATGCACAATTGCATAATCTGGCCGTTAGTCAAAATATTAAATGGAGTATCATACTATATAGTATGATAGAGTTTATTTATAATAGTGTGAGTGTACTATGACACATCGAACGACCATTACACTTGATGATGAAAGCTTTGCATTTCTGAATAATATTGCCGGTGATAATCGTAGTGCTTATATCAACGAGCTTTTAAAACAGGAACACAAAAATTATCTGAAGCAAGCTTTGCTCAAGGCAAATCAGGAAGAAGCGCAGGACTCTGACTACCAGAAAGAATTAAAAGAATGGGATATAACCTTGCCCGATGGCCTCTCAAATGGCTGAGTTTAAGCAACTGGATATTTATTGGGTTGATCTGGAGCCAACCAAGGGAGCTGAAACTAAAAAGCTAAGACCGTGCATAATTGTTCAAGGCGACTTTGTGAATATCCAATCAAGAACTGTGATTGTGGCACCGATGCTACCCAACCATAAACCTTGGCCATTTGCCGTAAATCTGGTGCCAAGCAGTAATAATGGGCTAGATAAAGATCGGCATATTAATCTCAAGCAATTACGTGCGATTGATATCTCTCGAATTAGCAAAAAGCAAGGCAAGCTTGAGAAAGAATATCTACAATTGATCAAACAAGCTTTAGCAATAATATTTGATTTATAGTTATTCTTAATATTTACAGAA
>NZ_PXXU01000067.1 GCF_003011925.2 Nitrosomonas supralitoralis
CGACACGGCACCCAAAGCAGACGCCAAATCAATCATGATTTGTGACTTCAACAACTGCTGTGAACGTGCAGCCCAATCAAAGTCGAAGGTTGTCTGATTGTTTACAGCGATACGCTTACCTTTTCTCAGAACTTCATAATGACGCTCGTTCGCAAACTGGGTTTGCACAGAGATAACGCCTTCGCTGTAAGCATCCAGACCCAATTCATTAGCGATTTGAGTGCGGCTATCCATAGTTTGATAAGTGGTCACTCTCCATGGCTTTGCGTACAGTCTGAAAGTATTAACAGCAGTCACGATTGACGGCGTTAATTCAGGTGCACGCTCAAAGTCAAGGAAGCCCTCAACGATGACCGGCACGGTATCCGGCAGTTTTGGAGTGGTGGTCAGTGCATAAACGCCGGTATCGGTATTGATCGTTCCCCCGATGCTGTAACTCGTTCCAGCCACATCAATGGTGCCGCTTACGGCGGAATTGCCGGACCCGGTCGAATCAACTTCTTTCGCAGCAGGGATACCATTCACATAAACAATTGAGCGACCGCGCAGCAATTTGACGGTTGAGCCGCCAGCGCAGGTCTCGTCAGTGTCCTGAATCGAAGTCAACGCGCCGGTCACTGCGCCTGTACCTGAGTCCGGCATACTCTTATTCACGCGAGAAGATGAAATGTAGGAATCGCCCGAGTTAACGCCATCCAATGAACCGCCTTCAGCGTATTGACCAAAGGTATTGCCGGCGCGGTGAGACATGATCGCCAGAATACCCTCGTTTGATCCGATATCTGCAGGCAGATAATGAGCAAACGGGATTGCATCGCCCATCGCTGACAGAATCGCAACAACAGCGCGGTTAGGTTGCAGTGAGATTTGATCGTGGTGATTTGAATCAGCAGAATCAAGAGTCGGTAACTTATGTTGTCTGCGTGCCGTGTCGGTCGTGGCGTAAGCGGAATGAATCGCTTGCTCGATCACGTCAGCAGGCGCTTCGACTCCGTGCTGTGATTCGTACACGTTCACGCTATCCAGCAATGCTCGGGTAATGCGCGAAGAATCCTTGCTATCAACGTTATCCAAAACCACTTGAAGCTTCTCAGGAATCTTTACGCCAGTATTCTGATTGCTTGCCGTGTCGATAAAATCCATCGCAGCAGCGGAATCGAAAGTTCCAGACTTAACGGCATTTTCTTTCAGGTTATCAATAAACACTGCCACTTCCGCAGTCTTATTGTTCAGATATTCTTGATTTGTACGCTTGATGGTGGTCATTGTCTTTGGTCCTATGGTTTTATTCACACACCCGGACTAAAGACCGGGCAACTATCCTCGGAATCAATGCGCTAAAGCGCACTGACACCGATAGAAGCCCGTATTTTGAGAGTCTACAAATTTCTAAAACGTGGGTTTTTCCGCTTTTGACTGGAAATGCTTACTACTGGTGACTTGAGTAAAGGATATAGCCCGCAAGAAGGCATAGGGCTCGATATCAAATGCGATTCTTTTTATCCTGACTTCTCTTTAGAATCAACATTAAGATATTTCCTATCAAAAATTAGGAAATTTCGTACTATTTTTGTGGCAAATTAAATCCGTAGTAATAATCTTTTGCATTTTCTCATCATGTTATTTATTGATTAATTCCTTGAAGAAAGTAAATGAAGAAAGTAAATATAGATGAAGATGGTGCTTACAGTTTAAAACTAAATCAGGACGAAATTATTTTACTTGTATCCGGGTATATTCCATATATTGTCTGTGAAAAAGATCCTGAAATTCCTGAGGGTGAATTTTTGTGGATTCACTATGCACCCGCAGAAAATGACATTATTCCACCTATTATTGATCCATTTCCATGCCAAATTTTATCATGTGGAGTTTTTGCGAATCGGCTTCATTTTCTTACGCTTTCACCTATAGAATTTAATCTCGACTTCTTCGATCTAATCGAAGAATTTAGAGATAATATGAAAAAATCAGATAAAAGTGTCCGTTTCACCCTATGATAATAATCGCTTGCAGTATTATTCATAAGCCGTTTTTTGATCTGTACAACAAGGACACCCTTCACTTATGGCCGATCAGAGGCGTTCTGCGTTTTTACCAAAAATTAGAGCTTTATTTATATGAGCAATCAAAAAATGAATATAACCTTAAAAAATCTACATTGGGTTAACTATATCGAACCCCTACAGATGAATGATAATGATCGATCATTACTTCAGTCAAAGTGGCGTATTTTTTCTCGATTCAAATTGCTCGAAAATCGCATACACCAAATTATTAATCAGCTCTCTTGATCCTCTAACATTTTAATAAATTAAATATCAAGATCACCGCGACGATTAGCAACATAACGCATTGCGAACGGCGGAATATTGATAACCGTCTCCACATCAACAATCTCAAATGCCAGCTTCACATCATCAGAAATTACCAGGTAAAAAACATCGCGCTTTTTGATCGTGAAGTTACCCGGCATTCCTGTGGGCGCTTCGGGCTCGATCAGAAATCGGAATTCACCGGCGAAACCATTATTGGCATCCTGACGGTCCATCATGGATGATGCTGAGAACATTTCTGCCTGTAGCGCATATCCGATACCCACGAGCTCGAACGAAACATCTTCTTCATCATCAGCAGCCATAACACCGACTCCACCCAGGGTAGGCAATCCACCTGACATAGACTCTCCAACGCGATTAACGGTCTTTCTGAATACCTGACATTCCCATGTGTTCGGATGATTGATAACGATATTTCGCGTCATTCGATTAACCGCGCCTGGCACATTATTAAGCATGACTAACTGCCTCCTAGTTTTGCGGCAATCTGTTTGTCTGTCATATTGAATTTACGCAGCACCGCCAAGTCTGACGCTGATAGCTGACCTGATGCCAGAGCCGCTTCAATTTTTCTCGTGGCAACTGGCTTCCTGACAATTCTCTTTACCTTCTTTGCTGCATCATGAATGGCCTTCTTTTCTTTTGCTCTTGCACGCTCTGCCGCTCGTTGATCACTGGTCTTGATGCGCGTAGCGCTGGCTTTTTGTTTGTCGATATCCGCTTGCCGGGCATTGTGTTTGGCCGTGTTATCTTTTGAAGCGTGCAATTTCTCCATGTGTTTAGCAAGAAAATTAAGCACAATTCCCGATGATTCAACTTCAGCCATGACTCGCAGCACATGCTTGCACGCCACACCTTTAAGATTTGGGTTTCTTATTTTCGGGTATCCCATTTCCTTGCGACCAGCATTGAAGTTGCCTATGGTGCTGATATAACGGAACCAATACCGATGCCGGCCACAATCACAATCGAACGCGAGTTTTTGCTTTCTCAGCCAGTTGGCTATCTGCTTTGGAGATTTGCTATCCTTAGCCTTGGATGACATGAGACGATTGGCCGCTTCAGCGAATGCATTGAAACGCACTAAAACATGGTGTCGGTTTACATCGGAATCGGGTCCGGCATTGGTAATGAATCTGATATGACCATTCATGGCTGACGCCGGTACCGCCATAGTGATTTGCTTCTTGGCTCGATCCAGATCGGTTTCTGGTCCGGTCCCAGGCATCGGCCTGGAAGCGGCCAGATCGATTACTTGCCGGGCAGTTATTCCATCGCCATTAAAATTTCTTTGCGCTAACTTCATGTTATGACGGAATTGCGCAAGATCGCTGGTTGTAATTGGTCTTACCTGACCGCCCATGGTTGTCATTAGCACGCGACTTGCATCCCACTCACCTTGCACTTCATTCTTGGTAAGGATAATTGAACGCGGTGACTTTTCAGCCGCCTGGCGTTCGCGCAAATCCTCCCTGGCATTAGCCCTGGCTTCGCTGACGTGCCCCTTCAACCTGCCGATACTGGCCTTTATTTTTCCAAGTAATAAATTAGCCATAGCCGGGATTAATCAGCCCAGGTAGGCGAGAAATTTTCTCGATAGGCGCCAATAGACTCAAACCCGGTACGGCGCTTGATGGCGTATAGCTGGCTTTCAGTGGGTAGAATGATGCGTTTTTGCGGCAAAGCCTGATCGAACATATCCAGACCGGCAGCAGCCATGACAGCAAGATACTCATCACGGCGACCGTATACGCGCTGAGATACCAGAGAAAGGTCGTAGGCTTCATCGGGCTTTGTTTCGTAGAATATGGCCGTCTCCCATGGCTTAATGCTATCTGCAAAAATCCTGACTTCCTTGTAGAAATCCTTGGCGGCTACGGAATTGTTATCGATCATCGAATGATGGCCTCTATATTGTTACGATCTGGCCGCGCGACAAAGCCAGCAATTGCTCAGACATGCTCACAGCGCTTTCTATGGTTCCCGCTCTAATTGCATACAGGCAGGTAGCAAGAGCGGCAATCTGACTGCACGTCACTCCGTCAGCAACGCGAAACACCGGTCCTGAATTATCAATGCCGTCCTTTTCAATTGACGACTCAGGATTCGCGCGCGCAGCACGATCAGAGATAACCAGGCGAGAACTTTTGCCATCAACAGCAACGCCGGATTTTAAAGAGTAGAAAGCTGATATGGCCTGTTTGAGCTCAAGATCCTCGAACAAGCTATCGCGCGGTATGTCAGGGTCGTTGGTTAAAACCACGCAGTTTTCACGCCGCTCTGTTCTGTATTCAGCTTCTGCACCAATCACAAGAATGTTCGTGTCTTTGTATAAGGCAGAAAATAACGTACAAGCTCGACCGCCATATCCTGCGAACGTAGCCTGTATTTGCTGAATCATCTATGTCTCCGGAAGAGTTCACTAACCGGCATTGTCCAAACCGGCCACGAAAACACCAGGCAAATGAGGTTGTATGGCCAAAATGCAATCACTGTCATGACCACAACGCCTAGATTGCTGGCGATATCTGCCTTTTCATCATGATCTTTAAAACCAAAGTGCAATACAGCAAACAAGAAAACTAGCCCTGCAAGCAAGTAATAAGTAGCGACCTGCTTAATCAAGTCAATATCAATTTCGTAAATAATATTCATCGTTGAGTCATCCATAATTAAGTTACCGTGGTTTGTTTATTAATCGTTTTGGCATCAAAATCCACCTGATCAACGACTGGGTACCCGGAAGGATCGAGGGGATCTCCTGGGGTTCCTTTGCCGTCATTGGGTTCGTTGTCTGCAGGCGCTTTGAATAGAGGCGTGGATGCTTTTAGAGTGAGATCAACAGCCAGGATCGTAAGATTCTTTGCTTCCGTTTTTATGGCCATAGCAGGGGAATCACTGGATTCAATCTGTACCGGCCACATATCATCGAATCCGGCAAAAGTATATTGCGCATCAAATCTGCGGTTAGGTGCAGAATCAATGTATAAAAGGAATTGTGAAGCGAGTGATTTGGCTGTGGGCTCATCATGCGCGGCGAATACTATCTGCGCACGGATATCACCGGCAATCGCCTGAAGTTTAAACATGCGCCCCTTGGCATCATCCGGAAACGTGAAAAATACTTCCTCGGATATCTGCCGGGTGTAATCTCGTCCGGAGGGCACATAATCTTCGGCCACCGCAATAATAATGACCGGCATATCTACCGGGTTGGTTGGCGTGTTATCGACGTCCTCTCTCTGCCAGGCAGCCAGCATATCTTCAACGGCATCGACCATGCGCGATGGCGCCCATACGACACTTTTTGGTAATCCGCGAGCTATATACTCATTCAGAGACTTGGTAGTGGGCAGTATTTCGGCATAATATCTGCCCATATACTCGCCAAAAGCCTTTTTGACCGGCTGAAACATACCTCGTTTACCTCATGAACTTGTTAATCAATCGCCCAAACGTAGGATTAACTTGCTGTTCACTGACTTCCTCTTCGACCGGTTCTTCAAACTCGGGTAATTTTTCTATGGAGTGAAAATAATCACGGTCGTTTTGCAGTGTGTTGATGGGGTTCGTAGGCACAACTAATGGTGCCATTGCCACGGAATCAAGGATTGAGTTAGCGTCGATTCCCTTAGCGGCCAGAATCGACAGGAATTGTTCGTTTTCCGCCTGCAGTCGCTCGATAACCGCGTTGGTAGTTTCGCGCTCAGTATTTATACTGTCCAGCAGGATGATCATTGAACGCGCATGTTCTTCCTGCTCTGCTGCGTACACGTCGTCATAGGTAAGATCGCCGGTATTGCCGCTCAAAGCATCGTCAAGCGCAACACCTCTAAAGGAATTATCAAGAAAATTAGGCTGCAGAACGTAATCGAAGCCATAGAATTGTGGTCTCTTTTCATCGATTGCCGATGAGAACCCCCCTACTTTCTGGAAAAATAGTTTCTCTGCGACCTGCCCTGCTGCGGTATCCAGGAATTCAGCCTGATGTTCTACGATGCCGTCCATTGTTACCTTGAGGTGAGTGGTTATGAATGCAGGCTGCACTGGAACGTACTTGCCGCCATCTAAACCGCCTTCAGCCGGGTTCATTCCGAACCGGATTCTTGGGAAGTGGCCGTAGTAACCAATCATTCCTCTGGAAGCTACTGTTTCCTGGCACGCATCGCCATTAACGCTATCGAAAATCCTCTGGATATTGAAGTTACGCGCCTGGCCAGTGTATTTGCGGCCTCGCTCTTTAAGAGAGTATCGAATCATGGGTGTAGTAGTTGGCATAGCTGACTCCATTCGTTGAATTTCTTCAATAATGCCGCCTATGTGTCAGCAAACTAGCTGTGTTTTTCCGTATAAGCGCTCTTTCTGCGGAAAATGCGAGGTATTTCATGACGTGACACACCCTAATATCTGCGCATCATTTGCCTTCGTGTGACCTATGCCTATCTCAAACAATAAACTAACCAAAAAGCCTGGTTTACTCGCAAGCCTTGGAATACCGGGAAAGCGCTGGAAATCCGAATACCTGGATCCTGCTCAGGAAATCCAACCTGCAGATACTTTCCTATATGGATCGGGCATTACGACTGTCGCATCCTTGCTTGGATCTGGCAAAAAATCAGCCAGGTCGAGACAGCAAATCTACAACAAGTGGAGTGAAATGGAGTCTGATGCCGTTGTTTCATCGGCATTGAAACTCCTTGTCACATCAGCACTGGGTGGGCACGAAACAAACGGCGATATTGTATTTATGGAGACGACACCTGTTTCCAGCAAGGATAAAAGGCTGATGCGGATAGTTGAAGAGACAGCCGAGGAACTCCAACCTATATTCAACAGAATTGCGTTTCAGACCGCGTATATAGGTGCGGTATTTGGTGATGCCTATGGCCGCGTTTATACGGATAACCGGGGCGTGATCGATGTCAGCACCGATGAGATGGTCAGACCTCCCATGGTGCAGCCGTTCGAGCGCGGCAATCGCACGGTTGGTTATGCCGTATTTACAGGCAGGCGCAATTTTGAGCGGCTGGATGTGTCGCAAATGGCCAGGTTAAAAATGTCGCGCACACAATGGACACCTCAGTATGGAGTGGTTGAGAAATCACTCAGGATTGCCATTACCGAGGATGATCTTAACGAATTACCTCTCATGCCAAGCATGGCCGGTGGCTCGCTCTTGTATAACGCGGAGGAAGCGTACAACAACTTCAATTCAACGTTACTTGGCATGGTCAGTCAACGATGGAAGGCATCGCTTGATCACAGAATTGTCGGTTTGCAGATGCAGAACATGACCAAAGAGCAGCAGGACCGGTTTATGGCGTCAGTTGTTTCGATGTACAAGGACATCAAGGGTATTGTTGCCGAGGCTATAGAGAACGGCAGATCGATACCGGAAACGGTGACTTCAATCCTGCCGATGTACGCTGACAAGCAATTAATCTCAATATCCAGCGCGGATAAATCAACCATGCAAAGCATCATAATTGACGACGTGATGATTCATGCACGATTGCTGTCCGGCGCAATCGGTGTTGACCTGTCCATGCTTGGGTTTGCCGATCAATTGGCGGGTGGATTGGGTGAAGGTGGGTTCTTTAGAACATCCGCACAAGCCGCTGAGAATGCCAGAATGATCCGCTCATCACTGGCAGACATGTTCAACCAGATTATTGACATCCATACCATGAAGCGCTACGGCATTGTATTTAACGAAAGAGATCGCCCGTGGAGCATTAATTTCTTCGGTTCAATCTCTGCACTTGAAGCAGAAAAGCAGCGCACCAAAGCGGATTCAATGAATTCCGGCTTGCTATTGGTTCAGGCCATGCAAATGATGAAGGACATGGGCGCTACCGAAGAAATAATGGCTGAATTCCTGACCAAAAACATGATGCTGGATGACGATCAGGCTAAATTGTTTGCAACCATCGTGAAGGTAAAAGACGATCCAGGAGCAGATGGCGGTGGCTTTGGTGGCGGCGGATTTGGTGGCAACAAAGGCAACTTTGGCGGCGAAAATAACCAATAGTGAGCAGGCATGAGTTTATATAACAATGTAGCGCAATCACTCTCAAGAGGTGGCTTGACCGGCTCGGTAATCGGTAGCGCCAGTTCCATTACCAATAGCATCGGCCAAAGAGCCGCAAGCATGATGGGCAATGGCGAACTGGCCAAAGCAATCGGCAGTATTGGCGCCGCTACCGGTCGAAATGTCGTTATTAATCAGATCAACAAGCACATTCCTATCACGGCAAGACGCGGATTGAACGTTGGCGCCGGGGTTGTGGGCGATATCATGCGTGGTGATGTAAATGCTGCAGGTTTGCGCATACTCGATTCCGGGTTACTCAACAAACTTCTACCTGGCATGAGTGCTGCAGCTTCCCAGGCAATGTACTGGAACCGCCCTTCTCCCTTATTTGGCGGCATTACTCCAACGGAAGCACTGAGAATCTTTGAGACAATGCAATCGACAAGACTATCCAAGAAAAACTTATTCCTGATTGAGGCATCCAGCCGATTAATGGGTGACTGGGTTTCCCCCTGGCTTAATAAGTTCGCAACAGAGATTGAGTACGCCCCGTATATCGTGGGCAGCGAAAAACATAGAACGGGCGGCTCGACTATCGATTCAGTTCGCACCGGCGATCCCGTTGAAATGCGTATTTCCACCATGGATGATCAGTTTGGCACCATAAAGAAGTGGTACGAACTTCACCACAGCAGCGTCGTAGCTCAAGATGGTACCGTGGGTTTGCCGTCAATGTACGCTATCAAGTTCAACATCATTCATTCATTTGTTACCCGAGAAAGCACGCTGTATGGAGCGTATGAAAGCATCGGATGGTTCAGGCCGTCTAATCTTGAAATCAGCCTGTCCAGGCGCGAAGATGCTATGGCAGAGGTGCAAATGACATTCTCTCAAATAGATACGTTCATAAAAGCATAGGAATCTGACGATGGCGATTAAACATGACAATCAGGGCTTTTTGATTGGGGAATCCGTTGATCTTGATAAAACCTTCGGGCTGTGGAATGAAATCAGGGAAGATTTGCGTGCAATCCGCGCGGCTCTGACCGGTAGCAGCAAGGGCGACTCAGCGGCACCGATAGTTCGGATTAAAAAGCCACTACCGGATGCACCGGCCAAGCCCCAAGTAGCTACCCCCCTAGCTTCACCCCTAGCTAGCAGGGTTATTAAGTCATCTTCAGCAAGTCTAATAACCAAGCCACTCCGCGAGGACTTGGGGGAGCGTAAATTTTCGCAACTAGCTAGTCCCCTTGAACGAAAGGCCATTACTCGTAACATCCGAACCGAAAAAACATCAGCCAAGAAAGAAGGTGGCGAGGGCATTAAAAGTGCTGCGCCAGCAAACAGAAATACCACGACTGGGCGGTTTGAAAGAAAAAATGGCACCGGGAATCGAGGCGACACGGATGATAGCTTTGAGAGTTCTGTTTACGCCAATGAGGAAGGCGGTAGAGCTCTGAGTTCTGCGGCTAACAAAATAGTTGATGCAATTGGGAATATTGGTGGAGGCATGGAGGATACTGATCCTACCATCAAGGCATTCAATGAGGTTTCTCAGCCGTTGTCACGCGGGTATGAAATGCTATCAATCGGCAACAGTATCGATGAGAAACGCAAAGACCGTTGGTTTCGCCGCATTTTTGGTGAGTTAAGGCTATTCCGTAAAGATGAAACGTTATTCAATAAAGCGGCCAATAAAAGCCTGAAAAACATTGAAGAGACGACAGAATCATCAGGTGGGCCTGATAGCGGTAACAGTAGCTGGCTAATGAGGTATGTTTTGCCTCTGGCTGTACTGGCCGCAGGTAGTATCGCTACGTTTACGAGCGGATTCGGAAAGAAATTCGTGGACCAGTTCTCAAACGCTCACAACAAAACGATGGAGACGATGCGCCGCCCACTCGACTTTATTAGCGAAAAATTAACCTCATTCATTGAGAGTGTCAGCGGCAAGATCGAGTCGGCCTGGCTCACATTTACCGGTTTCGTTAAAGATAAACTGGGCGTCGATCTTAATAAAACATTAAAACCGGTTGCTGATAAAGTAAAAAGCGGGTACCAGGCGGTAAAAGGTAACGTTTCGTCAGCAATTAAGCGTGCATACGATACTGCAGAAGCCGGTGTAGGATCCGCTCTGGAAACAGTTATGCCCAAAGGCTACCGACACAGAGCAACATTTAATGGCATAAAAGGCGGCGACAAGCTGGCCAGTCATGGAACCTATACTGACGCGGAAGCGCAACGTATACGCGCATTAAAAACCAGTTCGGCCAATACTTCGGCAAACTTGCCGCGTGGAATGCCACCTGAGATCCAGGCAAAGATCGCGGCTCAAGCAAAGAAACATGGGCTCGACCCGGTTATGATGCAAAAAATAGCGGCCATGGAAAGCGGAGGCAATCCGAACGCCATTAGTGAGACTGGCGCCATCGGATTATTTCAGTTCACAGGAAGAACCGCTACTGGCGTAGGCATTAAGAATCGCTTTGATGTTGATCAGAACATCGAGGGCGGCATGAAACTGGCGGTGGAAAACATGAACATGCTCAAGAAGCAGGGATTGCCGATCACGCCAGAAAACATCTACATGATGCACCAACTAGGACCGTCTGCAGCCAAGGAAGTGATTCAAGGGGCTGAAAAGGGACTTTCAAAGCGTGATTTATCCCAAAGCACGCAATTCGGCATTGATAATAACTACGGGAAAAATAGCGCAACCGCCGCTGAGTACATCGATGCCAACAGAATCGCCTTGGATAAGCGCTACGCTTCAGTGGTTGGTGCGTCTATACCGGAAACCAGCAACTCATTGGCATCGCCGGTGAGTTTTGATCCAGCCAAAACGGTTTTTGCACCCGCACCAGGCATTCCGTCAGTGTCGTCATCCATACCTTCGATACCGGATGCCCCGCCAATTATTGCGCCAGTGGGAAGTATCACTGGCAAAAAAGACTCAAATAACGTGGTAGCAAAACAGGAAGTAGGACAGGATGTAAGAGATAGGCGAATTGCTCATATTGTTACGGGTGGGTTGAGTTCTTAGATTGCACATACACCGTGACCCGATAAGCAAGAACTCAAAGCAGATTATTAAAATAACGATAATTAATTCTAGAAAGTCGATGAAAATGATTTTCAAAAGTATTCTTTATAAAAAGAAATAAAAACTGAAAGAAATTGAAATTCGGGCAATAATTTATCAAGAAGTTTTCAATATAAGCTACTGTGTTAATAAATGCCAAAATTTAATTTAATCAAACAGGCAAGAGTACGAATGTTTACCTCTTGGTAAAGTGAAATGTTAATAAGCTTGTTTACTCAACCTAGAGAGCTCATGCATTTTTCTTTTGGCAAAGTCTTGGAACCTCACTTCTATATTTGTTAATAGCCAGAGCAACGGAACCTGCGAATTCATCCACTCTTTTAATGCCTGCCTTAAATTCCTGAATTCTTTCCTTGATTGCAAGATCAGGTTCATCGGGGGTGAGCATTAGGACATAATTCTGATTTTCAAGCCGCATATGAGAGATAATTCTGCATGGAAACGGATAAATAGGCGGCAGAATGTCATTTGTTTTTGGTTCATAATAAACCCATAAACATTCATCATTTGGTATCTCTGGATCATTTTCAAAAACAATACAGGGCATCTCTCCGGATAGAATCATGAAAACTTCATCTTGATTCAGGCTTACACTGTAAATACCATTCAGATAATTTATTGTTTTCATGATCTCACCTTTAAGATTAACAAATCAGCGTAACTACATGAAATTAAATATACTGAAAGCATATGGCAAAAACTAGTGAGAATTTTCTGATTTTTTTATAAGTGAAATCGCTAACTTGAAGATATATTGAAGCTAAAATATGTACATCGCAACACTACTGTGTCGACAATTACCTCCTTTAGGCGTCTATTTTTTTACGCAGAATGAAAGCGCGAATACAGTTTGTGGTGTGTTGGCGAAATTTCAAATTTTTTCAAAATTAGCTACTATTAAAAAGGTAAAAATATTCTGATAATCTTTCAGGTGTGCTTAAAACCAAACGCTTGATACAAGCACGAGATACAAGATCTGTTCTTCTAAGTAACTCTATGTCTTAGCCATTCACACAAAGAATGAGAATATTTCAATAACTCTTATTACTAATAAATCTGCGATCAGACAAGGTGTCAATACGCATGACGACCAGGTAAATTATCTACATAAACCATCGTGAGGACCTTAGCCCGTATACATCAAAAATGAGGTTCATCCGGCAAGTACATACTTTCTAATTTAACCGACAAGAACGTAATTAGTTTCATGCAGCGCTATAATTTTAAGTTTGAAGAACTCCATATCTCTGAAACCATAGACCATTGACGGATGTACCGATTAAAATCCAGCCGCAACTGCTTGCGGCAAATAATCTGAAATTGTGCCAACGGCAACAATTTCTCCTGTTCCATCAGTTCCCCCGTCGTAATAATAAATAATGCCGTCTCTCTCTCCGAGAGCGTCACCATTTGAATAAATTCTGGCGTAATAGCCCTGAACATCAGCTTGCGAATTCTGATGTTCAGGGAACAGATTAGTGTATGCGCTTTCTCCCCAATTAAATATTCTGTCGGTATCAGTATCACTTAGTTGCGAAATTTGTTGCACGGCTGTATCCATATCACTACTCACAACAAGCAGATAATTCTTGTGAATTAATTCTTGCTCCCATCCTGGTTTTATGAAAAAAATACCTGAATATGGCGCTGTCCACTCGATAATTACATCTAATGAATGCTTCTCTCCATTTTCATCGTGAAGTAAATCGGAAAATATAATCTCTGCTGCACTATCGCTATCTTCCGAGTTAGTTGCTATGGCGTTTCCTGATCGATCATACAGCCTCAGATAGGGATCAAAGAAGCTGGTATCAAGTAGACTATATGTTGCTCCTTCTGTGGCAAAGAATTTGTATGTGGGGTCAAATGGTGCCTGGGTAGTGCCAAACACCATCCCAGATAGATCATATTTAGGAACTCCCGAAGTAGGAGTTAGTGGAATAGTTATTGATGAATTTATTTCGTCATGGTTGAGTTTAGGTATATTGTCTATTATTGCATCAGCCATATTTTATTCTCCTTTGCATATTATTACTGCTTCGTAAAAATCAAACTGAGGTGTCCTGCTCAGCTTGAATTGGTATAATATATTTGTTCATACTTGTTTATCTGAAACAGAGAAACAAGACATGCAACATTATAATATAATATAATTACATACTGCAATTTGCTTCGAGACTCCAGGCGCACCTCTCTATCATCCAGGTAGTTTGAATTTGACGCGTTCCAACTTGTCTCGCATCAACG
>NZ_PXXU01000068.1 GCF_003011925.2 Nitrosomonas supralitoralis
CCAACGGTGATGACGATTAACCCCATGTGCGGCCAGAGCTAATTGTCATCAGCACAATTATGCAGCAACACTTATACAAATCTGCTGGCTGCTTGAACCCATGGACTCCATTCTTGACAGAGCATATGAGAAAGAATATGTCTTATTGACAATTAATCGATATTTGCATCATATAAATGGCATAATCTGCTCAACGCTATTTTTTCTAAAAAGGCCTGCATTTCTTTTGTAATTTAATCAAGCTCTTAATTGTGGCTACGAAAGTTAGCTAAATTTATGCCAAATTTTTTCACTTTTGCGTAAACAGCACGCGATGTGATTCCCATATTCTCTGAAACTTTTTTTATATTTCCATGATTCTGTTTCAAAGCTGTTTCGAGAAACGACTTCTCTATCTCGGCCATTTTATGCTTTTTTGAGCCTTTCCATTCCATGGCACTTTCGGTCTCAGATAGGAGCTCTAAATCTAGTTCAGTCAATTCGTTGCCGCTGGCAAATAGGATGCTGCGCTCAAGAATGTTTTCTAGCTCACGAACATTGCCAGGCCAGTGATACGAACAAATTTTCTGCATGACTTCACGGCTTACTGACTTAATTTCTTTATTATACTGACTGCTCACTCGTTGAATAATCAAATGGACAAGGTAAGGTAAATCTTCCGGTCGTTCTGTCAAAGAAGGGATGTTTAGGCGAACGACATTGATTCGGTAATACAAATCATTTCGAAATAAATCCCGCCTGACCAAATCTTCCAAATTCTGATTTGTGGCAGAGATGATTCTTACATCAACAGTCAACGTTTGTTTTCCGCCAACTCTTTCCAACTCTGCCTCTTGGATTACGCGAAGCAATCGAGTTTGCGCCGCTGGCGATAGTGTATCGATTTCGTCCAGAAACAAAGTGCCGTTTTCGGCTCGTTCGAAATAACCTTGCTGAACTTCTACAGCTCCAGTAAAAGCACCTTTCTCATGTCCAAATAAAGCGCTTTCAATCAAACTTTCCGGGATCGCACCGCAGTTAATGGTGATAAATGGTTTGTCGAAACGATCGCTCATTGCATGTATGGCACGAGCTATCAACTCTTTGCCTACCCCTGTTTGACCCTGAATTAACACTGTCGCTGTGGTAGGGGCAATAACATCGATTGATTGCAGTATTTTTTGCATCATCGGTGATTTTGCTATGATCGTAGGAGATACACGTTTTTTTGCTGTTCGGTTGCTTTGCTTGCGCCAAAGCTTTTGCAAACTTGACTCAATTCTCGACTGTAAATCCTTAAGATCATTTATTTCTTTGACAGAGGCTGTGTCCGTATATTCAATTCCAGCATGACCCTTTGCTGCTTGGTGATTGGTGTAAACACATACTTCACATTTGCCATCCTTACGGGCTATGCTTTTCTTAATTTCAACCTTGGCATAACCAAAGTTTCTCGCGGCGATGCCGCCAAACACACTGGAGGTCATTCTGCATAACTCTGGATTATTAATGACTTGCTCGCCAAAAGGGCAACTGGTGTTTGCGACAGTAATACAGTCCTTATTGCTGGAAACGAGCGAAAAATTGCCACCAATATTGTTTTTTAGGCCTAGTATAAGTTCGGTGTAACTTTCAATATCGAGTTCTGCAATTTTATGAGTATTATTTCGATAAGTTTCTTCAAAAAAGCAACCTGCAGTTCTAGCTATATGTTCTATCAATTCTTCGCAATGCTTTTGACCTTGTTGTTCGCTGGCATGCATCAATTCAAGAATAATGGTTTGCAAAAAAGATATTGGTGTCAACTCTGATAAAGGATTATTTTTCATGGACTCTATTCATAAGTGAAGCATAAGTTCATTAATTGAAGCATAATTTCATATTTATGACAACGTAATATCGTTAACTCATTATAATTAAAGGATATTATATTTATTATTATATGGCATGGTATTTGCTTATATTTATGGAGACTTGAAGTTATACACACTTCATATAACTAATATGCCTATAAAGGAAGAAAATATGTTTCATCATGGATTAGAAATACTTAGCACTCCTACTGAGGGGAGTCACATTGTTAAAGTCTGCCAGAACGCGGCAACTAAGGCAGAGGCTGTTGCTTATTTCATAGAAAAAGGCTTGTCCAATGAAGAAGCAGTTATCATTATTGCTAGATATGCATTGAGAAGAGATGTAAAAGTCATACTACAAGAGCGCGATTGGGATATTGATCTGTTAAAGACCGAAGGAAAAATTATATTTCTTGATGCAGAATTTCTTTTATCAAATTTACTTGTTAATAATGAGATTGATGCCAAAGCTTTCAAAGAGTTTGTTAGAATCCCTATTCATGCCACAAAAATAAAACATGGCAAAGTCCGTGCCTTTGGTGAGATGGTAGATATACTTTGGCAACAAAACCTGCAGGATAAAGCTATAGAGCTGGAAGGTTTGTGGAATGACTTGCTTCATTCGCATGAATTCTCATTGCTGTGTACATATTCGTTGGATAATCTTGATCCTGACAATTATGACCAAGCTTTAGATAGTATTTGCAGAGTCCATACGCATCATATTACTTCAAAAAAATACCATTTAATAGAGTCCGATGGAGGCGCGGAAATGTCAGATTTGTTTGGAGCAGCTTGGAAACGGGTCATGAAAAATATAACAGAGACAGTTCATCACTCCACACAAGTTGCATCAACTTAAAAAGCTCCGATATTCATCAATCTTTATAAGCTACATTTAAGCAGTGGATCTGTTTAAGCAATCTTCTTCAGAAATTATGTTCATATTCTAACGGAAAATGATAACCTAATTTAGAGCGAACACATTTTCAATTGTAAAAAGCAACATAGTCAATAATACAGAGATTTGCTACTTTCTTATTTTCGAATTTTTCGTAGGACAGTGGTTCGTATTTAAAGCTGCGAAAGAATCTTTTGTTGTCTAATTATCGTAACAACAGCCTTTATGGTTCATGCTTTGCTCCATTTTCATTGCCCTTAAGTACTGACGGTATCCATGGCTTGCATACTGGCTACCTCTATCGCAATGATGGAGTAATCCAAGTTCCGGTTTTTGCGGCGAAATGACATTTTTAAAGCGCTAGCACACAAGGATGGTCTCATGTGATCGGCAATGGCTCAACCGACAATTTACCGGGAAAACTTGACCACACTTGCCATATAAAACCCGCCTTGTGGCATCCAAAGGCAAGTAATGTGTGTCGTCCAGATTTGGTTTGTATCATCACCTCGTTAAAATATTCTAAATCTGCCTTGTAAGATGTTCGGTTTAATTAAATCATTACGGTTATTCATATGTTGGAAATCGTACAGACTAGAATTGATAGCACTTATATACTTATCATTTTAGTCCAATGAGGAGAATGATATGCATTTTCTGAAATTAGTTACCATTTTGTTTTTGATAAATATATTATTTATTCCTGCCATAGCTTCTGCGGAAGAAGTCAGTGTGGGTGAATTTGTTAAAGATTCAGCCATTACTACTCAAATCAAAGCCAAGATACTTACGTCAAAAGATATTGATTCTTTGCACATTAAAGTAGATACAGATAATGATGGAATTGTGGTATTAACTGGTGCGGTGAAATCAACAGCAGAAAAAGATAAGGTGCACAATATTGCACATTCGGTAGATGGTGTAAGGAAGGTTCTGAACAGATTAATAATTGATCCTGATCTATTTAGATAGGTTACTAAAGAGAGCCTGTCTTTGCGGTTCTGTCGTTGCGAAGTTTTCTCGTGAGCGATCAAATACGCTCTTTGGTACAACTTATCACTCATCGAAAAAACTTGCAGGAGAAACAGGCCACCTTTCTGTAACTGAGTGTAAACTGCTCTTGGCGAATCCTGTTCTTGAGTTCGATTGAAGCTCTAGCATTACGGCGCTAACCAGAATAATTTAACCCACCATCGATCTTAAATTTGTTTTATTACAGGTGAATCTTCACCGACAATATTATTCAGATTCTATGTTAGTTGCAGTTAAATGCTGGTCTCATTTTCAGTTATGTGCTTTATGATTATGTAACAAATAACTGTTGAAATTTGCAAACCCCTTCAATATTAATGGCTTATAGTGCTTATAAATTTATTGAGCGATCTGATTAATGAATGGAATGCTTATTAATCATCAATGGAAAATTTCAACAACTAATTGTTACATAGCCTGTTTATTCTGCCACGATGTCAGTCTCGTTTTGTCCATAGTAGTCTTTTGCGTCAGGCTGCGCTGATCAATTGTATTGCGAAGAATGAGCAGTTGTCCTGCAATTGCTGTTTGAGGAATCTCCAGTTTAACAGGCTGTTGAAAAACTATTGGATTGCGGGAAGAGTGTTAAAGACAGGTAAAATATGCTCATTTATTAAGCATAACAGTGCTTCTTCATCTATTCTGTCCTTGTATCAGCTGCATTGAATACTTTTTTCAAGGGTCTGTTAGTAAAAATTAATCTCTACGGTTTCCAATTCTTCGCTGCTTGCGGGGCACTTATCAGCAAGTCAAATCACATCATAAACCTTGCTCAATGCGACCCGTAGTGATTTCAACATTTAACGGTGAGATCTCCGGTTTTTTTGTATGTCCATCAAAATGTGTTCCAAGACCTCTATGTTCACCGGTTTCACTAAATGATGATCAAACCCCACTTCCTTTGAGCGTTGGAGATGTTCATTTTGTCCCCACCCCGTTTGAGCAATGAATATGGTTTCTTCAAGGCCCGGAAGTTTCTTCATCGTCATGCATATGTCATAACCATTCATTCCTCCAAGACCGATATCAAGCAAGACGAGGTCGGGATGAAAAGAATGCGCTATTTGAAGGGCATTACGTCCATCATTCGCTATTTCAACCTTATGACCAAGAGCTTCCATTACCAGTCCCATGCTATATGTAACATCCTCGTTATCATCGACGATAAGAATTTTCATATTATGGTAAGGTTGGTCATTGTAAGTATGCTCATGGTGTATATCATTCTGCAAATCTTTTGTAGACACATTTGCCGGCAAGCACACAGAAAATGCCGAGCCTTTCCCTATACCCTCGCTTGTGGCTTTTATTTTTCCACCGTGCAGTTCAACAAGACGCTTTACGAGGGTTAAACCAATGCCGAGACCGTCTTGAGAGTGTTCAAGAGAGCTTCTGCCTTGCGAAAACATATCAAAAATTTGGGTAAGCATAGGGACAGTTATGCCAATTCCTGTATCAGAAATATTAATCATCACGTTTTTATTGGCTTCCTCCGCTTTTATATTAATTTCACCGCCAATTTCAGTATATTTTGCGGCGTTATTTAGTAAATTGGAAAAAATCTGTGACAGACGCACGAGATCACCTTTGATATAAACAGGTTCTTGAGGAAGACTGATTGTTAACTTGTGTTTGCGTTCCTCGATCAGAGATTGGGTGGTTTCTACGGCATTATTTATGATCTCTTCAACAGAGTGTATGTCATTTAAAATTGTAATTTTACCGTACGTTATTCTTGAAACGTCCATTAAATCGTCTACTAGACGTACCAGTTGATCGACTTGCCGTGCAATTAAAGCATACGCTCTTTTTTCTGAATCCGTGCTGGATTTACCTGACTTTATTAAGAAAAGCGCATTGCGGATGGGTGTCAATGGATTTCGAAGTTCATGCGCAAGGATTGCTAAAAATTCATCTTTTTTCCGATTCGCTTCCTTTAAATCCTCAATTGCATTGCGTTCAGTTGTTATATCCACGCCAACGCCGGGGAATCGAACAGCTTGACCATTTTCATCAAGCTGCACGTGTCCTCTAGTGGAGACCCACCTTATAGACCCATCATTTTGTCTAATTCTGTATTCTTCTGTGTAACGTCCGCCTGAACGTAATTTCTTCTTTATAATTTTACGGACTCGTTCGATATCTTCTTCATGGATAGATTTAACGACTTGTTCTAATTTGACACCCGTTTTAGCTTCTTCGGATGTAAGTCCGAATAAAGTACCGAAGCGTTCATCCGCCGTAAAAATATCGTTTTTTATATCCCAATCCCATATTCCAAAACTGTGGGATGCTTCCAAAGCCAAACGCTGGCGCTCTTCAGATTTGAGAGCGGCTTCTTCCGCTTCTTTGCGTTCTGTTACATCACGAGTAGTGCCGGCAATGGCTTCAACCTCACCATTATCCCCTATAACGGGGACAAAAATATAATCATAGATTCGTCTCCCATGCGTCCCCGTAAAAGGGACGTCGCCGCGGATTGGTTTTTTCGTTTCGATAACTTTTTTGATTTCTCTTCCATGCATTTCTGCATGCCAAGGCTCATATCCCAATTCAAGGCAATTTTTACCAACTGCCTGTTCCCAAGTGAGGCCCCACATCTTTAACAGGGCTTCATTCGCATAAGTAAATCGACCTTGAAGATCAAAAATATATACGAGATCGGGGGTATTTGATAATGCAGTTTCATATAAACGGCGTTGTTTCTTGAGTTTTTCCGCAACGGCATTAACAGCCTCTTCCGCACGATTACGCGCTTGCATTTCTTTATATCTCTCAATGACAATAGCCGCTGTATGTGAAAGCATCTCGACGCTATATTTGTCAGATTCTCCTGGTGTACGGGATTCAGGGTAATACACCGCAAAAGTTCCAAGAACAGTGTGATTCTGTGCTGATAAAATAGGTATAGACCAACAGGCACGGAGCCCATTTTTCAAGGCTAATTCCTTAAACCTGGTCCATTTGGAATCGGTGGCGATATCCTCGACTATTACGGGTTCTTTCTTATAAGCAGCCGTTCCGCAAGAACCGATATTATCACCAATTTTAAGTCCGTCTATCGCCGAAATATATGTGCCGGGTAAGTGAGGCGCGGCACCGTGGTGAAGATGGTCTCCATCTTCATCCATAATTAAGATGGAAGCCGTTAACTTGTGGCCGGCCTGGTCTTCCACAGCCAGAATCAATACATTCAGTATGTTTTCAAGCGGTTCGCCCGACCGAGCCATTTCCAAAGCTCGGCTTTGACTGGTGGCAAGTATTTCCATTCTTTTACGCAGAGTATTTACCTGAAAAACTAGACTTATTCCCCCGTCTTGCAAAGGAGAAGCTTTTGTTATGAGCCATGTTTCATTAGGTTCATAAAATGCCTCAATAGTGTCCACCTCTCGTTTTTCCATGGCTTTTCTATAGCATTTCTCATAAATCCCTCCCATGCCATCAGGAAAGACCTCCAAAAAAGTCTTGTCAATAACGTCCTGACGTTTTTTTCGGAAGACCAGCTCAGCACGGCGATTTAAAAAGATCAGATGCCAGTTGGCATCTATGATGATGACTGCATCTGTAAGCGTCTCTAAAATGTCAGCATTGGATGTTGCTACGATATTTTGCGCTGTTGATTTAAGTGTATTACCTGGCGATTTCATTCGAAATAATGCTCATGATCCAAGGTTAACAAACTTTGTGAATTCGAATTTAAAGTGCAACTTTTGAGGTCTGCTTGGTGTTACTTATTGACAGTCCGAAGAATACCTTATGCAGGGTTATCTCCCATAGAGACTCATACTAGCGGTTGCAGATTAAAATTGCCACACTCTGGATTTACATTCGTTTAAAAATAATCATATAGGCTGACTTATATTTCAATGTTTGGACCTACCCGAATTATGTGAAAACCTAGATTTAGGTGTTTGAACCCTACCAATGTATTTCAGCGATAATCTGAACCACATTTTCCCTTTTTATCTTCCCTTGCTCCTTCTTTCCAACAGGGTAAGCTGCCTTGAATTACTTTATTATTGAAACAGCCGGAGGAATAATCATGAGCGCAGAAATAGCCGAGTATTTCTTAGTCGTGCTAGCCATATTTATGGTTTTGTCAGTTATTATCGGGCAGAGTATGCGTTAAATTTAATCAATATTCTCGAAACGTTCAACTAGAAACGGACAGAATCGGTGCTGTTTCATTAAACGCTAAAACGCATATTTCGAATGAGCTGAGATGCCATCCCCTTAAATTAAGAGGATTTATTCTGGCTGCGCATAAATTTGTTTTGCAAAAGGACGTCTGATTCTCTTCTTTCATTTGACCTTTACAAATTATGTGCATGAGTTCGATATCTGCCAATATATTCCTAGTTGAGTAAAAAGATTTTGAGCATAGGTCGTACGATACGTTTTACAAAATGGCGACGATGCTCGACGATAAAAAATGACGAAGCTCGATGTGCTTTTCTCGATCACAATTGATGCCAAAAGAGGCTATATGATAAAATGTAATCTAAATCCTCATAAGCATAGAAAATCCATTTAAGAATTGCACTTAACTGCTCTATTTTTTATCTACTCAATCCCGGAAAGTCAGTTTGATTATATGCAAATGATTGCATCTTGATTATTTCGTAGCACTCGCAGCTCATTCTTTCTAAACTTGATCTATCTTTTAATTCTATAAGACCATGAGAGTAATCTATAGCGTCAAATTGTTTTAATTTTCTTGCGGCCTCGGTGATACCTTCACTAGGAACCCCAAGTATTATTCCAATAGATTCATGAGTCAATGACATGTGATTAGTTGAATGTCGATCAAAATTCAAAAGTAGCCAGCGACTTAACTGCTGTTCTAAATTATGACGACGATTACACGCGGTAAGTTGTGAAATTTGTATAAACATCGAATAAGTATATTGTAATAATACCTTATGTAAATTGCCCACTCGCCTCCCTCCGGTACGCACTAATACATTTTGTAGTAAATTAATAGAAACCCGATACAAATTCCCTGATGTGAGGATCATCGCTCCTATCAGTCCTTCGCCTCCCAAAAAAGCTGAAATTCCTAACATCCCTTCTTTCCCAATCGTTGCAACTTCTACTGTCGCGCCATCTTCCATGTAGCAAAGTAGTGAGACAACTGCAGTGGTAGGGAAATAAACATATTGCGATTTAGTGGAATCAGCTTCAAATAATATTTCACCCTTAAACATTTCAACCATTTCCAGATGAGGCGCTAAATACTCATATTCGGACGAGGAGAGTGCTTGTATGATGTGATTTTCTTTTGAATTACAGTTGTCGGATATTTGCATCATAATTAGCCTCAATTAACAATATAGTTTATTAAAATGCATTTTCACGGTCATGATATTTGTATACTAATTTTTATTAAGTGCAATATCTCTGTTTATATATTCAAATGAAAAAATAAAGTGAAAATAGAAAGCCAATATCTATATTTTCTATCATTCAACTTGGGGCAAATTATAGTCGATTTAATTACTAAAATACAACCATTAAGCTATGTATATTCATGTCCATTCTTGCAAAAACAAACATCGTACTGCCGTCATATCTTTTAATAAGATTCCGTACAAATTTTATTTTTTACGATTTATTTTAATATTTGCTTGCGTTAAGAAAAATAGTGATAATTACAAGATATGCAAGCCGATTACCTACCTCGTCATAGATTTATTGAAGAACGCTTAAAGGGATGTGGCGATAATGACGTGGATTCTATTATTCTTTTATGGGAACTGATTGCCGAAGAGATTATTTCTATCATCGGTGAAGGTGGATTTAATTCACTTTATGAAAGAAGTGAATTCCTAACTCAGAAAACTTTCCCCTGGCTTGTAGTCACTAGCTCATCATCAAAGCAGGCCGATGAAAGATTTTCGCTTCTAAGATTATGCCGAGAAAAACAAACATCTGCTGAATGGTTTGAAGCAAACCTGAAATTACTACTCACGTTTACAGATATATTAGTCATGCTGATAGGTGAACAATTAACTATCAGAATACTCATCTCGGCTTGGGAAAATGATACTGAAGCCACTTATGGAGCGGGGTTTACCAATGAACACTAAGGTACTAATCAATCGTTTACCAACCGGAGTACCTGGTTTAGATGATATATTGGGGATGAGAGGCCTGCCGGAGTTATCTTTCAATCTCATTGGTGGCATACCTGGAAGCGGAAAAACTACCCTCGCCCACCAGATTATGTTTTCACTGGCGCAACCCGATCGACGAGCGATTTTTTTTACTGTACTTGGCGAACCGGCATTAAAAATGCTACGTTATCAGCAGCAATTTTCGTTTTTTGATATTAATAAAGTTAATCAATCAATCCGGTTTATAAACTTATCCAATGATCTGATAGATGGAAGCTTTGATCAAATTTTATTACGTATTACCGAAGAAGTGAAAGCCTTTACACCGAGTTTAATATTCGTCGACTCATTTCGTTCCATTGTGCAATCCGCAAAGTCAAAGGCGAGCGGAATGTCCGACTTACAATGGTTCGTGCAGCAATTGGGGATGAAAATGACTAGCTGGCAGGCAACCACATTTTTGGTAGGCGAGTATCAGCTGCAAGAAGCAGAATCTAACCCAATCTATACTTTGGCGGATGGCATTTTATGGTTAACCCAAAGTATATATCGAAATTCAGTGGTGCGTAAAATACAAGTAGTCAAAATTCGCGGACAAGCGCAGATAGAAGGGTTGCACACCTATCGCATTGGTAATAACGGCATTGAGATTTTTCCGCGTACAAGCGTGTCCGAAGGTTATGAATCCGCCTTACCCGCAACCACATGCTCACTTAAAAACAAACGAACTCCCCTGGGAGTTACTGATCTGGACGAAATGCTGGGAGGAGGCCTGCCATGCGGTTCATCAATCCTAATAGTAGGTCCCTCAGGTTCAGGAAAAACCGTATTGGCGATGGATTTTCTTGAGGAAGGCATACGAAGGGGAGAAACGGGAGTAGTTGCAGCATTTGAGGACAGTTCAAGAAAATTCATGAACAATAAATTTCATGCTTTTATTGAAAGTGGACGCATTCGGATGATCAACACGCGAAGCCTGGATATGTCAATTGATGAGACTCTACATGATTTAATACAAAAAATTAATGATATGAAGGCAAAAAGAGTCGTACTGGATTCCTTATCTGGATTTGAATTGGCGCTGGCTCCCGAATTTCGAGAAGATTTTCGAGGATCGCTCTACAGAATGATTGCTGAATTAACAAAGTCAGACATAAATATTCTGATGACCTCAGAATTTGATTACGCGGCTGTCGACTTGCTGTTGAGCCCATCCGGAAGTGCTTTTCACGCGGATGTAATTATTGTACAGCGCTATATAGAGATTGCTAGTCAATATCAACGTGCACTATCCGTTATAAAGGTACGTGGCAGCGCTCACAGCAATGATATTCGTTTGTATAATATAACAGACCAAGGCATCCAAATAGGAGATACATTGACCCCGTATAGAGAAATAATGTCAGGCCAGCCTATAAAACTATAACAGGCGAAGACTCCTGAACAAGAAACAGCTCGTGTCCATTTCATTTCTATAAAATCAATCTACTCTTACCCACAGAGCTGATCTATGACAGTAAACTCTTATCTACAACATTATTCAAACTCGAAAACAATATTAAGTAATCTATCATTAACACCACTGTTCCATTAACGAGCAAGTACTGCAACCCGATACTATTATCATTGGTAATATATTATATAATTAAGCATAACTTGCTAGGTCAACTTAGCGAATCAGGCCTCATAAGAAATAATTATCTTTCTCAAAACCGCCTTCATGGCGGTCTTTTTTACTCCAACTTCATGACAAACCGCAGCTGTTCAATATCTGTTTTCAATTAATACAAATATTACACCGACCTTATCAAGAAAACAGTTTTTAATTTCGTTTAATAAATATTATGAAACAATCACTTCCCCAGCAATCCTAACTTCCCTCGCCGCTTATAACAACTATGCGAATATCTCGCGGTAAGTATTTCTCACTCAGGATTAATGGACCAGCTCTCAACAGCCGCCTCGCAGATAGGCTCAACCTCGTATTTTTACGTGTATCGATTGATAAAAGACCCCTGACATTTTGATCGCTGATCGGAATTCCGCTTTAACAAAAATAGGCAGATACTTGTTACGTACTATTTCATTTACCCGCTTCAGCTCCGATGTTGACAGTTCTCTTTTGATACCTAGTTGGTTTCTGATTGGCGCACTCAAGTTTTCAATATCTTTGGCGTGCAATCTATCTTAGGTACTATCAACACCATCTCGCCACCCCTAGCTGGAAATCAAAATTGCATTGACGTTCGTACTATAGTCGTACGGTGACGTACAGATCCAATGTATTTCCCTGTGTAAATTAAACCGTAAAGCTTGAAGCCAATACTGAATATGACAACGATTTGATGGCAAATTGGTAGGTGTAAAAACTCGGAAATTAAGAGAATCAATGACAAACTCGGCATATGCAGGTTAGTGGTAGCTTTGGGCAAAACTACTGGTTCGTGGTTCATGACCATAAAAGACTTAGAAATGCGCCGGGCTTTGATAAAGATAACTGGCCCAATATGGCTGATCAAACATGGGCACAGAATATTCGGTCTTATTATAAGAATTGAATTGAATAATAAAGATCGCTTATGACTAGTTGTTGCATTATGGGGTTTCTCTCCTTTGCAATATAAATAAAAAGCCTTCTGAGAAGGCTTTTTATTTATATTGTGGGATGATTAAACTAAGGTATCAATACGATTATCTACTTGACGAAAATCGTTCCATAATATATTTTCTGATAAACTTATGGCATTATTTGTTATCAAAAATGAATATATTCAAACAAATATTTAATGAGATATTTTTGAATGTAGAGTCTGAAGGTTTAAGAGCATCGATTCCATGAACAGAAAAAATTCTTCATATTCTTGAGAAAAACTTATTACGGATATATTGAGAGGAGGTATGAAAAAATATTCCGGATTAGAGATTTTAACTGACCCTGCTGCAGGTAATCACATTGTTAAAGTGTGTCACGATGCCGCTACGCGTGCGGAAGCTGTAACATATTACATAGAGAAGGGATTATCCAACGAAGAAGCGGTTATAGTTATCGCCAGACCTGAACTTAGAAAGGCGGTGATTGCCTTGATGGAGATGCAGGGTTTAAATGTGCCACTTCTAAAAGAACAGGGGAAATTAAAGTTTTTTGATGCAGAATTTCTCTTATCAAATTTATTGGTGAAGGATGAGGTGGACCTGAACGCCTTTCAGAAATTTATTGGAGTTCCAATACAAACTGCAAAAAGAAAATACGGTAAAGTTCGGGCTTTTGGTGAAATGGTAGATGTGCTTTGGAAAACAGGACGAAACGATACAGCCTTGCAACTTGAAGACTTGTGGAACCAACTACTACAATCGCATCAATTTTCGTTGCTACACACTTATTCAGTAGAAAATCTTGATCCAAACAATTACGAAGAATCTTTGGAACTTATTTGCAGATGCCATACCCACCATATTTCAGCACAAAAACACGATCCCAGTGATTTCACAATCGGCGAAGCAATGTCAGATATTTTTGGGATTGCGTGGAATCGTGTAATGAAAAAAATAATAACCCAGAAGAATTCAATACAAATGCCTCCGGTTGCTTAAGCATAAGCAGCCTTAGGGTGCTTCTTCCAGCGACAAGACTCTTCTTTTGCTATGTGATAACATTCGCATGCAGCATTCTCAAGTCTATCTCTATCCTTC
>NZ_PXXU01000069.1 GCF_003011925.2 Nitrosomonas supralitoralis
CGATCGTTGCTATAGTTTGGTGAGACACGAATGCCAATTTCGGAGTACACATTGTCCAGCCCATTGGGAAGTTTGGTCCAGGTTGCGCCGCCATCAGTTGATCGCAGAATGTTGGTATATTGATCTGAGGTCAATTCACCATCGGTGGCCAGGAAGACCGTATTGTCATTGGCAAAATTGGGGGAAATGCCTAATCCATACACCATATCGTGTGGATTGTGGGCATGAATTTTATTGCTGATGATGCCAAGCAAAATGAGGAGGACAAATAATGTTGCTTTATGTTGGAAAAAAATAGCTTTCATTTTTGTACCTCTGATTTTAAATAGTAATATAGCGTTACATCTGGAAGATTCACTCGCTTGATGATGAGTGATAACGCCTGGATCATTAGCTAAACATTAATGGTTACTTTGGGCTATAGACTCAAATTTTGAGTCATTTTCTGAGTAGCTGATCTATTACTATGGATTAGTGTAAATGCTGCGTTATTGATTATGACTGTTTTATTTCCACTTAATTTTAAGAAATCTGAAAAAAACAGATTTCTTAAATATGATTTAATTATAATCAAGTGTTCCTGGAATTAATTTAACTTGCTCCAGAATTATAATTTTTGAGAGATATTCTTATATTTCTTCTCATCAGACAAGTGACAAGCTGCCATGATTTAATAGTAATACTGTACTGATTATATCCTGAGATGTGTAGGAATATACTGATTAATAATAGTATTAATCTTGTATTTTGTGGAGATTGGCAGGTTTGGCATGCCGGCCTGAGATATGTCCAGGCGAGGTACAGCCAAGTTAACTGCACCTAAAAGATAACAGAGAAATGAAGGATTCAGCGACTCTGTTCAAATGTCATCGTTTTCGATCTGTAATGATTCAGTATGCAATATGGCCTGTCTATTTTTTAACAATTGCCAATCAGAAGGGTCTCGTAAATTTAGACAGTCTGTTAAGTGGTAATCTTGCTCAACCCAAGCCGTGTAATAGACGACAAAAAAGGAGCGAGAGTATGAGAAGGAATCGCGCTGCGCGATTTAAGGTTAAGATGGCAATAGCGGCGATTAAGGGTGATAAGGCACTAGCTGAGTTAGTTGAACAATTGATGTGCATCCGGACCAGATTTCGGAATGGAAACAGCATTGCAGGAATCTGCAATCGAAGTGTTCGGGAGTAATTTAAGGGCAAAAGGCGGCGCGCCTCAAGATACTTCAAACCAAGATTGGCCAATTCACGCTGGAGAATGATTTTTTAGTAGGCGCGCTCAACAGCATACTACCGGCTGGTTCCGCTATTAGCGGAAGAACCTGCATTGATACACCGGATAGAACCACCCTTTGCAGGCGCCAGATCGCTTTCCAAAATGCTCAAACGTGAAGGAAGTCAATTCGGTCGGCGCCGTGTATCCACGCTGATGAAGCAAATGGGAATCCACGCAATCTAACGCAAGCCCAACATCAGCAAGCAGTATCAGGCGCATCCGGTCTATCCGTATCTGTTGCGGAATTTGTCCATCGCCCGCTCAAACCATGTCTGGGCAGCGGATATCACGTACATCCCAATTAATCGCGGCTTCGTTTATCTACCCTCCGTGATCGACTGGGCAAGACGTCGAGTGCTGTTATGGCGATTGTCTAGCACCTTGACTGCCGATTTCTGCATTGAAACTGTACAAGAAGCCCGAAACAAGCATGGCAAGTTGGATATCTTCAATACTGACAGTAAGAAAAGGTGGATTCAAGTTTGAAAAGCTCCTTATTAATAATTGCACACTACACAACATCGTTATTGATCTTTCGCTGACTGGGTAGATTCGGTCAAGCAGGCAATTACTTCGTCATCTCCGACTTGAGGGAAGTCTCGATAAACCTGACCTACCGCATAAAAGTCTGCAGGCGATGACAAACATACAATCCGGTCCGCCTTACCGTGCAGTTTCTTGATGGTTTCGGACGGCGCTACCGGCACCGCACAAATCAATTCCGCTGGGTTCTGGTTACGCAACGCATGCAGCGCCGCGATCATCGTCGAACCGGTCGCCAAGCCGTCGTCAATAACAATGACGATACGCCCTGAGGGATTAGTCGGTGGATGTGCCGGTGTGTATTGTGCGCGCCGCCGCCGGATCGTTTCCAGCTGCGCGGCTACTTCGTGCTGGATATAATTGTCATCCGCGCCTGCTTTGGCTGCATACTCTGTCAAGTAAACCCAGCCACTTTCATCAACCGAACCGATTGCTAATTCTGGATTGCCAGGGGCGCCGAGTTTACGCACCAAGACCACGTCCAAATCACCGTGCAATTTTTCAGCAATCAATTTTGCCATTGGCACAGCACCGCGCGGAATCGCCAGCACCAGCGGGTGTTTATCGTGGTAATCAGATAGCGCGTCTGCGATTTTTTGAGCGGCTGCGATACGATCGGAAAAAAACATAGTATCCTCCTTCGGTCATTTTACATGGTTGACGTGGTCAACTAATTCTGGACAATCCAGTTAAGCAACTTGCTCCGATTTTTCTGTTTGTGCCTCATATTGATTTGGGCTTTTGTATCCGAGGTATGAATGCAGCCGATGACTAATGTAGAACATGGAAATATACTGCAGTACATCTTGCTGCGCTGCATAGCGAGTTTGGTAGTTTTGCCACTGGATTCGTTCCTGTTTAAGGCTGCCGAAAAAACTTTCTGCTACAGCATTATAGAAACAGTCGCCGGCACGGCTCATGCTACCGATTAAACCATGGACTTTTTAGCAGCCTCCGGTATTCTCTACTGGCATACTGCAATCCGCGATCCGAATGCACAATCAATCCAGCTTGCGGCTGACGTAGCCAAATAGCCATACTCAACGCATCACATACTAATCTCGCTTTCATTCTTGAACTCATGCTCCAGTTAACAACCTTTCTGGAAAACAAATCGATGACAACAGCCAGATACAACCAGTCTTCCTGTGTCCAGATGTAGGTTATGTCGCCAGCATAGACTTGATTCGGGCTTGTAACATCAAACTGCCGATTCACCTTGTTCTCGAACACCGGTTGCTTGTGATTGCTGTTAGTGATCACTTTGTACTTCTTCCGGTGTCTAGCTTGGATGCCAGCTCCTCGCATCATGCTTCGAGCTTTCCGGCGACTAACCGGATAACTCAATGCATTCAACGCTTTTCTTATCCTGCGACTGCCATATGTATTATTGCTTTCACCCATTGAAACTCCAGCGCCTTAACATATTAGCGTTAATTTCCAGGCTGTGTGCCGCTTCCGTTATCGTATGCCCCTGATTCAGAACCAGGCTGATTGCATCTAATTTAAATTCCTTTGGATACTGCTTTCTTGTTACCATTTCTTCCTCCAGTTAAGACTATTTTCTCTTAACTGGATTGTCCGATTCTATTAGACCATGTAACTTTTTTCTAATCTCGTACAAACCCAACAGTCGAAACAAAATATCCACGCGCCCAAAAATTTTTTCCCGTGAAGTTCTTTCTTCTTTCAATTGACGCGCTATTCCTATCGCACTTTTACCTTTGACAAAACCATAACTTGTGATTACGAGCGCTTCGATGGAATGTTTATGTACATGTGGATGTGATCCAGCATCAAATGCTCTTCTACAATCCCGGCGTGTATGACTCAAACTTTGGCTTTGACTCCTCGTCTCGTGGTTGGGACGAGAACGGTGCGACGATTACCGTAACGGTCAAACCTTCAGGAGTCCGTCGACAGCGCCGGGGGTTTACCTATTTTAATTACTATTGCCTAACAGACTCTTAGCCTCTAATTATTGCATTGTTTTCAGAAAAGTTGGATCGTAACGACATCATCAATCGCTTTTCTAATTAAAATTAATTTTCAAGAGAAAATAATCCTGGAGCTCATGCTGCAAAGCACTACTCAAGACATTCCTCATTTCGATGAGCTTGAAAAGCATATCCAGTAAAAAGTTGAGAAACTCGAGAAATTTTATCCTCATATTATGAATTGCCGAGTAGTCATCGAACTTCTACACAAACCCAAACCCAAACAATAGGGACGTATTTTCTTGATCTCAAAGTGCCAGACAAATGATCCGGTAGTGAATCGTGAACTCAATGAGAATTTCTGAGTATATTAATTATGAAAATTTCACTTGATTCAGGAGATGCTTTGATTGTGGTGGATATGCAAAATGATTTTCTGACAAATGGTCGTCTAGCTGTCACTGGAGGAGACAAAATCATTCCTTTACTCAATTGTTATATTGCCTATTTTTACGCCAATAATCGCCCAATCTTTGCAACGCGTGACTGGCATCCGCCAGATCATTGTTCGTTTGTGAGTCAAGGCGGTCCGTGGCCACCGCATTGCATCGCCGGATCGACTGGCGCTGCATTTCATGCTGAACTAGTGCTTCCTGCTGATGCGCATATCGTATCCAAAGCAACTTCGCGCGAGGCCGATGCGTATTCCGGCTTCTCTGGTACCGGATTGCATGAGCTGCTGCAATCTTTGTGTATCACCCGGATTTTTACCGGCGGCATTGCCACCGAATATTGCATACGCCATACCGTCAAAGATGCGCTGCAGCTGGGTTACTCCGTTGTCTTATTAGAAGACGCAATTCAAGCGATCAATCGGCAGCCGCATGATGGTGCCCTTGCATTGCAAGACATGATCGATCACGGTGTCCGATTGATTCATTTTCAGGAGCTTGCCGCATGAACCCGCTCTCCAGCCCGTTACTGGCCGATTTTTACCAATTCACCATGCTGCAAACCTATCTAGAGCAGGAGATGCAGCAAATCGCGGTATTTGAATTATTCGTGCGCAAGCTGCCACCCGGGCGAAATTTTCTGGTAGCCGTCGGACTGGAACAAGTATTGGAATTTCTCGAGAATTTGAAATTCTCAGATGAAGAACTGGATTGGCTGGCGACACGTTTTCCACCGCACGTGATCAATTACCTCGAACATTTTCATTTTGAGGGCGATGTACACGCCATGCCGGAAGGCACAATTTTTTTCCCCAATGAACCAATTTTACGCATCACGGCCCCATTGCCGCAGGCGCAGTTGGTGGAATCGCGCATCATCAACCTGATGCACTTTGAAACACTGATCGCGTCGAAAGCGACGCGATCAGTGCTGGTAGCGCCGGATAAGCTGTTGGTCGATTTCGGCATGCGCCGCGCACACGGTGCGGAAGCGGGATTGCTGGCCTCCCGAGCCAGTTACCTGGCCGGATTCTCCGGCACTGCGACCGTGCTGGCCGGAGCTCTCTATGATATTCCTGTCTACGGTACCATGGCGCACTCGTTCATCCAGGCTCACAGCTATGAAAGTACTGCTTTCGAACATTTTGCACGTTCCCATCCTGATAATACGATTTTACTCATTGACACCTACGATACAGAAGCTGCTGCAGTCAAGGTAGTCATTCTGGCAGATAAGCTTAAGGCTGATAAAATCCGTATCAAAGGCGTTCGTCTGGATAGTGGGGATCTGGCTGAATTTGCCATAAATGTCCGTCAGATACTTAACAAAGGCGGTTTGGAAAAAGCAATAATTTTTGCCAGTGGTAATTTGGATGAATATCGATTACATGATTTATTATCATCCAATGTACCTATTGATGGCTTTGGCATAGGCACCGCACTGGATATTTCAAGTGATGCGCCTTCACTGGATTGTGTCTATAAGCTACAGGAATACGCTGGTAAACCGCGCCGCAAGCGTTCCGAAGGCAAAGCTACCTGGCCTGGAAGAAAACAGATATACCGTAGTTATGGCGATGATGGCTGTATGGCGGGAGATATCGTAGCATTGGAAGAAAATGATCCGCAAGAAGGTGAACGACTCATTCAGCTGGTTATGCGAGCCGGTCGCCGCCTTCGTCCCAATCAATCGCTACATGAAATGCGCCATCTAACCATAGCGAATTACAGACGTTTGCCAGTTTCAATGGCTGCCCTCGAACCTGCGCCAATGTATCGAGTATCGATTTCAGTAGCATTACAAGCTTTAGCGAATCAATTGGATATGGAGCAAGTTTCTCTGGACCAGGAAATTTCGCAAACAAGACAGCATATTAAACAATATGTTGAATGATTAATAAGGGAGAGAAAATAATGAATACAAAAAGCACACCTCCCGGTTTTCACCAGATTACTCGCCACGACGGTATTTTTCAAGAGCAGGTGCATGACACCTACAAGGCCAAAGATAAACTTCCGGAATCAGCAATTAGTCCAGAATGTGGCGCGATATTTCATAAAGGCCGATGGCAGTGGCTTGATGTACCAGATGATGCGCATCAACAGCAATGTCCTGCCTGTCATCGTATTTATGAGCATAGTCCAGCAGCAGAATCTGCTACGGGTACATTGGTCACATTAGAATGTGTTTTCAATTTGGCGATTAGATTTTGTCAATTTCAATCCATCTACAGCGAGAACTAACCATATGAAGCATGTAATTTGGTTATCCAGTATAGAGCGACAAGGAGAAATGATGACAATTAGTGAAGTTTGTAATCAGTAAGCAATTATTATTCAGCGGGATGAAACGGTTCTGGAAGCAGCCAAACTTGTGCGTCGGCTTCATGTGGGGGGATGTCATTGTTGCCAATGAACGTAATGGCAGTCGGGTTTCAGTAGGAATCGTAATTGATCGCGATATTGTTGCGGAAATTATGTCAACAGAACTTGATCCGAAAGTCATTACAGTCGGCGAAATTATGATGCCTGAATTTTTTACAGCAAAAAAGAGTATGGGGTTTTTTGATGCCATTCAATTTATGCATTCCAGATCTAATAGACGTTTGTCGGTTACAAATGAAGCTGAAGAAATGCTCAATCTCACTAAGTTGCTGAGGTACCAGCAGAAAAATGAAATAAAATAGCGCCTGTAATTTGGTGTCGATTTCAAATATGATGCAATTGTATCAACCTCACGTGTGATTGATAAAATTACACGAAAAAATAAAAGGATATGAAATCTCAGCGATAAGTACCTATGCACTTAATTAAGATTTACCCAAAAATTAGAATATATCGAATTACCTTTATTTTAATCGAATCCGATTTTGCAGCAGATAGCCTCAGCTTGAATTCTCGACAATATGCTCAACTATACTTTGTAGTTTAATATTGATCCTGGCAATTAAATTCTTAAAAGGTGAATCATTATGGAACAATTTGCCACAACAAAGTTTGAATTGCCCAGCGATGTGATTGCATTGGTGCCAATGCGCAATGTGGTGTTATTCCCACATGTGTTAATGCCTATTACTGTTGGCCGTGTCAAGTCGATTGCCACCATCGAGCACGCACTGCAATCCAAAAAGCCGATCGGTATTGTGCTGCAGAAGGATGCCACTATCGATGATCCTGGGCTTGATGCGTTGTGCAGCATTGGCACAGTCGCTAACGTTGTACGTCATGTCACTTCAAATGACGGCACACATCATGCTGTGTGCCAAGGAGTGGCGCGTTTTCATATTGAAGAGATGGTCGAAGGCTATCCGTTCATGGCGGCCCGGGTGAGGCGTGTTGCAGAACAGAAACAAGTGACAACTCAAGCTGAGGCACTCGCACTGCAATTGCGTGAACGTGCAGTTGAGATTCTGTCGTTACTACCAGGCGTGCCGGCAGAACTTGCGCATGCATTACAAGCCACGCGAGCGCCATCGGATTTGGCTGACATTACCGCGAGTCTACTCGATACAGAAGTTAGTGAAAAACAGATGCTACTCGAAGCTGTGGACACCGAGGAACGGTTGCAGAAAGTATTGCAGATCTTATCGCGTCGTATTGAGGTATTAAGACTATCACAAGAAATCGGTGCACGCACCAAAGAACACATGGAAGATCGGGAGCGTAAATATTTATTGCGCGAACAGTTGAAAACAATCCAGAAAGAATTGGGGGAGAATGGCGATAATGATCAAGAGATTGCACAATTAAAAGAGGCCATCACCAATGCAGGTATGCCCACCGATATTGAAGCGCAAACACACAAGGAATTAGGACGATTGCAGCGCATGCCCAGCGCATCGAGTGAATACTCAATGCTGCATACGTATCTGGAATGGATGACCGAGTTACCCTGGCGATTACCTGAGGAAACACCTATCGATTTAAATGCCGCACGCGAGATCCTTGAAGCTGATCATTTTGGTCTTGAGCGTGTCAAGCAACGTATTATAGAATTTCTGGCAATACAAAAACTAAAGCCTCTGGGACGTGCACCAATTTTATGTTTTGTCGGGCCACCGGGGGTAGGCAAAACTTCATTGGGTCAAAGCATAGCACGTGCATTGCAGCGGCCGTTTGTGCGTGTATCATTAGGTGGCGTACATGATGAGGCCGAAATGCGTGGTCATCGCCGTACCTATATCGGCGCGATGCCTGGCAATATTGTACAAAGTTTGCGCAAGGCGAGTGCTCGCAACTGTGTCATGATGCTTGATGAAATCGACAAGCTATCAGCCAGTCTACATGGTGACCCATCAGCTGCATTGCTTGAAATACTGGATCCGGAACAAAACTCAACTTTTCGTGATAACTATCTTGGTGTGCCGTTTGATCTAAGCCGTGTGATCTTCATTGCTACTGCAAATGTGATTGATAATGTGTCACCACCGGTACGTGATCGTATGGAGGTTATTGATTTGCCGGGCTATACGCAAGAAGAAAAGCTGCAAATTGCACTACGTTATTTAGTGCAAAGACAAATTGAAGCCAATGGTTTACATGAAGAACAATGCAAGCTGACGTCTAAAGCGTTAAGTAACATTATTGCAAATTACACTCGTGAAGCTGGCGTGCGTCAGTTGGAACGCGAGATTGGACGAGTCATGCGTCATGCTGCCATGCGTATTGCTGAGGGTAAACAACAGCAAGTGCACATCGACGCAGCAGATTTGGATGCCATCTTGGGTCCGGAAAAATTTGAGCATGAAGTTGCGCTACGCACCAGCCTGCCAGGAGTGGCCACAGGGTTGGCATGGACACCGGTCGGTGGCGACATTTTATTCATTGAAGCCACACGGGTGAGCGGGAGCGGGCGGCTGATACTGACCGGACAACTTGGTGACGTAATGAAAGAGAGCGCACAGGCAGCACTTACCTTAGTGAAGGCTCGCGCCAGCGATCTCAGTATTCCAGCGACGATGTTTGAAGGCATTGATGTGCATCTACATGTACCAGCCGGTGCAATTCCAAAAGATGGACCGAGTGCAGGGGTGGCTATGTTTATCGCGCTCGCCTCATTATTTACAAATAAACCAGTGCATCATGATGTGGCGATGACTGGCGAGATCAGTCTGCGCGGACTGATACTGCCGGTGGGCGGCATCAAAGATAAAGTACTTGCCGCACAGCGTGCTGGCCTACGTACAGTTTTATTACCGGCGCGCAACCAGAGGGATTTACGTGATGTGCCCGAAGTAACACAAGCGGCATTGCAATTCGTTTTTCTGGAAACAGTGGATGATGCAATTCAGGCTGCATACTAGTTAAGACCTTTGCACGGCGCAGCCCCAACTCAAGTTCCAAGTGCAGCTTATAGTAAAATATATTTTTAATCAGCTGGTTGAGTATGAGTTATGAGTTTCTCAGATTTTGATGTCATTCGTCGCACTATTAATGAGCTTCCAAAGAAGCTAGTACATTTAATATGGAATGACACTTAATGAAGGTGTAACATTATTTTATGACAAGGATTACAAAAAGATATGTTAAGCAGTATCCGTTGTTGGTTCGACTTATCTTCTGGGCGCAAAAACTGAAATATGGGATGATACTCGAGCCTGCTTGGTTTTGGGGGCGCTCTCCGAAACTTCTCTATGGTCTGCAGGTTTTTTATCGCTGCTTAGATCGAAGAAGCTCTCCATTGAGTCCGCGGTTGCGCGCTTTAGTTTCAAACCGCATCTCGCAAATGAATCATTGCGCGTTCTGCACCGATATCAGTGCATCGACACTCCAGAAAAATGGGGTTCCGATGGAAATGATTTTCACGCTTCAGAATTACGAAAGCAACTCTGCCTTTTCAGAGAGGGAGCGTGCCGCACTTGCATATGCCGAAGTTATGACGGATTCCAGTCGTCGTGTGGATGATATTCTAGTAAATCGCTTGAAAAAATCCTTTACTGAAGATGAGGTAGTGGAACTAACGGCCTGGATTGCCTTTCAGAATCTTTCTAGCAAGTTTAACTCAGCGCTCGATGTCCCAGCCCAAGGTTTTTGTCAGATGACGAAACGCAAATAGAGAGGGGGAATGTCGATCCAGAAGAATCCAGACCGATGTGGTGGGTTTCTTGTTCACATACGGTGCTCTGAGATTATAGAGGGGTGACTTCCAGTTCTTATGGCAGCACTTATAAGCGACGAGTTGCTTGAGTAGCGGGCGTGGCAGACAGTCGCGCGAAAAAATGATCCAGTTGAGAATGGAGGTGCCAGGGATGTGGTTTACCCTCGAAATTTAGCCCCGAACAGCCGTAATATTCATAAATTCGCTGTGCCTCTTTTTCAGCATTTTTTATGATTGATCTGGCCATTTTCCCTGTACGTCTTGTGCCTGAAAGGCAAAATGCTTTTATTTAGGGGATCGGTAAGCGTTACATGGTTTCAATACACAGCAAATCTCTCTCGTCCGCCGCGGATTGCACCGATACTGAAGCTTGGCTGAATGAGCTGGCTGGGCAGTTTGCACCAGTCGAAATGTCATTGTTGCGTCGAGCATGCGCGATGGCCGCACCGCTCTACAGTGAGCAGTGCACGCTGACCGGTACGCCATTACTGCAGCATGCCATGGGTGCGGCATCTATCTTAATCGGCATGCGTATGGATGCCGAGACCGTAGCAGCCACTCTGCTGCACGCGGTAGCTGAGTATCTAGACGACTGGCATGCACTGGTGGAGAGTGAATTCGGTGCCAACATCGCCCGCTTGGTGGAAGGCATCGCGCGCATGGAGCAGATCCGCCAGTTCAGCGAAATTGAGCAGTTGCACGCACCGGACAGAACGTACGACCAAGTGGAGCAGATCGAAAGCCTGCGCCAGATGCTGTTAGCCATGGTGCAAGATATTCGCGTGGTGCTGATCAAGTTGGCCGAGCGCACGCAGACCCTGCGTCATCTCGCTGGCGCCAGTCACGAGCAGCAGCAGCGAATCGCTTGCGAGACACGCGGTATTTTCGCGCCGCTCGCGAATCGGTTGGGCGTATGGCAGATAAAATGGGAGCTGGAAGACCTCGCATTGCGCTACCTGGAGCCGCAGCTGTACAAGGAAATCGCCCGTCTGCTGGATGAGCGACGTGTGGATCGTGAGCAATACATTGAGGATGTGCTCGCCCAGCTCAGGCAGGAATTGCTGCAGGCTGATATCAAGGGAGAAGTCAGTGGGCGGCCAAAGCACATCTACAGCATTATCAACAAGATGCGTCGGAAGCATCTGGAGTTCAACAAACTCTATGATGTACGCGCAGTGCGTATCCTGTTGGACGATGTCAAGGACTGTTACGCTGCACTGGGGCTGGTGCATCATCTGTGGCAGCCGATTCCCGGCGAGTTTGACGACTACATTGCCCGTCCCAAGAGCAACGGTTACCGCTCATTGCACACCGCTGTTATCGGCCCGCGCGGTTTGGCGCTTGAGGTGCAGATTCGCACCCACGGCATGGACCACAACTCTGAGTTGGGTGTAGCCGCGCACTGGCGCTATAAGGAAGGCGGCAAGTCGGATAGCAAATTCGATGAGAAAATCGCTTGGATACGTCAGATCCTGGCGTGGAAGGATGAAGTCAGTGACGGCGGCGATTTGCTCGAGCAATTCAAGAGCGAGCTGTTCCAGGACAAGGTTTTTGTGCTTACGCCGCAAGGAAAGGTGATCGATTTGCCGAAGGGCTCGACGCCTATCGATTTTGCTTACGCCCTGCATACTGATCTTGGTCACCGCACGCGCGGCGCCAAGGTAAACGGCAGCATCGTACCGCTCAACACCCGACTGCAGAATGGTCAGCGCGTGGAAATCCTTACTGCCAAGATGGGTGCACCCAGCCGTGACTGGCTCAACCCGGTGCTCGGCTATCTGCAGAGCCCGCGCGCACGGACCAAGGTGCGCCACTGGTTCAAATACCAGAACTTCGAGGAGAATGTGGCAGTCGGCCGCGCCAAACTGGACCGCGAACTCCATAGAGCCGGGATCGGCAGGGTGAATCAGGAGAAGCTTGCACAAAAGCTGCATTACAACCATCTTGAAGAACTCCTCGCAGCCATCGGCCGTGGCGATGTCAGTGAGTACAAACTTGCTCTCGTCATTCAAGAAGCTGTGCCGCCCAAGCCCGCGAAAGCACTCCCAGCCTTCACTAGGCGCATGCACGCGCCCAAAGCATCGTCAGGCATCGTGATCGAGGGCGTCGGTAATCTGTTCACCAACTTGGCCATGTGCTGCAAGCCGGCATCGCCGGAAGGCATCGTCGGCTACATCACGCGAGCGCGCGGAGTAACCATCCATCGACAGACCTGTCCCTTTATTATTGGTCTGCCGGAAGAGCGGCGTGGTCGCCTATTGCACGCGCACTGGGGTACCGCTGCAAGTCTCGTCGCCAGCGTCGATATCGAAGCGGAAAGCCCATGATCGTCAGGGCTTGTTGCGTGATATCAGTGACCCTTTCGTGCGTGTGAAGATCAATGCTACCAAGGTCAATCCCCTAAGCCGCGGCAACCTGGCGAAGATGCAGTTTTCGCTTGAGATTGTCGACTGACAGGGATGGCGGGGCTGCACTTTGGGCTACCTTTTTGTAACTTCCGCATGGACCTTGGCGTTAGTTAAGCTGGAGGGTCATAAAGCAGTCACATCATAAAATGAGAGAAGGTACAACGATTCCTGGATTAAGGCACCATTCTCATCAACTTTAATTTCAATTTCTCCGCCCTGCCTAGTTTGGTCACTCTGTTGAGTACTGACGCACTAATCCAAGCTTCTGTTTTTTGCTGTGCGAGTGCGCACGCTTTCATGACGTTGCCAAAAATACGCTTGTAGCGTTGCACGTCAAGTTCGGCATAGTTGCGCAATCCATATCCTGTCATCTTTTGC
>NZ_PXXU01000007.1 GCF_003011925.2 Nitrosomonas supralitoralis
AGTCAATACATAGATTTCTCACTATGCTCGAAATGACAATTATTTGGAGATTCCTTAACTACCCCGGTTTCCCATCCACCCGTTGCCGCCAATAAACCGGCGCATACTTGGCAGCCCAAAGTCCAAAGCAAGTCAGCCAGACAAGTCCGGCAGCTACGTAAAGCATCGGTGCTATCGTCGGTACGATATCAGCCAGGATCCGCAGCACAGCCGTTGTCTGAAAGCCTAAAAACAACACCCAGGTCAATCGATCTAATTCCAACGGACGCCCCGAATGCCCGATAGTGACGCGCGAAGCCATCGCCAGAATCATGCTGGCAAAAAAGCCGATGCCCAGTGCATGCAATGGCGCGAGGCCAAGTATCATGTTGCCGGACAACATATAGGTCAAGCTCTGCACCCCATACAACAACATGGATACACCCAGCCAGGCGAAGGAGAAATGCAATACCGCCAGCAAGCTCACGCTAAAACTACGCAAAAATCCCCATCGGTACGACAGATAAATCGCGCAGCCTGCCAGCGGGAAGTCAACGATCCATAGATAGGTAGACAATTCCAGCCATTGCAGGCTCCCATGCGCCGCAATGCATGCGAGCATCAGCCACAGCATCCAGTATGGCCGCACCATTTCATAATTGGCCAATACCCGACTGGAGAAGAACGGGATCATGCGGTGCGAAACCGTCAGCACAATTGGCAGCAGAAAAAACCAGATCCCCGCATGACGCGCAAAGTTAAGCACAACCTGGTTTTCGGTCACCAGCCAGAGCAAATACGCCGCAACGCCCAGCCAGCCCATCAGCAGCGCTATACTGGTTACCCTAGCATGACGTTTGTCCTCCGCGGGTGTTGTCAACAGAATGCGAAACAACACATAAACGGCGATGCTCCACCCGATCAACATAAGTTCGATGCCAGCGATAATGATTGCTTTGTGCGTAAGTACGCCGACATAAAACAGCGCCACGCCAGTTGCCATCAACGCGCAGGTGGTGACATATTCGCGCGGCTTTACTTTGTCGCCGTTCATCCAGTTGGGATAAGTGGTAAACAGAAAACCAAAAATAAAAAATGGAAAAAAACCATAGACCATCAAAAAAGCATGCGCCCAGGTTGGCGCAATGCTCCAATGAGTCATTGATCCGGCGATACCATAACGCCCGGTCAGATCAAACACCCACCACAACACGGTCAGCACACCTTGCAATGCGCCCGCTAAAAAGAAGCTGCGATGCGGCGCAGCGGAAAGATGCTCACGGATAGCCAATAGCTTATTCATTTGAGTTCCTTGTAAAACGGTTTTTCTTTCAGGTTTCTAACTATCTCTTTCATTATCCAATGCAATTATTTCTCTTCGATGCAGTTATTTGCTATCATGCATGTCCTGCGTTGCTACGAATCACCTCATGCTTAACATTGATCTGCATTGTCATTCCAACATTTCTGATGGCGTTTTAACACCGGCTCAACTGGTTGAGCGCGCCGCTATGCGCGGCGTCGAAATACTCGCGCTAACCGATCACGACGATATCGCCGGACTAGCGGAAGCACAGCAGATGGCCGAAACGAAAAGTATAACATTTATAAACGGCGTGGAAATCTCCGTAAGCTGGCGCAGCCGCACCTTGCATATTATTGGATTGAATATTGATCCGACCTATGCACCGCTGGTCGAAGGTTTGGAGGGCATACGAACTGGACGCGAGCAACGCGCCAAAAATATCGCTCTCGAGCTGCAAAAAATTGGCATTCAGGGTAGCCTGGAAGGCGCATATGCACATGTGGGCAAGAGGGGCCTGATCGGACGCACGCATTTTGCTCGTTTTCTGGTTGAACAAGGTTATGCCAAAGACGTAAAATCCGTGTTTAAAAAATATCTGGTGAAAGGCAAGCCAGGCTATACTGCGCACGAATGGGCCACGCTCAGTGATGCTGTGAACTGGATTCGCAGCAGTGGTGGCGAAGCGGTGATCGCACATCCAGCACGCTATGATTTAGGCAAGAACGTCTTGAATGATCTGCTTGATGTTTTTTGCGCACTGGGTGGATCGGGTCTTGAAGTGGTCACGTCGAGCCACACACCCGAGCAAATGCAACATTTTGCGCTGCACGCAAAAAACAGAAATTTGCTGGCTTCGTGCGGTTCAGATTTTCATGGTCCGGGTGAAAGCTATTTTGATCTGGGTCGGTTACCGGAATTACCGCATGGCTGCACGCCGGTATGGCATCATTGGAAACCACCATTACATCCGAGCTGATTAACCAGCATATTGATTGATTACTTAACTTAACCCTGATACCGGTTTACTGTGGCTCAATTTTTTTCAATTCACGCTGATACTCCACACGCACGTCTGATCCGGCAAGCCGTTGCTATTGTCCGAAAAGGCGGAATTATCGTATACCCAACGGATTCCTGTTATGCCCTCGGTTGTCATCTGGGTGACAAGGACGCAATGACACGTATCCGCACAATTCGACAGGTGGATGAACGCCATCATTTCACATTGGTGTGCCGTAATCTGACGGAAATTTCCATCTATGCCAAGGTGGATAACAGCCAATATCGGTTGCTTAAAGCCACGACACCAGGCAGCTACACATTTATTTTACAAGCAACTCGAGAAGTGCCAAGGCGGATGCAGCATCCGAAACGCAATACCATCGGTTTGCGCATTCCAGATCATCCGGTGGTGCTTGCACTATTGGAAGAACTCGACGAACCGTTGCTAAGCTCAACACTGATTCTGCCAGGGGACGAATATCCACTGAATGATGCTGAAGAAATCCGTGATCGACTGGAACATCAAGTTGAATTGATTATGGACGCAGGTTCGTGCGGCATAGACATGACCACGGTGATTGATTTAACCACTGATGTGCCCGCATTGGTGCGTCAGGGGAAAGGTGGTCTCGAGCCTTTTGGAATCGAGCATGGATGAGATTATCCAGGGTATCGCCATTTATGCGCTTCCCGTTATTTTTGCCATTACCATGCACGAAGCTGCGCACGGTTATATCGCCAGGCACTTCGGTGACTTTACCGCATATAACGAAGGACGCATCAGCCTCAATCCATTGCGACACATCGACCCTGTTGGTACGATTCTGGTTCCACTGTCATTATTTATTCTGAGCAAGTTAACGATCGGTGCGGGGTTCTTGTTTGGCTGGGCCAAGCCGGTGCCGGTTAATTTTGCCAATTTGCGCCAACCCAAACGCGATATGCTGTGGGTAGCCGCTGCCGGACCCGGCGCTAATTTGCTGATGGCATTTTTCTGGGCTTTGATGATCAAACTGGCCATTGCCATGCCGGATAATAGTTTTGCAAAACCGTTGGCACTGATGGGAATTGCTGGAATTGAAATCAATGTTATCCTAATGGTGCTCAATCTGCTGCCGCTGCCGCCTTTGGATGGAGGTCGAATGGCAGTGAGCTTGCTGCCGCATCGACTGGCCTTTCAGTTTTCTCGGATTGAACCGTATGGTTTTATGATATTACTGGTATTGTTATTTAGCGGCGTGTTGGGCGCTGTGATTGGCCCCATGATTACATGGGCTAAAATCATGCTTGTGTCAATTTTTGGACTCTATATTTAATAACGTTTTATACATGGAAAATCAACATGTTTGCTGATCGTGTTTTATCAGGCATGCGCCCCACTGGGAGCCTGCATTTAGGGCATTATCACGGTGTTTTGAAAAATTGGGTGAAGCTGCAGCAACAATACGAATGTTTGTTCTTTGTCGCCGATTGGCATGCTTTGACGACCCATTATGATTCACCTGAAATCATCGAACAGAATGCCTGGGATATGGTGGTTGATTGGCTGGCTGCAGGCGTTGATCCATCGCAAGCGACTTTATTCATTCAATCCAAAGTCCCTGCCCACGCAGAACTGTATTTATTGTTGTCGATGATGACACCGCTCGGCTGGCTGGAGCGCGTGCCTACCTATAAAGATCAACAGGAAAAACTATCCGAGAAAGATCTTAGCACCTTTGGCTTTCTGGGCTATCCATTGCTACAAAGCGCGGATATCCTGATCTATCGCGCCAATCTGGTTCCTGTTGGAGAAGATCAAGCGCCGCATCTGGAATTTACGCGAGAAATTTCCCGCCGCTTTAATCACATCTACGGCAAAGAACCCGGTTTTGAAGAAAAAGCGGAGCAGGCCATTAAGAAACTGGGCTCGAAGAAGTCCAAACTGTACACTGAACTGCGTACGCTGTATCAGGAACAGGGCGATGAGCACGCACTGGAAGAAGCCAAATCATTATTGAACGAGCAGCAGAATCTGAGCCTGGGGGATCGTGAGCGGCTGTTCGGCTACCTGGAAGGTGGCGGCAAAATGATTCTGTCCGAACCGGAAACATTGCTTACCGAAGCTTCCAGAATGCCGGGGCTGGACGGTCAGAAAATGTCCAAATCGTATCACAACACCATCAGCTTGCGCGAAGATCCAGAAAACATTCGCAAGAGAATCCGTACCATGCCGACCGATCCGGCGCGTGTGCGGCGTACTGACCCAGGAGATCCGGCCAAGTGTCCGGTATGGCAATTTCACTTAGTCTATTCTGATGAAGATACAAAAAAATGGGTACAACACGGGTGCCGGAATGCTGAAATAGGCTGCTTGGACTGCAAATTACCCGTGATCGACAAGATCCTGGCCGAACAAAAACCCATGATAGAGCGTATTAAAAAATATGAAGAAGACCCGACTCTGGTGCGTAACATCATTGCGGACGGCTGCGAAAAAGCCAACAAGCTTGCGGAAGAAACCATGCGCGACGTGCGCGCAGCCATGGGACTCAGTTATTCATAATTTTACGGCACACCGCGAGACTGAACTTATTGGTCAATGAACGACAATTCAGTAATCGAAACCAATGAAGTACAACCGATCGCCAGAATCTGCGGCGAACCGCTGCTGGAAATTCCACAGGATTTGTATATCCCCCCAGATGCACTGGAAATCTTCCTGGACACCTTTCAGGGCCCGCTGGACTTACTGCTGTACCTGATTCGCAAGCATAATCTGAATATTCTGGACATTCCGATGGCGGAGCTGACACAACAATATATGGCTTATGTTGAAATGATGCGCGTGGATCAACTGGAACTGGCAGCCGAATATTTGCTGATGACCGCCTTGCTGATCGAAATCAAGTCACGCATGCTGCTACCCAATCCTAAGACGGAAACGGAAGAAGAGCATGATCCACGCGCTGAATTGGTGCGGCGTTTACTTGAATATGAACAAATGAAATATGCGGCTACCCGTATCAATGATCTGCCACAAGCAAGTCGCGACTTCAACGTGATCCAGGTATGGGTTGAACAACAAGCTGCCGCACAGATACCCAATATCAGCATGGACGATTTTCGTAACGCTTGGGCGGCTATTCTCACGCGCGCAAAAATCAACCGGCACCATCAAATTAAACGTGAAACCCTTTCGGTCAGAGCTTATATGAGCCAGGTACTGCGTGACCTGGGTGGACGTGATCAAGTAGAATTTTACGAATTATTCAGCCCTGCGGCCACCATCGCTGAAGTCGTTGTCATCTTCCTGGCCGTTTTGGAATTAGCCAAGGAACTGTTGCTGGAAATTTCTCAATCACTTGACTCAGATATTATTTATGTCCGCTCCATTGACGCCGCTTCGTGAGCTCAATACGCCAGGTTCGCTGAATCCTGAAAAAGTCAGGCGAATTCTGGAAGCTGCCTTGTTGGCAACTTCAGAACCCCTCTCCATCAGCGAGTTACGTAAATTATTCAACCAAGAGTTAAGCGCCGCCGTGCTTTCGAAATTGCTAGAAGATGTTCGTGATAAATGGCGTGATAGTGGCGTGGAACTGGTCACCGTCGCGAGCGGTTGGCGTTTTCAGACCAAAGCAGACATACAGCCGTACCTAGAGCGCCTGACACCGCCCAAGGCACCGCGCTATTCACGCGCGGTTTTGGAAACACTCGCCATCATAGCCTACCGTCAGCCAGTAACTCGCGGCGATATCGAGGAAATTCGAGGCGTGAGCGTTTCCGGCTCAGTGCTTAAAACACTCATAGCACGTGGGTGGATAGAAGCAATCGGACACCGTAATGCACCGGGAAAACCGGCATTGTTTGCCACCACGCAGCACTTCCTGAACGATTTGAATCTACGCTCGCTGGAAGAACTCCCACCACTGGAAGAGATGAAATCCTTGATTGATTCCAACGAAAAAATCCAAGACCTGCCTTTTGAAGTTCCCGAGGAACACAACTAGCTCAGCCCAGAATGACTTAACAAATTGCCTAACTCTAATTTCAATCAACTCAGACAGAAATACTGTTTGCTGGCTTAAAATTATGGATTGAGTTGCTGGTGTATCTGAGTATTGCGTTCACTTAGCGCCTTAAATCCTTCGCCCTGATGCACCGTCAGTTGAGTAAATGGAATAACCCAGCCTTCCCGGTTACAAACTTCAACACATGTTTTCTGAATCAGACGATTAATCGTAAAATACGAATTGGCTGCCTCACCTTTGCAGTTGACAACAATCAGATAATCCAGAGAGTTCGTATTGGCTTCCTTAAATTCGACCAGCAAACTGACGATCTTATCGCTAAATTCCGCTTGCGCAAGCGCATGCTCCAGCGCATCATTTAAACGAGTCGGCACTTCATCCAGACACTGTGCCTGATGCTTATAATCAATGCCGAATATAACCACCACCACGAATCCCTGGCGAGATAGATTTAGCAAGTCCAGACGAAAAAAATCAGCGGCTGGAAATTGCACCAGACTACCTTTCATTTGCAGCAACACCAATTCCAAGGTTTGCTCTAATACTTCTCCGAAACGACCATCCGGCAACATGACATACTCACCTGGACGACAAGGAAACCAGGGTTCATCAATGTCTGGACGTGACACCATATCATCCAGTGCGCTTAATGGCAGTCGGACGATCCCCTTTAGATCAGGATTGCGTAGTAACGAATGCACATTGATCGATCTAACCTGCATCGGCAAACCATTATAGATGAGTCTTTCACCAATTCTTACCGGCCCGATATCCAGCAATAATCGAGTCTCGTTGATATAGCGCGGCAAGATATGCCGAAGGCTCAGCGCAATTGCGATTAATAAAACAAATGCCAATGTCAGCAGCAAAAAATCATTGGCCAGATAAAATGTCATCAGAATTGCCAGCATCACTAGCAATCCGGTCAGAATGCGATAGGCATATCCCGCCAAACGCACCTGAATGCTGTTGCGGCGACCGGGGGGAACCAGTTTTTTCTGATACAGCCACAGTAAACTGCGCATCAGTAGCCAGATGCTTAGTGCTGCAATGATAGCGATTGTCAGCGTGAGCCCGCGACCCTGCGCAAAGTCTACCATCCCAGTTTTCAGGCTCTGCCCCCAATCTTTATTGCTTTCCTCCAGGCTGGCCAACTGATAATGGGCAATTTCTAAATCTTGGGCGTTATCGGCTTGTCTCTGCAACCATTTTTTAGTAACAGATTCAAATTCTTCTTTGATCGGCCGGGCCATAGTATCTGGTTGAAACCGCGTCATTGCGTTCAGCGCAAGCGCAATTAGATCGTGTTGCTCTTGCAATAAACTGATTTTACTGCGCAGATTCTCAATTTTACGTGGTTTTTCGGTGAAATCCTTAAGCGCATCAATGATCGGTTTGGTCGCCAGAATCAGCTCTTCTTTCCAATCAAACGGCTTCGCAGGTCCATCCGAAAACGGATCCAGATCCAAGCCGCCAATAATTATTTGCTCAAATGAATGATTTAGTTGCTTTATAACTGTCTTGAGTTCATCAATCCGCTGCTGCAAATCTTTTTTTTCATCTTCTTGGGTGGCTTTCGCCAACTGCTGTTGCAACTCTTTTCGTTGCTTACGCTTTTCCTGCAGCGATTGAACAATAACGGATAACTGATCTGCTGGACCTTTACTGGCGGTATCAGCATCTTTGACTGAATTGCTAGCGGCTGAGTCATTAATTTGGGGTTTAACCTGTGGTATCGCATGCGCATACAGCGCCGACCCAGGTAACCCTATGCTCAACAGCAGCATTAAGGGGAATATACGAAGAATAATGAATTGGAAAATATAAATGCGCAAAAAATACCTTTTAGTCAAGTAATTGATTTAAAATCATCTTAATTGATACTTACGCCTCAACCACTTCCCGTGCGACGTCAACACTTGAATCCATTATAACGTTGCAAAGTTTCAGGAGCAAACGACGTACCGTGTACGCGTCAGCACAGCTGCTTAGGATGTTGGCTATTCAAGTTCGAGAAGACTGGCTAGAAATTGAACACTATGAGTATCTCATCGATCTGTGCTTGATCCGGAATGGACAGGTTGATCCATGTTAATTTTCTTGAAATCTCAAGTGTCATAAAAATTTTGACAGAGGAATATCCCAATAAAACGAGATTTCGTAAAAACGTATCGTTCTATTTCACGCGAGAGCAGCCGTGAAATGCGTTCTGATTGAATTCGTGCGGCCATGTACCTGCCGTCTTAAGCTATCGGAACTCAGATGTTGATTACGTTCGTAGAGTGATTCAAATACTGAACGTAATCAACTCATGGCAAGTAAGTTATTTCTACACAAAATCCGTCGCCACATGAACCCCAACCAGCACCACCGCCGCACCATGGGTGAAAGTGTGGTAACCATGATCAATGCCGCCGTCCGTCCAGCCGTTGCTAAGTCCTACGACGGTATCATTGTTATTCCCGTCCACTGTCAAAGTATTGCTGGTACTCGACAAATTGAGCACATCCAACGCGTTTAAGGTCAGCGTATTGTGACCGTTGCCTTTCATATCGATGGCTTCAATGTCGCTGATCCTGCCGTACACGCTGGACAGATCCAAGTCCAGGTGGCTGCGGTCAAGCTTCAAGGTGTCGTAGCCGGCGCCGCCATCGACCAACTGGAAGCTGACATCGCGGATCTCAATCGTGTCGTCACCCGCTCCGGCATGAAACACATCCGCGCCGCCGCGACCAATCAGCGTATCGTCGCCGTCACCAGCCACCATACGATCTACTGCCTTGCTGCCCTTGAGTTTATCTGCTCCGGCTGTGCCCAAAGCAGTCACTGCGCCGTTAAAGTTACCGCCAAACACCACGTAACTGGAGCCGGAGTAATTGCCGTTCGGATCAGCACCCTCAGCGCCGACAATCAAATCAGCAAAACCATCGCCATTAACATCTCCCGCACCGCTGACCGGAAAACCTGAAGAATCATACGCCGCCACTCCATTCAAGCGAAAACCGCTATTACTGTCGAGACTAGACAGATCCAGCGTGGCACTGAAACCGACAGCCTTGCCAAATACAACGTAACTGGAGCCAGAATAACTACCGTTCGGATCAGCACTAGAAGCATCAACAATTAAATCGTCAAAACCATCGCCGTTGACGTCCCCCGCACTGCTGACCGAAGCGCCCGATCCGTCCCCTGCCGCCCCATCCAAGCGAAAACCGTTGTTGCCATCAAGACTGGATACGTCCATTGCGGCGTCAAAACCGGCAGCTTTGCCAAATACTACGTAACTGGAGTTAGCCCCTGGAGCGCCGGCAATCACATCATCAAAACCATCGCCATTGACGTCCCCCGCACTGCTAACTGAATAACTAAAAAGACTATATAACTCTCCATCGAGGCGAAAGCCGTTACTGCCATCAAGACTGGACAAATCCAGCTTGTCATCAAAACCCGAAGCCCTGCCAAACACTACGTAACTGGAGCCGGAAAAACTGCCGTTCGGAGCACCTGGAGCAGCGATAAGCACATCAGCAAAACCGTCGCCATTGACATCCCCTGCGTTACTGACCGGTCTGCCCGAAAAATCATACGCCGCAGCCCCATCCATGCGAAAACCGTTATTGCCATCGAGACTGGATAAATTAATTGTTGAGATAGCCATGGTAAGAATTCCTTCAAAAGAATATTGCAATAAGCTGCTTGAAGAATTGCCGCAACTCTGCTTTTACAGCGCTGTCCTAAACAAAATCCGTCATCACATGAACCCCAACCAGCACCACCGCCGCACCATGGGTGAAAGTGTGATAACCATGATCAATGCCGCCGTTCGTCCAGCCGTTGCTGAGCCCAACGACGCTATCATTGTTATTCCCGTCCACTGTCAAGGTATTGCTGGTACTCGATAAATTGAGTACATCCAACGCGTTTAAGGTCAGCGTATTATGACCGTTGCCCTTCATATCGATGGCTTCAATGTCGCTGATTCTGCCGTACACGCTGGACAGATCCAAGTCCAGGTGACTGCGGTCAAGCTTCAAGGTGTCGTAGCCGGCGCCGCCATCGACTAACTGGAAGTTGACATCGCTGATCTCAATCGTGTCGTCACCCGCTCCGGCATGAAACACATCCGCACCGCCACGACCAATCAGCGTATCGTCGCCGTCACCAGCCACCATACGGTCTGCTGCCTTGGTGCCCTTGAGTTTATCTGCGCCAGATGTGCCTAAAGCGGTCACCGCGCCGTTAAAGTTTCCTCCAAACACCACGTAACTGGAACCGGAGTAACTGCCGTTCGGGTCAGCAAAGGGAGCGCTGACCATTAGATCCGCAAAACCATCGCCATTGACATCCCCCGCACTGCTAACCCAATTGCCCGATAATTCATTCGCAGCTGCTCCATCCACACGGAACCCATCATTGCTATCAAGATTGGTTAGATCCAACGTGGCAGCAAAACCGGTAGCCTTGCCAAACACCACGTAGCTGGATCCTGAGTAAGTGCCATTTGGGCTAGCACCTTCATTACCAACAATCACATCAGCAAACCCGTCGCCGTTAACATCTCCTGCGCCACTAACAGAATAACCGGAAAAAACTTCTCCTTTCAAGCGAAAACCATTGCTACCATCCAGACTGGATAGATCCAGCGTGGCATCGAAACCGGTGGCCTTGCCAAACACCACGTAGCCGGAGCCAGTTCCAGTGGAACCAACAAGCACATCGGCAAAACCATCGCCGTTGACATCCCCTGCACTACTAAGTGATAAGCCCGAAAAATCAATTCTCGCTGTTCCATCCAGACGAAAACCATTGCTGCCATCAAGACTGGCTAAATTCATCGTGGCATCGAAACCGCCAGCCTTGCCAAACACCACGTAACTGGAGCCGGAGGCACTGCCGTTCGGGTCAGCAGTGGGAGCACCGACAAGCATATCAGCAAAACCATCGCCGTTGACATCCCCTGCACTACTAAGTGACAAGCCCGCTTTATCACTTGCTGCTACTCCATCCAGACGGAAACCGTTGCTGCCATCAAGACTGGCTAAACTCATCGTGGCATCGAAACCGCCAGCCTTGCCAAACACCACATAGCTGGAGCCAGCAGCGTTTATACCGTTCGGACTAGCATATTGGGCACCAATAATCACATCATCAAAACCATCGCCATTGACATCCCCGGCATTGCTTACCGAATTGCCGGAAAAATCATACGCTGCACCATCCAGGCGAAAACCATTACTGCCATCGAGGCTGGCTAGATCCAGCGTGGCATCAAACCCAGCAGCCTTACCAAACACTACGTAGCTGGAGCCGGAGTAAGGGCCGTTCGGATCAGCGGCGTAAGCACCGACAATCACATCAGCAAAACCATCGCCGTTGACATCCCCAGCGCCACTAACCAGCCCACGTGAGAAACCAAGTGGGGCGGTCGAATCCACGCGAAAACCGTTATTGCCGTCGAGGCTGGATAAATCCAGCGTGGCATCAAACCCGGATGACTTGCCAAACACTACATAATGAAATGCATTCAAGCCGGAAAAACGAGGACCACCAGCACTGAGAATCACGTCAGCAAAACCGTCGCCGTTGACATCTCCCGCATCGCTGAGCCGAAAACCCGCATAATCATACGCCGCGGCCCCATCCATGCGAAAACCGTTATTGCCATCGAGACTGGATAAATTAATTGTTGAGATAGCCATGATAAGAACTCCTTCAAAAGAATAATTCAATAAGCTGCTTGAAGAATTCCCACAGCCTCGCTTATACACACTGGGCAACTTTGTGGAAATCAACCCTTAACGAAATGAGCATATCAACAAGAACGTTACAGATTAGTTACAGATTCAAAAATAATTTGCATTAAATTGGTTTTAAGAAAAATAGGCTAATCGATACAGGCACAGATTCATCGGGAAACTCATGTTGTGGCTAAATCAGAAGGGAAAGCAAATTGACCTGAAAATGCGAGGAATTAATTTTTGACGAGTGTTTGATAGATGGCTTGAAAGTTTTGGGAGGGGCTAACACCCAAACGGGTCAACAGAGCCTGGTGGCAGCGTTGATAGATAGCCAGCGCTTCGATGCGCTGGCCCAGTTGCAAATAGACATTCATGAGACGGCAGTAGAACAGTTCTACGGTAGGTTCAGTCTCAATAGCTTTAAGGTAACACTCAGCTGCACTCAGCCAGTCAGCATCCTGCTCGAGCATAGCACCATATTGCTCAATTAATCTCCGATAATGGATACGCAGCCGGTCGCGGAAAGTTAATACCCAAGGTGAAGTATCGCCCTCCAAAAAGTGGCCACGATACCAATTCAATGCACGCTGCAACGAAGCTCGATCAGTCATGCCTGGATGATGTGCGACGCGATCAAAGGCCAGGCAATCTACCCAGATATAGCCCCGATCCAAAGATAAGTGGCGGTCTTCGAATCGAACTGCCTCAGCATGTTGCAACAGTTTGCGCAAACGATGCAGTGTAGTCCTGAGTGCTTGTTCCGCGGCACCGCTTACTGAGTCAGGCCACAGTGCGTCAATTATCCGATCCTGGTTAATTGCCTGGCCTCCATAGGAACATAAACATTTTAATAATTCCAACGGCTTGTGCTGAGCTTTTCCCGAAGTGCGGAATGGGTTGCCGTCGAATGTTATTTCAAACCGCCCGAGTGTGTAGATCTTGATTGGCCACGGCCAATTATCCGGTTCCGGCGGCTCGGCTTTGATGTTGCGTCGTTGAATCACACTTGTCACATAGGATTCCTCGATGCCGGATTTAAGAGCAAGGAAAAATAAGCGCGCCATAACTTGTGGGCGCCACCACAGATTGAGAACGATATAATCGTTTTCACGGCCAAGTTGCAGTCCTTCACTCAGCAGTGTCAAGGCTTTCGCCTCCTCTCCCTGTTTTAACCATGCATGCGCTTTTATTAACAAGCATTGATGTTCTAAAAATGTACTTTTCATCGTACGACTGTACTGGATCACTTGATCAAGATGAAAATGAGCAATTTCAAATTGACTCAATTCAACCAGAATTTGCGCCAAACCAAATCGTGCCCCCTCGGTCAGAAATGGCCTTCCCAGCTTTTCATGAAGATTAAACGATGATGACGCGTCATCGAGTGCGCCCAGTAAATTTCCTTCCAGCAATTCAATGCCTGCTCGCAAGAATCGGTATTCCGCTAAAGTATGTTTACCTTGCACATCCAATGTCGCTTCAACTTTCTCTAGAAAAAATTTCGCTTGGGTTAATTCACCAGCGGAAAGCGCGCTGTATACGGCATTTCCCCATTGCATACAATCCAAAATTGCAATACCCGCTTCACGCGATATATCAATACCTTCCAGAATCTTTATTTCTGCAATCTGATAAGACGCTGTAGTAGACCAGGCATAGGCGGCCTCAATCACCCGCCAGCGGATAAGATCAAGAGGAGGCACTGACATGGCAGTCATAAGAAGGTTAGTTTCTTCTATGATCTTCCGAGCCCTGTAAATATCACCACGCCAAAGTGGTAGCCATATGAATGCACAGGCAATTCCGAATCGCAAAAATGGATCAATTGCGGTTTCACATACAATTTCTGCTCGCTTCTCGAGCGTTTCTAACAGCGGGTGATGGGGCGCGGCATATATCAAACCTTGCATACTGGCTAATACCTTGGCTTCAACGTCAAGTGACGGGAAGCCGTGACACTGGATCAAAAGATCTTTTAATTGCTCGGCCCACGTTAATACGAGCGCCATATCATCTTCGATTAAAACATAGGCGTCGATTATGCTGCCACAGGTCAGAAACAGTCCGACAAGGTCATTTTCACGCTGAAACATAACATATGCCTGCTCAAAATCTGCAATAGCCTCCCGAGGGTTCAGCAGAACATGACTCATTCCACGCCAGTAAAGCAACCAGGATGTGGTTTGGCTCACTTCAGCGGGTAGATAATCTATCAGATCCTGCAGGGTCTGATGCCGCCCCTGGCCGAGTAGAATGGTTGCGTGCCTGATGATCATTTCGACAAGCCTTGTCCATTCTTTTATCTCTGCATATAACTCAGCGGCGACTTTGAATTTGCCATTTTGCTCGGCAAGGTCAGCAGCCATGCGCTTGATGTCGAGAAGCTCAGATCCGGAAAAATGTTTATTCGCCCGAGCCAGCAAAAATTCACGAAACAAAGTGTGGTATTGATAGCTGATTTCGTCACCGGCGCGCAGGTCAATAAATAGCCGGCGACGATAGAGAAAATCAAGCAATTCATGGGCACTTGTATTTCCACTAATAGCTTGCGCCATCTGAACAGTCAGGTACGGCAAAGTAGCCGTGCTCATCAGGAATCTCTGCATGTCCACAGATGATTTGTCGAAGATCTGGCTAGCAAAATAATCGAATATGGGCTCCATGGTTTCTGTCTGGAGAACATGGTTGACTGTGCCCGCCAGCCTGAAACATTCCAACATCAATACGAGTCCTGCTGCCCAGCCATTAGTTTGAACTTGCAACAATTGCAGTGTGTTTTCATCGAATTTCTGTAGGTTGGACGCTGCAATAATTGCCTTAACTTCCATCGGTGTCAGGCGGAGAACCTCCCAATCTATTTGCCCGATAAGGTTGCAGGCCAGTGATCGTGCAAAATGAGGCGGAGATTCGAGGTGGCTGATGACAATGATGTGGATACCTTTTGGTAGTTCTGCGATAGCACCTTTAATTGCATTATGGAATGCTGATGTTGGAACCATTTCCTGATAATTGTCGAATACCAGTATGGAGGTTTCAGGAATTGCTGTGAAAAGTTTGCGAAAGAAGCGACGGAAAAATTCTGACAGATCTGGCAGATATTCTGGCGTTAAATGGGGTAATGAAAGACGCTTGCTAGTGGAAGCGTGTAATCCAGCCAACCTCATGTAATAAAAGAATGTCGCGAGGTCAGAGTCGCCACCATCAACTTGATACCAGATGGCTGGCAGTTGACGTTCTTCAAGATAGCTTGCCACAAGCGTAGTCTTACCCGATCCCGGGGGGCCTTTAATCCAGACAACAGGATAATCGTTGCATACTTTATCTAACAGCATAAATAAACGATTGCGAGCAACAACTCTGTAAAGATTTGGCGGGCTCAGCTTCGCAATATTAGGCCAGTTTGACATGAGATAATCGTTAAGCTATGGATTCATCTTAAAAGATGATGCCATATTTATACTTAATGCAGTTGAGTATAAACTAAGGCGCTTTTTTGAATCGCTCCAACGGCTCCGGAGATAAAATGCAATTTATGCAGGATAAATGAGCATTTCTGTATTTTGTATAGAGGCATATTACGTTTTTAGACGATACCAACCTGCCTGCTTCACTTTTTATCATGTGGCAATTCTATGTGCGTCAATGTTCCAGCATCTTGATCATTAAATATTTCCATTGATACATTGTTTTCACTACGTGCAACAATCATGGTGATAACGGCATCTCCCGTAACATTGACCGCAGTACGCATCATGTCCAGCACACGATCCACACCCATGATCAACGCAATGCCTTCAACCGGCAACCCCAACTGATCGAAAACCATGGCCAGCATAATGAGCCCGACGCCAGGCACGCCCGCAGTACCGATAGATGCCAGTACCGACATGCCAATGACAGTCAAATAGCCCGTTAAACCCAGTTCAATACCATAAATATTGGCAATGAACACTGTGGCAACACCTTGCATAATAGCTGTGCCATCCATGTTGATGGTCGCACCAAAAGGCACAACAAATGAAGCCGTCGAATTATCCACGCCCATACGCTTCTCGACTGTTCTGAGTGTAACGGGTATGGTTGCATTGGAGCTGGATGTACTGAAAGCAAAAATCTGAGCAGTACGCATTTTCTTAAGAAACTGTATTGGACTGATACGCCCAAAGAATTTCAATAGCAACATAAGCGTGCCGGTTACATGGCAGAATAACACCAGTATAACGATGCCAAAATAACCGATCATTGGCAGAATCAAGTCAATTCCTTGCAACGCAAAGGTCTTGGTCATTATTGCAAATACCCCGTAAGGTGCAATAGACATGACAACACTCACCACCTGCATCATGACCTCATTCAGTTTTTCTGCGCCATCAATTAGACTGCGCCCTCGCTTACCGATCATCAGCAGGCAAATTGCAAACAGAATGGTAAAAAAAATGATTTGCAGCATGTTACCTTCTGCAAAGGCCGTCACTGGATTACTGGGAACAAGATCAATAAAGACTTGCGTTATGAGCGGTGGCTCAGGCGCTACAAATTCCGTCTGGGCATTGGGTGCCAAATGAAAATCCTTACCCGGGTTTATCGTGACAGAAACAAGGAGTGCTAATGAAATTGCAAGCGTAGTGGTCAGTAGAAAAAGACAAAAAGCTTTGATACCCACCCGGCCCAGTTTTTTAACATCGCCAATGCCACAAACGCCGCAAATCAATGAAAAAGTCACCAGTGGGACAACCAGCATTTTCAATAAGTTAATGAAAATTGTGCCTACAATGTGAAACAAACCATAAACCAGATAATCCTGAATGAAAGCGACATCAAAGGCAAAGGTATTAATCAAACTACCCAGCAGAAAACCTGCAATCATCCAAATAATTATTTTAGTGGCCATATTGATGGCTTATAGGAAAAACAAGCGCAGTCTTATATTGAATAAACGTCCAATGAGTCACAAAACTTGCTGCCTAGCCATCAAAGCGCATGAGGAGAAGAATGATCGCGCATCCGGCGATCGCATTGGATGCCGAATGACAATCCGATATCGATTTTATGCTAGATTGACTTGGCAGAGCGCTGCACTTCGATCAACTCAGGGGTGAGATGAGGCGCAATCACCTGAAGCAATTGCCCAAAAATTTTAGGGTTCCCGGCAATGATTTGTCCACTTTCCAGCTGTGTCTCATTGCCTTCCAGATCACCCACCAATCCGCCCGCTTCAGTAATGAGTAAACAACCGGCGGCCATATCCCATGGTGCCAGTCCAATTTCCCAAAAGCCATCATAGCGTCCAGCCGCAACATAGGCCAGATCCAGCGCGGCAGAGCCCGGCCGTCGAATCCCCGCGATGCGAGGTACGATGTCCTTCAACATCGCAAAATACGCATCGATGTGCGTCAAGTCACGGAACGGCAATCCGGTACCGATCAAACAATCTTCAAGCTTGATACGTTTACTGACACGGAGCCGACGGTCATTCAAAAAAGCGCCGCTGCCTCGGCTTGCAGTGAATAACTCATTATTATTCGGATCATAAATCACCGCATGCGTCAGCACACCTTTATACTTCAATGCGATGGAGACGGAATACTTGGGAAAACCATGCAGGAAATTAGTCGTTCCGTCCAGAGGATCGATAATCCATTGATATTCAGAATTGTTATGATCACCCCGATGTCCACTTTCTTCCGCCAGAATTGCATGATCGGGGTAAGCTGCTTGCAGAACCTTGATAATAGCCTCTTCAGCTGCACCATCCACTTCACTGACAAAATCACTGTGCGATTTCTTTGACACAGTAAGCAAATCCAGATTTTTGGAAGCCTGGTTAATAATATTACCTGCACGACGCGCGGCTTTCACCGCAATACTCAACATTGGATGCATGATCTTGATTCAGAGGTTAATAAAAGGGCAAGGTGTGATTTTAATATGAATCACACATACATGCTTTCATTATTAATACGAACTTACCAAAGCCAGCGCAATAACTGGCAATCAACATCTTCCAAACTGCCTGCCAACGTTTATTACCACTGACCCCATGTGTGCTGATGAGAAAGCATCTTGACTTATGCCCTTATGCCCTTATGCCCTTATACCTAAAAGCTGCACTTTATAAGTACTTCAAATAGTCCCACGAAATCAGCATATTCTTACATGAGATCTCTAAATATTACTGCACCTTTAGGACAAATGACATATATTTACCCACAAGCATATCTGTTAGAATTCAATGAATATAACGTAGATAACGATTACTGTCTTGCACGCAAGCGTGTAATTTCTAATTTAATGTCCAAGCAATAATTAAAATTGACAGTTCTGCCCGTTAAACCAGTATTTTTGAGAGTTTACAAACAAAAAACATGATTCAATATTCTCATTTAAAAATACGAGTAATGGTCGCAGAAAGTTTTGAGCTTGTGCGATTGGGGTTGCGTTCATTGTTTGATAATCACGCTACCATTCGTTTAGTTGCAGAAACTTATCAAATCGATGATTTGTTTAACTTGGCCGAACAACATCAGCCTGACGTAATCCTTCTGGATTTACTCCTGAGCAGTGACCATTACGAAGAGCATATTACGCAATTACTGCAAGTTTGCCCGCACAGCAAAGTATTGGCTTTATCAAATCACAATAACGCACAAACTCATCTGCAAACATTCCGTTCTGGCGCAGTGGGCGTAATCAGCAAAAACAACTCGACAGATCTGTTATTAAAGGCGATCCTTGCAATCCATACTGGGCACATCTGGTTTGATCGCAACACTATCAAGCTACTGTGGCAAGCACAATTCAATTGCGATCCCGCTCCAAACATTCAACCACAACCCGATACTCCGCTGTTCCAGCAAGTCAGATTAAGTGATAGTGAACGTCACGTTGCACATCTTGCATGTAAGGGATTGTGCGCTAAGGAAATAAGCGCGCAACTATCTATAACAGATAAGACCGTGAGAAACCAGCTGTCAGCTATCTATAGAAAAACTGGCGTCAAGAAACAAATCGAGCTATGTCTGAAAGCCCCCTTATACAATTACTTCAAAGATCCCCATCCAGTCGGGACATCTCACCCATTTGATAAAGAGATTAAGCAAGAAGTTAAGGACAAAAACCTTCTTCCTGAAAAAAAACAAATTTGATAGAATCCCCCCCCAGCTAAGATTGCATTCTCCCTTTGCAATCAACTTGCTAACTTAAGAGGCAAGTGAGTCGTGAACCCCAGATGTAAGCACCTGCATTGATCGGCCTTGATGCATCTTCCATACACGCTTCACTTGCTGTGCGCTTTTCACATCAGGAGGGTCATTTAAATGTTATTTCAATCCAATCGAGCTGAGGATGACATAAAGCTCATAAAAAATACCAATATTACGAGCATGTCGCAAAGGTCGATAATAAAACGAGTTGCGGCAATATTTGCGCTTACTCTGACACTATCAACTTTGGTTGTGAATTCCACAAGTTTTGCTGCCGGTCATATTATTCAATTGACTGCGGAAGAAACCCAGGATGATGGTTTTGGAAACAAGTTGCTGGCTTACAAAATGATAAACCACAAAGTTGATGGCGTCGATATTACATCACGCTATAGCCCGGAAGCCACCATCCCCGGCCCCACTATTGAGTTAACCGAAGGAGACACGGTTAAGATATCGATCGCGAATGCGATTCCCGGTAATAATATTTTTGTTCCCGGAATCAGCAAACAAGTCAGCATTCATGTGCATGGGGTCCATTACGATATCCTTAGCGATGGAACACTCAAAGTTATCAATAAAAACCTTGACGAGGGTGCAGGTGCCGGGTTTGAAGAAACATATGTCGTTTATGAATACCAATGGAACGTTGCACCTGGAACTGCTGGCACTTGGCCATACCACGACCATAATTTTGAAACCCATAATGGTTCAGAACATAAAGGACTTTTTGGAGCAATCATCGTCAACCCAATCGGCGTTCCAAGCCATGACAAGGAATATGTTCTTTATTTAGGCGACGATGCTTTCTGGGGCATGGAAATCAATGGAACCAGCAAGACTCAATCCAAGCATGGCGCCAATCCAACATTCGCCGCAACAAAAAATTCCAATGTCAGATTTCATTTAATCGCCTTAGGTACTGACATTCACACCTTTAAGCTTAACGGCTATAAGTGGATCGATCCGGGAACTACTAATTTTATTAATCAGATTGCAATTGGTCCGCTAGAGAAACATGTTTTCAGTGTTATCGCCAAAAATAGCGCCCATTACAAAGACGATAATTTCTCCAATAAGCTACTGGGCATGAGAGGAAAATTTCTAGTCCACTAAGTAAATGTTTGGCACCTAAATAATAAGGATAGAAAATGCAAGCTAGCAATATATTTAGCCCGAGAAAACTAATAGTTACGATCGTGTTTGTTGTAGTTACTCTCTTAATCTCACCGCTCGCTCTGGCCGCTGTTCATAACATTTCACTTACAGCTGAAACCTTACCTAACGGACAGGTCGCATACGCTATGGCAGGGAATGAAGCAGTAATACCTGGACCCACCATTTTCGTAAAGAAAGGTGATACGGTCAATGTTTCACTAACAAATAACACCGGTATCAAAATCGGGTTTAAGGTGCCTGACCTTAAGCAATCAGATTCAGGAAAAATTAATCCCGGAAAGACCAGGAGTTACAAACTAAAAGCCAGTAACGAAGGTAGCTTCGTTTATCACGGCAATAGCAATGGTAAGGAACTACTGGGTTTATTTGGCGCAATCATTGTTGATAAAGCACATGGACCGATCGACAGTTATGTCAATGCAGACGGCAGTATCATTCCTGTCAACTCGGATGATGTCGATAAACAATTTGTTCTATTCATGGTAGGTTCAACTTTCTGGGGAACCGAAATCTCCGGGGATGGTATACAGCAGAAACCACTCTGGGCGAATCCTGATCCTGGCGCGATTGAGAATAACATTGTACGTTTTCACATCTTATCAATAGGGCCCGGGCACACCTTTCATCTACATGCACATCGCTGGCTAAAAAAAGATACCAGCGAAGTGATTGATGTCAAATTGCTAAAAGAAAAAACAGATACTCATTCCTTTACCGTCAAGGCAGGCACGGGCGTCGGTACTGGAAGCTGGCAATATCATTGCCATTTGATGTCTCATATGGAAGCAGGTATGCATGGTAGTTTCAAGGTTGATCCAATCGGAGGCGATGGGGCCAGTGTAGTAGGCGCATCACCTTACGGCCGAATTTTACTCGGCACGAAAGATGAGCCAGGCTTGGTAACATTTGAAATAACCGATGAGCCGGCCAGTTGGTTTAGAAGCGCTCGGGGGGATGCTATTATTGGTCTACCGCTTGACATCAAAACTAAATCATTGGAAGTAATTGCTCCCGGTAGTAGCGTCAACTTTATCATGTCGGATACGAATGGAGTACATACGATGAGTACACTGCTATGGCCTACAGGTGCACACCATATGCCATTTACTCAAACCAGTGCCTATAAGGGCGGTGGTATCGTCAAACTGGATACACCGGGATTGTACGTATTCACCTGCAAAGTACATCCCTATATGTTCGGGGCAGTCATAGTCGATGATCCTGATACTAATGGACTTGATTTAGGTAACCCGGCACAAGAGTTTAAAATTGATCTTGTAACAGGTATTCAAGGTCTTCCCACCAACAGTGATCTGGCGATTCGGTTACTAAGAATTTTTTTTGTCGCCACCTCTCCTGTTAATTGGCAAGATTATTCTTCCGGATTATGGAATGTAAGATTTCCAACAATTCCTGTCAGAATTTCAGGCGAACCCTCTGGTGGTATTCGGGACGGCGGATTCGCTGCTTCACTGAGTATTCTTAATGTGGTAGACGCGCCGCTTGCAGCGCCGATTCCACCTTTGACTCCAGGTGTCGGAGAAGTATGGGTCAATACTCAATTTGAAAAAACTTCAGGTAAAACAAAACCAGGAACCATTACAGTATTGGATGCTGAAACCTGGCAGATCAAACGTAAAATTGCATTACCTGAAATTAACATGAATAATCCGCATAATATGTGGAGTAACCGAGATCAGTCAATTATCTTCCAGACGCAATGGTTTGATAACAAATTGACTCTGATTAAACGTGAAAATGGAAAATTAATCAAAAATATTCAGGTCGGAAATTCGCCATCACACGTAATGACGCAACCCAGTAATGATGACATTACGATAGCAATCAACGGCGAAAACGGCATTATGGTTATTCCGGCAGGAACAACGACAATCAGTAAAATGATGCCAACACAAGCTCTTGGACATACATCTGCCAATCCGCATGGACATTGGATTAGTTCAGACGGGAGAATCGTAACGCCCAATATCAATACCGACGATGTAGGAATTTACACTGCTAACGGCACCATAGAACACCGAACGGCCATAGGAAATAAAGCTCCAGGCGCTCATCCTATTGCTATCGGTTTGATGCCGGATGCCAGCAAAGCTTACGCATCCAATTTATTGCATCACACTGTAAGTGTGGTGAATGGAGATACGGGAGCTTTATTGAAAACGATCGATCTGATCGCTGACTATAATCCGATAGCTGGAACTTTTGCCGATAATGATGGCAATGGAAACATTGCTGTAGGTGTGCTTCCTATTCAGATCCCTGTTTCGCCGGATGGTAAAGCAGCCGTAGTGGCAGCCACTGGTGGGCAAATTGTTATCATCGATACAAAGACGGATACCATCGTCAAGATGCTGCCTTGTGATCCAGGTTGTCATGGAGCAAATTTTGGTGCCAAACAGGGTGGCGGCTACTATGCCTATGTTACAAGCAAGTTTTCTAACCGCATTATCGTGGTTGATGTAGACCCGAATGGTGACGGTGATTTATCGGATGCGACAATAGCAGGCGACATCTCTATGGTAGCGGATGCAAGTGTTGCCAAAGATGACGCTATCAGCAGCTTGGCTGGATTTGGTGGTCAGGGAATACTCGCTGTTCCCAATGTATATAATGGTTGGGTGCAAAACCTGCCAGAAGATTGGAAAGCCGGCTTGACTGCCGCACAGAAAAATCCAATCGGAGACTAACGTCAGTACAGCTACCAGCATCGAACTGGTAGCTGTACTTTCCTGAGAATTCTCCCCGTCATTGCAAACCTGCGACGTCTATATTTTTCTGGCAATACGCAAGAAAATCGCAAATACAAGTGCGCAAAGTATCGACATATTTATTTCAGTTAGCGCTTAATTTTGGTGAAATATGACGGCGCTGTTTGTCGATTACCACAGAGAACGGCATAGACTGAACAGATCTTCTGATAAATCAGGTGTTTCCGCGTCATCGGGCTACTAAGCATACAAAGCACGCGCGCGGACTCCTTGACCTAATAAAACGGACGAGGAGTCCAGACACGACTCGACATACGCGGAATGAAAGACAATTCAAGCTATTTCGCGCGTATGATAGGCAGCTACTATAAAAAAGACTCAGACGCATTGAGACACCTATCACTCATGACACAAACACAAGCTCAAGCATTTTGAAGTCAATTATGCTACTGTGAGTCAGACTACAAAATGCGTAGAAAATACAAGACAAGAATTCTAAATATAAGACTTGGGTTTAATGATATACGAGAAGAGAAAATAGAAAAACTTGATCACTCTTTGACCTGAGCGGGAACGTTATCTTCTTGGCTATTTATCATGAAAAATCACTATGACAAGTCAACCAAAAATAAAAGTGTATTACAACTCGGCCTGTCCGGTATGCAAAGCTGGAATTGAAGCTCAGATGGACAAAGAAAGCCGTTGTGAAATCAAGTGGAACGATATTCACACACATCGCGCGCTTATTTCAGAGATCAACGCTGATCTTGAGTTTGTTCGCGAGCGATTGCATGTTATTGATGAATCAGGAAATCTTCATGTTGGTTTCGATGCTTTCTTGGCCATCTGGCGAGCATCTGCGCATGAACGCTGGAAAGCGAAGGTGCTGGGAATTCCGGTTGTCAGACAACTGTGCACTTTGGGCTACAATCTATTTGCAGCTGCGCTCTATCGCTGGAATAAAGCAAAAAAGCATTGGTAGTTGAGTTAATTAGCTTCGTGCTTTAAACCTTATCAGCAGATCAGATTTAAAGATAATATCGCTGTATTAATTTCTATCCTGCCAGTTTATTTCTCAGAATTGTATTCACTTGTGCTGGATTGGCCTTACCCTGAGCTGCTTTCATGATCAAACCAACCAGTGAATTAAAAGCTTTTTCTTTGCCGTTACGATAGTCAGCGACTTGTTGTTCATTGGCTGCCAATACTTGATCAACCAGTTTCTCAATGGCGCTTTCGTCAGAAATCTGTTTTAACCCTTTAGCGGCAATGATAGCATCGACATTTTTTTCCAGTTCACCACTCCACATGCTTTCAAATACTGTTTTGGCTGCCTTACCTGAAATGGTGCCATCAGCGATGCGTTCCAGCAGCATAGCAAGTTGAGAAGGTGTGATTGGGCAGTCGGTGATCTCCTGTCCTTCTTTGTTTAATTGTCCGCTAATCTCGCCCATGATCCAATTGGCACACAATTTTGCCTGCGCGGGCAATTGCCTGACCGTGGCTTCAAAGTAATCAGCAGTTTCACGAGAGCTTGTCAATACGGAAGCATCATAGCCGGATAGTCCGAATTCGGAAATATAACGATCGCGGCGCGCCTGAGGCAATTCCGGCAAGGCAGATCTGACCTGCTCAATCCAGTTTGCGGAGATTTCGAGCGGCAATAAATCCGGGTCGGGAAAATAGCGGTAATCGTTGGCATCCTCCTTGGTACGCATAGTACGTGTTTCATCTTTGCTGGCATCGTACAAACGGGTTTCTTGCCGGATAGTACCGCCATCTTCCAGGATTTCAATCTGTCTTCTGGCCTCATAATCAATCGCCTTCTCTAGAAAACGGAATGAATTCAAGTTCTTGATTTCGCAACGCGTGCCAAGTTTTTCCGTGCCGTGCGGACGTACCGAGACATTGGCATCGCAGCGAAAAGAACCTTCCTGCATATTGCCATCGCAAATGCCGATCCAGCGTACCAGACCATGCAGCATCTTGGCATAGGCTACGGCTTCCTTGCTGCTGCGCATATCCGGTTCGGATACGATTTCCAGCAATGGTGTACCGGCCCGGTTCAGATCAATCCCGCTCATGCCATGAAAATCCTCGTGCAGCGATTTGCCCGCATCTTCTTCCAGATGCGCGCGAGTCAAGTAGATGATTTTATCAACGCCATCGGCTTGGATGTGAATGCTGCCACCCTGCACCACTGGCAATTCATATTGACTGATTTGATAACCTTTTGGCAAATCGGGATAAAAGTAATTTTTACGCGCGAAAACGGAGGGTGAATTGATTTTTGCGCCGACCGACAAACCAAACTTGATTGCTCGCTCAACCGCGCCCTTGTTGAGCACTGGCAAAACACCGGGCAATGCCAGGTCGATTACACACGCCTGAGTATTGGGTGGCGCCCCATAGGCAGTGGAGGCGCCTGAGAAGATCTTAGATTGCGTTGAAAGTTGAGCATGAACTTCAAGACCGATGACAATTTCCCACTGCATGATAAATTTCCGGATAAATAATTGATTTCACGTGATAACGATAGCTTTAAACTGGAGACTTCAAATGCCAATCTGTCACCAGTTGATATTGATGTGCAATATTCAGCATTTGCGCCTCCTTAAAATAATTACCGATAATGTGTAAACCGATTGGTCGGTTTTTATCACCAAAACCAATAGGGATCGACATCGCCGGCATTCCGGTCAGATTTGCCGCGCTGGTATAAATATCCGATAAATACATTTGAATCGGATCGCCGCTCTTTTCTCCCAGATTAAATGCGACGGTGGGAGTGGTAGGTCCCATGATAATGTCGCATTGCTTATAGGCTTCAGTAAAATCCTGCGCGATCAGACGACGCAGTTTCTGCGCTTTGATGTAATATGCATCGTAATAACCATGCGACAACACATATGTGCCGATCAGAATTCGTCGTTTCACTTCCGCCCCAAAGCCTTGTGCACGCGTTTTGCGGTACATATCCGCCAGATCGCTGTATGATGGGGCTCGATAACCGTAGCGTACTCCATCAAAACGGGACAGATTGCTCGATGCCTCGGCGGGTGCCAGCACATAATAAACCGGAATTGACAGTGGCGCATTGGGTAATGAAACTTCGACAGTTTGCGCGCCTAATTTGCGGTACTCAACCAAGGCTTTCTCGATCGCGCTTGCGACATCATGACTCATGCCTTCGGCAAAATATTCTTTCGGTAAACCAATACGCAGACCGGCTAATGGTTTCTGCAAATCTCGCGCGTAATTCTCAGCATCGCGTTGCAGACTGGTGGAATCACGCGGATCGAATCCGATCATGACATTTAGCAGGAGGGCCAGATCTTCGGCCGTTTTCGCCATCGGACCGCCCTGATCCAAACTGGAAGCAAAAGCGATCATGCCGTAGCGCGATACCAGTCCGTATGTCGGTTTAATTCCGCAGATGCCGCATAATGCGGCTGGCTGGCGGATGGAGCCACCGGTATCAGTGCCCGTGGCTGCGGGCGCTAATCTGGCTGCAACTGCACACGCTGCGCCACCTGAACTGCCTCCAGGCACTGCTGCAATATCCCAAGGATTTTTTACTATTCCATAATAGGATGTTTCATTGCTTGATCCCATGGCGAATTCGTCCATGTTGGTCTTACCGATATTGATTGCACCAGCCTGATTAAAACGCTCAATGACACCGGCATCATACGGAGAAACAAAATTTGACAGCATTTTTGAGCCGCAAGTGGTCAACCAACCTTTGGCGCAAAAAATATCTTTCTGCGCTATCGGAATCCCGGTTAATGGACCGGCCTGCCCAGTGGCAATCATTTTGTCTGCTGCCTTTGCTTGCGCAAGACTTATTTCTTCGTTGACTGTAATAAACGCATTGTATTCAGGATTGTGTTGTTTGATACGCTGCAAAAATTGAGTGGTTAGTTCAGTGCTGGAAATTTCTTTTTCGGCAAGCTGGATCGAGAGTTGTTTAAGACTGGCATTAAACATGGATTTACTGATTAGAGAGAAATAAATTGTTGCGTATAATGGCTATGCTTTATGAGCTTATGAAATTCTTTGAATTTCATTCAATTATTTTTTTATTCAATGACTTGAGGAACCAGATAGAGATCGGCTTCGACTTGGGGTGCACTCGATTGATATAATTCGTGCTGGTCAGCTTCAGTGACCTCATCCTCGCGTAGGCGCTGCAAGACACTTTGCGCATGAGACATGGGCTCTACTGTTGAAGTATCGACGGCTTGCATGGTTTCTATTAGATCAAAAATACCGGATAACTGATCCAGAGTTTCTTTCGCCTCGACATCGTTAATCTCAATATAGGCAAGATCAGCAATCCGTTTAACGTCATTAACCGATAAAGTCATTTTAAATAGGTAACCTTATATTCAAAGAAGTATTAGGGTATCATGCCGCAGTTTAACTGGCGTATTATTTTTGATGGTTTTATTTATTATTCGCTCTCACATAATTACTAATATCGGATATTGCCACAATGTTTAATTTCTTGAACAACAGCATTCTCGGAAGCTATTTCTCAACAGACATGGCGATTGATTTGGGCACAGCAAATACGCTAATATATGTCCACGGTCAAGGTATTGTGCTGGATGAGCCCTCAGTAGTGGCTATCCGCACAGAAAGTGGAGCCAACGGTAAGAAAATGATCCAGCAGGTCGGTCTAGCAGCCAAGCAAATGCTAGGCCGTACCCCTGGTAACATTACCGCAATCCGTCCTATGAAAGATGGTGTGATTGCCGATTTTACCGTGACGGAGCAGATGCTAAAGATGTTTATCCGCAAAGTAAATCCGCCCCGCCTATTTTCCGCCAATCCGCGCATTGTAATATGTGTACCTTATGGCTCTACGCAAGTGGAGCGCCGTGCAATTCGTGAAGCAGCTTATGGCGCTGGTGCGCGCAAGGTTGAGTTGATCGAAGAACCGATGGCAGCTGCATTAGGAGCTGATCTTCCTGTGGAATCACCGACCGGTTCGATGGTGGTTGACATTGGTGGTGGCACTACAGAAGTTGGCGTTATTTCTTTGGGTGGTATCGTTTATTCCAACTCTGTACGCGTTGGAGGAGATAAATTTGATGAAGCGATTATCAACTATATTCGTCGCAATTATGGCATGTTGATCGGTGAAGTTACGGCAGAAATCATTAAGAAGGAAATTGGTTCAGCTTTTCCAGGCTCCGAAGTGCGGGAAATTGAGGTAAAAGGTCGTAATCTTGCGGAAGGAATACCGCGCAGTTTTACAATTTCCAGCAATGAAATCCTGGAGGCATTGGCTGAACCGATCAATAGTATTATCAGTGCAGTTAAATCTGCTTTGGAACATACACCACCAGAATTGGGCTCGGATATTGCTGATAAAGGTATGGTTATGACAGGAGGCGGAGCTCTGCTACGCGATATTGATCGACTATTAATGGAAGAAACCGGCTTATCGGTCATTGTTGCCGATGATCCGCTGACCTGTGTCGTGCGAGGAGCTGGCGTCGCGCTGGAAAATATGGATCGATCTATTGGCATTTTTGCTCGTGATTAACTGTTGATTAATTACAAATTACTTTTTTCTCTGACACAAAACCAAGTCTTTCTCTTGAAGAGGAGACGTAATGGAAACAGCACCACAGTTTTTCAGGAATGGCCCCGGACCATTTACGCGGTTGTTTATTATTGCGTTACTATCCTGTTTGCTGATTGCAGAAGATACGCGGTTTAAATATTTTCCTCAGTTGCGTCAAACAATTGGTGTGATTGTCTTTCCTATACAAAAAATTGCTTATATCCCATCGGATATATATGATCGAGTTGAGAAATTCATTACCAGCCTTAACTTGCTCGAAGAGAATGTCAAATTGAGACATCTTTATCTGGAACGCCGTGAACAGCTTTTGAAATTAGATGCGCTGGAGGCAGAAAATATTCACTTACGCAGATTGTTAGGCGCGGCGCAGCAAGTTGAAACCACTACCAAAACGAAAGTAGTTTTAGCAGAAATCCAGTATACTCCGCGTGATCCGTTCAATCATAAAGTCACCTTGAGCAAAGGTAGTTATCATGATATTCAGCTCGGTCAAGCAGTGATTGATGACAAGGGTATCATCGGGCAAATTACTCAACTATATCCTTGGTCGTCTGAAGTGACACTGCTGACTGATAAAGATCATGCTGTTCCCATTCAAGTTGTTCGCAATGGTTTACGTTCGATTGTATCTGGAACTGGCAAGAGTAATGAGCTGGAATTGCGTTACATATCAATAAATACGGATATTCAGCAAGGTGATATATTAGTTACTTCCGGGATTGGAGGAGTGTATCCTCGAGGGATTCCAGTTGCAATTGTGCTCAAAATTAAGCAGGACCCTGCGAGTGATTTTGCGCTAGTTACCAGCATACCGATCGCTGGTGTGAATCGCAATCGACAGGTTTTAATTTTGCCTTTGGCGCAGATTGAATCCGACGACTCTCTAGAGACTTCAACAATTGAATCAGGAAAGAATCAAAGTAAGTAACTCAATTAAAGAGAACTACTTGGGGCAGGATATGTATGTACCTGCCAGTAGTTGGTTTATTGCTATAAGCCTAGTGATCGCACTTATCCTCAACTTTCTGCCATTGCAAGGCCAACTTTTAATTTCGCGCCCTGATTTTGTAGCGCTTGCAATAGCCTATTGGAATGTCAATCATCCATACAAATTAGGGATGAGTGTGGCATTTGGCATGGGGTTAATGATGGATGTGGGCAGCGCAGGAATTATGGGACAACATGCTCTGGCTTATTCTGTCATTTTTTATCTGACGCTGATTTCCGGTCGACGTTTGAGACTATTCAGTTTGTTAGAGCAAGCACCCCAAATTGGCTTTTTCTTACTTCTAATGCAAATAGTCATCGTTCTGATAGCCTTATCGAGCGGATCAACACTGCCCGGCTGGAAATATTTTCTAGCTACTGTCACAGGTACTTTACTGTGGGCACCAACTTCTTTTCTGATAACGCTGCTATTAAAGCCAAAACAAGATCCTAACGCATTATGAAACAACGTGTAGAACTGCGGAACCACCCTGTCGAGCTGTACAAGTTTCGTTTGCGGCTTGCCATCAGCGCAGGCTTCGTTTTTGTTCTGTTCCTATTTCTCTATGCGCGCTTCTATTATTTACAGGTTATTCAGCAAGAGCATTATCATACACTGGCAGAAGCGAATCGTATTTCCATTTTGCCACTGGTTCCCAATCGAGGACTAATTTCCGATCGAAATGGAAAGGTATTGGCGCAAAATTATTCAGCTTATACGTTGGAGGTAGTGCCCAGTAAAATTCAGGATCTTGAATCGACATTGAATGAGCTGGCAGCAATTATTGAGATCACCCCTACGGACCGCCAGAGATTCAGGAAATTGCTCAAAGAGAGCAAACGATTTAAACGCCTACCTATTAAGAATCGTTTGACAGATGTCGAGATTGCTACCTTTGCAGCTAATCGGTATCGTTTCCCAGGCATTGAAATCAATGCCCAAGTATACCGTCAATACCCTGAAAAAGAGATTGTTTCACATGTCATCGGCTACATCAGCCGTATCAATGATCAAGATCTCGAGCAACTCGAAAGCAGTGGTGAGCTTCACAATTACCGCGGTTCTCATCACATTGGGAAAATTGGCGTTGAGCAGAGCTATGAAAAACAATTACATGGCGTCACAGGATTTGAAGAAGTTGAAACAGATGCAGCAGGTCGCTCTATTCGCGTTTTGTCTCGAACACCGCCCATTCCTGGCAATAACTTAATTCTTACTTTAGATCTTGGTTTGCAGGAGGCCGCGGAAATCGCATTTGGTGATCGCCGTGGCGCACTGGTTGCTTTGGATCCAAATAATGGGGAAGTGCTTGCTTTCGTTAGTAAACCAGGTTACGACAATAATCTCTTTATCGGTGGCATTGATCAAGAAAACTGGAGTATTCTTAACAATTCGATTGACCGTCCCCTCAATAACCGAGCACTAAGGGGAGTTTATCCTCCAGGCTCTACATTCAAACCCTTTATGGCGCTAGCCGCACTTGAACTGGGAAAGCGCACGGCCGAATATAGTATGAGTGATCCCGGATACTTTTCACTACCCGGCGTCAGCCGCCGCTATCGCGACTGGAAACCCGGTGGACATGGCAGAGTCGATTTGCACAAATCTTTAGTTGTTTCTTGCGACACTTATTACTACAGTCTTGCTAACGATCTGGGAATAGACAATATACACAATTTTATCAGTCAGTTCGGGCTGGGAAGTAAAACGGGAATTGACATCGAAGGAGAAGCATCCGGGTTATTGCCTTCTTCTGCCTGGAAAATGAGGCAACATAAACAAAAATGGTACGCTGGAGATACTATTTCGGTTTCAATTGGACAGGGATATAATTTGACTACGCCGCTTCAACTCGCTTTCGCCACGATGATCATCGCAAATAATGGCAAGGCATATTTACCCCACCTGGTTAAACAAATACAAAATAGTCAAACCGGTGAAGTTGAGGATATCCCAGCTAAACTGCACTATAGTTTGAATCTTACGCCTAAAAATCTTGAGGTTGTCAAAAATGCACTTGTGGATGTCACCCGCCCTGGTGGCACGGCAGCGAAAGCGGGTGCCAATGCAGCCTATACTTTTGCTGGCAAAACGGGTACATCGCAGGTTGTCGGCATTAAACAGGGAGAGCGTTACAATGAAAAATTGATCAATGAACGTCACCGCGATCATGCGATGTTTATCGCCTATGCCCCAGCAGACGATCCCAAGATTGCTTTGGCAATTCTGGTCGAAAATACTGGAACCGGCGGTTCAACAGCAGCTCCTATTGCAAGGCAAGTATTTGATTATTTCTTATTAGGTACATTACCTGAAACGGATCCTGCACATTTGATTGAGCCCATTCAAGATCACGCGCATGATCATCTCTGAGAAAAATCATTATACATTCAACAAACTAGCTATCGTCCGACATACGTAATGCATGATTGCAATTAGAAAAATCTGGCACTATCTTACACGCTATATGGATAGCTTTCTGCTGGCCGTAATCCTAATATTAATGACGATAGGGCTGATTGTGCTATATAGCGCTACGGGTGGAAATATATCCAAAATCGGCAATCAAGCAATCAATATGCTGATAGCGCTGGTAATTATGTGGTTAGTTGCAAATATTCCGCTGCAACAAATAATGCGCCTAGCATTACCGATGTATATGCTGGGATTGATTTTACTTATCGGCGTGGCGTTATTTGGAGAAATAAACAATGGCGCCAGGCGCTGGCTGAACATTGGGGTTACTCGCATTCAGCCATCTGAATTGATGAAAATTGCGATACCGCTGATGATGGCTTGGTATTTCGATAAACATGAAATTGCTTTACGTTTGAGAGATTATTTTGGGGCTACGATATTGTTATTGTTGCCAGTGTTACTGATTTTACGACAACCGGACTTAGGTACTGCATTGCTAATTGCCGCTAGCGGTTTTTATGTTCTGTTTCTGGCTGGATTGTCTTGGCGTATCATTGTTGGATTGATGACGGCAGCGGCCGCAAGTTTACCGGTAATTTGGTCAGTGATGCACGATTATCAACGACAGCGTATCATGACATTGCTTGATCCAACACAAGATCCGCTGGGCGCTGGTTATCATACGATACAATCTTCAATTGCAATAGGATCTGGTGGAGTTGCCGGTAAAGGGTGGCAGAATGGCACACAGACTCAATTAGATTTTTTGCCAGAGCAAAGCACCGATTTTATTTTTGCTGTTTTTTCAGAAGAATTCGGGCTAATTGGGAATACTGTATTATTATTACTATATCTGCTAGTGATTGGACGATGCATAGCGATTACTACAAATGCTTCAACACAGTTTACACGTTTGATCTCTGGATCAATTACGTTGACCTTTTGCACTTATATATTTGTTAATATGGGAATGGTGAGCGGCATCCTACCCATTGTAGGTGTACCGCTTCCGTTGATCAGTTATGGCGGTACATCTATGGTTACAATGCTGCTTGGTTTTGGTATTTTGATGAGTATTCAGACACACCCTAAACTAGTAAAAACATGACAAACACTAATTTTTCATACTTTGAAGCGGACAAATATTTATCTTTACTATCAAGACCAATTTCTGGATTGGCATTTGCATTGATTTATGTGCTCTTAGCTGCGTGCGGCAGTACACCACAATATAGTAGCAGCATTCAAGAGCAGAAGAAGAAAACTACAACAACCAATTTATCAGGTACCAGCGCAAATGGAATTACTAGGCGCGGAGGTGGGTACTATCTGGACGATGGTCCGGGAGATAATCCTCCACCAAACTTACATCTTGTCCCAGATGCCGTGCCTAAAGCTGAGCCATTGCGTACAGCCAATATGCAACCTTATGTTGCATTAGGAAAATATTTTAAGCCAATGACTGAACTAGAACCTTATAAAAAACGCGGAATTGCTTCATGGTATGGGCGTCGCTATCATGGAAACAATACAGCCTCGGGAGAAGTTTATGATATGTATGCAATGACGGCTGCTCACCCCACATTGCCGCTACCCAGCTATGCCCGAGTCACTAATCTGGAAAACGGCAAAACGGTGATCGTGCGTTTAAATGATCGAGGCCCTTTTCTTTCTGATCGCATCATTGATCTTTCTTATACTGCGGCATATAAATTGGGAATACTGGCCGGTGGCAGCGGTCAGGTGGAAGTTGAAACTCTCATGCCCAATGATGGACAAGGTATGATGGCAGCTCCAAAAACATCTCCCACGTTGTCTGTAGCCGACAGTAATGCAGAGATGAGCATGGTTTATCTACAATTAGCTGCGTTTGGTTCATCGGATAATGCGCGGAACTTTCTCACTCACATACATAAGAGACTCCCTTCGCTCAGAGATACGGTGAGTATTACCAAGAATAAGGGGTTGTACAAAATACACGCCGGTCCTTATCCTGATCTTACTGTAGCAAAGTTGGCAGCCAATACGATCGGTCGACAGCTTGCGATAACGCCTGTTATGGTGAATGACTGAATAGGATAAAAAAAATCCCTATTGCAAGCAATAGGGATTAAAGGGCCTCGTCATAAAATCATCCATCGCCATCAACGGTCAAATGTAAAGCATCTTCCTCAGTAAAGATATCGATACATTTTTTAAATTCCGGTTTCGATATTGCGACAACTGTTTATAAGTTTAATACCTACCGAACACTTTTGAAGTTAAAAACAAAGGGGGAAAATAACTTTATATCTTACTTATGACTGTAATTTTTGTCACATACTGTTAAAGATATAGTGAGAATTCAATCAGACACCCAGAACACATTGAAGTGTTGCCACGTAACAGATTGGAGCTAACGGAAAGCCAATATGAACAATATGCAGTTGATCAGACTGAATAAAAAAGCACCACTCAGGTACTGAGTGGTGCTTATTGCAAAAATTTCTTAAGTCTGATCATTCGGTAGTCATGAGCAACTATTTGATCGGACTGATTACCTTCGCGTTAAAACTCCTCCCAATCATCTCCACCACCAGACGCCACTTTGCGTGGCTGCCCTGAAATGGAGCTCTCGTTGGGCTTCGCTGCTGCTTTTTTCATCGCAGGCATGCGATTTGGCAGTTTGGCAACTGTGGCAGATGGGCGGTTACTTCTCTTAATTGGCATTCCCTGTGAAGAACCAATACCACCAGATAACTTAAAGACACTAACTGCCTGGGTTAAAGCTTGTGCTTGATCATTCATGGATTCAGCCGCCGCAGCCGCTTCTTCGACCAGAGCAGCATTTTGCTGGGTAACCTCATCCATCTGCGTCACAGCCTGATTTACTTGCTCAATGCCTGAGCTTTGTTCATGTGAAGCTGCGGAAATTTCGCTCATGATATCTGTTACTCTCTTAACCGAAGTTACAATCTCATCCATTGTGGCACCAGCTTCATCAACCAATCGTGTACCATCTTCTACCTTAGCTACCGAATCGCTGATCAATTCCTTAATTTCCTTTGCCGCCGCTGCAGAACGCTGCGCCAAGGTACGTACTTCTGTCGCAACTACGGCAAAACCACGACCCTGTTCACCTGCTCGCGCTGCCTCGACCGCAGCGTTCAGCGCCAGAATATTAGTCTGAAATGCAATGCCGTCTATGACACTGATAATGTCAACAATCTTCTTGGAACTTTCATTAATGGCGCTCATGGTTTGTACTACCTGACCAACGACTGCGCCGCCTTTCACAGCAACCTCGGAAGCGCCGGCCGCCAATTGGTTGGCTTGGCGCGCATTATCGGCATTTTGTTTCACAGTAGAAGTCAATTCCTCCATGGAAGATGCTGTTTCTTCCAAGCTGGACGCCTGCTCTTCAGTGCGTTGACTCAAGTCAGAATTACCTGAAGCAATTTCACCGGAAGCTGTAACAATTTGATCTGTACCTGTACGCACTTTACTCACCAGATCAACCAAATTTTCGTTCATGGTCTTAAGAGCTTGAAGCAAACGACCTGTTTCATTGGTCGATTTGGCTTCGATTCGACTGGTCAAATCACCCGATGCCACCGCATTCGCAACCGCAACTGCTTCATTTAACGGACCCACAATCGCTCGTATCAGCAAGAAACCCATTATGACAGCCAATAATACTCCCAACGTAATCACTGTAGAAGAAACCACAAAAATGCTGTTATAGTTACTTTGAGCTTCAGCATATTCCTTAGCCGCCACATTACGTTGCAGCTCCAACAGATTCAGCATGGTTCCATGGACTGCATCGAATTTAGCACCGGCATCATGTGTCAAATTTTCAATCGCGGCATCATAATCTCCTGCAGCAGCTAAATTCAATGTGTGATTACGCGATTCTGTATATATCCTCCACTGCTGATTAAAGCTTTCAGCAAGTGCCGCTTCATCAGGTGTTAGAGTAGTGGCCATATACTTTTTCCAAAGATCGGCAACCTCTGCATCTCGCTGAATCGTCATAACTTGCCGTTCTTTTACAATTTCAGCACTTCTCCCGTAAGCGGACATTGCCGCATTAAGCCTTGCACGTTGCATACGATCCAAAACCAAACCAAGGTCCCCCAATGGAACCGCACGATCTTCATAAACGCCTCTAAAAGAATCATTGGTTTGATTTAAGCCATATATCCCCATACTACCGATACCAACCAACAAAACAGATAGCATACCAATGACAAATACCAGTCGTGATTTAATCGTCATGTTATTAAGCATAAACTTTTCCTTTAATTAGGTCTTATTTAACAAACTGCCACATTTACAAATTGATACTTCGATCCAATATTCCCATATCACTACTATCCATCAGTTTCTCGATATCTATCAATATCAACATGCGTTCATCGACAGCACCAAGCCCCATGATGTACTCTGTATTGATTACTGAACCCAATTCCGGAGTAGGTCGCATCTGTCCGGCTTCCAAAGTGATTACATCCGACACACCGTCCACAACGACTCCTATTACACGACCGGCTACATTTAAAATAATCACTACGGTAAATTGATCATACTTCACATCACTTAGCTGGAATTTAATCCGCATATCAATAATCGGCACGATAATCCCGCGCAGATTGACAACACCTTTGATGAAATCAGGCGCATTAGCAATTTGAGTAATCGCGTCATAGCCTCGAATCTCTTGTACTTTGAGAATCTCAATCCCATATTCTTCGTTTCCTAGACGGAAAGTCAGAAACTCGTTGGTTAAATGATTAACTACTTGACCAGCCTGCTCAGCAGTTAAACTTGCAATTCGCTCTTGCAACATAAAGCCCTCTCCAGTTATCTCTATACAAAAAATCACCATCACATTACTAGCTTCAAGGATATGAATTACGGAAGAAAGAAGATTTTCTTAAACGGGCTTGCAAATTTTATTACAAGCAGCAACCGACAAAGCGTGGAAAAAGAAAACAAAAGCACCTGTTTTCTATAAAGATAATGTATATTGACCCGAAGAAAATCGCTGATTAACTAATCGATCCAATGGATCTATTTCTCGCCACCTCCGTTGAATCGGTAGCGCCTACTTATTTAATTTCGTACTATATCTAAACCACATTTATGAAGGAGAACAGCAATATGGCGATCGCAGATATGAATCATTTCACCGTGTTAAGCAGCGATCTGGAGAGAAGCAAGGAATTTTATATTAATATTCTGGGGCTTAAAGAAGGTTATCGTCCACCGCTTGCAATGCCGGGTGCGTGGCTTTATGCCGCCGGGGATCAATCTATCCTGCATATCATGGCAGGGAGGCCCATGCCAGTCCAGGCGGCGGGCGTGATTGATCACATGGCTTTCACTGCATCCGACCTGCAAGCTGTTGTTGATACTCTAAAGCAGCATAATATTGACTATGAATTGCATCGCATGAAGGAATTGGAAATTTGGCAATTATTCTGCCATGATCCCGATGGCGCAAAAGTTGAGCTTGATTTTTCTGCAGACGAACCAGAACCTCGGCAATAACGGTTTATTTCTTACAAGCTGGATTCTTGCCGGTTGATCGCGCTTGTCCCATTATCTTGTTCGCCTTAGGTAAAAGCGCTCTCAAATCTTCAATACGCGTTTCATGAGATGGGTGAGTCGACAAAAATTCAACCGGTTGTGCACCTTGGCTTGCCTGTGCCATTTTTTGCCACAGTGTAATGCTTTCCGCAGGGTTGAATCCGGCCTTTGCCATCAATTCAATACCAATTGCATCGGCTTCACTTTCATGCAGGCGGCTAAATGGCATAATCAATCCATATTGTGTCCCGACTCCAAGCAAGCCTAATGCAGTTTGCCCCATGGGAGTAGTCGGCGCAGCAACCGCAGCGATGATGGACATCCCCATTTGCGCTCCCAGTTTCTGCGACATCCGTTCATTGCTGTGTTTCGCCATTACATGGCCGATCTCATGGCCAATCACGGAAGCTAACTGATCTTGATTGTCCACTAAATCAACTAATCCAGTATGCACGCCAATTTTGTTTCCTGGCAAGGCAAAGGCGTTCAAAGTATTATCCTCAAACACCACCACCTCCCAATCACCTCCAGTCTCTCGCGTGATGGCATTTGCAACACAGCGCACAAACTGATTTTCTCGCGTATTCTGACTTATCTCTTTTTCATTCTTCATAGTTGTAAATGCCTGCAGCCCCATAGCATCTAGCTCACTGTCAGGCATAAAAGCCAGCTGGCTTCGCCCCGTGGGTGTGGTTGCACATGCCACAAGTAAAACGATAATAAACAGAATTAGTAATAATCTAAACTTCATGATTAATATTCTCCGTAAGTTGGACCAGTGGGATTTTAGCTCGCTTTGACCATGATACAAGTTTGAAACATAAGGATATGCAAATTCTTTTGATTAATCCTTATCACAAAGACTAATTCAGTTGTCAGCCAAGAATATGATATAACTTAACTCTCAACAATAGCATAGGGAGTCCAAAATGAACGATCATATTTATAAAATCATCGAAATTGTTGGTTCATCAACCAAAAGCAGTGATGATGCCATTCAATTAGCGGTTGCAAAAGCTGGAACAAGTGTGCGTAACCTGGATTGGTTTGAAGTAGTGGAAACGCGCGGGCATATTATTGATGGCAAAGTTGCACACTATCAAGTCAAACTTAAAATCGGCTTTCGACTGGAGTAGTCAATTATCAAGATAATGGTTCAGTGCATTGAGGCTGCAATGGAGTGAAATTCCGATTTCTACTCAATTGCAGCTTATTATACTAAAACAAAGAATTCCATATAGACTCAAAACATATATGGTCTACCAACAAGAGTCCATAATAGACGCAATTCATCTAAATACTTCACGCTATAATTGGCTATCTTAAGAAAAAGCTAAACACCACGCCCATGCAAGAAAAATACCATCCCCAGGAAATTGAAAAAAACGCGCAACAATATTGGGAACAAACATCCGCATTCAAAGCAATCGAGGCTCCCGAAAAACCTAAGTACTACTGCTTGTCGATGTTTCCCTATCCTTCCGGCAAGTTGCATATGGGTCATGTACGAAACTACACTATCGGCGACGTATTGTCGCGATACCGTCGTATGCAGGGCTTTAATGTATTGCAGCCAATGGGTTGGGACGCGTTTGGCCTTCCCGCAGAAAATGCTGCTATGCAGAATAATGTATCCCCTGCTAAATGGACTTACGACAACATTGCCTATATGCGCAAGCAACTGAAAAGCCTGGGGCTGGGTATTGATTGGGAACGCGAGATCGCTACTTGTGACCCAAGCTATTATCACTGGAATCAGTGGCTATTCCTGCGCATGCTGGAAAAGGGGCTGGCGTATCAAACTACCGGCACGGTCAATTGGGACCCGGTTGACCAAACAGTGCTGGCCAATGAGCAAGTGATTGATGGCTGCGGTTGGCGCACTGGGGCCCCGGTGGAAAAACGCGAGATTCCAATGTATTACCTGAAAATCACCCAGTATGCAGACGAATTGCTTACTGCTCTTGATACGCTGACCGGCTGGCCAGAACGAGTCAAGACCATGCAAGCTAATTGGATCGGCAAAAGCTACGGTGTCGACATTACCTTCCCCGCCGATATCGAATCCGGTACGCCGCAGGATCTGAAAGTATTTACTACCCGCGCAGATACTCTGATGGGCGCCACCTATGTAGCAGTTGCTGCTGAACATCCGATCGCTCTGTATGCTGCTCACAATAATCCATCACTACAGGCTTTTATCCAAGAATGTAAACTCGGTTCTGCCAAGGAAGCAGATCTGGCCACACAAGAAAAGAAAGGTATGAATACCGGTTTATTCGTAATCCATCCTCTCAATGACCAGAAACTACCTGTGTGGATTGCCAATTATGTCTTGATGGGTTACGGAGAGGGAGCCGTCATGGCGGTTCCTGCGCATGACGAACGTGATTTTGAGTTCGCCACAAAATACTCCCTTCCGATTCGGGCTGTCATCAAACCCTTAGACTCCGAACTGGAGTTACCGATGACACAAGCTTATGAAAAATATGGCAGAACATTTGATTCGGACGAGTTTTCTGGATTGGAATTTCAAGCTGCAGTAGACGCTATTGCAGCGGCGCTTACCAAAAAGGATTTAGGCAATAAACGCGTGCAATATCGCTTGCGTGACTGGGGCATTTCACGTCAACGTTACTGGGGCTGTCCGATTCCACTGATTCATTGCGCCGATTGCGGCGTGGTGCCGGTGCCGGATGATCAATTGCCGGTAGTGTTGCCGCAAGATCTGGTGCCCGATGGCTCGGGCAACCCGCTAGCAAAAACTCCGTCTTTTTACGAATGTACCTGCCCCAAATGCGACAAGCCCGCACGCCGAGAAACCGATACCATGGATACCTTCGTCGATTCATCCTGGTATTACGCACGTTATGCTTGCCCGGATCAATACCAGGCAATGACTGACGAGCGCGTTAATTACTGGCTGCCGGCTGATCAATACATCGGAGGTATTGAGCACGCTATTCTGCATTTGCTGTACTCGCGCTTCTGGAGCAAGGTTATGCGCGATCTTGGTTTGTTGGCTCTGGATGAGCCGTTTGCCAATCTGTTGACACAGGGCATGGTGCTGAATGAAATTTATTATCGCAGAACCGACAGCGGGCGAGTTGTATATTATAATCCTTCTCAAGTTCAGATTCAGTATGACGAACAAAACAAGCGCTGCGGTGCGATTTTATTGGCTGACAACCAACCGGTTGAATCAGGTGGCATCGGCACTATGTCGAAATCCAAAAATAATGGCGTTGATCCACAAAATCTGGTGGAAGAGTATGGTGCCGACACTGCCCGTCTGTTTATGATGTTCGCCAGCCCTCCTACACAGACATTGGAATGGGCAGATGCCGGTGTCGATGGCGCTTACCGTTTTCTCAAACGCTTATGGCGACAGGCTTATATTCATGTTCAGTCGGGTGTGATAAAGATTGATCCCGCATTACTCCAAGCGTTACCCCCGGAACTGAAAGATTTGCGTTATCAACTGCACCAGACCATCGCAAAAGTAACAGATGATCTGGAGCGTCGCCACACGTTCAATACCGCCATTGCTGCTGTAATGGAACTTATGAATGCCTTGGCAAAGGATCAGGATGACGACCCTGCCAGCCGTAATCTGATGCAGGAAGCGCTGGAAAATATTGTGCTATTGCTCTCTCCGATTGTTCCGCATATCTGCCATGAACTTTGGCATGAACTCAGACCAGGCACCGAGCTTTTTGCACAACCCTGGCCACAAGCAGACCATGCCGCCATGGTACAGGAGGAAATCAAATTAATTGTGCAGGTCAATGGCAAACTACGCGGGCAAATCTGTGTGGCCTTGAATGCTGAAAAAGAAGCTGTGGAGAAAGCCGCTTTGGCCAATGAACAGGTGCAAAAATTTACCCTAGGACAAACCATAAAAAAAATCATTGTGGTACCCGGCAAACTGGTTAATATCGTCGTATAAATAATTTGCATCCTTCACTCATGATAAAAACACACAAACAACAATTACTTATTCTGATCGTCGTGATCTTGCTGTCAGCCTGCGGTTTTAAGTTGCGCGGACAAGCGACTGCACTGCCGTTCAAGACAATGTATGTCACTGCACCGGATGGACATACGATCGGCATCGAGATGGAACGCATGATCAAAGCCACGCCGACAACCCACTTAGTTGCCAACGCTACAGAAGCCGAAGCGACCCTGGATATTATTAGCGCGATTAATGAAAGAGCAATTCTATCTTTGTCCGGTGGTGGTCGCGTGCGGGACTTTAATTTGATTTATCGGGTAATTTATCGCGTATTGAATAACAAAGGCATCGAAATCATGCCGCATACTGAAATCACCTTAACCCGGATTCTACCTTTTCTGGATGCACAAATTCTCGCCAAGGAAGCGGAAGAGAGATTGTTGCTAAAAGATATGCAATCCGATGCAATTCAACAAATTCTATGGCGCTTATCAACAGTTAAGCTTCCCACCGAAAGTACACAGTAATTCCGTGATCGTTTCGCATAATGCCTCATCACCATGCGTATAAAGCTCGAGCAATTATCGCAATCCCTGCAAAAGCAACCCGCGTCACTGTACACTTTATTTGGCAACGAACCCCTGCTGATTCAGGAAGCTGCAGATTTAGTCCGCACCCATGCACGCCAGCATGGGTATACCGAACGTGAATTATTCACTGTAGATCAGCACTTCGATTGGTCTGATCTGTTAAATGCAGGCAATAACCTGTCCTTGTTTGCTGATCGCAAAATCATGGATATCCGTATCCCCTCCGGCAAACCCGGCAAGGAAGGCGGCAAAGCAATCGAAACCTATTGCGGTGCGTTACCACCCGACACATTCACTCTTTTCACGCTACCCCGGATCGATAAGCAGGGGCAAGCAACGAAATGGTTCAAAGCGCTTGAGACTGCCGGCGTTTTAGTCCAAGCCTACACGATCGAGCGTAATCAATTATCCGATTGGATCGAGCAGCGTCTCGGCAAACATCAACAAAAAACTGATTCTGCTACATTACAGTTTCTAGCGAATCAGGTGGAAGGTAATCTACTCGCCGCACATCAGGAAATCCAGAAGCTCGCACTACTGTACCCCAATGGCAACTTAACCTTCGAGCAAGTAAAAGATGCAGTACTGAATGTGGCACGTTATGATGCATTTCAATTATCAGACGCCATGATTAATGCGGATGCCTTGCGCTTTATCCGTATCCTATCGGGCTTGCAAGGTGAAGGCATTGCTCCGCTGCTTTTACTCGCCACCATGACCGAGCAAATACGACAATTGATTACCATTCGAAAAGGCCTCGACAATGGCCAACCACTTGCACAGTTACTGCAGGCCACCAGAATCTGGGGCGACCGACAAAAACCAGTACAAGCTGCGGCCAAACGCATCAGCCTGCCAACTCTTGTGCAGGGATTATCGGATGCCGCAGAAATAGACCGGATGATCAAAGGGGTAGCACAGGGAGATGTTTGGGATGAATTGTTGCAATTGGGTTTGCGACTTACAATTCACGAAAATAAGAATTTCGCAAAAGTTACTAAGTAACTTTATTTCAAATCCCACCCATTACAGGTTAAAAGAATAATTCTCGGATGAGAAGAAGAATTAACGCTCTTAGCTGGCAATTATCGCTTTCTGCGCCAATTAAACGAGTTAGATCCCATCAACCCCGACCTTGCTCACCTGAACAAGAATCCGAGGCAAGCAGGGGGGTAATTCGGAATGTTCCTACTCGTGCCGCTGTCACTCGGTCTTAATCTTCTTTTCCTTTGTGACAGGATTCCGCAGCTCATAGCCTTCTTCCTTAGCCTTGTAGCCGCCGTATGCTCCGGCGCCACCTGCAGCAAGCAGCCAGCATCCCGACATCAGTGGGATCACGAGTAAAATTGCCAAGTAGTGCATCAACTTTGATTTCATCGCAGCCTCCAACAAAATTTATCAATACATGAAATATATATTATAATCAGTAACCTAATTAATACATGAGCATATGACTAATTCGAATCCTCACTATAACTTATATGATGCTTGAGGCACAAGAGAAAGTCGCTTAGGGAATAATCTCCCAGTAGTGTGTTATAACATTACCGGGATTTTACAGTTACTTAACGAGGCGAAAAGTAATTGCAATATTGTGACATTTATCGCTCATACGCCAACACCGGTGCCAACCATCGCTCGGCTTCCTCTACTACCCAGGATTTCCTTTTCGCATAGTCCTCCACCTGGTCTTTACCAATTTTTCCGACAGCAAAAAATGTTGAATCAGGGTGCGCGAAATAGAAGCCAGATACTGCAGCAGTAGGAACCATGGCAAACGATTCGGTGATGACGATGCCGGCATTTGCGGTAGCATTCAATGTCGCAAACAGCGCGCCTTTTTCAGTATGATCCGGGCACGCGGGGTAGCCAGGAGCAGGACGGATACCGCGATATTCTTCGTTGATCAGTTGCGCGTTGGTTAAAGTCTCGTCTTTTGCATAACCCCAGAATTCGCGCCGTACCCGCGCATGCATGTGTTCAGCAAACGCTTCCGCCAGACGATCTGCCAATGCTTTGAGTACAATCGCGCTATAGTCATCATTGGCATCTTCAAAAGCCTTCACTCGCTCGTCAATACCAAATCCCGCACCAACCGCAAACAGTCCAATCGTATCTTGAATACCCGTTTCCCTGGGAGCGATAAAGTCAGACAAGCATCGATTCGGTTTACCTGATGGCTTCTGGTCTTGTTGTCGCAAACAATGATAAGTCATGGCGAGCTTATTGCGTGACGGATCAGTGTAAATTTCGATGTCGTCGCCGACAGAATTGGCCGGAAACAAGCCAATTACTGCGTTCGCGCTCAACCATTTTTGTTCGATTATTTTCTTCAACATCGTTTGTGCATCGCGAAATAGCTGACTTGCTGTTTCTCCAACCACTTCGTCTTGCAGGATATCAGGATAACGTCCGGCAAGCTCCCATGCCTGAAAGAACGGCGTCCAGTCGATATACGGCACAATCTTTTCCAGCGGGTAATTATTCAGCGTACGAATACCTATCAGCTCCGGTTGATAAGACTGATAATTTACCCAATCAGTTTTAAACGCATTGGCGCGGGCTTCAGCGAGTGTTAACAGTTTCGCGGGCCCTTTCTTATTTTTGTGCTGGGTGCGCACCTTTTCGTATTCGTTTTTTATTTCTTGCACATAACTTGCCCGCAAATCCTGTGATAGCAAATTACTGCACACACCTACTGCACGGCTGGCATCTGGCACCCAAACGGTTGGGCCTTCATAGTGCGGTGCAATTTTGACGGCCGTATGAACTCGCGACGTAGTTGCACCGCCGATCAGCAACGGAATGGTAAATCCCTCGCGCTGCATTTCCTTGGCGACATGTGCCATTTCTTCTAAAGAAGGGGTAATCAAGCCGGATAAACCGATAATGTCGGCTTTCTCGCGCCGCGCCATATCAAGAATTTGTGCACTGGGTACCATCACACCCATATTGATCACTTCATAGTTATTGCATTGCAAAACCACGGTAACAATATTCTTGCCAATATCGTGCACATCACCTTTGACAGTAGCGATAACGATTTTTCCTTTGGGCTTATTGTCTCCCGATAATTTCTTTTCGGCTTCGATGAACGGCAATAAGTGCGCCACCGCTTGCTTCATCACGCGCGCCGATTTGACCACCTGCGGCAAAAACATCTTGCCAGCGCCAAATAAATCGCCAACCACGCCCATGCCTTCCATCAGCGGACCTTCGATCACCTGAATCGGGCGTCCGCCCTGTTTATCGATTTCTAAGCGCGCGGCTTCGGTATCTTCCACAATATAGGTGGAAATACCCCTAACCAGAGCATGTGTCAAGCGCTGCTGCAAGGGCTCATCACGCCACGCCAGATCTTCAACCTGTTCTTTTTTCTTGCCTTTAAAGTTCTCGGCGAATTCAACCAAGCGCTCGGTTGCATCCGCACGCCGGTTGAGGATGACATCCTCCACCTTTTCCAGCAGTTCTGCCGGGATATCCGAATACACCCCTAATTGACCGGCATTGACAATACCCATTGTCATACCAGCTTTGATCGCGTGATACAAAAAAGCGGTATGAATCGCTTCACGAATCGGTTCATTGCCACGGAAGGAGAACGAGACATTGGAAACTCCGCCGCTTATTTTGGCGTACGGCAGCGTTTGCTTAATGAGACGGATCGCCTCGATGAAATCGACGCCGTAGTTATTATGCTCTTCAATGCCCGTTGCAATAGCGAAAATATTCGGGTCAAAAATGATGTCTTCGGGTGGGAAACCTATCTTATCTACCAGCAAACGATAGCTACGAGTGCAAATCTCCACCTTACGCTGCAAGGTATCGGCCTGACCCTGCTCATCAAACGCCATCACAATCACTGCCGCACCATAACGACGAGCTAACTTGGCATGATGAAAAAATTCCGCTTCACCTTCTTTCATGCTGATGGAATTGATAATGGGTTTACCTTGCACGCATTTCAAACCAGCCTCAATTACGGTCCATTTGCTGGAGTCGAGCATGATCGGCACCTTGCAGATATCCGGCTCGGCCGCCAGCAGATTCAGGAAGGTCACCATGGCTTTCTGCGAATCCAACATGGCCTCATCCATATTGATATCGATGATCTGCGCACCATTCTCCACTTGACTGCGTGCCACGTTCAACGCTTCCGCGTAATCGTCGCTGAGAATCAAACGAGCAAATGCTCGGGAGCCGGTAACATTGGTACGTTCGCCAACATTGACAAACAATGAATCATCGCCGATGTTCAGAGGTTCCAAGCCGGACAAACGCAATTTCTTCGGAATTTCGGGTACCTGGCGTGGCGCGATATCGGCAACTGCCTGCGCAATCGCTTTGATATGCGCCGGTGTGGTACCACAGCATCCACCGACAATATTGACAAAACCAGATTCCGCAAATCCTTTGATCTGGTTCGCAGTATATTCCGGCGACTCGTCGTAGCCTGTTTCAGATAAAGGATTCGGCAGGCCGGCATTGGGATGCACGCTGGTATACACATCTGCCACACCTGCCAGCTCTTCAATATACGGACGCATCAATTCCGCACCTAGGGCGCAGTTGATACCAACCGATAACGGTCGGGTATGGCTGATCGAGTTCCAAAAAGCCTCCGGTGTTTGTCCTGACAATGTACGCCCGGATGCATCGGTGATGGTGACTGAAATCATGATCGGCAATCGTATGTCATGATCGACAAAGTATTGATCGATAGCAAATAGAGCCGCTTTTGCGTTAAGTGAATCGAAAATGGTTTCAACCAGCAGAATATCAACCCCACCGTCGACCAATCCGCGAATCGACTCAGTGTAATCAGCCACCAATTGATCGAATGTTATGCCGCGAAAACCCGGGTCGTTGACATCAGGAGAAATAGATGCGGTTTTCGTGGTAGGGCCGAGCACACCGGCAACAAAACGCGGCTTCTCCGGTGTTTTTTCTTCATACGCCTGTGCCGCTTCGCATGCCAATTTTGCCGCAGCAACATTCAACTCATACACCACATCCTGCAAGTGGTAATCAGCCATCGAAGCTGCAGTGGAATTGAACGTGTTGGTTTCGATAATATCCGCACCGGCTTCCAGATATCCGCCATGAATCGATTTGATAATATCCGGCTGAGTCAACGTCAGCAAATCATTGTTTCCTCTCAAATCATGCGGAAAATCAGCAAATCGCTGCCCGCGGAAATCTGCCTCAGAGAGTTTGAATGTCTGAATCATCGTACCCATCGCACCGTCCAGAATCAGGATGCGTTGCGCAAATAAGCTTTCCAGTAAAGTAGTGCGGGGATTTTTATTCATCGAAAAACATGTTTTAAAAGGAACTGAATTGACCATTATACCTCAGTGCACGCCTGCTTCTGCGTCACCGATCAGGGATAAAGCAACAGCAGCCGATAACCCAGTGCATCCAGCTGGTTGCTATCAAAATCCAATCGAACCTCTATCTCTTGATGTGGCTGAATAAATTGCAACGACTTGTCTGCTTCTTGCAAATAATCCTGCGCCGCGAAAACACGGCTGGCAATTAATTCTTCTCGTGCATCCAGCAATGACAATTGCAATACGGGCCAAGCCTGTGGAAAAGACGCGTAATTATGAATAGTCGCATACATTGTGGCCACCTCGGGCTGTTGCGCAGGATTTTTCTGCAATTCGGATGATTCGATGCCGATCAGATTGATATCTTGCGAATAGGGTACTGTACACGACAAGAATTCACATAACCGCTCCAAACGAGGCCTGATTTCAGGTGCCATCATAGTCAGTTCGGTGCGATAGCTATAGGCAATCTGACTGATCAAGAGCAACGCCAGAAATGCATTCACCGATATCCACTGCACATACGACAGCTTATCCGGCTTCTCATCTCCAAACAGTTGATCTGATGTTTCAATTATCTCGGTTGTTTGAGTGATGTCAGCCGTTTCAGTTGTTTCTTGATTCAACTCCGAAAAAGCTTGCGGCTCGGTTACATTGTCTAAATTCTCCGGATTGATCTGTTCTTCTGTTGCAGCTTCAGGTGTGCTGAAAGTATACAGTTGAATTTGAGAAGTATATTCAATGGACGATTCATTGACCGTAATCAGCGTGGCAAATCCATTGAATATCCGTTGGCAGTACCCACAACGTACATCGCCTCCATGCGCCTGTAATTGCGCAGCATTCACACGGAAAGTAGTACTGCAACCTGGACAAAGTGTTACAAGCGCCATAGGTTATTGCCTGTATTGAATCGTCACATTAATAATCAGTGAACTATGTATTTACCAAGCTCAGGAGCTCGATAGAAGTGATAATTATTTCATCTTTTGCAGCCGGTTAACAACACCCATCCTTGCTGTTCATTGTCGCTGTGCATATCAAACCACTGTTGATATACATGTTTAACTTCTGCAGCTTGCTGGTGCAAAATTCCAGATAGTACAATGGTGCCCTGTTGCCGAACCAATTGCGCCAGAACTGGCGCCAACATGATTAAAGGATTTGCCAGAATGTTGGCAACCACAACATCCGCATACTCTTGCGGCTGCAAATACCGTGCAGCAGCCTGATGAGTTGTTGTGAAATAGAATTTTGAAGCAACACAATGATTTCTGGCTGCGTTTTCCTGACTGGCTTTAATTGCCTGGTGATCGATATCAATGCCGGTGACATGGCTGGCACCCAGTTTTAGCGCAGCAATCGCCAATATTCCGGAGCCACAACCATAATCAATAATCTTAGTCCCTGGCCGCAAATTTTGATCCAACCAGTTCAAACACAATTGGGTCGTGGGATGACTGCCGGTACCAAATGCCAAGCCTGGATCAAGTATCAGATTAATCGCTTCAGGATCAGGTGCCTGATGCCAAGTAGGAACAATCCATAAACGCTGCGAGATTTGAATTGGATCAAATTGTGATTGGGTCAGACGCACCCAATCCTGCTCTTCAACACGCTCCAGACGGAAATTCAGTTGGCCGCTCGATGGGGCAATATTTGTCAGACTGTGCATAACTTCATCGATATTGACAGCTTGATCGAACAAGGCTGAAACCTCAGCGTTTTGCCAGATTTCTCCGCAGGGCTCTCCGGGTTCTCCAAACAGCATTTGCTCGTCCTGGGTGTCAACCGCCGCATCATGAATGTCCACCGATAATGCGCCCTGTTCCATCAATGCATCACTCAGCAACTCGGCATTCGTTGCATCAGCTTGGATAATTAGCGTAACCCAGGACATACTTGATATAAGAAATCTGCGATCAAATCCGCTTCTCAATCGATTTTAGTTTTATTATGCAATGCAAGTTTTTGTTCCAGATAATGAATTGAAACACCACCGCGCAAAAATGATGCATCATTCATCAAGTCTCTATGCAATGGAATATTAGTTTTGATCCCGGCAACCACCATTTCAGACAACGCAATCCGCATCCGCGCAATTGCTTGCTCGCGCGTATCGCCATAGGTAATGATTTTGCCAATCATCGAATCATAATAGGGCGGCACCATATAGTTATGATAAACATGCGAATCGACCCGCACCCCTGGGCCTCCCGGCGCATGATATTGTGTGATACGCCCGGCAGAAGGTGTCAGTTTGTATGCATCTTCCGCATTGATGCGACATTCTATGGCATGCCCCTTGAATACAATATCTTTCTGGTGCATCGGCAAAACCTTACCAGCCGCAACATTTATTTGCGCCTGTACCAGATCAATACCCGTGATCGCTTCCGTTATCGGATGTTCCACTTGTAAGCGGGTATTCATTTCAATGAAGTAAAACTCATTGTTCTCAAACAGAAACTCAAACGTACCGACGCCGCGATATTTGATCCGGCGACAGGCATCGGCACAGCGTTCACCGATTTTATTGCGCAATTTCTCAGAGATACCAGGCGCAGGCGCTTCCTCGAGAATTTTCTGGTGGCGGCGTTGCAATGAACAATCTCTTTCGCCCAGATGAACAGCATTTCCATGCTCATCAATCAATAACTGAAATTCGATATGGCGTGGGTTTTCCAGGAATTTTTCTGCATAAACTGTCGGATTGCCAAAAGCTGATTGCGCTTCATTGCGGGTCATGATGACTGCATTGGATAGTGCAGCTTCGGTATGCACCACTCGCATCCCACGCCCACCACCTCCACCTGCGGCTTTAAGAATAATGGGATAGCCGATCTCCTTGGCTATCTTTCTTGTCTCATCAAGGTCTTCCGGTAGCGCACCATCCGATCCTGGAACGCACGGCACACCGGCAGTTTTCATGGCATTTTTTGCGCTGACTTTATCGCCCATCAAACGAATTGTTTCTGATCGTGGACCAATAAATACAAATCCGCTTTTTTCTACCCGCTCGGCAAAATCCGCATTCTCCGACAAAAATCCATAACCCGGATGAATAGCCTCCGAATCGGTCACCTCGGCGGCACTGATAATGGCAGGAATATTAAGATAGCTCAGCCCGACAGGAGCTGGACCAATGCATACTGATTCATCAGATAGCATTACGTATTTCGCCTCCGCATCGGCTTCCGAATGCACTGCCACTGTTTTGATACCCATCGCACGACAGGCACGCTGAATCCGCAACGCTATTTCGCCGCGATTTGCAATAAGAATCTTCTCAAACATAATTATTGAATCACGAATAAAGGCTCACCGTACTCAACGGGCTGCCCATTTTCTGGCAGGATCGCTTTGATCACACCATTTTTATCCGCTTCAATTTCGTTCAGCAATTTCATTGCCTCAATAATGCATAAAGTATCTCCAACCTTCACACTCTGGCCAACCTCAACAAATGGGCTGGCTCCAGGCGATGCCGATCGATAGAATGTACCAACCATCGGAGATTTGACAATATGCCCATCCGGGACTAATTTATTATTTGAGCCTGATGCTTCATTAGATGTATTGACTTCAGAGATTGCCGCCGACACGGGTTGCGAAGCCGGGGGCATAACTGCCGCCATAGGCGGCATGAAAGCATAGTTCTGCACACCGGAACCAGATTTACTGATTCGTACTTTTTCCTCGCCTTCCGTAATTTCCAGCTCAGCAATACTCGACTCTTCAACCAACTCAATAAGTTTCTTAAGTTTTCTTAAATCCATATCCAATCTCCCGAGATATCATCTCGCTGTAAGGAAGTTTTATAACTATTTTCAACGGCATCAGATCATCAATATGTCATCGCATATTTTAGTGCCAATTCATAACCCTTAGCACCCAAGCCACTGATAACACCAATCGCCAAATCCGAAAAATAGGAATGTTGACGAAAAGATTCACGAGAATATATATTCGACAAATGCACTTCGATAAATGGCAGTTTGACCGCAGCAATTGCATCACGCATTGCAATACTGGTGTGCGTATAGGCAGCTGGATTGATGATGATGAAGCTAGTCCCATCATTCATAGTCAGCTGTATTCTTTCAATCAACGCCGATTCCGCATTACTCTGAAAGAAATCAAGTTTAAATTCAGTGTTTTCAACTAATTCACTTAAATTTCTGTTAATATCCTGCAATGTTGCACCGCCATAAACCTCCGGCTCACGAACACCCAGCAAATTCAAATTGGGCCCATGAATAATCAAGATATTATCAACTTTAATCTTTTTTGAATCCATTTGCGAATTATGTACCGTTGCAGCCAGAAAGTACAGATTTTTGACGAAATTAACCGAACTTAAGCGAAAATTGTCAGATAAATATTGAATTTGGTATTTTAGAAAAAGTTCAATTTATTGCAATAAAAAATATCTATAAAACACAAACTATTGAATTCAACCCTTTATCATTTGCCCGCAATTCTCCAACCATCTATAATACCTCGCTTGATTTAAGCCGGGCTGTTGTAGCTCAGTTGGTAGAGCAACTGATTCGTAATCAGTAGGTCGGAGGTTCGACTCCTCTCAACAGCACCAATTAAATCAATAAATTACAGATATTGAATCGATAACATCTTAACAATTTTATTGATTATCGTAAAATTAGACCCAGTTTTAATCCCAGTAAGTATCTTGGCTACAACTGGACATCTTTGGACATAATATGCTTAAAAACACCAAGATAGATTGATTTGATCAACTAATTCTGGGCAATCCAGTTAAGCAACTTTCTCCGATTTTTCTGTTTCTGCCTTACATTAAAGAATTGAATCGGAATATTGAAGGTATTCGTGATGAAAAGGTGATTAGCTGTAAATATTTCTCGGAAATACTATTACCCTTTCCCTCACTTTCGGAACAAACCAAAATCGCCAACTTCCTCGCCGCTATCATCGACAAGATCACCCACACCAAAATTCAGCTCAATGCTTTAAAGTTGTACAAAAAAGAATTTTTACAGCAATTATTTGTTTGATCATTAGATTACTGTTTAAGCTATGTTTATACTTATGTGTAAACATTTTAATCTTGAGGTGTCGTCATGGTCGAAGTGATTCTGGATATCAAACAATGGGGCAATAATCTGGGTGTGCGACTGCCCGCAGCCATTGCACGTGAAGCTCATGTGCATGCCGATCAACAGGTAAAGCTGACCGTTTCAGGTGGCCAGATCATCATCACCCCAGTGCAGGATAAACCGCTGACGCTGGAACAACGTTTGGCGCAATTTGATCCTGCCAAGCATGGCAGTGAAGTAATGACACCTACCCAGCCCTTGGGCGCTGAGAAATGGTAGCCTAGCAATGGCAAAAGCAGCCAGCGCCGGTGTGTAGATACCCGAGCGCCAAAACATTATCTGGATCAACTGCAACCCGCAGGCCGAGCAGGAAATGCGCGATATTCATCCCTTTCTGGTATTCGCCAAGCATCTTTAACGATAAAACTTCGCTGGTAATCGGTTTGCCCACGACCACCGCTGCATATAATGCCGACAATCCTTTTGCTGTTGCCATTGGTAAAACATCCAAGCGCAAGATAGAGCAAACCAGTTATGTGCTATGCCATCAACCAAAATCATTTGATTGGCGGGCACGGAGTGCCACGCCTCATCCATTGGGCAAGCTTGGCGATAACTTGTTTGTACAGGTTTGCGAACGACTCAATCAAATCATTCAGCTTTATTGTCTACACAATCCGAGTTTGCTTTGAAACAATGCCTGATTGAGCAGCTTCAACGCATGAAATGCGCGGGTGCGCATTGATCATAAAGCCGCATAATTTTTTGTCTTCAAATAAAATCTGAAGAATATTCGATTAATTTCAATCGATGGCCTTAAAATCACATAGGCATGGCTATATATGCCTTTGCATGCCGAATACTCAATACCCCCTTGAAAAGAACGGAGACTAATAATAAAACCACCAATTTGAACAACTTTGTAAGTTTCAATTCTTTTTTCGGCTGCAGAAATGTTGTAATCGATCATTTTAAGGGGAACGGCACCAAGTTCCTGAGAAATTGCTAAAACAGGCAAATCAGAATTGTGATCTTTATCTGTAATGCTATCGAAAACTTCGTTGCCGAATTTCTCTTCCCATTCCGGAAACTCTCGTTCATCCTCATCCTCATCCTTAAACCGCAGCCTCTGGCTAAGAAGCTGATGCATGACGCTTTTCTGTATTGTTTTAGTAAGTCGTGTTTTTGCGTGAGTTGAGTGATTTTTTCATCTACTGCCGTGAGGAAGTTAGCGATTTTTGGTTTGCTCTGGAATTGTCGGAATGCACAATTCCAGCGCCAGTAAATCACCGTTAGGCGTTGCGCCTAGAAATTGAATCCGCGCCAAAAATCAATCAAGTAAAATGATGGTCTTTAAATCTGATGTCACGAATCATTCGCTATGATTGATCCTATTCTCAATGCAAAAGAAAAATTAGATGACCCGCTCATGCTGGAGTGGGCGCTACGTTACTATAAAGATCTGCCCGAAAATAATCGTGAAGAAAAGGCCCATATTGAATCTTCATGGTTTCATGATCTTTTCATCGCACAGCTAATCGAACGAAATGAAACAGAAACATTGCTTCGCCTATTTAATACGTTACCAGCCCAGCATTTCTCTTCATTTACGAATCTGATCATCAAGCGCTGGCTCGAATGGCCTACTTCTTTGGCTAATGCGACGATACAGATTCTAGCCGTCAATGCACCTAAAGAACTTTTGCATTTGCTTGAAAGCTATTTGAATAAGGTTGAGCAAGGTGCTCCCTTTGAAATCGAACGCCTCCTGAGTATTTATGAGTTATCAGAGACTGGGATCGATACGTCGTACCAACCATTATTAAATAGGCTTTGTCAGAAAGTTCTGTTACTCCCAAAGATTCATTTTGGCAGGATGTTTTTTCTGCCATCCCTGTTACGTCTAGGCAACGGCTTATCTTTCGATATGCACGCATCTTTGCTAGAAGCTGCGCTTCAAAGTTGTGAAGATAATGATCGTCGCAGAAGTGTGTTAATAGCCTTAATTCAAGGTGTGTTCGGTCATAAAGAATACCTGGATATAGTTTTTGATCGTAGCGAGAAACAATCAGAGCAACACCTTGAATCATTAGTCTATTTATTTCAAGAAGAAACACCACTGACACAACTTGATCAGTGGCTGGATTCACCACCTGCTTTCTCCGAGGTTATCCCAATGCTGGAGAAAATTTCCTATCAATCAAGTGGTTGCAAAAGAATTCTAAGCTTACTGAAGGATTCATCGAGAATCAAACGGCAATTGCCTGATGCCATTCGATCTCAACTCGTTGTAGCCACCTGCATTCATGGTTTTGCACGGACAACATTCGAGAATCTGGCTCCCGACCTCAAGGAAACAGTTGATTTGTTGTCGGGAGACTTTTTGAAACCGCATTGGTATCCCGCTTTATTAGCGCATTTGCGTACCTATGATCAGCAAGATATTACAACCGCATTAATTTCTCGCTTACCTTATGTTAGACACACCTATGGTGGCGTGCAATTGGCCGAAGTTATGGGTGATTTGGCCTGGGCAGAGTTCGTGCCATGCCTAATCGACTCAATTACGCAAGATCAAGGAGATTATCTCTGTGAAGCCTCACAAACAGCATTGAAAAAAATAGGTATCTCGGCCCAAGCAGCTTTGATTGAGTTTTGGGATCAATTAGATTGGTCTCAACAAATATTTGGCCTTCCGGTAATCAGCGATATCGGCGGCAAAGCAGCGGCAGATTTTGCTTATGAACATTTCGACACATTGATGGCTGATAATGTGGAGTTTTATTGTAAATTAGCATTAGCCGCTCCAGATAAACGCTTGCTGGATCGCTTAAAGCCGGAACTGCGTCGCCAGCAACCTCTAATTGATTGCGCCTGCTATATTCTTGCACGTCTCTTGGACCAGGATGATGATGAAATACAGGCTGCCAAGAAGCGCGCGATAGCAGACTTGACTAGACAAGCAAGGAACAGAAAGTCTTTCGAATCTGGAGACTTATCCAACGATTCGCTCTATCTGGAATTACACTGCCCGTCATGCAATGGCGTCAACCAGTATGCAGTCAAGGGCGTTATTATCGGCAAAAATCAAGATGAAAAAATTCCACACTTGATCAATGATGAATTCCCCTGCGCATCCTGCGGCCAGTACGTTGAGTTTGAATTGACATCCTCAGCATTGACGTCACTGACTGCTGAAATGCTGATGATGAAAGCGGCGCATGAGAACGAACAACAACCGAGCACACGCATTACAACGATGAGCTGTCAAGTAGATGGCCATACATTACCCGCCGCCACTGCTTTGGAGAAGCTAAGAGAACATGTCGCCAAGTCTCCTAATGATGCCAGCGCATGGTTTCAATTGGGAAAGATTCTTGCCTATATCAATAGACCGAAGGCCGGAATACAGGCTTTGTCACAAGCTCTGCAATTGGAGCCTGCTGCTATTGATGTCAAACTGATGCTGGCTAATGCACTTGTTCTAAATGACGCCAATGAAGAGGCATTCCAGATATTGACAGATGCGCTCAATCAATTAGCCGACTGGGAATTTCTTGTGCCACAATCAAACTTTGGGCAAGATTTCGCTAAACTTTACAATCAATTGCGGCGAAGCCTGGGCAGAGACGATTTGCCAGCGTTGCATCCATCTTCGTTAAAGACACCTCAAAAGACTGGTCGCAATGATCCTTGTCCCTGTGGCAGTGGAAAGAAATTCAAAAAATGTTGTGGTCGTTAAGTTGTATAAACAAAGCCAGTCAAGTTTACTAGTTATATCGATGATCTGATGAATAGATCTTCCAAGTCTCAGCACTCTGCTGATAATCCACTGAAAACGCTACAGGAATCAATGGAGCGCATCATCTTTCATAGCGAATCATCAAGTTTCTGTGTTTTGCGCGTCAAGGTCAAAGCGCATTGAGAACTAATAACAGTAATTGGCTCCGCTGCTTCTGTAACAGCGGGGGAGTATGTCGAATGTTTAGGCATCTGGGTTAATGATCGGCAACATGGTTAACAGTTTTAAATCAATCTCTATAAAAATCGTTATAACCTAAATCAACCGTTGAACAAGTCAGAGAAAAGCACATTTATAGCTGGGCCATATTGCCGTGTGTTGCAATCGAACTGCTGAGAATAAACAAGAAGCTTTAAATGACACGACATTGAAGCAAGCTTTGATGATTTCGTTAAAACTGGAAAAAACTTTAAAGACTGCACTCTGCAGAATATCGATGATCTTTTGCCTTTTCCGCCAAAAGCCGATTCTTAGGCGGATGCACAAATGACCGCGCTTTCAGGCACTAAATTGAAATAATATTGTTTTATAATGACTATGTGCTGAGTGACCAGTTATAAGAGTAAAGTTTGTTAACAATAACTGAAGTTATCAACTAATCTTTGAGCTACGTTTACATAAAATGAACAAGTTTTGTGATGCTATACGACTGGCTATTTTGCCGTGAAGTTGAGATGAGTCGAACCTCAGGTATAGTGATTACGAAACGTAATTTATAATGATAGACATCAAAAATCAATTTCTTGTACTTATTCTGGGCGAATGGTCAGCGCCACGAAGTCTCAAGCGATGGTATTTCGTCCACAATCTGACACAATAAGCTTCAAACAAGAATTACAATATAAATAATTTTGCTTTTTGTTTATACGCTAAATAATACTGAAAGCAGTAACTTTTATGTGTTGCTTGAGAATCTTCATAGACGATGACGATATTGGTAAATTACATGTGGCTATTTTTTTATTTGAGGTATTGTCAAATTAAGAAAATTTGAGCAAACGCCGATACAATAATTTGTAACTATCTAATTGATCTGTATTGGCAATTATGCCAAGAGGCAAAGATCAGCTCAATTTGACTTAACTTGATAATACCTTCAAAACTACTAAAGCCACACTTAATTAGTTCTCTTTATTCGCACTATCGCGATCTTTCAGAATATCTTGACTTGGAGGATACTGACCTGGTTTTGGCTCGCCACATGCAGTTAAGAACAATACTAAACAGGCAGCTACAAAAAGAGTATATTTCATATTATCAATGTCCTATATTTGAATTGAAAGAATAAGGCTCTTTCGAAAAATACAAAGAACTGGTTCCTTGATTTTGCTGGATCGCAATTTTCGCTATTTCTTGGAGCACTTCTTTATAACATAAATAATATTAAGTTTTCGTGAATTATCGTTAATATCTTCGATTCTACGAAAATTATGCACATTTGGGTTAGTTCGTTAGCTCAGCTACATCGTAGCGAATATTTCTCCTAGTCATTTTTCAACCGGCCTCAACAGTGTTGAGAAATCTACAGGTGACTCCCGGTTGGCTACCATCCCAAATTGAACCCGCCTTACCTTCGACGTCCACCTCAAACAGGAAAACCTTTTTGGGGCGTGCCGCTGATTCAATCAGCGTGGCATCAATTACCGCTCCCGCCGCGCCCTTGATCATCAATCCGTGTGATTGAAGCTGTTCATTGATCGAGGCCAGCAGATCGTCTAACCGAGCGCCGGTCACCAAACGGATGCAAAACCAACACGGGGTGGCTTCGTCCGGTATCGCATCCGACAGGGACAAACCACAAAATCGTAGAAAATCAATCCGAACATACAGTGCTTGCTCCAACGCAGCATCTCCAACTGTCTTTGACTTGTCACTATTTTAGACGGTTATCGCGCTGACGGGGGAGTTGTGCAGTAGTCTTGTAATCAGCCACCAGAGCGGATTGGCTTGAATGTAGAAGAGGGTTATCTGTTTGAGTAAAATGTTTTAAAGTTTCAATTTCGTGGAGCTGTGCAGCGATCCGATCGAAAAAGGCCGATCGAACCTTGGAAGAATAGAATGATCAGGGGATTTTAGAAATGTCATGCACGATAACTTTATTTGTAAAAAAAAACCATATCTGGCTCTCTATTGTTATTAGAGAGCCAGTGTCAGGCTAACAACATAATCAAGGAAATGCCGGCATTCTCGGTTCCGTTTGTTCAACTTCAACCTGCGGCAGATGTTCTTTGACTCGATTTTCAATTTCATTCACTCGATCAGTTGGCACATCAACAAGAACCAGCAACTTGCCGGCCTCAATAGCATCCTCGTATTCTTTGATTCGTCGATTGCCAATACTCATGCCGACCATGCCGCCAAACCAAGAACCTACACCCGCACCCACCAATGTGGTCGCCAATAAAACGCCTCCAGCGATAACCGTTGATGCCGGTGGCAATGCAACTGCAACTAGCCCGGCAAGCAAGCCCGTTGCACCACCTAATGCGACCCCTTGCTCCACGGCAGGAATGAAATCAGTTTTTTGCAAAAGATTTGCTTCCGGCAAATCTTCAAGCGGTGTACCGCGTTTTGCAATCACATGGATATGTTTCTCCTCAATTCTTTCCATAAGTAAATCTTGGACAATTTTCTTGGTAGTAGCGATATCTGGAACTAGAAAGTATATACGTCGCATAATTCCCTCCTACGAGATTATGGAGTTTAAAAAGAAAGAGCATTAAATAACTCTTTGGACTGAAAAACTTTCTTTAAGTAAATACTGAAACAATTTGTTCCTATCTTTTTTTCTGAATCTGCTTTAATCCCAGCAAATCTATTTCTGTACATTGTTTGTACGTTTTATAACATATGTTTAAATTGTACTTTTTCAACCCTCTGGTTAACAAACTGACAAATTCTTACAAAGCGTCAATTTAAGTATAGAATAAAGTCTTCAGCCCTCATTTGAAAATGGATATAAAGAGAGTTGCAGCAACACTCTTCTCTTTAGAATTTTTCCATAAATAAGCTAGATGCTTATTCTCTAGTATATTGTGAGTGCCAATGTTTATTTTGGAGGCTACATGAAAGTATTCTTATTTCTGGCATTGATGTTAAGTTCCTACAGTTATGCTCAAAGTGAACATGATTCTCAGGGAGGTATACAAAAAAATAGCGGTCATCATAATGAAATGCACGGTGGCGATCATCACGAGATGGGCGGAACGATGCATGGAAGTCATCACAAACTGGACAAAATTACTCTAAAACATTTTTTTGAACCGCTGCCCGCATCAATTATCGATGAGAAAAAGAATGCTGCATTAATTGCGCTGGGCAAGAAACTTTATTTAGATCCACGACTTTCAGTAAATAATACAATTTCCTGTAACTCCTGCCATCAACTGAATAATTTCGGTGTCGACAGTCAACCCACATCACCCGGTCATGAAGGAAAACGCGGCGGTAGAAATTCACCAACTACGCTGAATGCTGCACTACATATTGCTCAATTTTGGGATGGACGTGCCAAGGACGTTGAAGAGCAAGCACTCGGTCCAATTCTGAATCCGATCGAAATGGGCATGGCAAAAGATGTTGATGTTGTCGGTAAATTGAAAAAAATAGACGAATATAAGACCATGTTTGCGGAGGCCTTTAAGGATGAAAAAGATCCAATTCTGTATGTAAATATCGGCAAAGCAATTGGCGCATTCGAGCGTACACTTTTAACACCATCCCGCTTTGATGATTTCCTCAAAGGCGATGAAAATGCGTTAAATGATACTGAGAAAAGGGGTTTGCAGAAATTCATCAGTATGGGATGTGCAAATTGTCACAACGGCGTAGCAATTGGTGGAAACTCATATAAGAAAATCGGTCTGGTCGTACCCTATGAAACAAAAGATTTGGGAAGATTTGAAATAACTGGACTTGAAACTGATAAAAAAGTATTTAAAGTACCGAGCCTAAGAAATATCACCAAAACTGGCCCTTATTTTCATGATGGCTCGGTGGCAACCTTGGATGAAGCTATTGAGGAAATGGCAGAGCATCAGTTGGGACGGAAAGTCGAACCGGAATTTGTTGCTGATGTGAAAGCTTTTCTGGGGTCCTTAACTGGCAAAGTTCAGAAATAAACTTGAATATATACGATAACTCAACAAAGTGAAAAGTAATGTGTAACAGGAACTGGGGTTGTACATTACTTTCTATATTCTAAAAACAATCAGTCTTTAAAATGCCGCTCTCTCATATGAGAAAGTTAAGTCACTTTCTCATCCAGCTGATTATTAGTCAAAAATTGATATGTATCAGCAAAAAAATAGCCAAGGCTCCCTTTTAATACGAACCAAGCAAGTAATAGCTGTTATGTTAAAAATCTTTTTTACGGCGCGCCGTAAAGTTCAACAAACTTAAGCCAGCAAGTACATCGCATAGATTCCGGTCCGGACACAACACTGGTCATTGAAATCATATCTAGAGCTTACTCAAAATATAGCCTACTACTTAACAACGAGTGGTAATGCAAAAAATTTAATTCCATAAAAAGCAAATGTTATAAAGCCTAATCGCTCAAACCAGAACTTAAAAAGTTATCGATATTTTAAGCTCAGGCACAAACCGACTCGTTTGGTCATCCATGAATTTCCCGACTATACCAAAAACTCTTTTTCTTGAGAAAATAGAACTATGAAAATCAAATTAGATATTCGATGAAAATGTGAAAAGCAAGCTTTCGGATGATTCATGAACATCGACGAAGCATGGAACGCAGCGGGCGGCAGTGACATCGATATCACCGAAGATAGGTTGTTACTGCCAACCAGGATACATTCGACGTCGGAAACAGCCATTAATGTATGGAGTAAATTTATCCATACACCTTTGACGGCACCGACTCGATCTGAATTTTATATCTATTTTGAGTCATTCTTGTTTGCCCCCCGAATGTTCAGAAAAGCTAAAGCAATCTGCAGAACGATTAGCGCATAAGCTTGGACGTGCCACCCCCAGATTATCCAAAGACAGTTGCCGAAAAGCGAAAACCAAAAGCCGATCATGCGGCTCCGCTGGTTTTGCGATGCAATGAGCCATACGCCCAAAATTGTAACAATCATCGCAGGCCACTGTAGTTGATGTAAATAATCCAAATGGAAGCTTTATAAAACTTTAACTGGGGTTAATAGGAAAATAAGTGGTTGTTGCTAAGCTGGAGCGATCCATGAATTCAAAAGAAGGCATAAAATAAAGACAATGAATAGACAAAAATCATCCGCTTTATTTTTAATGCGGATAAATAGATTTATTTGCAGCCTAATTAAATGTGGACAGCATCTTCCGCAGCTTTTTATGCTACATCAGCATTTTAATAGCATTATTCAATGAATCTATCCCCTTATCCAAATGTTTAGAATCAATTTGATGATCTGTATTGTTTTTTGCCGCATTCGAATATTTCTTTGCCTCCTCTGAGTAATTAGCAATTGCTTTCAAATTTGCTGACTTGGCTGCAACTTCAGCATGCTGTACAGCTTGATCCAAATTGTTTGTTTCTGCAAATACGCCAAACGAAAAAAGTATCATAATTAAAATACTTGTAATTAACTTAGTATTTTTCATAGGAATTCAAGCTCCTCCATTCGTAACTATTTCAATAAATTCTGATCACTCTTTTTTAATGACATAAGCGAAATTAGTAAAGTAGTTAATAATACATTCAAAAACATGCAATTTTATTTTTTATAAAGGGCGGATTCAAATTGAAATTGAATTCGCGAAATAATGTTAACAGGCCATAAGTCTGGCGGCTCTCAATACTTGTTTGAATCACACTCAAATTAAACTGAAAATGGTATGGAGGCATAAATTTTTATTCTGCACTAAGTAATAATCAATCGATGCCGTTAAATCTGCACAATTTAAAAACAATCTTTTGATTCCGTTATCAAGAAATGATCATATTAGAATTTTTGTGATATTTGCTGATAATGATTAAATATCATGTGAATGCCAAGTACTTGAGGAGCTATTTATGGCAACTGTAACCACGACTACCGAAAAAAAAATAAAAGAAATTAATTACTTATGGGAAGGAAAGGATAAGTCTGGAAAGTACCTAAAAGGCGAAATGCGTGCAGCAGGAACTGTTATTGTAACTTCCGCACTGCGCCGTCAAGGTATCAAAGTTACAAAAATAGAAAAAACGCATTCCAATGGCAGAATCATTGAAAAAGATATTACGTTATTTACACGTCAGTTAGCAACCATGATGAAATCTGGAGTGCCGCTACTACAGGCGTTTGATATTATAGGAAAAGGTCATAGCAACCGTGCTTTGAGTAAATTATTAATGGATATAAAATCTGATGTCGAAACTGGCAGTAATTTAACGGATGCATTCCGCAAATTCCCGCTTTACTTCGATGCTTTATATTGTAATCTTGTTGGCGCAGGCGAAGCTGCGGGTATTCTGGATACCATTCTTGATCGCTTAGCCACATATAAAGAAAAAATTCAGGCTATCAAGGGAAAAATTAAATCTGCTCTTTTTTACCCTATTTCAATTATTGTAGTGGCATTTGTCATTACAGCGATAATAATGATTTTTGTGATCCCGGCCTTTAAAGAATTGTTCGAGGGATTCGGTGCCGATCTGCCTGCTCCGACACTTTTCGTAATGACTATCTCAGATTTCTTCGTTGCTTATTGGTGGGCAATTCTTGGAATTGTGGGTGGTGGAATTTATGCTTTTTTTTATACCTGGAAACGATCTATTCCCATGCAACGAAGTATCGATCGTGTTGCACTAAAGATTCCTGTTTTCGGAGAAGTAATTCGTAAAGCTACTATTGCACGTTGGTCGCGCACTCTTTCGACGATGTTTGCAGCAGGCGTACCTTTGGTAGAGTCATTAGATTCTGTAGCAGGCGCTGCCGGAAATTATATCTATTATGAGGCCACAAAGAATATACAACTCGAAGTTAGCACAGGTAATAGCTTAATGTCATCCATGACTAACAGTAATGTATTTCCAAACATGGTTATTCAAATGGTAGCTATTGGTGAAGAAGCCGGATCGCTTGATTCTATGCTCGGAAAAATAGCCGATTTCTATGAAGCAGAAGTTGACGATGCTGTTGCCGCACTTTCTAGTTTGATGGAACCTATGATCATGGTTGTTCTAGGGACACTTATTGGCGGTATGGTAGTTGCAATGTATTTGCCCATCTTTAAAATGGGTATGGTCGTTAATTAAATCTTGTATTTTCTGATCTACATAAAATAACTATGGCCATACTTACCCTGCTGCAGGAATCTCCCGCTTTATTCGTCTCCTTGATCGCTTTTCTTGGTTTAATGATTGGCAGCTTTCTAAATGTTGTCATTTATCGATTACCTGAGATGATTAAAAGGGATTGGCTGCAGCAATGCGCAGAGTTACAGGGGCAAGAAAACAAAACTTTGCCAACATTTAATCTCATTACCCCGCGTTCAGCTTGTGTCCATTGCGGGCATAATCTGAGTGCATGGGAAAATATTCCAGTAGTCAGTTATCTATTTTTACGCGGTCGTTGCTCCCAGTGCAATGCACACATTTCTCCTCGCTACCCTATTGTAGAAGTACTTACAGCATTAATGAGCGGCTTTGTTGCTTGGCATTACGGATACGGTCTTACAACCATCGCGGCATTAATTTTTGTATGGGCACTCATCGTTTTGGCAGTGATTGATCTCAATACGCAATTATTGCCGGATGATATAACTTTGCCGTTAATATGGGTGGGGTTATTGGTGAATATGAATAACGGTTTTACCGATATTCAATCAGCAGTTATTGGTGCCGTAGTGGGTTATCTTTCCTTGTGGTCAATTTATTGGTGTTTTAAATTGGTAACCGGAAAAGAAGGTATGGGATTTGGTGATTTTAAATTACTTTCTGCAATTGGTGCTTGGTTAGGATGGAGCATGCTTCCGCTGGTCATACTCTTCTCATCGCTGGTTGGTACTGTCGTAGGAGTTGGACTAATCATCGCAGCAAAACTCAATAAGAATATTCCTATTCCATTTGGCCCCTATCTTGTTGGCGGAGCGATTATCGCATTATTTTGGGGAGAAAAGCTTAATCATGCTTACTTTGGGTTACTCTAATCAATGACCTTTGTTGTAGGATTGACTGGAGGGATTGGCTGTGGAAAGTCGAGTGCAAGCCAATGTTTCGTGGATTTGGGTATTGATGTTATTGATACTGACGTAATCGCTCGGATGCTAACTAAACCTCACGGTTTAGCAATGAGTTCAATTAAAAATTCTTTTGGAGAAACCATGATTGCTGCGGATGGTTCTCTAGATAGAGGAAAGATGCGCAACTTAATCTTTTTAGATAATAATTATAGAGTTACTCTCGAAAAAATTCTTCATCCGCTTATTCTTACCGAAACTCTTCAGCAAGTTAAAAAAGCTCGGTCACCCTATATCATAATCGTTATCCCGCTTTTATTTGAAACAGGCGACTACGACAAAGTAATTCATCGCAGCCTGGTTGTTGACTGTGAAGAACAACAACAAATATTACGTACGATAAAGCGAAGCAAATTACCTGAACATCAAGTAAAAGCAATCATTGCAACGCAGGTTTCACGAGAAAACCGCTTAAAAAAAGCGGACGATATTATCGTCAACAATCAAAATATGGCTTTTCTAAAAGAGCAGGTAGCTCAGTTACATAAGAAGTATATATCTTATTCATAATAAACATTATGTTATGATACTTTGATCAAGAATTTAGCTGGGAAATTTACTGTTTATGTGAAATAATCTATCAAAGGCAAAATTTAATATTTTTAATCTTTGTTGTGGACGCATAGTTATTGTGATTTGTTATGAACACCCGCTTAATGAGCGTATACGTACTCTTCTGCGACTTGAAGACTTGTTCAATAAAATTGATTTCTTTTCAGCTAAGGATAGCGCTTCTGAACATCATGCTTCGCTCATCGCTTTATTTGAGGTCCTGGAGATCACTAATCGTGCGGATATTAAATCAGATTTATTGCAAGAGCTGGAGCGACAAAAGTTGATACTCGAAATGTTACGAAGAAACCCAGATGTTTCTGAAGCAGCTCTTGATAGTGTTCTGAATGACATAAAAATTACATTCAGGGAAATGCTGGATTTCCCCGGTAAAGTAGGTGAACACCTGCGTGCAAATGAATGGCTGATGGCGATTAAACAACGGATTGGAATACCTGGTGGTTGCTGTATGTTTGATTTACCATCCTATCACTATTGGTTGAATTTAGATCCTGTGCATCGACATGAAGACTTTAATGAATGGCTGTCACCATTTCAACCCATTCGTAATGCATTCGCAATTGTGCTGCTTCTGTTAAGAAAGAGTGGAAGAACTCTGCGGTTTGTTGCAAACCAAGGTGTTTTTCAACATACCGGTTCAGAATATTCAGCGCACATGCTAAGACTTAACTTAAGTGATCAGCTTCCCTGTGTGCCTGAAATCAGCGCTAATAAATATGCATTAAACATTCGCTTTATTCCGACACAGCCAGGACAAAAAAACAAAGTTTATGAAGCCGATGTAACATTTGAGTTAACCTTCTGTAATCTTTAGTTCCAATTAACAGTTCTTGAATTTACGAGTGGGCAGTACTGAGACTATTATCCGGCTGCAATACGATTATTAATTTGTCCAAGTGACTGCTCAACTTGATCCACAAGAATAAGGCATAAATCGCCATCCTGCAAATTGGATAATGCCGCATCAATTGCAATGGATTCCCCAACTATCTCTCTTATTTTTTGTGTGCGCTTAGCATTTCCCAAACCCTCACGTAATAAAGTCAAAACTTCTCCATCTGCACGTCCCCTCTGGCATTTATCTTGGTATAAAACAACCTCATCGAATGCATCACCAAGAATTCGTGTTTGCTGACGAATATCTTCGTCGCGACGATCACCCGCTGCACTAATAACTACTGATCGTTTCTTGGATGGAATGCTCTCGATAGCGTTCACCAATGCTTGTATTGCATCCGGATTATGTCCATAATCGGCGATTAAGGTAGCATTGCGGTAATTGAAAAGATTAAAGCGGCCTGGCGCAGTTTGTATATTATTAACAAAACTAGTTACACCAGCATAGATAGCTGCCCATTCTAGACCTAGCGCCCAACCAGCTCCAATAGCTGCCATTACATTTTCGATTTGAAAGTGAATTGTGCCATTCTTTGTCAATGGAATTTCGTTCAACGGTATCCGATATTCACTGCAATCCCTCGCAGCGACAATAAAACCATTTTCCACATAGATCACACGCTTATGTTGAACACGATGCATCGCCAACACCGGATGACGACTATCGAGAGCAAAGAAAATGACTGCACCAGGGCAATATTCAGCCATACTGGCAACGAGCGGATCCGCGGCATTGAGAACAGCAGAACCAGTTTTAGGTTGCACATTCTGAACAACAATGCGCTTAACTAAGGCCAGTTCTTCCGCAGTATTAACATAAGCCATACCGAGATGATCGCCTTTGCCAATATTGGTTACAACAGCAATTTGACAGTGATCGAACCCAAGACCTTCACGCAATAATCCACCGCGTGCGGTTTCGAATACTCCGATATCAATATCTGGATGAAAGAGAACATTCTTAGCACTTTTAGGGCCGCTACAATCTCCAGTATCGATACATTGACCGGCAATAAATATGCCGTCTGTGCAAGTAACTCCTGTACGTTTGTTGTCTTGCTCCAGAATATTAGCAATCAGCCGGGTAGTAGTTGTTTTGCCATTAGTGCCTGTCACAGCAATAACCGGAATTCGCACGCCTTCCCCATGGGGAAACATATAATCAATGATTGCCTCGCCCACAGCGCGTCTCTTACCGAAAGAAGGCTGTAAGTGCATGCGTAATCCTGGCGCTGCATTAATCTCAATTATGCCGCCTCTTTGTTCTTCCAAAGATTTCATCACAGTGTTGCAAACAACATCAACTCCACAAATGTCCAACCCTACCACTTGCGCTGCAGCAATAACTCGTGCTGCCAACTCAGGATGAACATCATCGGTTACATCAGTAGCGGTACCCCCTGTGGATAAATTGGCATTATTTCGCAACACAACACGCATTCCTTTGACTGGAACTGATTTCGCTGTCAATCCCTGTGAGGCAAGATGTGCAATAGAAATTTCATCAAGTTGAATTTTAGTCAATGAAGTAACATGCCCTTCTCCTCTCATTGGATCGAGATTAACTTGCTCTACTAATTCATAAATGTTATGTAGACCATCTCCAATAACCTGAGGGGGATCTCGTCGGGCTGCCGCAACTAATCGGTTACCTACAATCAGCATACGATAATCATGCCCTGGAATATAACGCTCCACTATCACATTATTACTAATTTCAGCTGCGAACATATAAGCCGATTTCACTTTTCTTTCGCTAATCAGGTTTACAGTTACTCCTTTGCCTTGATTACTATCTCGTGGCTTTATAACTACCGGCATACCTAATTCATTAGCCGCTGCCCATGCATCCTCGGCATTATTGACTTCCCGACCGAGAGGAACCGGTATGCCAGCTGCGTGTAACAAAACTTTTGTTAACTCTTTGTCCTGCACTATCGATTCAGCCACTGCACTCGTCATATCACTTTCGGAAGCTTGAATGCGACGTTGCTGGCAACCCCAACCAAATTGCACTAAGCTGCCGTCAGTTAATCGGCGGAAGGGAATGCCACGTGCAACAGCGGCCTGAACAATCGCAGCTGTACTTGGCCCTAGGCGAACATCCTCATTGAGTTTACGCAACCGGTGTAAAGCACTTACCAAATCAAATCGGGTATCTTCGATAGCTGAAATACACAATGTCTGCGCCAATTCAAATGCAAGTTGACCAACCCTTTCTTCGCTGTAACCAACTATGACACGGAATATATCAACGTCGGATGTTTGAATCGTGCGACTGAATGTTATCGAACAACCTGCCTGCACTTGCAAATCAAGTGTGGCGGATTCGAGTACATGCGCTATGGTTACGACTTCATGCTGACCAGCAGGCTGGAGCAAAGAAATCTCGGGAAAACGTTCACGCAATCTCGCCTCAAAACCTTGGATATTTTCTATATTGTTTTCAGGCCCAGCACAATGGACAGTAGCTTCAATAGAAGTGTGCTGACTCCATAAGTTAGGTCCCCTCAATGTACGAATGCGCAAAACTTTCATAAACTATTTCCTTGAGTTTGTAAATCATCTACAAGATTGTGATTTTCTGGTTCATACTTTTCTTGGTTGAGACCAAAAGCGTTAATTCCAGTGCGCATAAGATTAGGTTCTATACCTAGTGCCCACGCAACGCCGATAGCGGCAAGAATATTTTCTAGAGCCTGGACACTGCATGAGTCAGCTAAGGTTTCAATCTTCATCAGCGGCAACTCATTTGAACCAGATGCAAGGATAATCATGTCATCGCGCACTATGACAGCACGTTTGCCGAACGTAGGGCCAGTTCCGTTTGTGCGATGTTGGACAATTATTGGTAATTCAGGCTCGATACTGAAGAAAATAACTTCGCCGTGACACAGCGTAGAGATCTCAACCAACATCTCTTCCTTGGCATTGAGCACCGCGGCACCGATAGGTAGCTTTACATTCTTATCAACATCATCTATAGCTGCGGCCGTGGGTGTCACCACATCCACTTGTGAACGCAGTACGGTAAAAACTTGCTTAAACGTTTCAACTCCATGACCCAAATGATGCGACGCATTAACATTGGTAATTACGCCAACTTGACAACTATCATAAGCGAGTCCTTCATTAAGAATGGCATCAAAACCATTCTCAAAAACTGCGACTTCTACAGTTGGATTTATGAGCGTACGGTTTGCAGCTGCCCAGTTGGCACAATTATTGTTATCAATTTTCCTATAATCAAGATAGAGTCCATCACTACATGCTAAACCGACTTGTTTCCCGGAAAGAATAAGCAATCTTGTAATCAAGAATGCTACTGATGTTTTACCATAACTGCCAGAAATCCCAATAATGGGAATCCGTCCGTTTTCTTGATCCGGAAATAAGTGATCAACGATAGATTTTCCAACCGGTCGGGATATGCCTACTGCCGGTTTTATATGCATCAACAAGCTTGGACCTGCATTGACTTCAACAATGGCTCCTCCTTGCTCGCTCAGTGGGCGCGAAATATCTTCGGTTACCAGATCTACACCGGCAATGTCCAAGCCAATCACACGTGCAGCCAGAGATGCTGTAGCTGCAGTGCTCGGGTGAACCAGATCTGTGACATCAAATGCATGATTACCATTTCTTTGAATCAATACTTTGATACCAGCAGGAACAATTGAATCACCGTAATATCCTTGATGCGCTATTTCCATTTGAGCAGCACTATCCAAACGAATTAGATTAAGTGGATGATCTTCTGTCGATCCTCGGCGAGGATCAGAGTTGATTTGCAATTCAACTAACTCGGCAATTGATGCAACACCATTGCCGGTTACAGAAACTGAATCGCCTTTGGTTGCAGCTATCAGTTTTCCTCCAATAATCAAGAGACGATGCTCAGTACCTGCTATGAAACGTTCAACCAACACAGCTGAGCCTTCTTTTAAAGCCATCTGATAAGCGGATTCAATTTCATCTTGACGAAATAATTCAATAAAGACCCCGCGTCCATGATTTCCATCGCATGGTTTGACGACAACGGGTAATCCAATATCTTTTGCTGCTTCCCAAGCGGCTTCAACACTTTCTACGATACGCCCTGCAGGTACAGGAATGCCGCAGGATTGCAACAATGACTTGGTTAAATCCTTATCACGCGAAATGCCCTCTGCAATGGCTGGAGTGAGATCTGTCTCGGCGGTCCAAATATGGCGGCAACGAGCGCCGTAACCAAGTTGTACTAGGTTTCCTTTTGCAGTAAGGCGAATTGCAGGAATGTTGCGTGCTAAAGCAGCATCAACAATACAAGCTGTTGAAGGTCCGAGCCAGAGTGAATCAACCAAGCCCCGCAAATTTTGAATAGCACCGTCGACATCATATGTCGGATGGTGTGATTGTTGAAAATTCATTGCCGCCAGGACCAGTTCGCGCGCTGCATACATCGCAGTTTTCGTGACTTCTGCATGCCAGGCACTTACGACCACTTTATAGACACCACGGTCTGCTGTTTCGCGAGCTCTACCGAAACCGCCACGCATGCCAGCCAAATTCTGCAATTCCAACGTTACATGCTCAAGAATATGACAAGGCCAAGTGCCTTCCTTCACCCGACGCAAGAAACCACCACGTTTTTCATAACTGCAACGATGTTCAACTAATGATGGAAGCCATTGCGATAAGCGTTTATAGAAACCTGGAATCTTGTCAGAAGGAAAATCCTCAAGTTCACCGATGTCAACTATTGCCTCAAGTACAGGGTAATAAGTCCAAATATTCGGGCCATTCAGGTGCTTAATTTCAAGAAACTTGATATCTTTTATACCATTACGATCCGATCTTAGACTGTCAGACATAGGGAAATTGAATTTGAGCGGAGGAATTAGCTTAACGATGTTCAAATCAATTGGTTTACAAGAGTAGAGCAAATTCTGAACATGTAGGATGTAGTGCTATTGAGAATTTTATCTTTGATCTATATGAGATTATAAGTTCTGTGACAACAAGTTTTTAATTTTTCTTATTGACAAACATTCGTTTGAATTCAGAATAACGATTGTTTATTTAAAATTACTATCAATTTATTACTTCAAGTAGAGGTGCTTCTTGGAAGATATGCCGCTGCACATCATGCTGATTGCATTGGTGATCCTGTTGATTCTGTCAGGTTTTTTCTCGTTATCTGAAACCAGTATGATGGCAATTAACCGCTATCGATTAAAGCATCTAGCCAAGCAAGGGCACCATGGTGCCCGACTAACGCTAAAGCTGCTTGAAAAGACAGATAGATTATTGGGCGTTATATTACTTGGCAACAATTTACTGAATACAGCTTCTGCAACGATAGTGGCGGTCATTATTGCCTCACTCTTTGCACAAGATGATTTTGCATTAATTATGGGAACAGTAGGTGTGACCTTTGCCATCCTTGTATTTAGCGAAATCACACCGAAAGTCATTGCTGCTGCTTACCCTGAGCGTATCGCTTTAGCGGCAAGTTATGTGTTGACGCCACTATTGATTATTTTTTACCCTATTGTGTGGTTTGTCAATTTGTTCGTTACTGGATTATTAATCCTGTTCCGACTAAAGCCCCAGCGTGCGGAGCTTGAACAAAAAATAAGTGCGGAAGAACTTAGAATGCTAGTGCTGGAAGGCGGACACTTCATACAACATAAACACCAAAGTATGTTATTGAATCTGTTTGATCTTGATGCAATCACGGTGGACGATGTCATTGTTCCACGCAACCAAATTGAGGCGATTGATCTAAATGCTGATGATGAGCTTATTCATGCGCAATTGTTAACTTGCCATCATACTCGCCTGCCAATTTATCGTGAGCGCATGGATAATATTGTTGGTCTGGTCCATGTGCGTAAGGTTTTAAATCAAATGCAGGGAGGGAAAATAACGGCTTCCACAATCGAGAAAGTAATGCGCAAACCATATTTCATCCCTTCTGGTACCTCATTGTTCTCGCAACTGCAGTTATTTCAGGAAAACCAGAAAAGGGTGGGGCTGGTCGTAGATGAATATGGAGAATGGATGGGGTTGGTCACATTGGAAGACATCATTGAAGAAATTATTGGTGAATTTACTACTCAAGCACCTACTCAAACCAGTGTTTTTCTGAAACAGGAAGATGGCAGTGTGATTGTCGAGGGTAGGACATTGCTGCGTGAATTAAATCGCAAGCTTGATTTTCAGTTCCCGTTGGATGGACCAAAAACCTTGAATGGATTAATTTTAGAATATTTTGAAGATATTCCCGAAGCAGGCACAGGTCTCAATGTTGCCGGTTATCCAATGGAAGTTATTCAAACCAAAAATCGAACAGTAAAGACTGTTAAAATTTTTCCCGCTTTGACTGAAGTTGAAACCAAACATTCTGAGTATAATTAGATTGGGAAAATGCATTAAATTTATTGTCAATACAACAACAAAATCGTCAAGTCCTGATCAATCCAAGTTGGACGGAAATAACAAAAGCAGTTATTCTGTTGCCCGGTAGACATTATAGCTAGTTTGGTTGTTTATCAAAGACAGCGCCCATAGCTCAGCTGGATAGAGTACCGCCCTCCGAAGGCGGGGGTCGCACGTTCGAATCGTGTTGGGCGCGCCATATTTCATCACAAATTCAAGCTATTGGTGATTAATTTCTTTGCGCAAATGCGCTATCAGTGGCTTTCTGTTTAATTGAGTTCAACCATAAATTTTTATTCTATATGTTGTTGAATAATTGATTTTGAAATCACTTGGGTACAGAATAACTTCGTTGAAACAAGATTTACTTCTTGAGTTCGGTAACAATGGTGATTGTTGCTTGATTTGTTGATGATTAGCCATTCATATGCTTGTTATGGTAAGGTGATAAGGCTGTTTTGCGGTAATTTCTGTATCACACAAAATGCATTATCTTTATCAAAATAAGTGATAGCTATTTCAGCAGCTTCATTGTGAGTCATTCAGCTCAGAAGTGGGCCTCAAGATTTTCGTTCTGTAATTAAACCAAGAAAGTGATTGGTATCCATGGCATCTATTGGGTCAGAAACAATAATATTGTTCGGTGAAGTTCTGGCAGACATATTCGATGACCGGAAAGTGTTCGGAGGCGCTCCGTTTAATGTCGCGCGTCACCTGCAAGCATTCGGGTTGCATCCGCTACTGATATCGCGCATCGGAAACGACGAACTGGGTTGCGAATTGCTTGCTCAGATAAAAGATATCGGCATGGATGATTGCGGTATACAGCTTGATGATTTACATCCAACGGGGCAAGTAATAGTTCATATGGAAGAACGTGGTCATCGTTTTGAAATTTTGCCAGAGCAAGCTTATGATTATATTCAAGCAGATATATCGCATAGAATTATTTCGGCCTTGTGCCCGAAATTAATTTATTTTGGAACCTTGGCGCAGCGCAATGCAGTTTCCGCCCATGCTTTGGTTTCGTTACTGCACAGTAACAAGGCACCGCGATTACTGGATATCAATTTGCGTAAACCTTGGTATGACACACGCATATTAAAACACTCTTTGATGCACGCAAACCTGGTAAAAATAAACCAAGAAGAACTGGATGTATTAGCGGTACTTTTCCGGTTACCCGGCATCAATGAAGTGCAAAAGGCAGCAGCGCTGATAAAGCACTTTGGTTTGGATAGCATGTTGGTCACCTGTGGTGAAGAAGGGGCTTGGCAACTTGATATCGAAAACAAAGTGATAAATGTTGCTGGAGTGGTATCTTCACAGCCTCTGGTGGATACAGTCGGTGCCGGTGATGGTTTTGCTTCTGTGTATTTACTTGGGCATTTGCGCAGATGGCCTGTCTCGCTTACCTTGTCGCGGGCAAACACCTTTGCCGCTGCTTTGTGCGAAATACGGGGAGCCATTCCTGATTCTCCTGATTTTTATAAACCGTTTATTGCGGATTGGAAGATATAACGATGGATTTGATTAATAATGAGAATTCCTTGTATATTTTGATGATTAGTCCGCATGGATTAATCAGGGGAAATAACATGGAGTTGGGGCGTGATGCCGACACAGGTGGGCAAACCACCTATGTTGTGGAACTAATGCGTGCTTTGGCACGTCATTGCGAAGTCGGGCAAGTTGATTTGTTGACAAGGCTGATTGAAGATCCCGCACTGTCATCGGATTATTCCCAACCTATTGAGGAAATTGGGAATGGTGCGCGTATTCTGCGTTTACCTTTTGGTCCATCTCACTACGTGCGCAAGGAAATGTTGTGGCCCCATCTAGATCAGTTGGCTGATCGCAGTCTACATTTTTTGCGTCAACAAGGCCGATTGCCGGATCTGATTCACACGCATTACGCGGATGCGGGGTACGTAGGTCAACAGCTATCGCAGCTTCTGGGCATACCGCAGGTACACACGGGTCACTCATTAGGGCGCCCGAAGCAATTACACTTACTGGCGAGCGGTCGAAAAAAACAGGCTATTGAGCGTCAATTCAATTTTGAGCGACGTATCATGGTTGAAGAGGATTTGTTGGTTAGTGCTGCTATGGTGATTACTAGCACCAGACAGGAAGTCACCGAACAATACGGTATGTATCATAATAACGAAAGTGGTCGTTTTGTCGTGATTCCGCCAGGCACCGATATTGCTCGTTTTTCACCGCCAGGGCGCAGAAAAATCAATCCGCATGTTATGCATATGGTGGACAAATTTTTTTCTGATCCCGTCAAACCGATGATACTTGCAATCTGCCGTCCTGCCATTCATAAGAACTTAAAAGGGCTGGTTGATGCTTACGGAGGCAATCCAGAATTACAAGAGAAAGCCAATCTGGTGATCGTCGCTGGCAATCGTGACGATATACGTGAACTCGATGAAGCATCACAAAAAGTGCTGAGGGAATTGCTGCTGGACATTGATCATTATGATTTATGGGGCAAGGTCGCAATACCCAAGCATCATAACGCAGAAGATGTGCCGGAGTTGTATCGTTTTGCTGCACGTCGTCGTGGTGTATTCGTTAATCCGGCATTAACCGAGCCTTTCGGTTTGACCCTGATTGAAGCTGCTGCCAGTGGCCTGCCTTTTGTGGCTACGGAAGACGGTGGACCACGAGACATTGTGGCCAATTGCTGTAATGGTCTTCTGGTGAATCCACTTGACCCAGTCGCAATTGCCGACGCGATTAATAACGCATTATCGGATAAGCAACAATGGCGACTGTGGGCCAAGAATGGCGTGGTGGGCGTGCGTCGTCATTATAGTTGGGACGCTCACGTAAGCAAGTATTTGAGGGAGGTGCGCAAGTTGCTGCGCCGTGATCGTAAACGTATGCGTCGTCAGATTGCATTTACCATGCAAAATGGCAAATCACCCATGCCTTTGGCGCGTAAAGCGCTGATTAGCGATATAGACAACACCCTGATAGGCAATAAAGAAGGATTGGCGCAACTCATTGCTTGGTTGAAAGATCATGCAGGATCGATAGTTTTCGGTATAGCGACTGGGCGTTCTCTGGAAAGCGCGGTGAATGTACTCAAAAATGCGCGGGTTCCGATTCCCAATGTATTAATCACTTCAGTTGGGAGTGAAATTAATTATAGCTATAGACTTCAACCGGATGTTGGCTGGGCGAATCGTATTGCGTACTTGTGGCGACGAGAGGCATTAGAGCAAGTATTGTCTGACATTCCTGGACTGACACTTCAACCTGCCGTGAATCAGCGTAAATTTAAGCTAAGTTATAACGTGGCATCGGAGAAAATGCCGTCGCTGGACGACCTGTACCAGTTGCTGCGAGAACATCGTTTACATGCGCGACTTATCTACTCCCATGAGAAATTTCTTGATGTATTGCCTGTACGCGCTTCTAAAGGGCATGCCATCCGATATTTGGCCTACAAGTGGGGATTACCTCTGGAAAATTTTCTAGTTGTGGGTGACTCTGGTAATGACACGGAAATGCTGCTTGGTGATACGTTGGGTATAGTAGTGGGCAACCACGGTGTGGAGCTAGAGCCGCTGCGTGGTATGGAACGAATATATTTTGCTCATGGTCATCAGGCGAATGGTATTTTGGAGGGGCTGGCACACTATGGCTGGCGTATTACGGATAACTGATAACTCTGGGTGTATAGAAAATCATGTATGAACAAATTTCACATTCGCTGCTCAATGATATTTTGGTTGAATTAAGGCAAAAATCAAAGCCGCAGAATTTGCAACTTTTTTATACTCGATTAGGTGCGAATTTCTATGCTATTTACTCGCTATTCCATACGCTTTACGGGGATCGATCAGATTTCAAAGAACACATGCGGAATCTGGTAGAGACGCTTATGCGCCAATACGTCAATAGGTCCAGCCAACTCAAGAAAATTGACCTGGAACGAGAAAAAGAACACAACTGGTTTCTAAGCCAGAAATGGGTGGGCATGGCACTGTATTGCGATGGTTATGCAGATAATCTGGAGGGTATGCTACCAAGACTCAGTTACCTGCAGGAATTGGGAGTTAACTTAGTGCATATTATGCCTATTTGTGACTGTCCTGAAGGCAAAAGTGATGGCGGCTACGCTGTAAGAGATTATCGTAAGATTGATAGTCGATTCGGTACTTTTAAGGATTTTGATAAATTAGCTGCCAGTATGAAGAAACGCGAAATGTTGTTGGTGCTCGATGTGGTCGTCAACCATACCTCTGACCAGCATGAGTGGGCAGAGAAAGCGCGCCAAGGCGATAAGACCTATCAGGATTACTACTTCATTTTTGATGATCGATCAATTCCCGACATTTACGAAGAATCTATGCCTGAAGTGTTCCCGGAAACTGCACCCGGCAACTTCACATGGGATGAAAGAATGGGCAAATGGGTAATGACCGTATTTAACCAATATCAATGGGACCTGAATTACCGGAATCCGACGGTTTTCATAGAAATGCTAGACATCATTTTGTTCTGGGCTAATCAAGGTGCTGATATTCTGCGGCTTGATGCTGTTGCATTCCTGTGGAAGAAAATGGGCAGCGCTTGCCAGAACGAGCGCGAAGCGCACCTGATTCTGCAACTAATGAAAGATTGCTGCCAAGTTACAGCACCAGGCGTATTGTTTATTGCAGAGGCCATTGTATCTCCGACCGAGATTATCAAATATTTCGGTGAAGATGCTATTAATGCAAAAGAGTGTGAAATCGCCTATAACGCAACCTTCATGGCGTTGCTGTGGGACGCAGTGGCGACAAAAAAAGCCATACTGCTTAATAAAGGTATTCAGAATATTCCACAGAAACTTGAACGGGCCACCTGGCTTAATTACGTACGCAGCCATGATGATATTGGTTTAGGTTTCAGCGATGCCGATATCGTCGCTGCTGGATATGAACCGCTATCGCACAGACGCTTCCTAGTTGATTATTTTACTGGAAATTTTGAAGGATCACTAGCAGCAGGGCTCGCTTTTGGAAGAAACATGGAGACTGGCGATGCGCGAATTTCAGGATCTCTGGCTTCACTTGCGGGACTCAAGCGCGCGTTGGAGACTCATGACCTCAATGCGACGAATACGGCTATTAAAATTATTCTTTTGTTACACGGGATGATCCTCTCGTTTGGCGGAATTCCGATGCTGTACTACGGAGATGCTATCGGGACACTAAATGATGATTCCTATCTTAATGATGAGTCCAAAAACAACGACAATCGTTGGACACACCGTCCAAAAATGAATTGGGAAGATGCTATGCAAAGAACTCAGCCGGGAACAGTTCAATACAGCATATTCAATGGGATAAAAAAAATGATTTCAGTGCGCAAGGAAATACCAGCTTTTGCGGATAGAAACAATCGCGAAGTACTGAATGTAGACAATCCTCATTTATTTGTGTTTTCACGATTTGATCAATTTAATAGCAACTCACGAGTTCTGGTAGTTGGAAACTTCGATGATGAAGTGCAATTCCTAAAGCTGCCTCCACTCCAACAGATGGGTTTTTTTCAGTATGAATCCATTAAGGATTTATTAAGCGGAGAAACCTTACATGTGACAGATGAGAGTTTAATGTTTCCTGCGCGGTCAATCTATTGGTTGCAAGCATAATGAGGAATATAACCCAGATATTTTACCATCTGACCTAACCCGAATTGATATACCCCGGCTTGTGGTGATATTCATTAAGAGTCCAGATTTGGTTCGACCTTGATTTTTCATCAAGTAAAAGTTTTCAGGAGATACGTATTTACAACTTCTGCAAGGTATACTTACAAAAGTTCTAGCGAACTGTTTATTGAGCGTAACGTTGATTCAAATTCCTTGCTGCGCACCTTGATCATTTGTGCCATTCGAAGTTAATACATAGTGAAATGTTTACCGGAATTATACAAGCAGTGGGTGAAATTACTCAGATCCAACCCATCAGCGATGATAGCAATAATGGATTATCTTTAAGAATTTTTGCTGGGGAACTGGATCTGAGCGATGTTAAAGTCGGCGATAGCATTGCTGTGAATGGTGTCTGTCTTACGATTACTTCTTTTTGTGTTAACCAATTTACAGTTGATGTTTCACAAGAAACATTAAGCTGTACCCAGGGGTTTAATCAGACCGGTATATGTGTCAACTTGGAAAAAGCGTTGCGTTTGTCGGATCGGTTGGGCGGCCACTTGGTCAGTGGTCATGTGGATGCGACGGGTATCGTAGTTAAATTTGAACCTGCTGGAGAGAGCTATGAATTGATCATTCGAGCGCCGGATTCAATATTACGATACCTGACACACAAAGGTTCGGTCACAGTAAATGGAGTTAGCCTGACAGTAAATCAAGTTGAAGGAAATGAATTTTCTGTCAATCTTATTCCGCATACTTTAGCGATGACTACTTTAAATGAATTGGTGCCTGGAATACGGGTTAATCTGGAAAGTGATATGTTGGCACGCTATGTAGCAGGGTTGCTAAACATCTAACGTAATTCGGGAAAAATGGATATGAGTATCAGCGCGATTCAGGAAATTATTGCCGATCTAAAGCTGGGCAAAATGGTTATTCTGATTGATGAAGAAGATCGCGAAAATGAAGGTGACCTGGTTCTTGCCGCTGATTTTGTAACACCGGAAGCCATCAATTTCATGGCTACCTATGGCCGTGGACTGATTTGCTTAACCTTAACCGAGGAAAGATGCCATCAATTGGATCTGCCTTTGATGGTATCTTCTAATCGTGCGCCGTTAGGTACTAATTTTACCCTTTCCATCGAAGCAGCTAGTGGTGTCACTACGGGTATTTCTGCGGCTGATCGTGCTCGAACCATTCAAGTAACTGTTAAAAAAGATGCGAAGCCAGAAGACATCGTGCAGCCAGGACATATTTTTCCACTGATGGCCCAGAAGGGCGGTGTGCTGATGCGTGCCGGGCATACCGAGGCAGGTTGCGACTTAGCCAAAATGGCAGGTTTGACTGCAGCCTCGGTAATCTGTGAGATTCTGAAAGAAGATGGTAGTATGGCACGGTTGCCCGATCTCGTAGCGTTTGCGCATAAACATCAACTTAAAATTGGCGCGATCGCGGATTTAATCGAATATCGCAATCAAACTGAAAGTTTGGTCACTCGTGTTGCTGAGCGTGCAATCCAAACTATGTATGGTGAATTTCAATTGGCGGCCTACCGCGATGAAATAACACATATGATCCACTTGGCTTTGGTCAAAGGCAAAATATATCCAGCAATTGAAACATTGGTGCGCGTGCACGAGCCATTGTCGGTGATTGATTTGTTGGATGTTCATGACAGCACGCATTCCTGGAATATCCATGCTGCGATGAAATTGATCGCTGAAGCAGGGAGTGGTGTTATCGTACTATTGCATCGTAAAGAGACTTCGGCCAAACTGATCGAACGCATTGAATCACAGGAACCGTATTTTTCCAGCACGGTCAAGACAGATTTGCGCGATCATGGTATCGGCGCCCAAATCCTTAAGGATCTTAGCGTAGGAAAAATGCGATTAATGGCAGCACCGAGAAAAATGCCCAGCGTGACAGGATTTGGACTGGAGGTGACGAGTTATGTGGAAACACACAAACAATAAATTTTAAATTTTGATTAAGCACTAAAAGTCACATCATTACTAATCATACAGGAGCCTGGTATGCCGTACTATGACGATATTCTTGAATTTGAATCGAATCTGGATGGATCAGATTTACGCGTTGGTATTGTCATGAGCCGTTTCAATATAGATGTTGGGGAAGGACTGCTGAGCGCATGTACCGCAGAGCTTAAAAGAAATGGTATGCAGGATTCGAATATTCTTATCGTCACAGTACCAGGTGCGTTAGAAATTCCGCTCACGATGAAAAGAATGGCCATGTCCGATCAGTTTGATGCACTGATTGCATTGGGCGCAGTGATACGTGGTGATACCTATCATTTCGAAGTGGTTGCCAACGAATCAGCGCGTGGCTTGCTCATGGTACAACTTGAAGCTGAAATTCCCATCGCCAATGGCATATTGACGACCGATAATGAAGATCAGGCTATTGCCCGGATGAGCACTAAAGGCATGGAAGTAGCCCAGGTCGCACTGGAAGTGGCCAATTTGCATATCAAAATTGATGAAATCGATATATGAGCGGTACACTTCCCGATACAAACTCCCCCACAGATAAAAAAACGGAGAAATATAAAAGCCGCCGTCGGATTGCGCGTGAATTTGTACTGCAGGGCATTTATCAATGGCGAACGGCGGGCGGCACAGCGAGTTCTATAGAGCAGCAGTTGCGTGAGTCCGATGAATTCCGATATGTCGACGAGAAGCATTTCGCCCATGTACTACAGGGCGCATTGCAAAACGTGGATGAATTGGAAAAAAATATCCGGCCTTGTTTGGATCGCCCACTCAATGAACTGAGTCCGGTAGAGTTTGCAATTTTGTTATTGAGCACGTTCGAGTTAATTCATCACCCGGAAATCCCTTATCGTGCCATTATCAATGAAGCAATTGAATTAGCCAGAACCTACGGTGGCAGTGACGGCCACAAATATGTTAACGGTGTGCTGGATAAACTGGCTATTCAATTACGTAGCGTCGAGATTCAAGCACAAAAGGCAACTAGAAACCGCGTGTAGTTTTCCAACATGTGTTCAGAATTCGATATTATCCACCGCTATTTCAAACGAACTGCAACTGGCGCAGTGCTGGGAATCGGTGATGATGCAGCACTCATTACATCCACAACAGGAATCGAATTGGCGATTTCAACGGATACGTTGGTGTGTGGTAAACATTTCTTTCCAGATGCTGATCCTTACAAGCTCGGCCATAAGTCCCTGGCAGTTAATCTGTCTGATATGGCAGCAATGGGCGCTAAACCGCGATGGGCATTGCTGACTCTAACAATACCGAATGATCTGGTAAATCAAAATACTGCTTGGATATCTAAATTCAGTGATGGTTTTTTTGCATTGGCTGATTCATACCAAATCGAGTTGATCGGTGGAGATACTACCGCCGGACCATTGAATATCGGAATACAAATTATCGGTGAGATTGCAGCAGGCAAAGCATTGCGGCGGAGCGGCGCCAAGTTGGGCGATGATATTTGGATTTCCGGTCAAATAGGCGATGCGGCTTTGGCATTGCAGCATGAGTTGCGGAATTTCACTTTGAAATCCACTGAGATTGAGCAATGCCTGCCAGCGCTACTGACACCGACCGCTAGAGTAAAGCTTGGACAGCATTTAATTGGCCTGACACATAGTGCCATCGATATTTCCGATGGATTAATGGCCGACTTGGGGCATATTTTAACAGCTTCCGAAAAAGCAGCTTATATTAATATAATTGATATACCGTGCTCCCCAGTATTAAAAAAATACCAGCAGCAATCAGTAGCAATGAATTGCCTGCTGGCGGGCGGTGATGATTACGAGCTATGTTTTACCGCTCCGAAAATAAATCGCCCGAAAATTGAAACGCTTGCAGCCGAATTGGCCATTCAGCTCACTCGTATCGGTGAGATCTATTCCGGTGAAGGCTTAATTGTGAAAGATGAACAGGGAAATACAATGACTTTTGACACCCAAGGATATGACCATTTCAGAAACTGATATACACAATCCATCCAGTGCTTCACCACCACCATTCCGGCCGAATGTGGAATTTATTTACGGCCATCCTGCTTTTATGATTGCATTCTCGGGAGGAGCCGGATTAAGCCCTGTCGCGCCTGGGACGGTAGGAACATTGGTCGCTTTTCCATTATTTTCGTTATTCAATCATTATCTCAGCCCTATTTATTTTTTGTTGCTGATTGATATTCTTTTTATCTTGGGCATTTGGGCGTGTGGTATCACCGGTAAAGCGCTGGGAGATCCTGATCATGGAGGCATGGTATGGGATGAAACCGTGGCATTTCTTTTGGTACTGTATTTCATCCCGGAACACTGGGCTTGGCAATTGTCTGCATTTGCATTGTTTCGTCTGTTCGATATCGTAAAACCTCAGCCCATTCGTTATTACGATAATCACTTGAAAGGCGGGTTCGGTGTCATGTTTGACGATTTATTAGCCGCGTTTTTTACTCTATTATGCTTGGCTGGGTGGAAGGTCTGGGTGTTATCTGACGGTTATTTTTGACCTTGTTAATTTTTGAATCTCACGATCATTCGAGCCAATCATTCAAAATTGGAACCCGCTATGCAACCAAGAAATAACACACCAGCGTAATTACTAATACACCAATAAAATTTAACACCACCCCTTCTCTTATCATATTGGCAATAGAGATATGACCACTGCCAAAGACAATGGCGTTAGGTGCTGTTGCAACGGGTAGCATAAAGGCGCAACTCGCGCTCATCGCAGCGGGTACCATTAACAAACTTGGTTCGATACCTGCAGCGAGCGCAGCGGGCGCCAGGATCGGCATCAATAATATCGTGGTCGCGGTGTTACTGGTGGCTTCCGTAAGAAAAGTAACGCTCAGTGCGATAACGACTATGATTAGTAGTGGGTGTAGATTGGCAAGAATCGCCAGTTGATCGCCGATTGCACGGGATAGCCCGGATTCTACAAACGCCTGAGCAATGGCTATGCCTGCGGCAAATAAGATGAGAATACCCCAAGGTACTCTCTCTGCAGTTTTCCAGTCAAGCAGCTTGCCACCTCGCCCGTTGGGTATCAGAAACAGAATTACCACAGCAATCAACGCGACGATCGCATCGTTCGCGCCATTGAGGTCAAACCAGCTACTCCAGCCGCCGAATGGTTCAAGACGCGTAATCCACGCCAAGGCGGTCAAACCAAAAATGATAAGCACGCGGCGTTCTTCGGGGCGCCAGTCACCCGTCGGAGGAATCATCAATACACCTTGATATTCCAGTTTGCGTGTGAGCCATAGCCCGGCAATTGGAATAAAGATCACCACGACGGGTAATCCCCAGCTCATCCATTGTGAGAAACTCACCGCCGTTCCGGTAAAATTCTCATACTGTTGCATGAAGACCAAGTTCGGTGGCGTCCCAATCGGTGTTCCCAGACCACCGATATTGCTACCGTAAGCAATTGCTAACAGCAAAGGTATGGCCAATTTCTTATCCGGACTTTGCGTAATGACCGCTAGTGCAATCGGCAGCATCATTAACGTCGTTGCTGTATTCGATATCCACATGCTCAGCACGGCAGAGGCTACCATAAATCCCAGCACAATGCGGCGGCTACTGAAGCCACCGACAAGATTGACCATTCCGAGCGCGATACGCCGATGTGCACCGGAACGCTCCATTGCTGCTGACAAAATAAATCCACCGAGCATCAATAGAATCAACTCGTTGCCATACGCCATGGCTATTTTCTCCTGCGGTAATACGCCGAGGAGCGGAAAAACTGCTAACGGAATAATGGATGTTACAGGAATCGGGATCGGCTCAAAAATCCACCAAACCACGCACAGAACGGCCACAGCCCCGGTCCAACAGGCGTATTCTCCCCAACCAAACTGAGACATGGCAAAGAACATAGCGATGGCAAGTATTGGGCCAACAATTAAAGCCCACTCGCGATTGGGAGTAAGGGTCATAGAATTTGAATTCTAGTGAAGAGGGATCTGCAAAAGATGTTGTGCAGCAAAGGACTTGCATCATGCCGGAGTGTGGGAAGGACGTCAATCATCCGGCATCAGATTGAAGTAGCGTAGGGACTATGATCCTTGACGGTTAGGGAATTACTAACAGTTAAGGTATTGAAGTAATAAACTGATGGTAAGTATCATCCAGCTTCTCAGATTACACTGATAATCCTTTCTTCAACCAAAATAACACTCCGATTATTATAGCTTTGTATGGAATGTTGTGGTTGACAGGAAACATCAAGTCAGAGAAATTGATCATGTTATTAGTTTTCTGATTTTCAGAGTTTAGGTTGTAAATTGTTAAGTATGTTTTGAGCCGGCTTGCAACATGTCTCGGAAATATCTTTACAGTGATTAAGGAGCAACTGATTTAAATATCTGGCTCTCAACCAAATGCTTACTTTGGGGAAATTCCTGATAGCAGCATATTCACAAGGGAGCAAGATTTCTTTATTTTAGAAAAATAGCTGAAAATTTAGTTTTTGGGATAAAAAAACAGCCGTCGATTATCCGACGACTGTTAGCTCTCTGTTGAGTTATTTGCAGTCCCTGCTGCCTTGCTACTGAATTATCTGATTGTCGATGTATCTAGCTTGAAATTAAGTCGGGCTTTGTTGAAAGCTGAATTATCTTGATCTTTTGCTAGCCTTTTATGTAGATTTGCATTGTTCAGACTTTCTGTCAGTACTGCCTCATATCCGCGAATATTCGCGATAGTATGAGATTTGAAGTCCTGACCTCGTCTACCATAGTAATAAGGATGTGCTTCATAATCTTCGAGTGCTGCTTTGTTTTTTTGTAATTTTGCTTCGGTTTCCTTAGCAATAATTTCATAATATTCTGCCAATGCAGCATGGTTGTTGTCATCAATTCCTTCTACTGCGAATGCAGACGAAACGGTTAAGCTAAATATTAAAACAGAAATTAATGCAATGAATTTTTGTGTTTTCATGATCAGCTCCTTCGATTTCTTCGATGGTGAATTCATGGCTATCATAATAACTATATATACTGCAATGAGTATATTGGGGAAACTCTGTTTTTTATCTAATGGTTTCCATTGGAGGTTAGGTCTTTAATATGTAGCAGTTCAGGCTTGATCTGAGAATCATGCTTGACAGAAAGTGGGGTTATTGGGTTTGGTAGAGGTACGGCCCAAATGCTTGTTCGACTCACGTACCCCCTCCCGTTCTTTATTTAATCAATTTCGCACGGATTATTCCTCCGGCTTGCAAACCGTGATATTCCGAATCAATCCATCTGAGGTAAAGTAAATGCGTTCCAGTCCAAATCGTGTCACTGGTTCGCTGGTAGAAATATCCGTGCTGGTCATGGTAAACGCGAATTCCACACCATTTTGTTCGATGTTGCGATATTCCAGGACGGCCCAATGCGCATCGGGAAAGCGTGCGAAAAAGCTTGTCATCATGGTATGAATCGCGTTGGCACCTCGGTAAGTGCCGAAGTAATCGGAGTGGTAAGTGGCATCACTCGCAAATAAGCATTTTATGCGTGCAAGATCGTGATCATTAGATAGCTTCACGTATTTTCTAGTCAGTTCAATGAATTGTTTGATGGCCATGGCTCTTCTATGTCAAAAGTACAAGTGGGCTGTTAGCTGAAAATCACGCAGCATTCGATTGGGCGCGAGTGAAGATCCATTCAGCTTGATCACTGTTTCGCTCATCAAATTGATATCCCGCAACATCAAATTTCTTAATAGCTTCCGGATCTGTGAGCTTGTTCTGGATGATATATCGACTCATCATGCCCCGAGCCTTCTTAGCAAAAAAACTGATAATTTTATAAATACCATTTTTTTCATCTTTAAAAACCGGAGTAATGATACGTGCTTCCAGGCTCTTCGTTTGCACTGACTGGAAATACTCGTTTGATGCCAGGTTGATTAGAATACTGTCATTCTGTTTCTTTAGATCTAGATTCAATGTATGGGTAATTTTATCGCCCCAGAATTCATACAGGTTTTTGCCGCGCGAATTTTTAAATTGAGTACCCATCTCCAGTCGATAAGGTTGCATCAGATCCAGTGGGCGCAACACACCATATAATCCAGATAAAATACGCAAATGATCTTGTGCAAACGCCAATTCAGCAATAGTCATTGTCTCAGCACTCAAACCGGTATAAACATCCCCTTTGAATGAGAGAATTGCTTGTTTTGAATTCTCCAGCGTAAACGGACGCTGCCAGGTGTGGTAACGGTTTGAATTCAAGATTCCCAGCTTGGAACTGATCGACATCAATTGACTGATTTGATCAGGCTCCAGTTTTCGGAGCGCATCAATCAGCTTGGCAGAGTCATCGAGAAAGACAGGTTGTGTATATTCCCGGGTGATAGGTGGGGTTTCAAAATCCAGCGTTTTGGCCGGTGAGATAACAATAATCATGTTTTTCATCCCGAAATAAAAAATATTATCAGATTTATTTAGAGAGTAAGGATTACTTGTAGTTTGCGTATTGATTCCTTAAATACATTTAGCGAACATTGCAAGTCAATATGAAGATCGTTTGTTATCAACAAAAGAAGTAAATTATGTTTGAGTATTTTAATTTGTTCATAGCATTGATGCTGGAGTTGTTGAGATCGTTGGATCTTCTGGCTCAACGTAATGGAATAGAGAGTCTGCGACAAACCAGTAAAATATTTGCGGAGGTGGCGCGTAAAGTTTCGTCGTCAGTGGTTCTGGTGCTGTTCCAGAAACATTATAAATCTGTCTCTAGAAGAGCACTGTCGTATTTAACCATTTCACTAACAGATTTATTTAACTATCATTATGGAAGATTCTTAGATCTTAAGAATCAAAGACAGCATCATTGTCTGGTAAACCACTACACAATTAATTAATTAAGAAGCTCAGATTTGAATAATGCTGTAACTTCGATTATGCTATCCGAACAAAAAACAAAACCGATTAAATAGGAGATTACATGATTAGATTTTCACTATTGACAGTTGCATTTGCAGTATTAACACTAACAGCCTGTGAAGGTAAAAAGAGCCTTGATGGTTATCCTATGGATAAACCCCCTCCATCAGCATATGCTCCTAGAGATTCTGAGCCTACTTTTGATGCGGCAGATACTCAAGCAGCAGAGAAAGAAAAAGCTGGTAAAGATCAAGAGTAATGGAATGGACGCCGATTGCCTCAGTAGCGTCTAGGTGCCAAAAGTAGCGGCAATACAACTCAGCTTGCTGTGATTGAGAGCTAGATAGGGCGTCCATAAGTATGAAATGATAGTTGTGAAATAATTTGCGAAGCGGATTCACAGGCCGCACACCAACTTGGCCTTAATCAAGAATGTAGAGTAATAAATGCTCCTTTCGATGTTTCCTGTTAGATGGGATTCATCTAGGCCAAGACAATATAGAAGTAAAAGAGTTAGAGTTGCGGATTATGTTCAACGACACAAAGAGATCAGAACCAGTCAAAGCCCGGAAGTCATTTTGAGCGGTGACTAGAATGCTACTGTTGAGTCTGCTTGTGGCATGTTCCCAGAAATGGACAAAAGAACCTCATGAGGTAGAATAACTAGCTTCCAGTTTTGTCCTCCACTACTAGTCAATCAAATTATTGCAGTATTTTCGCGCGATATTGTCTACTCTGACAGTTGCTTCTTTTCAAAAAAATCTGACAAACTACCTTGCTTTATTAGATTGTTAGCTTAAAACTTGCTTGAACGATTTGCTAAAATCGTTATATACTGCAGAACTTACTCTAAAAAATTTTATAAGGAAAATTAAATAATGAAATATACTATTTTTTTAGCTGCATCTTTATTGGTTTTGACATTAGCTGCATGTGGCGGAAAACCTAGTCAAGCATTACCTGAACAAGAAAAAGAAAACTATGAGAAACTAATGCGTGGAGAAGAAATTGAATGTCCTCATGGTCTTGATGGTAATGGTAATTGCTTAAAAGAAGGGGCTGATGCTCGTCCTTATGGTGGCACTAGCAAACCTGGGCATTAAAAGTTTGTACATAAGAAACCAGCTTAATTTCTTACAGAATAAAAAAACCGTCCTCAGTGGCGGTTTTTTTATTCTGTAAGAAATTAATGAGAATCCACTATTGCTAGCCGTTTGTATTACGCAAATACCCTGGGGAAAAATAGCCGTACTGGTATAAAGTTTGCATTTTTTACTGGAATTCATGAGTCAATTCTTACAACAGCCAGTTGACGCGCCGATCAATCGATTACTGTTACCTGCAATGCCGCTACGAAGCAGTGTAATTTCATAAATTACGTTAAGATGCTGAATGATGATATATGAATATTGCCACCAACATCACATCCATCAGGCATTGTGATGGTGCACTCAGTGCAAAACCGAAAGATAGCGATGCTTATGAATCGAAAATGATTTTTCTATGATGAGAGTTTGTGCCTTGTATATTTATTGGGTAGATGCCGATTTCTGATATCTTTTATAAGACATGTTAGTATTGCTGTTATCTACAGTAAATTCTGAATATAATCCAGAACGGGTGCAGCCCATAAGAATAAAACGATGTACTAGAATTGAGCGTTGAGCATGGACCTCGAATAGGTATATTCAAGAGTCCTGTAATGTGAGGAGCCAGCAATCATTGCCACCTTACAAGATAATTGGAGAGTGGAATGCAAAAATTATCATTGTAATATGTATGAATTTCTTGTTCTTGACAGTAATGGTTAAACACAATTAAGCAGAAAGGGGAGCCATCGTGAAACAATCATTTGAATCGTCAAAAAAACAGTTGCTATCTTTTATTTCAGTTTTACTTCTTTGCGTCGGAATTTCTGCTTGTACACTGATTCCGGAAACCGACCCTGAGCGTGGAGCGGCTACTGTTACCCAAGATCCATTTGGAGACAGCTATACAACGGTGAAGTACCTTGATCAAGGCTGGGACAATGCTGACAGCCTGTGGTTTTATACCACTACGCAGGGATCAAATCTGATGCCTTATGATTTTTTTATGGCATTGGAACAACCCAAGAAATCCGAGCTTTTTCGTAACGATGAAAACATGAATTTCTATCGTTACTTACCTCAGAGAGCCACTTCCGGTAATCCGGATGCATTACCTGTCGGATGGGTAAAAGATAGTTACAAGGATAAAGAATACATAGGCCTGACTTGTGCCGCTTGTCACACTGGACAATTAAACTTTAACGGTGTGGGTATTCGTATCGATGGCGGTCCGGCTAGTGCGGATATGGATACCATCATGAAAGATATCGCTATAGCCATGCACTCCACTCAAAGGGATGAAGAAAAGAAAAATCGATTTGTCAAGAATGTACTTGCGTTAGGCAACTACAAATCAGAGACTGAAATACTAGGAGATCTGGATAAATATAAGCAGCGCCTCTCCAGCTACATAACTATTAATCGCAGTGTCGATGAAAACGGCAACAACGTTCCCTATGGTTATGCGCGATTGGATGCATTTGGGCGTATTTATAACCGCGTGCTGGAGCATCTGGTCAATGATAACGTATTAAAAGAATTATTGAGTGACGGCGGCGTCTTGGGCAATACAGGCATGACGGATGAGGAACTCAATAAAATCATGCAAAATGTGGACCAAATTATGACAGGCGATCAGCGTGATCATTTGGTTCAACGCCTTACCAAAACACTCACATGGGAACAATTAGGAAAATTGCGTCAGAAATTGTTTAATCCACCTAATGCGCCTGTCAGTTACCCATTTTTATGGGATATACCGCAACATGATTATGTGCAGTGGAACGGGCTGGCTGCTAATGCTGGATTAGGCCCGCTCGGACGTAATACTGGGGAAGTTATCGGAGTATTTGGCACGTTAGATTGGAAAGAGGAAAAGGGATTTAGCATATCAACGCTTATCGGTGGACAGAGCGCTGGAACTAAAAAGATTAGTTTTGATTCTTCTGTAAATGTACACAATTTAAGCAGAATTGAGTCGCACCTGGATAAACTGCAATCCCCTGTATGGCCGGAGGACATTCTGGGCAAACTAGACAAGGAACGCGCTTTCAGAGGCAAGTTATTGTTTAATCAGTATTGTGAAAGCTGTCATGCCAGAATTGATCGCGCCGACCCTCAGCGTCGCATCGTTGCGCATATGTCCAAAGTCAGTGATGTAGGAACTGATCCGGTTATGGCCAAAAACGGCAGGGAGTATCAGGGCTATTCAGGCATTTTACGCAACCAATATGTAAGCGTGGGCATCGGAGATATTTTACTTGATCAGAAAGCACCTGTTGCTGCATTGCTGACCAAGGCGACTTTAAATGTGGTGGCCACTCCAGATCCCGACAAATGGTTTCTCCGGCGCTGGGCCGATTGGCTTGTAGATATCGCCACAGCATTTGTTCGTAACAAAATTAACCCTTCACTTAAACATGGCGATTATGATCCGGATACGACAGTTGATCCATTTGCTTCATTAAACGCCTATAAGGCAAGATCATTAAATGGTATCTGGGCTACAGCACCTTATTTGCACAACGGATCTGTGCCTACACTCTATGATTTATTGCTACCAAAAAAACGTGAAGGCGATCCGGAAGAGGGTGAATATCGTCCTGACAAGTTTCAAGTAGGATCGCGTGAATTCGACCCTGAGAAAGTTGGCCTTAAAAGTGAAGGATATAAAGGTTTTACTTTTGATACCAGTTTAAAGGGTAATAGTAATGCTGGACACGAATATGCATCGGGCGTAACGGCGCAGCTTGATGGCACAACTCTGCCAAAACTCAATAAAGAGGAACGATTGGATCTGCTGGAATATCTCAAAACGCTGTGATCTGGATAATTTCTTTAACAGTCTTTATGAATGAAAGGGGAGTAATGCGATGAATACGAGTACAAGTTATCTTGAGCGGTATGATGCAGCGACTGATGCAGATAAATTTCCATTAGTTCGTCGCTGGATGGATACGGAACCTTTACCTTTTTTTAAGGAATTGCGCGCCAAACGTCCCATCCTGGTGACACCCGACTGTACGCTGGTGACCCAGTTCGATGATGTTAGGGAAATACTGACAATGTATAAAATTTTTACCGTCAAGCCTTATGTCCCGAAAATGGATAACTATCTGATGGCGCATGATGATGATGCTCTTCATACGCGAGAGAAATCATTGATGCAGTTCATGCTGAATCGCGACGATTTGCCACGCGTGCGTAATATGGTTGCGGATATTGCCAAGGAAATTCTGAGTAATGCCAATGGCCAGATTGAGGTGGTCAATAATTTCTGCCGCATGGTTCCAGCCACATTGGTACAAAAGTATTTTGGGCTGACGGGAGCCAAAAGAGAAGATTTGATTGAATGGTCTTACTGGAATCAGTACGATACTTTTCATAATCAACCTTTCGATCTGGCATCTCCGGAATTATCGCAACGTATCATTGATCGCCACAACGAAACTTCCAAGAAGCTAAGCGACTTTATCACCATGTTGATTGCAAAGCGACTTCTGGCAGTAAAACTTGAGAAATTGACACTCTCAACGATCGTGAGACTGGAGGATGATATTGTTACTCGAATGCTGCGTACCAGTTTTGCAAAAGAATTGGATTTCGATATCAAACGCTTAGGTATTAATGCGGGTGGGTTACTGATTGGTGCTATTGAAACAACCTCTCAAGCCGTGGCGCAAGTATTGCAATATTTGTTTCAACATTCGGAATGGCTGGAAAAGGCAAAAACAGCTGCGCAAAAAGAAGATCTCACTGAGTTCGATGGAATTGTCTGGGAAGCCTTGCGTTTTGTTCCGATTACTCCCTATTTATTTCGTACTACCGTAAGTGATTATACCGCGGCGAAAGGCACCGATCATGAAACAGTACTGCGTGCAGGTACCTATGTACTGCCAGTAACATTATCCGCTACGTTTGATGAAAGAGCCTTCGAATCACCGGAAGAATTTATTCCACAACGTAACTGGTATAACTATTTTCATTTTGGATTTGGCGCACACCAATGCCTGGGTCGTTATGTTGGTATGGTGATGATTCCTGAAATGGTACGTCAAGTATTTCTTAAAAAGAGTATTGAACCAAAAGGCAATATTGATTATAAATCTGGTCCGTTTCCGGAATCCTATGCTTTATCATGGAATACGCAGTAAAACCAGGAGCTTTTCGTTACGATATTCGTTTATTGATTTGAAAAGACCGCCGCAAAACTGTGTTTATGCGCCTATTAAATTGCTTGCAGTAAAAGTAAATCAAGCAGCCAGAAAATTTTCAGGCACCAAAAAGACAAGCTATGCTGCGGCCTTTGTAAGGTTAATATTCTGACAACAATATTATTGTTGTTGATCCATTAAAACACCCGAATACTCGTTCAAATTCGTAGATACATTTTTATAACTTCAGTTTATTAATTCAATACATTGCGGCACTCGGTTGCGCAACGACGACATGATTCCGCACATTTTTTGCAATGATCCATGTCATGTTGTGCGCACTGATCTGCACACCATTCACATATTTCAGCACATAGTTCACAATATAATTTAGTGAATTTACTTGAGCGCGCCATTGCTCGTACACATTGCAGGCAAGACTCGATGCACTCATAACAGCATATTGGACAGTCATTATGGCTTTCAACACCTGCCATTGCTGACAAGCAAACTTCACAGTCAACAGCACAGATCTGGCAGGCTTCGAGACAACTTAAATACTCACTATTAATGCAGGTATTTTGTTGCATAATTATTTCCTCGCCATGATGTTTAAATTATACAAATAGAAAATAATCTGTAAGGTGATATTCTTCATTTCATCGTACCGAGTTACCATTGCGTCAGTTGATTCCTGCGAAGGTTTTCTACCTTACAGTTTGTTTTAACGTTTACTAAGTAATATGCCAATCACAATACCGCTGCCGAATGCGACAAGTGCACTAGTGAGCGGTCTTTCTTCGATGTAATTTTCAACTTCCTCTCCTGCTTCTTTAGCCTGACTTTTAACCGTTTTCTCTGCGTCCTCAGCCATATTAGAAACATTTTGAGCCTGTTTTTCTGCCAGTTCCTTTACCGAAGTCATGATCGATCCAATATCATTTCTTAAACTGGAAAAATCCTTCTTTAATTGATCCATTTCTTTATTGAAATCATCTGTTGCTGCCATACTTTTCTCCGCTTTACGTAATTTTTGCAATTAATTATCTATCGTTTTACTAGAAATATAATGAATCATTGGTATCTTCTGTTCATTGATGATTCCTGGGCAATAGCATACAAAATCTTTAATGATTGAAATAATGTCATTTAACTTCGAAATTACTAACGATTATGGAAAGAATTACATTCTCACATATTGAACAGATAAATGATGGCCAACACCGATATGGGCACTCCCAATAGCCATGCTAAAAAATATTTACCCATTTTAATCTCCTTTCTGAATTGTAAACAATTGTTAGGTTACCGCTATAAGCCACCGAGAGTTAGTGAGGTAACAACCAGTTAGTTGTTACGCAAGTACCGCGAATTAGAATCGCACTAGACTAAAAGTCGATCCGACCAAACATGCTAGATAACCATAATTTCATGCTAACTCACGATTCATCCCAAGTATGTGCGGTGGCACACAAAACCTTATTGAAAATCGCTCATGAAGTAATTATGAAGAAAAACTGCAAAAAAATAACTATTTCCTTAATGCGTCGGTGTATTATCCGCAATGAAAGAGCGATGCATGGTGCCTTAATCTGAAAAAGATCAGGGTTGATCTGCTGAAATTATTTTTACTTTAGATGCGGGTTGTGACGTCCATAACTGAACCAAAGTAATGCCAATAGCCAGAATGGGAGGTCCGATGAAAATACCAATAAAACCATAAGCTATGATACCTCCTGATGCACCTAGCACGACCAGCAGAAAAGACATATTACTTCCTTTGCTGATAAGATAAGGCCTGACAAAATTATCAATACTGCTGATCACAAAAATGCCCCATAGAACCATAAAAACCGCCCATCCGTAAGATCCTTCGTAAAGAAACCAAATACTGGCGCCTCCCCATACCAAGGTTGGTCCCATTGGAATTACTGATAAAAAGAAAGTAGCAGCGCCGAGCAAAAATGCACTTGAACCTGATACTCCGGCGATAAGGAATCCGATCATAGCCGCGATGGCCTGTGCCAGCGCTGAGCCAAAAATACCATACACCACCCCTGTAACTGTATTGTGGATTTGTGCTAAGGGATCTGTGCCAAGGCTGCCGTTCAGAAGTTTCGCGACAGCATTATGCAACATCTTTATCAGAGCTTCGCCATCTCGATAAAAAAAGAAGCCAATAAATGCAGCGAACACCATTTGCAGTAAGCTCTTGCCAATTATATTGCCTAAATCAAGGAGAAAATTCTTGATCGGTTCGAGTAATCCTTTGAGCAGCGTGCCGACTTCTTTTCCACCAGACATAAGTCCTTGCCAATATTGGATAAGTTGCTCACCGAAGAACGGAGTATTTATAAGCCAAGCAGGCGGTTCGATCGGACCTTGCTCTATAAACCCCTTGACTGATTCGATAGAAGCAGCAACGTTGTCTGCTAAACTGAAAGTGAGTAGTGCTGAAGGAATGATCACGACCAAAACCATTCCTACTATCATCAATAATGATGCCAGCGTAGTGTTTTCCCTTAACAGCCTGCGCAATTGTTGATAAAGCGGCCAGGTAGAAATACATACCACCATCGCGAACACTATTGCCGGGATAAAAGGATGCAGAATCTGGTAACAACCAATGAGAAGAATGGCGATTACAACCAATCGGGCATATTGTAGAATATACTTTTCAGTGCTCATTTTGGCTCTCTTGGTTAAATAAAGCCCGCATACTATTTTTTGATCACTGCTTTATCTTTGATTATCCTGCAAGTAAAGCATCTCTGTTATTTGGCAAATTGCTAAGTGCATTAATACACCGATCGTGGGTGTTAAGGAAAGTGGAAGGAAAGAGCATTTGCCGAAATTGCATCCGATTGCAGGTGATGTCATTACAAAGCGGTCATACACTGCGTCCGGTATCAATTTTTAAATTTGTAATTTATAGTATTTGAGCTGCAACAATATTTACACGACGCAGAATTATAATCATGATAAAAATGGAATGTCCCGTGAGTAAACTCCCGAGGCATTCCGTTTAATCTTACAGATTCCCAATACAAGTCCTGCTTTGTAGTGCCTGCTTGATTAAATTTTATTACTTTGAATTTTGTCCCTCATACCCGTCGCGCGGTCCGGCTGGGTCAACATTTCTATTGCCTGAATTAGATTGTTGATTCTTATTATCGGAAGAATTTTGTTTCATTTTGTCGGAATCAGCCTGTCGACTTTGTTTATTATCATCCTGTTTCTTTTGCGATGAAGATTGTTCAATTGGCTTAGGTGAATTCATTTTATCATCAACTTTGTTTTGTGACTGATTATAATCAGCAAAAACTGATGCGCTTGCAAATAAAAAAACCACGCTAATTATTGACGTTAATAACATTTCTTTTATTTGAATCATGGTATTACTCCTTTTCCGTTTAGTAGAGTAAGTCATGATGCTTTTAATTTTAGATTGGGTCTGTACGTTACCTTACAAATTGAATCATTCGAGGATCAATATCTTCACGCGTGTCATATTCCAGAAGTGGCTCCGCCAATTTTGATTTTATAAATATGTACACGACACGCAACGCTACAGCGCATGAGAATCATTCAAATGAATCTGTACGATTGTTTGATAACAACCCAAGCGTGAGCAGTAAACACTGGCGAATTCAAGTTTGAATGCTACTTTTATAAGATTAACAGGAAGTAAGCTGCGTAAGCATCTGAACTTCTTGAACGATCAAATAAAAGAAGTACAGATGAAGCGCTATCAGCAGTTCACCAAAGAGCGACGATATCAGATATGCGGGTTAAGGAAGACGGGATTTATGACCTGTTAAAACTACCTGAGTGCTTCGACGATAAGAGCGAAATGGATGAAATAGGGGAAGATGACAACCAGTTTGTAGGCTCTGGAGAATATTTGACGAAATCCCTTGAATCTTGTCTTCTAAATAATTTTTTATTTCATTACGTTTTTATACTTTGCGTGGTTATATTCCCAAGGCTGCAACCGATTGGCTTTTGACGGAGCACCCGGGATTATAACCGAGCGCCTATGCAAGTTGTCTGGTCTGATCACCTTCATAAGCACGATCCATCAACAGATGAGCAGGTGAAGTGACGTGGCCATGCATCAGGAGGAGTTGTCGCTCTTCCGGTACATCACGTGCATGTCCCGGAGAGAAGGCTAAGGTTATGGTTGTTCTGGCATCTACGGCAGCCAAATGAATTTTGGTGGCCCTGACGTCTCTGGAGTTACCGATGGATTGCGGGCCGTTCTTTTCAATCCACCCGCACCATCAGGATGCACTTTGATGCTGGTGCCGTCCATCGAAACGGCTTCAATTTTGATACGAATGAGTTTGGTAGTCCACGTCACTTGCAGCCATGCTCGGTAACATAGAGAATTATTAGATCTAATAACTGACATTGCCGTGTTGACGCGGCATACGGTGTTCGATCTGTGTTGATATTGGTTTTCGGTGATTTTCATCACCGCGTTATTTCTAACAGTGTTAACAGGCCCTAATCTCTTCTACTGAATGCAATGCATCATTGCGCATCTGTTAATCAGCGCATTATCAATTTCTATCAATTCATATAATCGATCTATGCTCTATGGCAGTACGAATCTTGCGTAACATCCTGTTGGTTGTAATCCATGATGCGTTGATTTGTTTGGATAAACGCAGTGAGTACAACGCAAAATTTAAAGTCGGTGTTACCAAAACAACGATTGGTGTATAGGCCTCCTCTGTTTCATATCGCTTTTGCCAATCCTGCACGTTCGTTTCTCTTATCCACTTAACCAGAATCATTATCTCATTCGGTTTAATAAA
>NZ_PXXU01000070.1 GCF_003011925.2 Nitrosomonas supralitoralis
TTCATCGAGATTTAGACATTGATTTGATGATAAGTCAAACCGGCGGAAATGTCCCGTAGCCTAGCAGAACACAAGGATGTGCCCGAGAAGTTGGCCGATTTAGCACGCATAGAGTCTTTGCAACTTGTGCGCGCCTGCCATTTGCGGCAGGGTAATTCCCCTGTCCGTTGATTGCGTCGCTACTGAGTAGTGCAAGACTAGCAAGGTCGATTATGCTTGGGTTATTCTGCATAAAGGTCCCAGAAGTCCCATAGAGATTTGGACATTGATTTGATGCTACAGCTTTTTTGGCTTTTTTGGTTCTCCCGAATTGATTAATGTTTTAGGTGGCTGATTTCAGGTGAAGAATTCCGACGGAATCTTTAAGTTTTTCATCTGAGAAATCGTACTCTCCGAGCATGTTGATATGGGCCGAGGTATTGATGGCTTGTCGATGGTGGTGCAATAGTCTTTGGAACAGACACCTTGTGCAGGATCAGCATTTGTGTTTTGCAATCGTGTGAATAAACGTGGTCGTTGCGGTGGAAGACCAAAAGCCATGAATAAACAGACCATGAAGCACGCCGAGACTTTACTCAAAGATACCGAGAACTACCCTTTCGTTGGCGATGTGATCGACCAGCGCCATATTGTGGACGCACCTCTTTTTACCGATATTTCCCGCCAGACTGCATAAAACAGCTCAGAACCGAGCATGCTGATAACTTCTCAAAAATAAACAAATCCTATGGGACTTTTGGTACCTTTATGCAGATGGAACCATCTTGCTGCAGAAAGCTCGAGTGAATCATTAAATTTTTCTGTTCTTACCCCTGCAACAGATTTCATCACGTCTATTTGCTTATGTAGGATGTCGTACAGATAATTTTTCTCATGATGTCTATAGTTCTGCTTCTTTCTACAAAACGGAGGTAATTATGAGCTATATCGATAAAGATGAGTATGGCATGTATAAAGATGGGTTATTCTGCATAAAGGTACGTAACGCGCCATAGTATTTCTGCCATGTTATTGAAAATGAATCAATATCATCTTTTTTGGAACTTCCAAATTTAAGTGTAAAAAACAACTAGATTTTAGGGGTTGAAGAATAATCGTTTTTCATTAAAATTCAGGCGATTAGTAATTCTTATGCGGTGCGTTATGTACCTTTATGCAGAATAACCCAATGATAGAAACCGGATCGACCAACGGCTCACTGTAGAATGGTCAACCGTAACAGCACTCTCCTCTATCATTTCTTCCAGGCGCCGGCAACTTAACGGGTATGCTGCGTACCAGCGGACACAAACCAGAATTATCTCAAGCGGAAACCGCATTCCTTTCACATCAAGCATGTAATCTCACCATTTATCTCAATCATGATAGTCTACAAGACTATGAGGTCAGTTTGCTTAATGCGACAGAACCAGTTGAAGTAGACTATCTTAATTTTTTATTGACCTGATTAGCTTGTGAATTTCCATGAAGGAGGAAGGCTTTACAAGATAATGTGAGAATCCCGCTTTTTTGCTTAGTTCGATATCTTCAGAATGTCCATATCCGCTAAACGCAATCAAATTAATTTTCTTGGTCATTTGCTTAAATCGCCTTGCCAGCTTAAGCCCGTTAGGTTCGGGTATACTTAAATCAAGTAGAGCAAAATCAGGCACACATAAAGCTACTTCGCGCAGTGCACTCTCGTAATCATACGCGATGCGCACCTTATATCCGTAGGCGGTCATCATTAACGCCAGGGAATCAGCAACATCCTTATTATCGTCGACGATAAGTATACTTTCCGTGCCGGACTCGCACGAAGTATCCTTCAGTTGAGTATTGGGAGTAATATCGATCAGAGGTAGATGTAGGACAAACTGGCTGCCCTGACCTTCTCCCTTGCTTGATGCGGTGATGGTGCCACCATGCAAAGATACGAGCTGAGACACTAAGGACAGACCAACACCGAGACCGCTGCTCGATTTTTTGATAGCACGTTCTTCCTGCATAAAAAGTTCAAAAATGCTCGACAATTTCTTTTGAGATATACCAATTCCACTATCTATCACCGATAAAACTAGTTCGTCGCCTTCGCGATGAGCATTCAAAAAAATCTTACCACCATTTTCCGTGAATTTAATGGCATTGGATAACAAATTCTCCAGTATTTGCGTCAAACGAATAGGGTCTCCATTGACAAACAATGGCTCATCCTTGATTTCAACGGTTAGCTCATGATTGCGTTCATCAATCAATCCCTTTATTGATTGCAGAGTTTGATGAACGATCAATGCCATATCCACCGATTCTTTTTGCAGCGCCAGCTTACCCTGTGTTAGTCGGGAAATATCCAGCAGATCCTCGACCAGGCGGGTCATATGTTCTACCTGCCTGATAATGATATCCGTGGCCCATGAAAGATTCTTGTCCTTAGAATCGATATGCTGAAGAACTTCAGCTGCATTCCGTATGGGAGAAAGCGGGTTGCGAAGCTCGTGACCCAAGATGGCGAGAAACTCATCCTTGCGCCGATCGGCGTGACGAAGCTGCTCTTCTGCATCCCTATGGTACTGAATGTCAACGGTAGAGCCGATAAAGCCGAGTAATTTCTCGTTCTCGAATCTCGGTTCTCCGACAAATTGCATCCAGTGATAGGTGCCGTCCGCCTTGTGAAGCCTCAGTTCATACTCGTATCCGATTTTGGCGCTTTCAGCACAAGAGCATGCCGCAAGATAGGCAGACAGATCATCTGGATGAATAATATTATGCCAACCGATACCTAAAATTTCAGCGATTTTCTTTCCTGTTAGGTCGATGAAGCGCCGATTGACAAATTCCATCTGAGCATTGATGCCACTGATCCAGATTAATACCGGGGCTGTATCGGCTAATACACGGAATTGCTTTTCACTTACTCTCAATTCCTCTTCTGCCCGTTTAAGTGCATCAATAGGAATAAACGTCACGACTACACCTTCGACACGATCTTCTATCCGATAAGGTAAAATCCGGCGTAGAAAGTAATGACCATCAGCCGTATATACTTCATCTTCGATGACCGAGTGTGAATTCTGGACTTTTTTTGCCACAGCAATAAGATCCTGCTGTTCCATCCGCATGGAGAAATCCCCGATGGGACGGCCGATATCCGTGGGAAGCAGGCTGAAAAGTCGACTGGAGGCGGGCGTAAATCGCTTTATACGAAAGTCTTGATCCAAGAATAGCGTGGGGAGATCGCTGCCAGCTAGTAAGTTGGAGAGATCGTCGTTAGCTGTGCGCAGTTCATTTACTGTTCGCTCCATATCAATATTAACGGTGTTCAATTCTTCATTGACCGATTGCAACTCTTCTTTGGATGTCTCAAGTTCTTCGTTGGCGGACTGAAACTCTTCATTCAGGGACATTGCCTCTTCATTGGCAATGCGAAGCTCGACATTGCTCGTTTCCAGTGACTGAATTGAGGTTTCCAGGTCGATCCTTGTTGTGCGCAAGTCGTCTTCGAGCTGCCGCTTGGCCCACGAATCAGCATCGGCGATCGCCTGGTTAGGCTCCTCACGGAGCGTTTCGTATTCGAACGTAATGAGTACGAGCCCTGCACTCTCATCTCCAGCTTTAATGCCCCGGATACGCAGTTGTTTGTTCTCCCCTGATGCCCCAGGAAGGATGATCTCTCCCTTCTTGTCTTCATTGCGAACTGAATGAATTACCGCGCGTAGCGCGATGCGCATTTCATCCGATACCATCGAGAGCAGATTGCGCGTTGTAGCACCTTCAGGCTGCCACATCAAATTCTGAGTGTGACCATAGAAATATAAAATCTGATTATCCCCGTCGATGAGTACAGCTGTGGCGGAGCGCTGTCTCAAGAGTAGTTCTCGCACAAGTTCTGCGTGCTCCACGCGCACCGTGCGCTCGGTCGGCTGATTCTGGAGGCGCGTCGTCATTGCATCTACCACCAGCGGGAGCTTGAGTGGAATTTTGCGTTCTGTAGGCACATTGCGATAAATGCGGTGCTGCTTATTCATAGGCACGAAGAGTTCGTGATGTTCCCCGATAGTTTCGGATTTACCAAGAAATAGATAGCCGGCCGGATTTAGTGCAAAATGAAACATCCTTAGGATTTTGTCCTGTATCTCAGGTTGTATATAAATCAGCAAATTACGGCAACTGATTAGGTCCATCTGGGAAAATGGAGGATCGACCAAGAAGTTGTGATGTGAAAACATGACCGATTCCCGTAGCAACTTCCGTACTTTGAAACGACCATCAGATTCTCGAACAAAGTAGCGCGCCAACAGCTCAGGCTTCAGTACCGTCTTAATACTTTCAGGGTAACTGCCAGAGCGAGCAACCTTAAGTGACCGCAGATCCAAATCGGACCCGATGATGTTCAGTTTGATATTCACCTTTCTTATACTCAAGAATTCCAGCATAGTGATAGCCATGCTATAAGCTTCTTCGCCAGTTGCGCAACCCGCAACCCATATCCGCAGTGGCCGGCCAGGTGCGATATTCTCTATTATCTTCGGTAGGACTAATTGTTGGAGCGCTTGCCAAGCCGCGGGTTCGCGGAAAAATTCGGTAACCTTGATTAAGAAATCCGCACCCAGCGCTAATACTTCATTTGGGTTCTTTTTCAGGTATTCGAGATAGCCATCCAGTTCACTCAATCCGTGCAATGCCATTCGGCGTTTAGTGCGACGCATGAGCATACCTGGCTTGTACCCTCGAAAATCTCCGCCGCCGTGCGTACCTATGAGATTCAAGATATGACCCATTTTTTGGCTTTCTTTCTCCGGCGCCAAGGGAGTCTCAAACCTCCAGAAACCCGTCTGGTCAATATAATGAATGAGTTTTTCGCCCATTTGTTCGATGGGCAAAACGTAGTCGACCAGACCGGTGTGAATGGCACTCTTTGGCATGTCTGGATGCTGAGCCGTCTCAGGCAGCTGAGCCATCGCCATTCCCCCCGCCGCTTTAATGGCTTTTAGACCGATAGTGCCATCATGATCTCCACCGGTCAGGACAATACAGATGGATTTTTCCTGAAGTTCTGCCGCAAGGGATACGAAAAGGTGGTCAATTGATTTCAACAGCGGCCTGGGCTGTGGAATTTGCTGGATACGTAGCAATCCGTCGCTTAACGTCAAAAAATTATTGGGCGAGATTATATAGATGGTATTGGTTTCAATCGCTATATCGCTGGTAACCTGAACTACTGACAGAGACGTGCTCTTTGCTAGTATATCGGCCAGTTGGCTAGGAAACTTCGGCGACAAGTGCACAACCACCACATAAGCAATGCTGTGGTCAGAAGGAAGCGACTTGAATAAACGCTGCAAAGCATCTACTCCTCCCGCAGAGGCGCCTACACCTACTATCGGAAAAGTAGATGATTTAAGTCCGAGAGCGCTATCCTCTTTGATCTCTGCATCCGGAAGCCCATGGTCTGTAAAGGGGTTAACAGATTGCGAGTTATCTTCAGAGGGCGTAGTTTCTTCGATTTCTTTGTTCAAAGTTTTCCGAAAATAGGATATGTGAAAATTGTATGTCTAACTTTGAAAGATGTCGCATGATGAAATTCCAACACGATCCGATACTGTTAATAAGGTAACGCCAATCCTAAACTCTTAGATTCTGATTATATACCTGAGAAAGCAATGAATCTTTTGCTTCTTCCAAAATATTACAGCCTGTAAGCCATCTTATTTAATGTAGGATTTAATTGCTAGTTTATATGAAATCAATCACTTGAAGCTCTGATACTGTTTTATGTATATGAGATTATCTTGCTATATCGACCCCGTTATCTTCCCGTCCACGTAAATACGATTCCAGTATTGCCTAAAACTTGTCCGGTTACCGGCTCTACGACTCAGATGGTCTTGTGTAACATGAAATCCTCCTGCACTAAAAGTATCTTATATTTCATTACCAAACTATCTAACAGGATATTATAAAAAAATAAATAAAATATGTTAAGTACCACACAGATTTATAAATAATTAGTAAAGAAAATGTTGATATTAGAAGTTTCTAAAAAATTTATCATTCATTATGGAAAATAATTCAAAAGAATAGATTTGACCGACTCCAACGCAAGAACGCCCAGGTCAAGAAAGTAAATTGATTCCACCCTCAGAAACAGCTCCAAAGAAATATGATGATAAAGGGAAGTTGGCAAAAAAAGTTTGTTTAATAAGTGGCGGCGATAGTGGAATTGGCAAAGCAATTGCATAACTTTTTGCCCAAGAAGGAGCAGATATAGCAATTGTATATTTAAGCGAAGATAAAGATGCCCAACAAACTCAGTCGGAGGTTGAAGCTTATGGACGTAAGTGCTTATTTATTAAATTAGATATTCTCGGTAACAATGCGGCCCTACATTGGGAAGTAGATTCGATTAAGAAATTTCAACTGATCAGCTTTTGAAAACATTTAATACAAATTTCTTTTCTTATTTTTGGACGACCAAATATACCATTCAATGTTTAACAAAAGGTGCGTGCATCATTAATAATAACTTCTGTGACTGCATATCGAGGTAGTGCAGTTTTAATTGATTATTCAGCTACTAAAGGGGCAATAGTTTCATTCACAAAAAGCTTAGCTAATAATCTTGTAAAAAAAAGGAATTAGAGTTAATGCAGTGGCGCCTGGCCCGATATGGACTCCGCTTATTGCTTCATCTTTTGATAAAGAAAAAGTATCAGAATTTGGTAGCGATTCACCTATGCAACGAGCAGGTATGCCAATGAAGTGGCTGCCTGCTTCTTAATTCTTGCGAGCGATGATGCTAGTTACATTACAGGTCAAGTACTTCATCCGAATAGTGGCGAAATTATTAATGGTTAATTTTATAATTCACCTCTTTTTATCGAAATTCATGGAGGAAATAAATTATGCCAAAACGATCATCTGCTCAGCAGAAGAAAGTAAAAAAGGTCATGCATGAGTATAAAAATGGCACTTTGAAAAGTGGGAAAAAAGGGTAGGAGGAAAAGTTAAAAGCCGAAAGCAACCAATAGCTATCGCTGTGCATGAAGCTGATAGGGGAAAAATGGCGACAAAAAAAATGCCAGCGAAAAAAAACTAGTGCTAATAAGTCGACCAAAAGCAAAAAGTCTTAGCATGAATCTTTACGAAAAAATGCAATTGAATCGCCCAGATATTACTGGAGACTTTTTTGTTTTATTTTTCATCTAGTGGGGCCGCAACATATGACGCGAAGCATAGTCTCATCTCAGTGAAAAATCTTCATCGGTTATGCCGGCATCCCTGCATATTTACATAATATCTTGTTTCATCACAGTCTCTATTTGAGTATCAGGTTGATATTATTACTTTACGTATATCAGTTAAATGGATTGTATTGTTTTCATCTACTGTTATAAGGTTGTTCGATTCTAATTCATTTAGAATCTTTTCCCCCGTTGGCTTCCACTTTTTTAGAAAATCTGCTACGTTTTTTTTCCGTCTGGATTTGATATGTACTCAAGGTATTTTTGATAGATATCCATGTAAAATCCTTTTTAATCCAATAAAGGTTTTTGACTCTGGGCCGTTAAGTAAATTGCATAGTATCTCCGTGGCCGCCAAGACGTAGAAACCCTTGGTGGCCACATCTGTTTATTTCATTTCACGTTGAATTTGATAATCCAGGCGTGTTGCTATTTGAATGTCTTTACCATCAATTAGCAAAATCGTAGAGATTCCAAACACAATAGTTTTTAAAGTTTAAATGATGAAATTCATTTAAACACCATCAGCCGTTCTGTACTGATCACGCCGTTCTCAATCCAGCATAGTGTGATTGTAGAAGGCAATCCTGAGGGTTGCGTCTTTAGAGTTCCGAATAAAATTACAGAATTAATTTCATAGTTTTCTGTGAAATCAATCAGCCAATTAAGATACGTTCTGCGGCTTGGCATATCAAGAAGAAACTATTCATTGATCATAAATAACTTGATCCGTGAAACGTAATTGATAGCTTCCGCAATTATTGAATCACTTAGACGCTTTGTGGCTTTTGAAGGGAAAGCATAAAGCTTGCCATCATCTTCCAGGATCTTAGTCGTTTACGGGATCCAGTGCTCGAGAGAGCATTTCGCTCGGAATTCTTGAGGTCGATAGAGCTTTTGCAATTAAATCCCAAGCTTTAGCTTCAAGGTGATACCGAGCGGCTTTTATGGGTTTTCCATCGGCTGCACTGGCGGCGAATATCTTCATTTGGCGCTTGACCTTTACCTTTACATTTTTCCAAGCACGCCCAATTGATCTCTCGCAGTGCTTGCAGCCTGTAGATCACGCTCGCCAATTGAGACAGCATTTCGTGAAACATGTCTAAGGTTTTTTCATATACCGTAAGTTTTATCGCTGCTTAATCATCGCCATGCAAATCACCACCTCGTTTGAGCAATGATTGGGCGTTAAATACTAACTAAGTATCCACACTCAGGGCATTTGTAAGCCTTGCTTCCATGTACCGTCCTTGTGTGCGAATAAACGAGCTTCATTCACTTTCCGATCCATATGACCCTTCCTGCTGAGCTTTCTTCAATTTTTCTTCGATTCTGCCGATCTTTTCTGCCATGTCCCGCAGTCTGACAACCTCCGAATTTGTAGCTTTGACAAAGTTGACTTCGGCTTAGCAAAATGTTTACTAAGTCTTGTCTATTAATGAAATTAAATTGAAATGAAGATATAAAGCACGAAGAAATCGATGCCTTGAGGCGCATGACGGCATCTTGGAAACGCTGAGCCTGGGGCGGAAGAATTAGAATTCGAGATAGTAGAGTATGATAATAAAAAACCGCCACCTGGGCGGTTTTAAAGACAAATTAATTAACGTATAAAGTATCTACATTGTAAACCACCATATTCCTAATGCCATAAATGAAAATGCTAGTAGTACAGCAAATATCATGGTTACAGTAATATTTTTTTTATTTGGTCGTGAATTTTCAACATTTTCATTTTCTGTATTATCAACATTATTTCTTTCAGTAGACATAATACACTCCTGTTTTTTTTGAAAAGAAAACAGATTGTGGAGGATTAAATAATTAAATCAGTTCGATTGCTCACAAAACCATGTTAAATCGCAATATATTTAAGAAACTTTCTAATGATTAGAATGATAAAAAGTCTTGGGCTTGGCTTAATATTGACATGATTTATAAATCTTCAATATGAAACATACCATCGTTCAAAGTGAAATATTCTTCAGCATGGGCTTCGATTATTGGCATTTCCTCAGCAAGAATTGGGTTATCAAAATGATAATTAGATTCAGTAAACTCGAGTTCAAAATTAATTTCACGGTTTAGCATGACTTTCTCCTATTTTTTGGAAAGGAAAGCTATACTGTTTTAATAAATCGATTATGTATGTGCGTTTACTAACGTTCGCATTTATTAAAAGAGGCGGATTCAACTTTGAAGTGCAACTTTTGTAAGGAAGTTTATAGGCAAGCTGCGGTAGTATCGGAGCTACTTAAACGACCAAGTAAAAGGAGCACAGATGAATCACTACAAACAGCTCACCAGAGAACAACGATACCAGATTTCTGGCTTGAAGAAGGCAGGTCTGAACCAATCGCAAATTGCGGATGAAGTGGGCGTCCACAAGTCGACGATTTCTCGGGAATTCAGACGGAACAAGGGTCGACGTGGTTGGCATCCCAAGCAGGCTCAGGAATTACGGGACGAGCGTCGAGGCACCATCAAGAACCGGATTGGCATTGACGAACGTCCGGTGATCGTGGAACAGAAGAGTCGCATAGGCGACTGGGAGTGCGACACCGTGATCGGCAAGAACTACCGGCGCATTGGTGACATTGGCCGAAAGGAAGTCGCGCTACATTCTGGCAGCCCAAGTTTTCGACAATCCTGCGTCGGGTGTGACAGCGGCAGTAACGCGGCTACTACGCCCCCACAAAGGCAAGTGCTACACCATGACATTCGACAACGGGAAAGAGTTTGCGGAGCATCAAACCATCTCGGCGGAACTCGATGCGGATGTTTATTTCGCCCATCCCTACCATTCATGGGAGCGTGGCTTGAATGAGAACAGCGGTGGGCGGTGGATAGACTCAACCATCGACCACGCAATGAGGTATGCTTATTTTCATGGAGTCCGAAGTTTCATAAAATGAGAACATGAAATGGAGGATGGAGATGGAATTACCCCGCGCACAATATAGCCAGGAATTTAGGGAGCAATCAGTTAAGTTTTTCAAAGAAAGTGGATTAACTTTGGTTGAGGCAGCAAAACGACTGTCTTTACCGAAAGGCACACTAAAGAATTGGGTTTATGCTGACAAACGAGGAGACCTCGCATTGGTTGGCAAGCATCGGCCTGAAATTGAATTAGAGCTATCCAGAGTTAAACGAGAATTAGCAGAAGTGAAGGTGGAGCGTGACTTTATAAAAAAGTGTGCGACGTATTTCGCGAAGCTCATTTGATAAATTCGGCGGTGAGATACGGTCTGATTGAATCGATGCGACAAAGATATCCGATTGCGCTCATGTGCCGGGCATTTGATCTTTCCGAGAGCGGCTTTCATGTCCAAAGGACTCGCCCGGTCTGTAAACGTAAGCAGGAGAATACAAGACTGGAAATAGAAATACTGGCCGCACACCAACGTACACGGGAGACCTACAGTTCCGAGCGCTTGCATCATGACTTGGCGGATCACGGAGTACAAACCACGCCATACCGCGTTAGAACATTGCGCAAGAAATTGAACTTGCTTTGTAAGCAAAAACTGAAATTCAAGGCGACCACCGATTCAAAACATCATTTACCGGTTGCGCCCAATATTCTGAACCGGGAATTTGCTGTTAACGCACCTGATAAAGTGTGGGTCAGTGACATCACTTACATTCCTACGGATGAAGGTTGGTTGTATTTGGCTGGTGTGAAGGATCTGTTTAATGGAGAACTGGTAGGCTATGCCATGAATGAGAGAATGACCAGGAGCATGGTTATACAGGCATTATTTCGTGCAACAGCGAGAAAGCGTCCGGATAAAGGACTTATTGCTCACTCAGATCGCGGCAAGCCAATACTGTGCACATGATTACCAGAATGTATTGCAACAATTTGGCATGATCGCTTCCATGAGTCGTAAGGGTGATTGCTATGATAATGCACCGATGGAAAGCTTCTGGGGATACTTAAAACCGAGCTGGTGCATCATAGAAGACTCAAAACACGGCAACAAGCCATTCAGGAGATTACCGAATATATAGAAATCTTCTATAACCGACAGAGAAAACAGAACAGGCTGGGCTATTTGTCACCAGCACAATTTACGCAGCAATACTATGCAAACTTGCTTGGTGCTTAAACCGATGGACTCCATTTTTGACAGCACACATCACACGAGTTAAATTCTTTGTAGATGGAGTTCCAACTTCCCAAATCCGTTCTGCATGTCTCTCCACTAACAATCAACCCGCATCCAACTCAGCATTACATCTATCGTCATATGGAAGGTGCGCTTGTTATAAACGGATACTTGAAGCTAAACAAATTCTTCAGATTCCACATAAACTCCTCGTTAAGCATCAAGATGGGCCTCGTAAATTCGTATTATGGGTGGTCGCTGAGCCAAATATAACTGGACTGACTATATTATTAAATAGGTTACCGGAAATTACCAACAGACTCTCGCGATTCTGCATTTACGAATCAATAATTGTTAAAGGCGAAGGAGCTGGGCCATGCAATATTTTTCCATTAGTATCAAACCTTGAGCCATGACAGGGACAATCCCAAGAACGTTCTACTGGATTGAAATGAACAATACATCCCAAGTGTGTGCAAATAGCGGAAACTTTATGTAGTTTGCCGTCCTGATCTCGATATACTGCTAACTTGTGAATTCCCTCCTGAACAATTGCTCCTTGACA
>NZ_PXXU01000071.1 GCF_003011925.2 Nitrosomonas supralitoralis
CGATCTAATAATATTAGATCGTTAGGTTTGTAGTGCACAAACGATATCTAGCACTACCTATAACAAAAAGCTTATTCCAAAGCTTTAATGCCCGCACCAAAGTTGATTAGGTGGTGCGATTAGTATTTGAGCTCGCTAACCATATAATTTAAGAAAAGCAAATTACCACTCAACTTTAACTGCAAGTATCCAAGTCACTCCACCGTTGGTTGAAATGTAAGAGTTATCTCGTGCAACCCATAAAATGGTGGCATCGGTTGCAAAATAAGGAGATCAAGGAAAAAATTCGAAAAAATATTTTCAAAAGTAAACCAAAAGGGTGCTTAGAATTTAATGCTATTTATGTATTATAAACCATCACCTTGAAGCACTCCAAAAACCTCGAATGTCATTTAATATACTTGAGCTTATTAGTTCCTGAGGATGCTTATTAAACCAATCTTTAGGCATGGGATTAATAAAATCCTCTTGCATAAATCGATCATCCATTAATAGAATAATACCTTGATCATTTTCCGACCGGATCACTCTTCCTGCGGCTTGAATAGCCTTAGTCATTGCTGGATAAATATAAGTATATTCATATCCTTTAGAAAAATTCTTTTGATAGTATTCACGGATTCCCTCATGCTCAATATCTAAACTTGGTAAAGGTACCCCAACCACAAATGCACCAATAATCATGTCACCAGGATAATCTACCCCTTCAGAAAATATTCCACCTTGCACTGCAAAAATAATATGAGATTTAATAGTATTTCTTAGTTCACTAAAAAAATAATTAACTTCCTCAGGCTCCATATTAGGTTTTTGTTTTAAAATTTTGAAATGAGGGGGAATACTACAATATTTCAGAACGTTATCTAGAAAAATAAAACTTGGGAAAAAAGCAATATAATTTCCATTTTTCAAGGAGATAATTTTATATATCGCTTCAGCAATGCGAGGGTAATTTTTGGCTCGCTCCTTATATTTAGAAGAAACCTGTGGGATTAATATAATTTTCCGATTTGCCTTCGGAAAAGGATAATTAAACTCCTCTGTTCTTGGTTTCTTTTTATGTAAGCCGCATAACTGGCTGTAATAGTGAAATGGCTTTAGTGTGGCTGATATAGCTACAACATGTTTAAAGTTATTGTACCTTTCTAATAAAATTTTTGAGGCATCACAGCAGGTTATTTTTATTGTCTCAGGATTAGGATGGTATGAGGTAAAAAACTCATTCTGAGAATTATATGCAAGCTCCAAAGAATTTGTAAATTCTGACCAATTAATACATAGTCTTGATACCACATCTTCTAGTCTAACTTGAGCACCTGAATCGAGAAAACGTGCAACAAAATCACGGATGCGATTTTCTACATTCATAAATTCATTTAAATCAAGGACGATTCGATGAGCGTAATTGCCAAGTCCATATTTTTCAATAGTCAATATTGCCAAATTTAACAATGTCTCAAATTCACTACGAAGCTTATGAGGAAGAAAAATTACTTCTTCGAACATTTTTTTTAATGTATAACTGGAAAGAGAACAAGAATAATATTCTCTGGAACGAGCGGGGAGATTATGGGCTTCATCAATAATTAAATTTGGCTTTTCAGGATGCTTGCAAATGTACACAAGCTGTTGCCCAAAGAAATCGTTTGAAGAAAAAAAATAATTATAATCACCAATCACAACTTCAACTTGATCTATTAATTCGAGCTGAACTTGATAGGGACATACATAATAAAGTTTGGAAACTTTTTGTATTTCTTGAGCTGTAAGTTTGCGTTTATTATTAAGCTTTTCTAACACTTTGTGGTATGCCATTTTAGTGTAATGATCATTAGCGTATTCACAATAATCAGAATTGCATAGCGGCTCCTTCTTCAGGCAAATCTTATTTTTAGCTGCGAGAGTTATAGATCTAAAATCTTCCCCCTGATCATGTAAGCGTAAAATGGCATCTTCAACGATTTGATGCTGTGAATTTTTACAAGTTAAATAAACTAACTGTTGACCACGAGAGAGAGCTTCTTTTAAAGAGGGATAAAGGCTCCCTATAGTTTTACCAAGACCCGTTGGAGCTTGGGCCATTATCGGACGGTTTTCAAGAAATGCTTCTTCTATTTTTTTTATTAATTGGGTTTGTTCAAATCTAGCGCTTTGATAAGGGAATTTGAAATTCTCACCAGTTTTTTGGCGGAGGTTTATAAGCCTCTCCCTGAACCTGGCTTCTGCAACCAGTTCACTAGCTCTACAAGACAGCCATTTTTCAAAGCTATTAATATCTAATTGTACTTCGTAATTAATCACTTCGTTGTTATGACTTGCCACCAAATGCAAGTTAAGGGTTGGAATAGTATTATTTTCTAACCAGTAAAAATATCCATAGGTTCTTAATTGCAAAATATAAGGATGATCTTGACCTATTTCGTTTAATGTTTTTAGTAAATTTTTAATATTAAAACATGTCTTTATTTCTTCAATTATTGGCAAAGGCTCAGCATAAACCCCATCCATTCTTCCAGCGATTTCAAATAAATATTCTTCCCAGTGAAATTGTCTGGATATATATACTTCACTAGTATATGAAGGGTTTTCATTCTTTCTCTTAAGTTGTAATTTTTGATGAATCTCATTACCCCGTTCAGTTGACCAACCATATCCTGAATGCAAATCAATACTGCCTCTTCTAGGTGATGGTAAAGAAAATTTAGAGACGGCTATTTGAATTCTTTTTTTCTTAGTCATGCTAAAACAAACACAATTGACGAGAATCTATTGGAAATAGTTCTTCGCAGGGATAGGCATGGATGCCTAAAGATTTCAAATGTTTCACCAATGTGCCATTTCCTCGATGCTGAACAAAAATTCTTTTAGCTCCAGTTTGTTGTATTGTAAGAAGAAGATCTTTCCAATCCGCATGATCTGATAATACAAACCCTTGCTCGCATAGGGGACCAAATCGCTGGCTGTTTGACATCCAACCGGATACAAAGGCTATTCTTAAATTGGGTCCTAATATTTTTATTTGTTTAGATTTTAAAATGGATGGAGGAGAAATAATTAGCTCCCCTTTTAGCTCTTTATTGTTTGGAATTTCATTAAGGCTAATGGTATTTAACAGTTCTATCCCTTCTGCTCGGTAACATTCATTTAATGATATAGCTGATGCGTGACAATAAATTGATCGTGATGTATATTTTTTTAGTAACCCCAGTATTCTTTGAGTTTTTCCTAAGGAATAGGCTAAAAGAAGACTATTTAATCCTTTTCTAGAATTTTCTAACCACCATTCGAAAATTTTTTTACCATTATCAATATTATTATCCCAAGAGTAATTGGGTGTACCAAATGTAGCTTCAGTTATAAATACATCACATTTTATAACTTCAAATGCCTCACAAGTAGGATCAGGTTGTCTTTTATAATCTCCTGAGACAACCCAAGTTTCGCCATTATGTTTTATGCATATTTGCGCGGATCCAAGAATATGCCCAGCTGGATGAAATGACAATTGAATTCCATTTATCAGGAACTTTTCTCCATAATTAAAAGCTTTTACAACTATATTCTTACCTAAGCGGGATTTTAATAAAGATACCCCGCTTGTAGTTGAGTAATAGTGAGCAGCTCCTTTTCGCGCATGATCGCTGTGAGCGTGAGTTATTACTGCATTCTGCACCTTACCTTTTGGGTCTATGTAAAAATTGCCTAAGGGGCAATAAAGTCCCTCTAAAGTCATAACTAACATAGTTTTTTATTTCAACTATAATAGTGATTTTCGCTCTGATATTAAGTCGATTTTGAATTAATTTTTTAATTTAACAAAATTAAATTTATAAAAGCGAAGGAATCAGCTTTTGAGCACTATAGAACAGTGAAGTACGCTGATTTTCCAGGAGTATGACTTGGTCAAACCCTTACTTGCGCGCTTTATTAATTGCATTAACGAACCCTGAACAGCGCATGTCTTCGTGCTCTTTATTTTTCTCCGACAATAAACCAATTAGTCCAACGATTGGAGCTGCTGGCAATAAGGCCAGAGACGCAACGCCACGAAGAATCGCCGATGCTTCTGGTAAAATAGATGGGGCCTTAAAACTCCCCTTTATATGAAGTGGGGCACGAGCAGAATATAAACTCAAATCCTTAGGTCTTGGATCAATAACTAAGTGTAGCTGTTCCCGGGCAAAGTCAATTGACCCCTTACCCAAATAAAGTGTGTCCTCGGTATCTACCACCAAACTATCCATATTCATGACGCCGTTTTTGGTTGGCAAGTCCAGAAATATGCAGTTAATTTCTACCATTTCCCGATCACCTAACAATTTAACCAGACTTTCTCCAACGTCAAGCCCGCTGAGCTCGACCAATAAAGCATCGAGCTTACCTCCATCCATTATCATCAATAAGCCGCCATCGGCCGAAGCTAACATGTCTGCAAGAGAATCTCCCTTAAACCAGAATATCCCTTGACCGCCAATTACTCCTAAATTTTCACCAGAAGATTCTAAACTACGCAAAATTTCATTGAGTTGAACGCGTCGTATCTCGACCTCAATCTTGCTTTTTAATGGTTTTTTTGTTACATCCAATTCAACACGCAACTGAACCTTACCTGACGCAATATCAAAATCTGGTATTGCAAGCGATAAATGCCCTTGATCGAGAAGCATTTGAATCTTGAGATTGTTTACCGGCACTTGCGATGGAACATGGTTGCCTCGAAAACGGATATCGGCATCTATGTGTTGTAAACTTTCTAAACCTATATTATTTCTTGGTAGAACAACAGCATTTGCTTCTTCTTGTCTTTTCTCTTGTTTTTTAGCTAAGGAAGTACTGTCCTCTGATTTTATATTAGAAGCAAAATCAATTAGAGATACAAAATCACTTAAATTGACTTTGTTTGAAGTGATGTTCGCTTTTACAAAAAGCCGCTTGCTGCCCATATCAACACGGATGCTGCCCGAAAAATCGCTTTCTCCAATTTGGACATCAAGATTCGTAAACCGCCAAATATTTTCTTCGCGTGATAGATAGCCTTTTAATTGCAGTAGGATAACCAAGGCTTTTTCATCTGCAACTTTGTTTCCCGAAGCCTGGACACTCAAGGCTAGTGGAAATGGTTTTTCCAGTTGCTGTAGCGCAAGCCATGAACCTGCATTCAAGGCTATTGCTAATGGTTTTCCATTTAATTTTCCGTGAACATGTAATTTCGTATTTTCTTCGTCGCCAACTTGAGCTCTAATCGTGGAAAAAGTCAAAGTAATGTCTGCTGTATTAGTAGACAAATCGCGATAAACCATATGACTGTCGTCAATTATTAATCGTTTAATTAATGGAAACTCAACGTCGAAATCAAGCGGTAAATCCCAATTGGGCTCACCTTTATATGATTTTTCCAAAATAACTCTTGGTTTGATTAGAGTTACCCGAGGAAAAATCAAACGGCCTTTAATCAGTTCTACAAGATCAATATGGAAGTCAAGTGCTGCCAATTCAAACATATAAGGCTGTTTACTCCACGTTACATTCTCAAGTCGTATCTGTTCCACACGGACATGTAATGTCTGGGACCAGTCCACACTTAAATTACCTTGAATAATAAGTGTACGACCTAATTTTTCGCTTACTTGACGCGCAGCAACATCACGAACCCAATTCCAATTTATTAGGGCAATCCCCAATATGAGAAAAAGAATTAACGAGATGAATACAATGCCAGCCCATTTTACGAAAGTCATAACTTGTAAATTATCGCTATCCTGACAACGCTTTAATTATTAATACGAAGTAGCGCGGGCATTTGCACCGGAAATTACGTTTAGGGATTAACACCAAATTCTTCAAAAGGATATATACAAAAGTGCGAGATATTCATTGTCCATTAAGTAATCGATTTGTCTTATCCACCAAAAATGTATGTTTCGAATCAAATGCTCCTACTGGTTCTTTTTCTAACCATTCACAATCTCTCCTCCATTAGGATGCAGTACTTGCCCTGTTATAAAACTTGAATCCCTACTAGCAAGGAATAAAAAGCAGGGAGCAACTTCATTGGGCATTCCAGCACGCTTCATGAGGGAGTCGCTACCAGATTCTGAGACTTTCTTTTTATCGTAGGAAGATGCGATAAGCGGGGTCCAAATTGGGCCGGGGGCGACAGCGTTCACTCTTATTCCTTTATCCACTAAGTTTGCAGCAAGACTTCTAGTAAAGGAAACGATTGCTCCTTTAGTTGAAGCATGTCATATACTATAAAAGCCAGCTAACATGTCTGCTATCGAATTATTCTTTCGTGATTTCTTCTTTCACTTCATAACTTAATTTTATAAATTTTGAATTTCCTAATAAAGCACCCCGCCGCAATCAGCGGGGTATTAACTACGCTCTTCAATCTGCTGGTTTTCAACCAGCTTTCGCCCCAAGGGGAATTAAACCTGGAAGAGATTAAAAGTTACTTCTCAGAGAGACACTCCTAAAATAACCTTATGCACGTGAGTTAAAGATTGCAAATGATTTATTCTGCTGGTAGATCTTCAACAAATTTCATCTCGTAATCTGTCTCGTTTGCAGAATCTACTAAACCTTCATCCACGGCTTTCATCCATGTTTCTGCAAAATAAGCTTCCTTTGGATCATTTTCTCCCAACTCAATCTGATATTCTGCTATAGGATTGAGAGATTCTTTTTCAATGATTTGTATTTTTCTTTGCATGGTTACGTCTCTTTAAATAATACTCAGTGAGATAACTTATAAGAAGAAAAACTAAACCCCGCAAACGCGGGCTTATACGAAAGATATTATTTAGAATCATTGCGACGTTGATGATCCGCGTCTAAATTATTCATCCGTTCACCTTCTTTTGTGTTGTTATTTTGCTTATTCATTTCCACATCTTTCTTGTCAGATTCTACCTTCTTAGGCGCATTCATCTTGTCATCAACTTTATTTTTCGTTTGAGAATAATCTTCGGCAAATGCATAAGCGCTAACAAATAAAAATCCAGTAATAATAGTTGTAATTAACATTTTCATCATGATATTAATCCTTTAATGTTAATAGAAATTTAAATATTGCACTAAACCTATTTATTTGGTCTGTGCGCTTAAGTACAGAGAGCGTACTGAATTGAAGTTTCCTATCTATGGGTAAAAATTAGGAAAAAGCAATTGTTACGTAGTAATTTTGGTTTTAAGTTTTTCAGGAATAGTCGGAGCGTGTTTAATGTTCCCAGAATCCGGGATAGATTCTAGCTATGATTTTAGGGTCTGCGAGATCAAAGTCATCATAAGTGTATTCTCGGCTATAGATCCGGAACGATTTATCCATGAGTCTTTTTGCAGCAATCGCAGCGGCCGTTATCTGGCGGTGCTCGGATGCGGCCGCCATGATGGTCGGACATGCTATTGGTTGATGGCGGCAAATCGGTGCAATGAACAAGGCCTAATATCGAATCTATGGCCATATTCATGTATGGTGGGGATAAATGAACGCCTGAATATCCCACCACCTTAATTACATAAGAAAAGAAACCTGAAGAAAAGCCAAAAACTAAACAGCGTGATTCACAGGCTGTTCAGCTGTCTTAGTATGTCTTTATCTTATTAATATGAATGTTTAAAATTTTTGTTTGAATGCGCACATACTTTACTAATCTTCCTTGCTAAAATTCACCTGAACATTTTTCAAAAAAATCATTTTAAAAACTGCAAGTTGCTTGATAATAAAATAGGAGAAATTTATGCTTACATATATAATCATAGTGCTAGCAATAGCTGCTGTCGGTGGTGTCATATTAGCCACAAGAGTATTTGCCGGGCAGTTGGCACCGTGGTCCTTGTCCATTGTGCATGCTCTGTTAGGGGCAACTGGGCTAGTTATGTTGATTATGCTAGTTCTGGAAAGTCCTGGGGATTCGCGTTTAACATCTGCGCTTGGATTACTTGTAGTGGCTGCGTTAGGTGGATTCTATCTTGCTTCAATTCATGCAAAAAATAATGTAGCTCCAAGAAATGTTGTCATTATCCATGCTGTACTTGCGGTGGCAGGCTTTCTTACCCTATTGAGTCTGTTTATTTAGGAGAGAAATGAGAGCAATTCCATAAAATACCCCATCCATCTTTTGACCCGGCCATTAAATAGTTTCAAGCAGCATATTTTACGAGCGGGTCTTGGAAGTAAGAGGCGACACGCTCTGGATTTTTCTCTAGCTTGGTCATGTGATCGTTGGCAGCGTTACGCAATTTTTCCTTATTACGTACCGGCACTTTCGAACCGATAGCCTGCTTCAAGTCTGAGTTTAGTCTTTCTTCTAGATTTAATTTCGGACTGTAGCTGGGTAGATAAAAGCATTCGATCTTTTCCTTATTTTCTTCCAGCCAAGCCTTCACTGGTTTGCTGTGATGCACTCTCAAATTATCCAGGATCAGGAACACTTTCTTTCCTGCATCCTTGATCAATAGTTCGAGAAATTCAATAAGCCGATCCGAATCGAATTTCCATCGATAATCTGCCAACGTGTACAGCCTTTGTTGGTTACAGTAGAAATCATTGACAGCCCTTGCCGCGTGCCAGGAGCGTAAGTCACGGGTGTTTTTCCCTTGGGCGCAAAACCACGTCCTCGCACATCTGCGTTGACCAGTGCTGTTTCATCACCCCAGTGAATTTCACCGCCTTCAGTTCGAGCGCGCTTGGCTATCTCCGGATATTGCTCATTGAGCCATTGTGCTACCGCCTCCGGGCGTTGTTCATAAGCACGTCGGATTGGCTTCTGCGGGGTAAATCCCCAACGTTTGAGGTAGTGCCCCACCGTGCGTATCGGCATGGATATATCACATTCCTTCTAAATTAACTGACTTACCGCGCTACGATTCCACAACGCAAAATCCATCTTCAGTTGCTCAGGACGCTTATCACAAATAAGTCGTTGCAATCTCAACTCCTGCTCTTCGCTTAGGCTGCGCTTGTCACCCACTCGTCGTCCTCGTCTACCAGGTTTTAGTCCAGCTGCGCCACCTGTTTCATAAAGTCGAATAATCTTCTTCACTGCCGTGTCGCTCAGCTCCGTAACTTGCGCTATTTGCGCTGATTCCACACCTCGCTTGTGAAGACGAATCACTTGGCTGCGGCGTTCATGCAGCGCTTCATCCTTTTAGCTTCTTGCATCTATTTTCTCCATCCTTCAATGGTATGCAATACCACTTCAAAGTTCAAACTATTTATTGGCCGAATCTATAATGTTGGTTCATTTTCCAATCGCAGCTTGGTTTCTTGTAACATTAGCAGACAACCTCAGCCTATTTACAAATAGCAAGTTCGTTGGGTAGATGGGGTGTTATGGGTTATTGGAACACTTACTGCGTTGCTTGCCATGGTAACGAGGCTTAGAACTATGAAAATGGATCCGGAGAGCCTTACTATAAAAACAGCTAATCTGCTCATGGTACTAATCATGAGCAGCTGTTTTTTTATGGAGGTAGCTTATTTATGCGTTTGGATGGCGCGCGCCTTGAGCAACCTAGGTCGATTGCAATTGTTTTTTCGATTTTAGGACTAACTTTCTTGGGTTACGCGTGATGGCTGGATGAGTAATCAGGTTATAAATTTAGGGTGGGCTTTATAATTCCCAATAAGGAGCATTATTCATCTACAGAGCAAACAACTATCCTGTGTATAGCTTTTCAACTTGCGATTCCCCGTGGTCTTGCCGCGGGGATAGATGCAGGGACGCGCAGAGCAAATTTATTGATAGCCACAATACCCTAAATGGGCTGAGTAGTTGTTCAATATTCATCACTTCTATGATGCATCTCTATTCTGCGGAATTCTATCCGGAGAAGTAGGTTTCGGTGATTTTGGTGATGGAGCAGAATCACGATGAGTCGCTAGTTCAGCGTTATATTCGGCATTTTGCCGTTCATCAAGGTGACGAATCAGCTTATCAGTTTCAGACTCTGCTTGTACGTCCTCTGAAACTTTACCCCTTTTATCATTGAGAGATTTCTTATTATCAGCACAATTGTTTTTTAGGAAATAATTGAAAGAAATAACGATTAGAACTATTAAAAACAAGATGATAAGTAATGTTCCCATAAGAAATTCTCCTTAATAATACATATAGTGCTCGTTAAAACTAACAACTTCTGTACGTAACCCCTCTTAGAAAGAGATGATATTGCAATCAATGAAATAACATCTGTGCGTTAATAGTGTGTGCATATCCATAAGGAGCTTTGCCATCATTCGGGGTAGTTGGGAACGTAAAATGAATCCAATATAATATCGGATATGGAAACTAGAGACGTTTGTTAATCGCTTTAAAGTTGGATAAGGTAAAAAACGATTTTACTCGGGCTTGAGATGGCTAAACATTACAATACTTAGTTGTTTCAGATAATGAATTTCAGTAATAAGAATTTAAAAATCCTATTTACATATTTCGAAAATTAACCCACTTCGGAATGGTTTTTATTGTCCACTATGTTAGTAATCGAACCGATCATTATTTCTTTTTCGAGGAGCATTAACTCCCCCATTATTTTTCGTCAGTGGGACAAATAAATATTTTTATTAGGGAAAAATTACAATGCGTGCACTTACTTATCACGGTAGTCATGATGTGCGGGTTGATACTATGCCTGATCCGATTATTCAAGAAACGGATGACATTATTCTCCAAATAACTGCAACAGCAATCTGCGGCTCAGATTTACATCTATACCGTGGAAAAATTCCTGAACTAAAAGAGGGTGATATTCTTGGGCACGAATTCATGGGAATAGTGGTTGCTGCAGGTAAAGAAGTCACAACTTTAAAAAAAGGTGATCGAGTAGTGGTTCCTTTTGTTATCGCGTGCGGCGACTGTTTTTTTTGTGAAAAACAATTATTTTCTGCTTGCGAAACCACTAATCCTGATCGTGGTGCCATTCTGAACAAAAAGGAAATTCGTTCTGGCGCGGCTCTTTTTGGGTTTAGCCACCTTTATGGAGGTATACCTGGAGGTCAAGCAGAATATGTACGAGTTCCTAAAGCCAATGTAGGGCCTATAAAGATCCCGGATACATTAGGGGATGAACAAGTATTATTTCTAAGTGATATTTTACCGACCGGTTATCAAGCGGTGATTAACGCGGCGGTGGGGGCTGGATCTAGTATTGCAATTTTTGGTGCAGGTCCTGTGGGTTTAATGGCCGCCGCTTGTGCTCGTATGCTTGGGGTAGAAAAAATTTTCATGGTGGATCATCATCCATACCGTCTTGAATTTGCTCGTAAGACCTATAATGTTATTCCTCTCAATTTTGATGAAGCAGATCCTGCTGAAGTTATAATTGAAAACACAGCCTTCAGAGGGGTAGACGCAGTGATAGATGCTGTCGGGTTTGAAGCTAAAGGCAGCACTCTTGAAACTGTAATGACAAATTTAAAAATCGAAAGTAGTAGCGGCCATGCATTACGCCAGTGTATTGCGGCAGTACGTCGCGGAGGCGTTGTAAGTGTACCTGGAGTGTATGCGGGATTCATACATGGATTTTTATTTGGGGATGCATTTGAAAAAGGACTGGTATTTAAAATGGGGCAGACTCATGTTCAACGCTTCTTGCCGGAATTACTTACATTTATAGAAGAAGGGAAATTACACCCTAATCAGATTGTGAGTCATCGTTTGCCTCTTGCACAGGCGGTAGAAGGATATAAAATGTTTGATAAGAAGGTAGAGAATTGCCGGAAGGTTGTGCTTATTCCTTAAATATTAATTTTGCTTGGTAATGTTATGTATGAAATCATTACTGTCCCGTTAACTTTCACAGCAAGTCCATCTGGCAATTGTTAGCATTTTTATCTATGAGTGGATCCCCACACAATAAAGCCATGAGGTCACGTTT
>NZ_PXXU01000072.1 GCF_003011925.2 Nitrosomonas supralitoralis
CTCATCGACTGATCAAAGATGTCCGGATACTTGAAATACCATTGATCCGCCCATTCAATAATCGACCACGGCGCATAAATATGATTAAAATGCGCACCCAGCTGTGGTTGATACTGGAATCGGTAGGCAAAAAACTGCGTTGCAGCCTGTACCCCACCGAGCATGAAGAAAACCGCCATCATCTGAACCAGCCGGTTTTTCCCCTGCATTGCCTTTCTTGCCATAGGGCCGCCTGCATTCTGGTTTGAAGTGTTCATTGTGACCACCCTTTTCCTTTGCCTTTCCCTTGATGCGTTGATCGGGTAGTTTTTAAAGGAACACGCGCGCTCATCGAATGATTGACCGAAGGATTAACCAAATGATCCTGTTCATCAAACGTTACATCCAGCTTGGCATCCATTGCAACCTGAACCACTTTTTTACGAAAAGATTCCGAACCATTGATAGTCAGCTTGTTACCGTATTGCTTCATGGCCGCCTGCAATATGCCCGCTATTTTATCCTTGGCTGCACCGGCCATAATCACCAGGCCATTGCCCCCATCCCGAATCGCTGTCGATCCGATCGTACAAATAATCGTGCCCGTCCGGGTAATTGTCTCAATGACATTATGATGTTTGTCTGAATCTTCAGGCATCTGTACAGCGGAAACCTGATTTTCCGGCACCCTACCCTCTTTTCTGGCGCGCAATATCTCCAAAGCTTCCTGGTTTCCTCGCCGGGATTCCTTCACCAGCCAGCTCAGCCAGTCCATTCTTCTGTTTTTAGCCTTGGAGTCTTGATAGGCAGCAGCATAGTCTTTTTTAATCGCGTCTATGCGCAGCTTTAATTCCTGATTAACCGACGCATACATTATTTTCTTTGATAATCTGCCGGCCGTAACGTTTTTGATCAGTAAACGTTTTAACTTGGCTTTGTCTTGGGCTGATTCTATCGCTTGATGCTTTTTATCCCGCAATAGCTTCCATTGCGGCGCACCGGAAATTGCCGCTTCATTTTGTTCTTTTTTGTATTGCGCATAAAGGCGGGCGGTATCATGCTTGTTTCGCAGCGGCTTGGGTTCATAATGCTTTGACGAGGGTTTGTTTGTTCTGCTTGTTCTTGTGACGCCATCAAGCCCGACATAATCTCCGAGCTTCTTGACCAGAGTGGCTTTCGATAAGCTTCGGTCAACGGAGCTGGCTTTAACCCCAATCTCATTACCTGAGACAAATACAAACCCATTGCCCCGCTCGCGCAATTCCAGCCCATGATCGGTTAATACCTGGTGCAATTCACTCCAGTTTGTCGCAGATTGCATCTGTTCCAGGCATTCCTGCTTTATCCAGCCGATCAGGCTTTCCACGCCGGCCTTGAATTCAATATTGGAGGAGCGGCCCTGCGCACCGCGTTTCTTGGTTTCGTGATTATCGGGCGTCAATCCATATTCTTGTTCGAGTTTTTCACACAGTTCAGCAATGATTGAGTAGTCATAATGCGGGTTATGAATGGTAAGTCTTTCCGGGTGGATTTTATTGATCGCAATATGGATATGCAGATGATCGGTGTCATGATGCACCACACTGAGCCGTTGGTGTTCACCAAACCCGAGACCTTCACAGAGTTGATCCTCTATTTTCTGTAATAAAGTGTCAGATAGTTCATCATCCCGGAAACTCACAACCAAATGATAGGTTTTGTCAGAACTTGCACGCATGTTCATCTGCTGGGTATTCAATACTTCCGCAATCACGCAGTCCGGACGATCCGAGTAACAATTAACCGCTCTCACCATACCGATGCGCTCAGTCTTGTTTTGTGGATCAACAATGTAATTCACCAGTCCGGCAAAGCTGCTTTTACGCAGTGAATTAATCGGAATGTGTTTGGCGATCATGTGTTTAGGAATTGTCGCAAAGTGATCACTTTTTTGAGTGGATGACTTTCATCATAACTTCTGTCATCTGCGTGCGTGTTTCTTCGATATCTTTTAACAGGCCATTAATCGTGTTCTTGTCAAAGTGCGCAGATCGCCGATCATCACTTAACCACAACTTTAATAACCCCCCTAGCCTGCCTAAATCACCGTTGATCTTTGCCAGTTCATTAACCTTTTGATTATCGACGATGCTGGTGGGCTCATAGCCCAAACCTAACTTTCTTAAATACTCGGCAGCGCTCAGGCCACATTTCTCGGCTTGGTCTTTGATGACTTCACCCTCCTCCGCATCAACCGGCACCCTTAGGTGGAGTTTGTATTTTCTTTTTGTTTTCGATTTGGGTTCTGATTTTGTTTTGGTTTCTGTCATTGGGTTTTGTCTCTGCTTTTGCTTTTGCGCGGCCCTTGCTGCTGCTCTTTTCTGCTCTTTTCTGCCCTTGCCTCGCAGAGCAGGATTATCGTTGAGCACATCGTGCGAATAAGAGTTTTGTGATGTTGGATGACAGATTTATTTGTTAGCTAACATCACATATCCTGCCCTGTGTTACCTATGTATAGGTATGATTGTATACTAGTTACAACTTAATACAACAGTTTAATTAATAGTTGTTCTATCTATTTATGAGGAAATAATATAGTGTTAACTATTTATTTGATGGATATAAGATATAAAGTAATATGCTAATATGTATTATCTTTAGTTATTATTTGTTTTATTGCGTGTATTAAATAGATATCTATTGACTAGGATGACTAGATATTATTATCAATTAAGAATTTTATGGAAAATGACTTACTTGAAAGGTTTCCTTTAGAGGAAGCAAATGAGAGCAGGAATAATGCAAGATGTAACCTTGCTGAATTTATTCCTTTACGCAATGAAATATACAAATGTATTGATGATGGATGGTCAATAGAATTTATTTGGGAAGTATTGGTTAAGAAAGAAAAAATAACATTCAGCTATCAAACATTCTTAGAGCTTGTTAATAAATATAAAACAAACAATACGAATAAATTGAATCATGACCTTTCCACAAAAGAACCAGAATAATTTCCATAATTAACCAATGCACTAGCATATTGAGTCAATTTATTATGGAAAAAAGATTATCTCAACGAATAGCTGATAATGCAGTGAAGGAGAACCAAAAGAATTCAAAGTTAAACCTCGCATCTTTCATTATTCTACGAGAGGAAATTGAAGAAGCAATGAATGATGGATGGTCGATCAGATATATTTGGAAAGTATTGGTTAAGGAAGAGAAAATAACATTTGGTTATCAAACCTTTCTTAACTACATTAATAAGTATAAGAATAGTCCACAGAAAAAATTAGAAGAAGCTAATAGTAAAAAACAATCAAACAATTTACCTGCACCATTACTTACGTCTACTCCTAAAGCTGAACCTGAACCTGATCCAGCAGCAGCAGCAGCAGCAGCAGCAGAAATATTAGAGTCAGAACCTTCAGAAGATCGCATAAAGGTTACAGATTTCTCTCATGATCCTAATAAAGATTATGGCAATCCTAAAGGATTTGAATGGAGCACAGATTTTGATCCAAAAGAATTTGTGGGTGGGGAAGATGAAGAGAACTAATGGAAAATATTGTTATTAATGCAAAACATAGTGCTACAAAAAATTTTAAATTTCTAATCGGTCTAAGTTGTTAAGGAGTCTGTAATGGGTAATAAAGTAAACATGGTATTGCAAGGAAAAGGCGGGGTCGGGAAATCTTTTATTGCATCGGTAATGGCACAATATTATTACTCCAAGAATAAAACGCCACTCTGTATCGATACAGATCCCGTTAATTCTACTTTTCATGGATTCAAAGCATTAAATGTGAAACGCTTGGATCTGATGGTGGATGATGAAATCGATCCCCACAAATTTGATCACTTGATTGATTTAATATCCAAGAGCAAGTCTGATGTGATTATCGATAATGGAGCCAGTACATTTGTGCCTTTGTCACATTATTTAATTAGCAACCGCATACCTGCCCTACTTGAAAAAAGTGGCCTTGAACTAGTCCTTCATACTGTAATTACAGGCGGACAAGCACTGAATGATACTTTGAACGGGTTCCAGAAAATGATCAAGCAATTCCCTGATGATGTTCCATTTGTGGTCTGGATTAACCCATTCTGGGGAAAGATTGAACTGGATGGCAAAGGGTTTGAAGCTATGAAATTCTACTCGGATAATAAAAATCGCGTGTCTGCCATTATCAATATTCCTAAGTATAAGCCAGAGACTTTCGGTCGTGACTTGGCGGATGCATTACAAGCCAAGCTGACCTTCGATGATGCCATAAAACAACCAGAATCAACAATTATGTCGCGCCAACGCATTAGCATCATACGCGGTGATCTTTTTGATCAGCTTGAACTGGCATCACCCGTATTAACATGAGTCCGTCAGGTAAACAGATGGATGAAGTCATTCAGCAAATCGCTGCAGCGCATGGGGTTGTATTGTCCAAAGACGATCCAATCATGATGCTACACACCATGAATGACCACCTGATTAAAGAGAATAAGTCTGCACAGCAAGATTTATTGGATAGTTTCAGGAGTCAAATGGAACTGTTCTCTGACCAATGGTCTGTTGAGGCAAAGAATCATTCCGATAGAATACTGAATTCTTCCATTGTCTCAAGTAAGGCCGAGGTTGCAAGAGTAATGGAAGAGCAATCCAGAGTGATTCTTGAACAATGGAAGCATGAATTAAGTTCCGGATTCAGCCAGGTTCACAACACAATCCAGGCATCAAGACAAACGGCGATATATCATTGCTTCATTCATTACGTCAATTTCTGCCGTTATTATTCTTTATATCTTTTTAACGATGTAGAAAAATATCGACCTATCCATAACTCAATAACCCCCATCAATTGACTATCATGACAAAGAATAAAAATGAAACAACAGATTAACTTTGTACAAAATAAGAAATTTATAATCAAACACTTACATAGAAATGCATGCTTGTGGGCGCATTAATACTAGATTATATTCATAATAATGGTGCGTTTTCAGAGCAGATTCTAAAGATCCTGGATTCAAGTATTGACTTAGAGAACGACAAAACATTATTAGGGCTTCAGTCATCACCAGGATCAGACAACAATGACACCCTGAAATCAAAGGAAGTCTAAGATGCAACCTGATTGTCAATATAATAAAGAAGGCAGAAAAGAACGAAAAATAAAAAACGTTCTGCACGAAGGATAAGTAGTTGAAACACGCTAGGAAAGTGGCATCCCCCAGATGATCCGATCCCAGAAATTCCGCTCCAACCAATGCAACCCGAAACAATTCCTCATGCAAGGGAACCGGAACGAGACATTCCCCAAAAACAAAACTTGAATTATCACCACGCTAGTTGGGAGTTCGTTGCACATACTCATTGTTAGCAATCGCACTGAAGCATTCATTTAACTCAATAAAATACACTTATTTTCCACAAAATTAATTCCGTTATGTTTACTGAAAAAAACAATGTAGAAAATACAGAAACAAAAAATGTTGAAAACTCACGCCCTTCTAAAAAAAATATTACTCTCACCATGATATTCGCTGTATTACTGGCTTTTTCATTTATAGCCTTAGGTATGTGGTGGTTTACAATGTAATAGTCTCAATTAGTATGCCCCAATAACCGTCCACGAGGCGGTTTTTTAATTCTCTTTTTTTCCGAACCATTAGTGCAAGCTATAAGTCTTGTATCTCTGTGAGTTTAAGCATAATGAAAAATATTCAAATAATCGACAAATTATCCGGTCAAATAATTGCAGAATATCCAATATTTGTAGAGCTTATTGATGACCCAGTAGACCAAGATTTTATGGACGACGCGTGGGACATTGCTGTGAAAGAGGGGTTGGTGGATGATGACAACCGCAAGAGCTATAAATTGGAAATCTTGAGCGAAATACCGCTAGACCATAGTTCAGATTTTTAGTAGCTCAATTCTCCAACATTTTACTGGTTTTTATGCATGGAAGCCGTCAACAGATGACAAGCATAAGCAACCATATTATATTTCAACAATAATGAGGAGCCTTATGTGCTCTGCAGGAATTCGGTAAACAACCACCATTAACGACATCGATTCTGTAGTTTTGCAATCATCACTACCGAATGTAATGACCTAATGCGGGCCAATCATTATTGTATGTCAGACTAAATTTAGGAGTTTTTTGTTAATCCTATGAGTATGAGAAATACACTCATGGCCAGTCTCACCGGCAGTCAATAAGGCGTCAAGTCAAGAAGAACAGCTAATTCAATCTCTCTAAAGATATCTTTGCTAAAAGATTAATTTTCAAATGAAACTTAGTTCAATGTAGTTTCTCAATGGAGAGATTTAAATTGTTAGAAGACGCACCGAGAACAGATCTTAATGATGACACAATGAAAAATTGCATTGTTCAGGATTTTATATGTCATTCGATGAAATTAATGATTCCCAGAAGAAATCTAGCCCTATAACTTTATTTTTATTTTTCTTATTAATTCTGACTAGCGTACTTATTGGAGGAATGATATGGACGCTGTTTTATCCACAACTATCTAATATTCCGCAAGGGGTAAAGCAATTATTTAATTCACTTTAGGATATTTTTAATTCGCGGATGCATTTTAGCAATGAAAGAAAAATATATTCATTTAATAAATTCATTTGCAAGTTACATAAATAAAAATTGCGAGGAGAGTTCTCCTCGCAAATTAAAGTGTTCATTAAGCTTATCAATTACTATTTTCAATAAAATATCAAACGAGAAGCAGTAATTTGTTTTTGGAAATAATTATTTACTTATTTTGCGCTCGCCCCAATGTTTCTTCGGAATGCTTCAGTAAAAAAGCGACTCAAATCTATGATAAAGATTATTGAAACCATTGTTAACTCTCAATGATAGTGCGATCTCAATCCACCAACAACTGCAATTAACAAAAGGAAGTAAAAATTGGCTTATATTCTAAAGCATTGGCGTGGCGAGCTTTCACTAGCAATATCCTTTTGGATTAACGTATTTCTGATCAATATAGGTATGCGCATATTTGAAGTTTGGTTAACCGAATCTTCTCCAATTGAAAACCCTGTTTTAGCGTCACAAGTAGTAATTACTTATGTTTTTGTAACGCTTGCAATCGTTTTCCCCTGGCAAATAATTGGGTTATGGCGCGCGGCGAATAGACATGCAGAAGAAACGAAAAATGGAATTTTGCCTGGTTCCGTTAAAGGCTTGGCAGTATTGAGTGTTCTAGCAACACTTGGTAATTTGAGTATCTCATGGTCGATTTATAAAGACACATATCAAATCGGTTTCGGAAAGGATGAATACGGAGAATATCGAGTTGAGGTGATTGATGATGGTTCGTTAGTTCATTTGACAGGTGGGCTAGGTTTTGGCATTTCCAAAGAAGTTGGTCGACTGGTAGATAATAATCCCAATATTAAAGGAATTATTCTTGATAGTGTCGGGGGGCGAATCTATGAAGGCAGAGAGCTTTCCAAGATCATACTCATTAATGGTTTAGATACGTATTCGTTGAAAGGCTGTTATTCCGCATGTGGCTCCGCTTTCATATCTGGCAATAAACGCTACCTAGCAGAAGGAGCGAACCTCGCCTTCCATCAGTACAATTCAGGTGCAAACAGTTTCGATCCATATATCAATATACCCTCTGAGCAAAAGAAGGATTTACATATTTATGAAAGACGTGGCATTAGCCAGCATTTCATTGACAGAATATTTGCAACTAAACAAGATGATTTATGGTATCCGACAGTTGATGAAATGATAAACGCCGGCGTGATTCACGAAGTCGTGGAACCTTCCACTTTTAAACCAATTCAATATGGTTCATTTAATGCTAGCGAGCTAGAAGAAGTGCTAAGTAATATTCCCGCATTCCTGATTTTAAAAAAACATGAGCCGCAAATATACCAACAGATCATTAAAGAAATGGAAGCAAAGATGAGAAAAGGCGCCAGCATTCTTGAGATACAACAAGTTGTGAGTGGCTATATACAATTGATTGCTAGTAAGGCACTGCCAAGAACGAGTGACAAAGCGCTAATATCGTTTGTGCGTGAAACCATCAATATTTTGAAAATTCTTGAAGAAAAAGAACCCATTATATGCATGAAAAATTTATTTCCAGGGCAATACGGTCCATTGGAGATAACAAAATATTTATCCAAGGAACAAATGACGCCAATGATGGATGCGATGAGTCTAGTGATTGTAGATAGCTATAAGACTTCTGATAATACGAAAATATACACTGCTGACGCGGAAGAATTAGTGGCGCGGGTTGTTATTGAGCTTGGTGATGATGCAGGTTATTTGGAGACTAAAGGGTTGCAAAATAGAGAAGAATATTCGAGGGCATGTAATACTGTTATTCGCTTTTACCAACTCATCTTATCAAATAATAACAAAATTGCTGGCAACGGGTTGCGTTATGCATTTAGTCCTTAGCGGCAGATGCTAACAAAAAGCATCAACTCGGCGGGTAATATGAGGCGTAGCGGAACTACCAGCCGGTTATGCGGAATGTTGTCACTGTTTTAAAATAAATAATTCACCATCCCGTTTGGACTCTTAGCTGTCGCAGAATGACCCTTTCCAAGGTAGTTGTTCAATGGAAGCTGATAGAATCCTGGTTAGTTTATAAATCAGTGAAGCTTTGGTTCGTCGCATCGAATCCGTACCGTAAGCGCAGACTCAAGCCCAATCCGTTTTATCCAAGAGCGGACGATCCAATCTGATATGGCATCTCTAGGCAGTTTGGTGATCTAAAATTGTACGGCGGGTGAGTTTTTTTGTTCAAACATAGTTCGGCTTAAAATTTGACTACCTTGGGAAACGTCTCGAACCTTTAGTTCCACCAACTCACATGCACGTAGTTTAACTGGTTATAACTAGATTAAAAGTTGTAGATCCAACACTTTTCGCGCTCTCCCTCCATTCCGTTTTTAATCATTAAGCCTAAAACTGGAGTTTGACTGAAGTTAAATCTTTTTTAACGATTGATCCCAGTAAGGTATGTCTCCAACGTATTCGGAGAGAAAATTAATAAAAGCGTGTATCTTGATGGGTAAGTGTCTACACGGGAGATAGCAGGTATAAATGTGGCGTTCTACTGACAGGTATTCTGGCAGCGCCATTTGGAGTCGTCCCTTTTGTAATTCCATACCAATAGTATGGCTATGCAACATCGTGAGTGGCTTGAAGGGCTCCAACGGCCATATTTATGATTTTCTTTCGCCCGTCATTTATGATGTAAGCTGCTTTGGCAAAGAGCTTGTAGTTCATCCGGCAAGTGCGTTACCTGTTAATCAGAAAGGCATGTTGAAAGAAAGTGAATCAAAGTTTGAAAATTATCTTTGTCAATGGCGGAGTAAAAAGTACCAAATAGCGCAACCAACGTGGATACCATTAACGGCTTTTTCGCGCCTGTTGATACCATCCGATTAGATAATAATATATTTACGAGTTTTGGAGCACCCGGAGGCATTGCTGCGGGTAATCGCAAAATAGGCCCTAGTGCTAGCGCTACAGACGCTAACGATTTTTTAATTTACGATACCACGAGCGGCGCCTTATCCTATGATGCCCATGGCAATGGCTTCGGTGCTGCGGTTCATTTTGCTTATATAGCGGGAGTTGCACCTTTATCAGCAGCAGATTTCTTAATTGTTCAATAAATAATCCAGGGGCCCGTCGCCTGCGGTGGGCTCAGTACTGCTACCTGCACATCTAATGTCAATACTAGTTGATCTGGTACGAAGTGTGTAGACTAGTATTTTATCTAGAACCTGGAATTTCAACTTGCTCGTTAATTGCGTTGCTTACGAAAACGGAACACGTTTGGCCGATATTACGATAGAGGAAATCAGCGACTACCTTGAACGACCTGGATGTTTTGTTTGGGTAGCTTTGCGAGATGCTACTCCTTTGGAACTCGAGCAAATGAAAGAAGAGTTTAAACTCCATGAATTAGCAGTTGAAGATGCGAGCCACGGTCATCAGAGACCCAAACTAGAAGAATATGGAGAGTCACTTTTCGTTGTTATGCATCTACTTGAGTCTAATAAGGAAGAAAACAATCTGGGAGAATTGAACGTTTTTGTCGGATTTAACTTCGTGTTAACGGTCAGAAATCGTAGTCAAAAGGATTTTCTCGAGGTACGAGACCGCTGTGAACGAGAAAAACATTTGTTGAAACAAGGAGCCGGTTTTGTTCTCTATGCCTTGATGGATGCAGTGGTAGATCGTTATTTTCCAATAATTGACCGATTGGAATCTGAATTGGAAGAAATTGAAGAGCAAATTTTCACTAAAGGTGCTGCTCGCTCCAATATTGAGCAGCTTTATGGTCTTAAACGTAAGATCATGGTTCTAAGGCACGCCGTTGCTCCACTTATGGAAGTAGCTGGTAAATTATCGGGTAGTCGCGGACCTACTGTATGTTCAAATATTCGGGACTATTTCCGGGATGTATATGACCATTTAGTCCGGATTAATGCATCCATCGACACCATTCGTGACACTATTGGCACCGCCATTCAAGTTAATTTATCCATGGGATCTATTGAAAACAATGAGGTAAGTAAGCGTCTGGCTGCATGGGCGGGAATTTTCGCTATTGCCACAGCCTTAGCAGGAATTTGGGGAATGAACTTCAACCTTATGCCAGAATTAGAGTGGGAGTATGGCTATCCATTGGCGCTGGTGATTATTATGTCAGCTTGTCTTTTCCTTTATATACGATTTAAGCGGATCGGCTGGTTGTAAATGTTACAGCTTTAAGCACTGATCGCGGAAATAAACGTGGGCGATACTGCCGTGCAAAATATTACGTCAAGGCGTTGCTGGATTTCACGCATCGTCATGCCTAGGGCCTTACAGCGTGATGAACTTGTCATCAAGGACCAACTAGCGTGTTTGATGCTTAATGATTTGTGGCACGAAACTGCCTTCACAGTCACGGGTGATCTCGATGGGCAATTCACCGAATTCACCTTTTAGGGTCTTACGACTTTTACCATTTCTGGCATTGCCAGTGGGATTGGTTACAGTTTCGTGCTTATCGTGACCAAGATGCCCGGCTATTTTTGCTTGTAGGGCACGTTCAACCAACGCTTTGGCGAGTTGCTTGAGAAGACCATTCTCACCGATTAAATCTTCTGGTTTTTTGTAATCAGCCAGCAGGCTATCAATTAAGTCGGTCGGCAGAGATTTGGATGAGATCATTTTTACTCCAAAAGTATATTAGCAGTTTCATGCTAAATGACCATTTACACAAAATTATTTACACCCCTTCCCAGGACGTAAGGCTCCTTCTCTCAATTTTCGGTAATGGCTAAAGACGACCAAGATTAAATAGATTGCACACCATAGAATATGCCCGTCAAGAATCGTTGAGCCTGCTCCATCGATATGAACTATCGTATTCCTCATTCTCT
>NZ_PXXU01000073.1 GCF_003011925.2 Nitrosomonas supralitoralis
TTAAAAACAGGCTCAGAATGCTCATTTATTAAGCATAAACTGTGCTCTCTCACCTGCTTTTACTTTGTATCGACTGCTTCGAAAAACGTTTTTCAACGGCCTGCTAGGGAACTGATCTTATGCGAACTCATCAAAAAAACAAAGAGATTGTGAGGCTTACATAAGACCAATCCTTCTTGCAGGTTACAGATCACTAGCTATATTACGGACGTACACAGCTTGAATCTTCGCGAATTACGTGAATCTTGTCAGCAGCAAGCCCTGTGAGATTGGTGCGAATACCGGAAGGCCAATTAACAACTACCGATTCGGCAATTACATTTTTTGCCAGACCAAAATGAAGCCGGCGATCGTCTTGAACGCCATTGCGCATACCTCCCGCCTGTAGACGGCCCTGTTTGTGTCCGCCGGCCGTGACTACAACCCGCGCACCGATACCATCGCGATTAGATTGACAACCAACCAGATCGATCTTTAACCAATGATTACTTCCGCCCATGTTGCGCAAAAGATATTGGCGGCCGGAATTAAATGGGTATTCAAGTCTTCCTCCGTCGGTAACGAGCAGATCAAGATAGCCATCATTGTTGTAGTCCGCCACGCTGACTCTTCCTCCGCCGATGCCAATATTTCTGGTGCCTGCTCCGCCCGCATTGGGCACGGGGAAAAATGCTCCCCCGATATTTTCGAGAAGGATATTTTGCTTGTTGCGAAGCCCATTAGCGCATGTAACGTAAACATCGAGATCCATGTCATTGTCGAAATCACCGACAGCGATCGAACGACATGCATCCGCGAAGTCATACCCAAAATTATCAGCAACGATAAATTCACCTGCGCGTCGAGATACCATTACCAGCTTGCTACTATGATTTTTAGTCCAAAATTCACGCCCATCCGAAACCACTTTCTCAAATGCAGTATCGATTGATTCAAATTTTGCTCGAAATGACTTTGGTCCACGAATCTCGACTCGCCATTGCCCGATACTTGGTATCCAGCCAGCGTAAATGCCGGGCGATGTCTGCAACTTTGATTTCACGATGCCGTTCATGTCAGGGTTGGTGGCGTCCAACATCAATTCGAGGGTATATCGTTGCTCGCCGTCGACAACCTCGGGAACAAGTGCTGCCAGGTTACTGCCTGACTCACCGACATGTACCATGTCAAGAGTCCAGGGTTCAAATGCTCCATAAATCCGGATAGTTAATTGGGTGGGCCCTTGAAGCCAGAAATTCAGACTTCCTTTTGCTATAGACGAGAGTCCGTGGGTATCGACAGTAACCAGACGGCGAGTTTTTTGGTCAAGTATCCATGAATTTACCGTTGGGGCCGCTAAAACTAGTAGATCATCTTCCAGGTTTCCATCAAAGTCAGCAACCGCCACATCCTGCAAGTATCTGAATTTTGGTCGGGTTGTTCCAAGTATGGGTAACGGCGTAGTGTTGCCTAAGCGATAAAGTTCCTGGGGATAAAATATCCAGCCGGATGTTAACAGGTGCACAGCAGAATCGAAGTAAGCCAATTGGGTAAACTCACCGTTAGTATTTTTTGTCATGCCGGGTGCGGGGGCAAAAGTTCCGTCACTTTTCTGCAACATCAATTGGCTGGGTCCTAGGTTGTCAAATGGACGTTTCACATTGGTCATATAAAGATCCAGCATGCCATCATTATTCCAGTCCAGCCACAAGGGTGTCCGTCCACGTCCAAAATTATCATTCAGTCCAAGCACTGCAGCTTCATCAATCAGTCTGCCCGCATGATTAACGTAAAACGCCTTATTGTCGGCAGCAATACCGCCTCGGTTTCCGTAAAGTTCTATCAGATCCAGGTCGCCATCATTGTCAAAATCTGCCCAAGCGCCGCCATGAGCATCACGGAAGGGATCTCCTTCCCAAAATTCATTCAGCCTCTCACTGAAGGTGCCATTACCATTATTTATATACAATTGGGGTTTATTCGTGTGGTTGCCGATCCAGATATCTAGCCAGCCGTCACCATTAAAGTCGCCCCAGGCTGAACCATACCCCGTGTGAAGGGAAGTTGTAAGACCAGCGGATTGAGTTTGATCTTTAAATACAATGTCAGCACTTAATGACTGAGTCCCTCCGAGAAAACATACAGCAGCACAATAGGTTATTGCTTTTTTAAGCTCAATCATTCGTTCGCTCTCTAAGTAATGGTTATATTTTTTATAATATGAGTAACTTAAATATATAGCGAGTGACAAGCTGCGATAACTTGTAGTTGTAATGTACTAATTATGTCCTGGTGTGTGTAGGAATATATTGATTTACAAGGGTAATAATTTTACAATTTGTGGGATTAACAGATTCAGAATGCTAGCCTAAGATACGTTTAGGCAAGCTACAGACAAATGAGAGTATTTGCAAAATGCTTCAAAAAATGTGAAGTTTTTATACCTTTTATTCTTGTGATCAATCAAGAAATTTATCTTATAGTTTCTTCGCGAAATAGCCGGAAAATGATCGTCCTGTCGGTTTATACCATTTAAGAAGGCGCATTTTTTTATAATGCTGTGTGGACAGTCTATTGATATACTCTTGGAAATCTTGACTCTGAGCCAACATGCTTAATTATCAGAAGGTTCGCTCCACAGTATAACTGACTATGAAAATCGAAATATGGTGCTGTAATTGCCGTTGTGCCAGCGGTTTGTTCTTCACTACCTTATCCGGGGCTTTTTTAATGTCGCGTGCTTTCAAGGTTTCGTAGTGTTTTATGATGATAGAAAACTTTGTTCTCATTAAGTACGAGTATCCGATTCGATCTTGGCTTTATTATGCAGTGTCAGCAGTAGTTTCAACGGTTCACACCAAGCCACTGTTTTCAACCAGACGTATGCTGTTTATAGGCAGAAACAGATTTACCATCCTTTTTAACCCAGCGTGACTTTGCATCTACACCATTTTCAATGATGCGTATGGCTTGCTTTGCCCCTTTTTCATCGTTTTGATCTTCCTAGTCAGCAACTACTTGATACGATGCCGGGTCTTTTGTTTGTGCGGGTTGTGCGTGATACTGGCGACGACATGATAGTCCTGAGTCACCATGATGTGGTGCCCTGAATTTGTTGAGTAATTTTCTTCAGTAAATCATCCCAGGCATGTGCTTGTGTTAATTGTGTCCCAAGACGAAACAGTGCCGAGCGATCTTGCGCATCAACTTCTTGATTCAAGTCCAAGAGCAGCCTTACGTGCAGATTCGGGTTGGCCATGTATGCACACGGGTTCATCACTGAGTCCATCGTGTCAAGATTCCTATCAGCAACACATTTTGGAACAATTGCGACCTCGGATAGGCAGGGCAACCTATGGCATCAGATAAGATGGCATAGTGTTCAGCGATTGCTTTTTCTATCGGTGTCCAATCAATCGGGCAATCGATTTAATTGAGAGAATTTCCTTTGCAAGTGCGGCGGGTGACATCAGATTCTGAGAATTCGTAAATATTAATTCAATTCCATGACTTAAAATAGTATTATCCAACCTCGTGCATTCTCAATGCACCTTTATTCGGGTAAAGATCTATAAGTTTTAATATTACGTCAGAATTTATGATGGATCGTTTGAAGGAATATAACCGGCAGGTTGCTCCGCACCCGAGCCAAAGAAGTGTGCTTCCAGTTGTTCGGTTAAGTATTTGCGCGCTTTTACATCCGAAAGATTTAAGCGATTTTCGTTGACTAGCATGGTTTGGTGTTCGATCCATTGATGCCATGCTTCTTTGGAAACGTTCTCAAAGATACGTTTTCCTAATTCTCCGGGGTAAGTTTGGAAATCCAGACCTTCGGCTTCTCGACCCAGCTTGATGCATTTAACCATTCTTGTCATTTGTGCTCCAGATTTATCAAAACGATGTTCAAAAAGAAAAAGTCCTCATTATGAGATGCTCATTTCGCCGAGTAAACAGTAGTGTATATTATGCAATAAAGCTACAAGTATTTGATTAATACTTTCGAGCGGCGTTGGTAATTGTATAGATTCTGCTTGGTTTGCGGTAATTCGGCTGTCGTGGCATGGCTGAAGCCGCGCTCAATAAACCAGTGTGTCGCGTGTGTAGTAAGTACAAATAAGGTATGGATACCTTGGGAGGCGGCTTCTTTTTCGATATGTTTGAGCAGATGGTTTCCGTGTCCCTGATCGCGATAATCTGGATGGATTGCCAGGCAGGCAAGTTCGCAGGAGCTTTCCTCGGGAAATGGATAAAGAGCGGCGCAACCCAGCATGATGCCGTCATGCTCAAGCACTGTAAAACGGTCAATTTCAATTTCAAGTAATTCACGGCTGCGCCTGACTAGAATGCCTTCGGCTTCCAATGGTTCAATCAACTGCAGGATGCCGCCAACATCTTCAATTCTAGCTTTTCTGAGCGCTTGCAGTGTTTCTTGCGATATCATTGTACCGATGCCATGGTGTGTGAAAAGCTCTTGCAGTATGGCGCCATCACTATAATGACTGATTAAGTGCGTGCGTGTCACACCCATTTCACAGGCTTTGGTAGCCGATTGTAGCAATGACTGAATCATATCCGGGACTAACGAATTTGAAGCAGGAGCTTTGTTTTTTAATAATAACTTGCTTTCTGCGACGGTGAGCTCGCGCGGCAGTGCTCCCAACATTTCAGTATCGGATGAGCTGCAATCTACGGCATCCAGTAGAAAAATCAGTTTTTCGGCATTGAGTGCTATCGCGACTTCTGTCGCTACATTCTCCATTGTCAAATTGAAGATTTCACCCGTTGGTGAGTAGCCTAACGGTGAAATCAATACTACGTCACCTTGCTCTAAACACGAATGAATTGCTTGCGCATTGATCTTGCGTACTTTCCCGGTGTGCATCAGGTCAACACCTTGTATGATCCCATGCGGACATGCGGTGACAAAGTTCCCACTGTTGACACGTATAGCCGCATTGGCCATTGGTGAATTGGGTAACCCCATCGACAGCAATGCAGCAATTTCATGATGCACACGCCCCACAGCTTCTTTGACACATTGCAATGCGGCAGGGTCAGTTACACGAATGCCCAAGAGTGTTTTGGTTTCCAATTGCGACTCATCCAGACGCAGTTGAATTTGCGGACGTGCACCATGTACCAATACCAATCTGACACCAAGACTGGCGAGCAAGTTGATATCGTGAATGAAGTGAACAAATTTTGCATCAGTGATCATTTCACCACCAAAACCGAAGACAAAAACTTTGCCACGGAATGCATGGATATAAGGTGCGACTGAACGAAACCAGGAAACAAATTCAGTCGTGGAATCCATTTTGCTGTTAGCAGTCATTATCAATAATCTCCCCAGAGAGCTTGCATGGCTGCAATCGTCGCTAAGGCCGCGCTTTCAGTGCGCAGTATGCGTTTCCCTAAACTTAGCGGACTGAAACCGGAATGTAAAATAGCTGTTTCTTCTTCTGGTGCAAATCCGCCTTCAGGTCCAATCACAAGTGCTATATTGGCATTAACGGGGGGAAAAGGGGTGTTTTTTAAACCTTCTGTGGCTCTGGTGGATAACATGAAATGAACATCCTGTGCAGAGCGTGCGGCTTTTTTTTGGCTCAGCCATTCTAATAGAGAAATTAACGGGAGTACTTGCGGTAGCTGGTTTCTGCCACATTGCTCGCAGGCGGAGATGATGATTTTCTTCCAGTGTTGAAGGCGTTTGTAAGAGCGTTCTTCGGATAAATGCACGATGCTGCGGGAAGTGTAAACTGGTTGAATGCAAGTTACACCGAATTCTACTGTTTTTTGTATGATCCAGTCCATTTTTTCGTTGACGCAAATGGCCTGGGCGAGTTCGATACGTAGCGGTGATTCCCGGTTGGTGTCGTGATAGGCATCTATTAATACCGTGGTGCTGGATTTGTTGATCGTTTTAATATGTGCAGAAAATTCTCCACCACGTCCATTAAATAACGTAATTGGATCATCATTTTTCAGTCGTAGCACCCGTGCTGCATGATGCTTGTTTTCAACTGATAATTTTAAAATTTCTCCTACGATAATTTCCTCAGGATGATAAAAGCGTGCGTGCATAGTGGGTCGGGTTCAGACAAGTGACGAATTCAATAAATGGACTCATGCTAATATAGCACGTTATGAATCTGACATTGTTTGACCGGTATATGGATTTTAAATACGGCAAGCTGAGAAATTATATCTACAACATTTTCAAGAGTAGGAGAATACTATATGGCAAGTTTGGAAACGCCGGTGTGTGATTTTGGCAGGAAAGCCATTGATTTTGATTTGCTGGGTGTCGACGGCAAGCGTTATAACCTGGCTTCTGTAAAAGGTGAGAATGGGCTGCTGGTGATGTTCATTTGCAATCATTGTCCGTATGTCAAGGCGGTACAAGATCGCATTATTCGAGATGTCAAAGAAATGAAGCTCCATGGTGTGAATGCCATCGCGATCATGTCCAATGATCCTGCGGATTATCCGGAGGATTCTTTTGAAAACATGGCCCTGATTGCTAAACAGTTAAATTATCCTTTTCCTTATGTCTGGGATGAAACTCAGGAAATAGCCAAACAATATGGAGCAGTGTGCACGCCCGATTTTTTTGGTTTCAATAATCAGTTGGAACTGCAATACCGCGGACGTCTGGATGCATCACGCAAAGAAGCGGCACCCGCAGATGTTCGCCGCGATTTGTTTCAAGCCATGGTGCAAGTTGCCAAAACCGGCCATGGCCCGGAAGAACAAATTCCCAGCATTGGTTGCTCAATAAAGTGGCGTTCGGAGTCATAGTGCTAGAAAATGTTATCACGGCAGTGAAGGAGGTTGCTCAGCAAGTCATTATGCCGCGTTATCTGCGTGTGGATCGACAGCTTAAAGCGGATGGCAGTTTCTTTACCGAAGCGGATATCGTGGCACAAAATGCTTTACTAGAAAAGTTACAGAAAATTCACCCAGCTGCCGCCATGGGCGAAGAAATGACCACACAGGAGCAGGAGGAGCAATGGATTAAGGGAGATAACGGATTGTGGAGTATAGATCCAATTGATGGTACTTCCAATTTCTTCAATGGGTTACCTTATTTTGCGATTTCAGTAGCTTTCATGGAGCAGGGAAAAGGTGTTCTGGGCGTGATTTATAATCCGGTGACCGATGAGATGTTTTATGCTACTCAAGGAGGGGGCGCTTTTTTGAATGGAATCGCGTTGCCGCTTAAACGATATGTCCCTACATTATCGAGCGCGATGGCGAATGTCGATTTGAAACGGCTTGACCGGAAGTTCGCAGCAAAAGTGGCCGCTTATCCGCCGTTCGCATCTCAGAGAAACTTTGGTGCTTGTGCGCTGGAATGGTGTTATGCCGCTGCAGGTTATTTTGATCTGTATTTGCACGGTGGGCAGAAACCTTGGGATTATGCGGCCGGATCTTTAATTCTCAAAGAAGCAGGTGGCAATATGTGCGGTTTTGAACACGATGATTATTGGGCGGGTTCACCGTGGCGTCGATCTGTAATCGCGGCATTGGATCCCGGGTTATTTATGCAGTGGCGGGACTGGGTGCGTGAGAATCGGAAGGAATAGGTAATAACACTTGAAAATTATTATCTTGGGTGCGGGCCAAGTTGGCTCGACAGTGGCGGAAAGTTTAGTGAGTGAAGCTAACGATATTACCATGGTCGATATTGATCCGCAGCGTTTGGCGCTGTTACAAGATCGTTTAGATTTGCGCACCGTGGTTGGCAATGCCTCGCATCCTTCCGTTTTAGATAATGCCGGTGCACATGATGCGGATATGGTGCTGGCGGTGACCGAGCACGATGAGACCAACCTGGTGGCGTGTAAGCTGGCGGCTACTTTATTTAACACGCCCACTAAAATTGCACGGATTCGATCGACTGAGTATTCGGCGTATCCGGAAATTTTCTCAACAGATAACTTCTGTGTTGATTTTGCCATTAGTCCTGAACAAATTCTAACAGAGTATATTGAGAAGTTGATTGAATTTCCCGGAGCGCTACAAGTACTTGATTTTGCATCCGGGAAAGTAAGCTTGGTTGCCGTGCGTGCATTAAAAGGCGGATCGCTGGTCGGGCAGCAATTGCAGGAATTACGTAAGCATGTTCCTAATGTGGATTCGCGTGTCGCCGCTATTTTCCGCAGAGATCGGCCGATCATCCCCGAGGGGGGGACTGTTATTGAAGCTGAGGATGAAGTATTTTTTATTGCTGCTACCGAAGATATCCGGATTGTAATGCGGGAACTGCGGAAAATGGATAAGCCGGTCAAACATGTAATGATCGCAGGTGGTGGAAGAATTGGCAGGAGACTTGGTGTAGCACTGGAAAAAGATTATCAGGTCAAGATTATTGAACGTAATCATCAGGCTTGTGAGCGTTTGGCGAGTGAATTGAGTGATGCGCTGATATTGCAGGGTGATGTGACAGATGAAACTTTGCTGGAAGATGAGAATATAGCAGAGATGGATATGTTCTGCGCGCTGACGAACGATGATGAAAACAATATCATGTCAGCCCTATTGGCAAAACGCATGGGAGCCCATAAAGTCATTGCATTGATTAATCGCGGTGCTTATGTGGACTTAGTGCAAAGCAGTGGAATAGATATTGCCATTTCACCGGCTCAAGTTACGATCGGTTCATTATTGGCTTACGTTCGCCATGGCGATGTTGTCGCCGTGCATAGCCTGCGGCGCGGCGCGGCGGAAGCATTGGAATTGGTGGCGCATGGTGATGCCCGATCGTCTCACGTGGTTGGACGTAGAATAGATGAGATTAAGTTGCCAAAAGGCGCGACAATAGGTGCTATCGTGCGTGGCTTGTCCAAATCGGAAGGACTATTTGTTATAAATACGCCATTAGAGCAAGAAGAAGTAGCTCACAAATCAAACAATGCTGTCAAAGTCATAATTGCGCATCATGACACAATTATCGAATCAGATGATCATGTGATTTTATTCGTGGTCAATAGAAAGATGATTCGCGAGGTAGAAAAGCTGTTTCAGGTTAATGTTGGTTTTCTGTAACTCAAAGTCACATGAATCGACTTTTTACTGTTGTAAATGTGTTGGGTAAGATGATACTGGTGTTTGGGCTGACAATGCTTATTCCGCTTGGATTGGCATTATGGGGCAATGACGGTGCGCAGTTTGTTTTTGAAGAGTCCATTGTAATTACTTTGAGTAGTGGTTTGGCTATGTGGTTAGCGACGCGTCGCTATAAACGTGAACTACAAACAAAAGACGGTTTCTTGCTGGTTGTGTTGGTTTGGTCGGTGTTGCCGGCTTTTGCTATGTTGCCATTGTTATTTTACTTGCCGGAACTCAATCTTAGTATGGCCTATTTTGAGGCGGTTTCTGGATTAACAGCTACTGGTGGCACGGTATTGTCCGGACTGGATAATCTGCCGCCCTCAATCAATTTATGGCGCGGCGAGATTGTTTGGCTTGGCGGAATGGGCTTGATCGTTTTGGCAGTTGCGATTTTGCCATTGTTGGGGGTAGGTGGTCGGCAGTTGCTAAATGCAGAAATACCCGGGCCCATGAAGGAGAATAAACTGACTCCACGTATTGCCGAGACAGCAAAAGGTTTATGGTCAATCTATGCAAGCCTGACTTTGTTATGTGCCATCGCATATAAATGGGCCGGCATGGATTGGTTCGATGCTGTTATGCACGCTTTTACGACTCTGGGCCTGGGCGGATTTTCATCGCATGATGCAAGCTATGCATACTGGGATTCGCCACTTATAGAGTCAGTAGCAATCCTCTTTATGTTGATTGCCGGAATAAATTTTGCGACACATTTTCTAGCTTGGCGAGCAAAAAGTGTAATTTCTTATCGCTATGACTCTGAGGTAAGCTGGTATGTGGTGATTATTTTATTCAGCTGCTTGGGATTAGCATTTTATCTATGGTTTAACAATGTTTATACCGAGCCACTGACTGCATTGCGTTATGCTGCCTTTAATATTGTTTCAGTTGCAACAACCACTGGCTATAGTAATGCAGATTACAGCTTGTGGCCTATGTTTGCTCCACTATGGATGTTATTTTTATCTGGCTTTTGCACTTCCTCAGGTTCTACCGGCGGTGGCATTAAAATGATTCGGGCTCGCATTCTGTATCAGCAGGTATACCGAGAAATCATTACGATCATGCATCCCAATGCTGTTATTCCAGCTAAGATAGGTCGAAGTGTTCTGGCCAATAGGATCATTTTCGCAGTGCTTGTGTTTTTATTTGTGTATTCCGCAAGTATTGTGCTTATGGCGCTAGCGCTGACATTAAGCGGCTTAGATGTCGTTACATCTTTTTCAGCAGCAGCAGCCTGCATCAATAACCTCGGTCCAGGTCTTGGTAGCATTGGGCCAGCAATGACTTATGCGTCGCTCACGGATCTTCAAATATGGGTATGTAGTTTTGCTATGCTATTGGGTAGATTGGAGTTTTTCACAGTGCTGGCCATATTTGTACCTGCTTTCTGGAGAAAATGAAATTTAACCGACTGAAAAACAATGGACAGTAAAAATTTGCCTTAAAGCAGTATAAACTTAATAGGAAAATTGCTAATAAGATATGTCGAATTTTGAAGCTGCCAAATAATCTTAAGGAACTTGCATGGCTAATCACGGTGTTCTGTCGGGTATTAAGGTTATGATTATTGATGACAGTAGCACGATTCGGAGGAGTGCTGAAATTTTCTTGAAGCCATTCGGATGTGTGGTTATTCAGGCAGAGAATGGTTTTGAAGCTATGTCAAAAATTGTAGATAATCACCCAGATATTATTTTTATTGATATCACTATGCCGCGATTGGATGGTTATCAAGCATGCATGTTAATTAAAAGGAATCCAATTTATCAGTCGATTCCTGTCATTATGTTATCGAGTAAAGATGGTTTATTTGATAAAGCTCGAGGAAGAATAGTAGGTTCCAACGATTATCTAACAAAACCATTTACCGCTGAAGGCTTACTGAGCATTATACGAAATTATATCGCATGATATATCACTCAC
>NZ_PXXU01000074.1 GCF_003011925.2 Nitrosomonas supralitoralis
GTTAACATCCAGTCTCCGAGATAGAGAACATCAAGTAACAATCTATATTCTTTTTTTGTAATGTTTATTTTCATATCCAATCTTTCCTAAAAAGCCCCACTGTGGACAATTGAAACCAAGCAATAACCTAAGAATGATTTACAACTAGTAAATAACTATTGGTTCATCCGGCAAGTGCATACTTTCTGATTCAACCGGCAAGAACGTAATTAGTTTCATGCAGCACCATAATTTTAAGTTTAAAGCACTCGGTATCTCTGAAACCATAGGCCATTTTGTGCAAGGTTTTAATCTTGTTGTTGGTGCCTTCCAACGACCCAGTTAGTTGATAAACCATTGAAATCGAAATAAGCCAGGATGCCCGAGCGGTGTGCCGCAATAGTTTTAGAGAATTGCTTGAGCATGTTGATATCCGAAGCAGCGGCTTTTTTTACCCATTCGTCCAATGCCTGTTGAGCTGAGGTTTTGTCCGGTTGATGCCAGATATTGCGTAACTCCTCTTTCATGTAATAGGCTGTTGCCAAGGGTTGATTGAGCTTTAATGCTTCATCCAGACGTTGACGCTCATTGCGCGTATCATTCAGGTTGTCAGGGTTCTTGAGCAACAGCCAGCGAATGCCCTTCAACACGGGTTTACCCAACCCATTCTCTGCTTCTCGTTGCAGATCACGACGCAGTTTTGTCAGTTTTTCATTGAACAGCATAATAATATGAAAGTGATCGAACACTACTAGCGTTGCATCTGGGATATTAGCCCGCACCGCACTGATGTAAGCTGAACCCATGTCGGTCGCATCCGCTTCAATCTGAGCACCTGATCGTTTCAAACGCTTCCAGAGCGGAATCAGTGCATCTGCGCCTTTCCCATTCCCAACAAAAATCACTGCCCCACGTTGAAGATCCAGAACTATGATTAAATAGCCCAGCTTCTTGCCTTGGTATATTTCATCCAGCGCAATGCGTTTTATCTTGGCTAATTTCGGCAACCGATAACGTTTATTCAGATTGCCTTTCTGTATCCCCTTAACTAGATCCCAGCTCACTCCCCTCGCTGAACTGGAAGGTCGATAAAGACTGCTTTTTGTCCTATCGATACTGTGCGGAAGCGTCGAACCAACTTTCCTCGGTAATGTATCTCGCGGCTTTTACATACCGGACATCTCAATCGACAATGATCCGACTGGATTGCGACAACTATGACGCCCGCAATAAAACAGGTACTTTGATAATAATAACCAACTATGCCAAAGGCGTGATACAGCAAACTGGTCGACATGTTGAAAAAATCTCATGATTGAAAATCAAAGATGATTTCAACCTTTGATTCACTTTCTTTCAACATGCCTTTCTGACTAACAGGTACGCACTTGCCGGATGAACTGATAAATTTATAATATTGGCTTATTTTGTATGCATAAAATTCATCACTCTTGTATAGTCATTACAAACGAAGGCGAGAATTGGATCTCCACTGTCTTTGCCGCTAGTCGGGATGCACGTCCTACTGGCTAATCGTTTATGTTCCTCTTGGCGAATATTTAATGCTTCATTAATTTTATTATTAATTTTGCTCATTTCAATACCATAACATGTATTCTTTGCTTTTTCTTTTTCTTTGTCGTTACAAACCAACCTGCGCTTCTTCTCTTTTTCAGTTGCTAATCTAAAAGTTCTATTTAGCAATTTACCATTCTCAATTAATAATTTAGAGTCATATTCAAATGTTCCCGTGGCAATTTTTTTAAATTTTTTTTCGATTACAATTTCAATATCGAAATCTGTTGTGTCTTTTCCTGTTAAAGCATATTTGTTCGGTTCTAGATAACGACAGTCATCTGCTTGCCAATGACCATTATTAGCTCTTAAGCGTATATCTTCCTTTTCAACAAAAATATATCCATGGCGAAGTTCATATGGTCCTTTTAAGTTATTACAAACCGTTTGGGATGATTGCTCACCAGGGAAAAGTATATGAGGAGTTGCAATGCGTAAGAGATAAGGCAAAATAGCAGTAATTACCGAAACTAAAAAAACCCCGAGAATTGTACTAATTTCCAATTCATACTTTCCTACTATGATTTTCTCTGGCCTTTTATCCTGTGCAGGGATTCTTTCTCCAAAGAACAAATGTTGCATTGAAAGTAGGGAAAGCACGCAACCTAATATAGTAATAATATAGACTAAATTCTCATTCATACCGAAAATCAAAAGTTTAATTCTAATTAAAATGTCCCCGTACAATACGAGGGGCTAACTACATACCAATAAAATAACTCCTGAATATAGAGGCTTTTTTCTTTTTCAGCAATTAGTTAAATCCTTTAAACCGCATTTGCAAGTACCTGAGCGCGAGGACGGGGCGCAGGCAAGGTGGTGCTGGTTAAAGCTGAGTGTCTCGCGTTAATTACAATGGACGATTACACGACAATTATGTTGGCCGGTTGGGTTTGTTTATTACATCATGATTTAATTGGTTTTTCATCCTATAGCTTAAACAATCTATTTCAACGATAGTTGCGTGATGGTTGATTCGATCGATCACGGCAACAGTCATCATGGCGTCTGGAAAGATCTGATTCCATTGGCTGTGACATGTGCTGTCAAATATGGAATTTATGCTACAAAATAGCGAACAGATTTGCATAGTAAATTGCATTGGTAAGATATTAACTAAAACCATACTGCTTTCTCTGTCGATTATAGAAACTTCAGTAATCTCATGAATTGCTTGTTGCCGCATTTTGAATTTTCGACGATGCACCAATTCACTTTTGCTTTCCATTGAGGCGTTGTTATGGCAATAAGCTTTGCGGTCTAAAGCGGAGAGGGTAATTACCAAGCAGATTTCTGCATAAGTTCGGTCCAGAGCCGAGAAATCGATTTATTCTGCTTATTTTTCGGGAAATATCGAAGTTCTGTCTTTATTAACAGTATGATTAAGAAGTTCTTGCTATGCTCTAAAATAAAAAAGGCATTAGCGTTTAAGCTAACCCCTATTCTATTTGGTAGATCGTGCCAGGATCGAACTGGCGACCAACGGATTAACAGTTTGGAACTCCGTCATCCATTAATTTGGTGCTCGGATTTAATTCTTTTAATCATCCTTAAATCCGATATTTTTAGTCTGGTTTAACCGCAATTCTGTCTATAGAGCGCAGGTAAAGTTAGCTTGGCAGTTCCAAAATTTCTGCTACCAACAATCCAGACGGAATTTACTTATATTTCCCCAGCTAATCCTAATAAACTGTGATCCAGCACACCAACCGTATCTACATCCCAGAATTCTTCAATAAGGGTAACAGTTTCATTGACCACAAGATCTGCTAGTGCCTGATCAGTATAATTAGCCGAATCTTTCAAATCTTCAATGAGTAATGAACGATACTCATTTCTATTACTTTCATTATGTGAAAATTGTTTTAGTTGACTTATTTCTGTTTCATCAAGATATGAGTATAAATTTATCAATGTGCCAAAAATCACATATTCTATACTTTCAGTGTTAGCTGGTAAATCGCCTAGGTTTGAAACACCTAATTCATCTGAAGTAAGTACATTATCAGCTAGTTCGTATCCCAACCAAAAAGGAGTGAAATAATATTCGTAGTCTACCGCACTTGTCCTTGCCTCGACTATTTCATTTAGTGAGGCAGTTGATAAAACTCCATTGTGATCATTATATTTAACAAGGCTTTCTAAATCCCCCAGAGAGGAATTTAATATTAATTTTACTTCATTTAACGATTTTGAATTTAGTCCAGAAGAAGAAAAGTAATCACTGATACTATCTGTTGAATAACCCGTTATATCGCTTAGATGCTTAATTGTTATTCCGGCATCATTCGCTAAATTAAAAATAATTTCTGGCTGATCAATATTTTCATTAATAAAATCAATGGCCAAGTCAACAGGAATTCCATAGTATTCTAAAACCTCTTGCCCAGTTGCCATAAAATTACTCCGTAATCCTTAGTTAGCTACAGTATGCATCAATCCAAAATGTCTCTTAAACAATCACGCTATCGGCAGGCTAAAAAATAACTTTAGTAGAAATAGAAATATTTTAATAACTGCTAGTTTTTATGCTGGCTTTTTATTGATTAGCATTGATAAATCACAGTGATAAATTGGTGACATATGACGTGGTCAACTAATTCTAGACAATCAAGTTAAGCAACTTTCTCCGATTTTTCTGTTTCTGCCTCATATTGATTTGGACTTCTGTATCCTAGGTATTAATACAGCTGATGACTATTGTACAACATAGAAATATACTGCAGTGATATGGGGGGTGTGAGTTCATATTAACCATCATTATCAGGTAAAGGAATAAATTCTTTGTCATCGCCTTTCACTTTTGCGAATCGTCCTTTTCGCCAATCTTGCTTGGCTTGTTCGATCCGTTCTCTTCGGCTTGAAACAAAATTCCAATAAATATGCCGCTCACTTAAGGGAGTGCCGCCTATCAAAACAATACGCGACTCTTTTGTAGCAGCAATAGTCAGGTCACCTGAATTTTCTACTATCATCATTTGGTATTGCCGCAAGGCTTCGCCATTAATAGAGGCATCGCCTTCTACTAGATATATAGCTGCTTCAGTAGCCTGAGGCAATTTGAGTCTCTGTTCGGATTGTAGCTTTGCTTCAATATATAGTGTTTCACAGAAACTAATTACAGGCGAAGAAACACCATACGCACTACCGATTAAGACACGAACCGAAATACCCTCAATGTTAACCAGAGGAAGGTCTGTATATGAATAGTGATAAAACGCCGGGGCAATTTCTTCATATTTTTCTGGAAGCGCAAGCCAGAGCTGCAATCCATGTTGTTTGTGTGATGTGTTGCGTATCTCATCACGCTCACGTTCAGAATGCGTAATTCCCTTGCCTGCAACCATCAAATTGATTTCTCCAGGACGGATTAGCTGATGATTGCCAAGAGAATCACGATGTAATATTTCTCCTTCGAAAAGATAGGTGACTGTTGCGAGATTTATGTGAGGATGAGGCCTGACATTGATTCCTTCTCCGGCATTAAATTCTGCTGGCCCCATATGATCGAAAAATATCCACGGCCCTACCATGCGTTGTTTGGCATGGGGCAAAATTCTGCGAACAGAAAATCCCCCCAGATCCTTCTTTCGTCCCTCAATAATATGTTTGATCGTCATTATCTTCAATATGCCTATAATTCAATGGATACGCTAACTACAACGGATGGATACTAAAATTATATCTCACGGAAAGCGCATTCTTTTGTTATTGAGCAGGGAGATTTACATTTTCTTGTTGAAATGTGCCTAGAATATCAGATTCTTTATCCCATAGTTAATGCGACAAAACCTTATGGACGAGTGAACCGTAGCAGGATTTGCCGAGGCGATTAGGAGTGTATGACGTCAATAGAAATTGGACAAATTGGCTGATGGCTTGGAGATATACTCAAAACCCATCACCTTCCGAGTGATTTGAACCCGTTTCTCCGTGCACGATAAAATCTAAACGCAATCAATCGTTACAAATATCGATCACCAAGGATGGTTGCCATCAACAAACTGCAACCATGATGCCAACACTGGCTGGCGGAGGGGTTATCATGGGTGGATTGATCGACTACGGAACAGGTGCTGTCTATGATTTGCATCCAAACCCTATGACAGTCAGCCTAGTGTGCGATAAAAAATTAACTGCTCAAGAGTAAACCCTTAGGCTAACTAAAAAACGAAGCGCTATGATCATTTCTGGTGTATGACAAGGGAAGAAGAAGCGGTGTAACCTAATGTCGAGGATCTCGACAGATCAAGGAAAACACCGCATGACAGAAAGTATGAATCGTCCCGATATTTCTGGAGACTTTTTTTGTTTGAGTCAGTCTGCCTCTGCTGACCTTTTAATTGGCGATAAAATGTCATTTCAAATTCCGTCGGTGGAATATTTCCAATTGGCTCCAGTAACCGGTGATTGTTGAACCAGTCAACCCACTCTAGGGTGGCAAATTCCACTTCATCAATATTGCGCCAAGGAGCTCGATGCCGCATGACTTCTGTCTTGTATAATCCGTTAATTGTTTCGGCCAGCGCATTGTCATAAGAATCGCCGACACTGCCAACAGAAGCCTCGATATTTGCTTCTGCCAGTCACTCTGTATAGCGAATCGACAGATATTGACAGCCATGATCGCTGTGATGGATTAACCCGTTGGTCTCCCTCCGTGTCCACAATGCCTGTTCCAGTGCACCGAGTACCTAATCGGTATGGAATGAACGGCTGACGCGCCAGCCAACAATACATCGCGCAAGAACATCCGTGATAAAAGACACATAAACAAATTCCATCCACGTTGCGACAAAGGTAATGTCCGCCACCCATAGCTGATTGGGGCGCGTCGCAACGAATTGCCGATTAATTTTGTCTGTTGGTCGGTCAAGCAAGTTATCCGCAATCGTTGTCCAACATTTTTTATCGCGCCCGATGCCCTGTATCCCCAGATTCTTCATCAACCGTTCGACTATACAGTGCGCAACGCGAATACCTTCACGCAACAGTTGACGCCATGCTTTGTTGGTACCATTAACTTTGAAATTACTCTCCCATACTCGCTGTATATCGTTTTCAAGTTCCTCATCTCGCTTGAGGCGATCAGCCAACCGATCAGGATCTCGATCACGCGCTTTGTGTTCATAGTAACTCGACGGTGCAATCTGAATTTGCCTGCAGATTGGCTCGACCCCATACCACGCTTTATGTTTATCGACAAATACCGTCATCACTTTGGTCGGCGGTCGAACTCCGCCTGCGCAAAATAAGCTGATGCCTTGCGCAATATCTCATTTGCCCGCTTCAGCTCACGATTCTCACGCTCCAATGTCGACAGTCCTCCTCGAATACCCTGATTGGTTTCTGACTGGCGTACCCAAGTTCGCAATGTCTCCGACGTGCAACCGATCTTCAGTGCTATCGATACCATCGCTGCCCACTGCGGGCTCATACTCCTTTTGGTGTTCATGCACCAGCCGAACAGTCCGTACCCGTACCTCCGGTGAATATCTCATTTTTTTTCATTACTCTATCCTCTCAAGAAATAGAGTCTACGGTAATTCCTGGGCGATTCGGGGTCAACTGATGCAGCCCGATTCAAACAAAAAAAGCATCCAGAAATATCGGGGCGATTCAGTGCCGCGTTATGGAGAGACAACAATATCACGCTGTACAATAACTTTAACAATCCACTCGAATCGAGGGAGATGAAGAATGATATTCCTATGCGTTTCAATAACAGAGCTATCTTTGCGATTATGGGCTAGTTCATTTCGTAGTTTGGTAAAGATCGTTTCTTGTCTTTTTTTTATGGGAGAAATGTCAATCGCAACATTTGGCTCTACAGATTTGATCAACTTGTCGGTTTCGACTTGGCTGTCTTTGCAACGAGATGAAAGAAGAGAGTAAAGAGAAATAAATTTTCCTATAGGCTCCTGAATTTCTCGAGAGAAATTGTAACGTTTAAGAAGGTCAAGATCGTATTTCTTGTGAAACAATGGGATAGAACTTTTAAACCAGTTCTCGGTTAGAATAGCCACTCCATGAATCGATGTTTGATTTACAGGGGGATTGAACTCTTCAAATGTACCGTTGGCCTCGTATAGCACCTTGCCAGTATTACGTAATGTCATATCGCCGACATATGAAAGAATATTCCAGAATAAGTCTATCTGTAGCTCGCTTTCTGCGACTGCGGATGCAATCATTGTAGGTCCCAAATGCGGGAGAGATTTTGCAATTTTGAAGTAATGCAGCCCAGTGTTTGAATCAACTTGCTCAATTTCTATTTCCGGGAAGACGCCGCCGAGTTTGACAGCCTGCGTTTCAAGTTGATTAACTTCAAGAATCGCCGAAAAGATGATTTTAATTGCTACTATCGCCATTATTGACAAATTGTAAGTGATTCATTCAAAAAATGTCTCATAATCTGGAATAGAATGTCGTGTAACACGGTTATGTTTTTCTAACCCATTATTTATCAATCAGCTTCTGGTTAAAAAACTCAGAATATAAAGTATAAATGCAGTATTCGGATTCTCTCTTGCAATTAACACAAGGAATGCAAATTCAAGTCTTTAATAATTAACCACCGAATATAAATTCTTCTTACCTTTAAAACAATCAGATAAATCTTATAATTCACCTTCATGAACACCTGGACGTAAATATGTAAGCGCAGGCAATGCGAGTAGGGTGGATGTTGTGAAGCGGCAACATAAATTCACAGGGTGGCCCAGACATTTTTGCCTAAGATCAGACATTGAAAAACAGATATCAGAAAAAAAAGAAACCCAGTACATTTAAAAGGAAGAGAAAAAATGTACGGGGCAAGTGTGCGTGATGGCTTATTTTCACGCAAGGAAGAACAAAAATGAAATTTACAATCATCCCAGCTACACGTAGAGAATGCGGCTGCTACTACGATGTAAATCACATAACTGATGAACAGTTGGTATATTACAAGAGAAATTATCTAATTGCAAACAATTCTCATTATCATTATTGGTAAAGCTGGAACTAATCTGCTCTTCGGTGAAGGACAATTAATTTTTGTCTCGCCATCTGTTGTCGATCCTCGCTCTGATCTGACCCAGCGACCAATTGCACTAAGTGATATCCCTAGATTATCCGCTGCTTGTTGATGAGCAGAGACTTTTTCTAGAACTAATTTGGAAGAATCCTGCTTAAATTCTAATGTGTATTTCGGTTTACATTGTTTTATTTGATTTGTATTCATCGTCACCTCGTTAAGACATTATAAATCTGCCTTTTAAAGTGCCCGGTTTAATTGAATCATTACAAAAGTGTGCGGTGCATTTGGATAAGTTTACATACCCCTACTGAAAATTTGATTTAGTTATAGCTGATATAAAATTTTTTCTCATTCCTTCTATTCTCTATCTTTAAATGCTCGAATATGCAATTCATGAATTGAATTTATTCATCTATATTATTATTTTATAAGAGTATTTGTATTGACTTAGAATTGCTCGGCAAGATAACATAATTGCTGAGTGGGTAATAACACTCACTCTTATTACGGAGTTCAAAAATGGCAACATTCACTGGGAATGATTTCAGCAACAAGATAACTGGAACAAGTGGCAATGACACAATTGATGCTAAAGGTGGTAATGATATCTTGATTGGCTTGGGCGGCAACGATAATTTATATGGTGGATCGGGTGACGACACATATGAGTTTTCTGGTAAATTTTCCACTGACATGGATCGTATTTGGGAATCGGCGGGTGGTGGAGACAACGATACGATACATATTATAACTGGTTCGAATGCAGGTGACATTCCCGCTTCTGCCGTGCGCATAGTAGGCATAAGTCGATATTTTGATAGTAGTAGTGTTGAAATCTTTGTCGATGGCTTCGGCATGATCCATCTGAACAATCAATTAGGTGAAGCCAATGTTGAGTGGCTGAAAATCGGTGCCAGTGATCGAATCTCTCTTACCGGTGGTTTACCCATGACGGGCAGCGCATTTAATGATGATATCAAAGGAACTCAGTTTAACGACACAATCAACGGTATGGGCGGCAACGATAATTTATATGGTGGATCGGGTGACGACACATATGAGTTTTCTGGTAAATTTTCCACTGACATGGATCGTATTTGGGAATCGGCGGGTGGTGGAGACAACGATACGATACATATTATAACTGGTTCGAATGCAGGTGACATTCCCGCTTCTGCCGTGCGCATAGTAGGCATAAGTCGATATTTTGATAGTAGTAGTGTTGAAATCTTTGTCGATGGCTTCGGCATGATCCATCTGAACAATCAATTAGGTGAAGCCAATGTTGAGTGGCTGAAAATCGGTGCCAGTGCTCCCATTTCACTTGAGTGGTTACCAATTAGCGTCGGCACTTCGATTTTACTTACGAGTGGTCTGAATATGGTAGGTAATGTCGATATTCAAACGATTAATGGATCTGCGTATAACGACACCATCGACGGAAAAGGAGGTAACGATACTCTGATTGGGAACTTGGGAAATGACACTTATATTGTTGGCAATACCGGTGTCACGGTCACTGAAAATTTAAATGAAGGCATGGATATCGTCAAAAGTAGTGTCAGCTTCAACCTGCCAGCGAATGTTGAGAACCTCACGCTGACCGGCACATTGGGGGTCAATGGTACAGGCAATGATCTTGATAACGTTATTACTGGAAATAATGCTGTCAACCAATTAAATGGGCAGGGAGGTAATGATACGCTCAACGGTGGAGGCGGTAATGATACGCTCAACGGTGGAGGGGGTAATGATAAGCTTAACGGCGGAGGAGGCAATGATAAGCTCAACGGTGGAGTTGGAAATGATACCCTTGATGGAGGCACAGGCACTAATAGTTTAACCGGCGGAACGGGTAACGATTTCTTCAAATTTACGACAACTGGTCACATTGACACCATTACCGACTATAACGTAGTCAATGACACTATTCAGCTTGAGAATTCGGTGTTTACGGCACTAACCACTACAGGTACTTTAGCCTCTGGCCAATTCAGAATAGGCACAAAAGCACTGGATGCCAATGATTTGATCATCTATAACAATATGACCGGTGCATTATTATATGATGCAGATGGTAGTAGTGCAGGTGCTGCTTTACAAATTGCTACGATTGGCGTTGGGTTGGCAATGACCAATGCAGATTTTTTAGTAGTTTAGGATTTAACTGAGGCTAATTGGGAACAAAAATAATTTAATATTATTTACCGATTAGCTATGGCGAAAAATGCATGATTATTTTTTAATCAGGATTATAAGGAAAATTTAGAAAAAACTCCTAGCCCTAATAATCTAAAGCTAGTAAGGTCCCCGCTTCGGCGGGTTTTTTTTGTATTGTTACTTTGTTATATAACCCCCATATAGCTTCGATGAAATTTTTTACCCTTAAAAGAACATATCATTAATTTT
>NZ_PXXU01000075.1 GCF_003011925.2 Nitrosomonas supralitoralis
GAACGATACGGACGGTAGCGGAAGCAATCAGTACAGCCGTTTGTGGCTTGGCGAATTGGAGGGTTGATGACTGCAAACAATTACGGCCAGATGCCGGGACGCTACCCCGCAATCGTTCAATCCTACGACCAGGACAGACGAACATGCCGGATAGAAATACCCGGCATAACCGATGGCGCAGACGTGTTTCCGGAAGCTGAAATTGAATATCCTATTGGTGACAAAGCAAGGTCTGGTTCTGATGGCACAGAGATCGAAATATTGCCGGGCGATACGATATGGATTGCCTTTATAGGCGGCGATTCCAGATATCCAATAATTACCGGGTACCGCAACCCTCAAGCGGGAAATTCCATAGATTGGAGACGGTTTCATCATGCGAACATAGAGTTCATTGCAGATGGAATGATGAGATTGAATGCCGAGACCGTGGAGATCAATGCAGCCAATGTGATTGTCAATGGCGATACAGCCGTGGTTGGAAGCTCGTTAACTCACAACAGCAAAAATGTTGGGTCGACTCATCGGCATGATTCGGTTCAATCTGGTTCAGATAATACCGGGTCACCTGTTTGATGCAAGGAAACAAGCGTCTCTAATTTTATAAATACACAAGCTCTAATGGGAAAGGCTGCATTTGGTAGTGCATGGGATTATGAGACGCAATCACTAATCTATATCATTTAAGTCCAAAGATGGCACAAATTTGTCACAATCAATTTTGTGCCATCTTTGGCACTTTTAGCTAGGAATTTTATAGATAACAGTACGCCAAAAACAAAAATGAGCATAAAAGGACACTTACTTCATCATAAATCTTCCTCATTCCAAAGATTATAATTTCTGAAAAATGATGTTAGTTAAAGTTTCACTTGAATTGAATTATTTTAAGTTCTTGCCGTCACTCTTTTATGCTTATTTCTGGATCGAATACTATTCGATAAATGCCAGCTATCAGACTTAATGCAATATTTTTTTACGTGGTAGTTTACGTCGATCATTTACCATGCGATACTTCAAAAAAAATTATTTACTTAGTTAGGAGAATAACTATGATAGCCGCCGCTCCTCCTGTAGATCCATCCCTAGGTTTAATTCAACTTATCTTTTCGTTGAATGCCGATCAAACACAGTCAGTACCTGAAGACTTGAAAAAACACTTAGCAAATGTAATTACCGAAGCAAAGGAGTTGTTGTCCGATCCAATTAATTTTCCGAAGAATGCTCATTCGGATGCGATTGCATTTGCACTCTGGATGAAAGCAAACAAGGATCTTAATGCTGCGGTCAATAAAATAACCACATTTGAGACTATTGATCCAACCTTAGCCAAAACAATTCTTCATCAAATGAGAGCTAACCCTGGTTACTAAAACAAATCTAATACTCTTAGGCGAAGAATTATCAAAGATAGCTGAGACACCATATTTTAGTAATGAACTGAATGATTATATTAGTCAGCTTCGATCAGTTACTCAAATAATTCAGTCGAAATATTCATTAATTCCACCTGATTTTGTTGAATTCTTGGTGGATCAAATCTGGACTGCGTCTAAGTTTCTTTCTGGTAGCACATCAAAAAAAATACCATATGAAATTGTACATTGTTTAAAAATGGCTCTTTTGTCTTGGACAACAGGTAAGAAGGCGCTAATAACAACGGCTCTTACACATGAGAAAGCATTTAGTTTCTACTTTCAGGGTGTTAATCATGATTTCTACACCCTGGCAAAATCATTAACTGATGTTCAGTTTAATAGTGAATTGGTACAAATTGCATTTCCACAAATCTACCGGCATCGGCCACTTCTAAATGTAGCTCTTTACCACGAGTTAGGTCATTTTTTAGATGTTCATCATGGCATAGTGAATCTGTCATTATTGGCGATTCCAGTTGAGTCGCTCCCATTACCGGGCCTCAATTTCGATGAAATGACATCCGAACAGATAAATATCATTGCAACCTCACATCGACGAGAGTATTTTGCGGACATTTTTGCTGCTAGCTATGTTGGGAACGCATATAAAGATTTTCTTGATGCATTTGCAAAGAACAATCAAGTTAGCTGGACTCACCCTGCAACAAATGCCCGGCTTGACCTAATTGATTCATTTCTTTCTGGTGCACAGAATGACATTATTGATTTATTTCAAACATCACTTACGAAAAAAGGCTTACGCAAACTCGAAATTAATTTCTTGGTACCAGATGTTTTAGAGGCATTTAATAACGCTCGACCCTATAAGATTCAAAACGAAGCGGAACTTCATGGAATTTTCGAAGCCGGCACAACATATCTTAAACAAACTCAAATATCGACAGACTCAACTAATTCATGGACTCATTCAACGGGAGAGGCCACTACCGAGAGAATAATAAACGGCCTTATCGAGAAATCCATCAGGAACAGCATGATTGTTGGTAATTGGAGGACCAATGAACCTCTTACGTAACGAACGGATACGAGAGTTACTTTCTTCTCAAGCACACGATAGCTTGTTCATTGATCCACTTCTTGAGGATTCACAAGTAGGAGCAGTGACACTTGATTTACGCCTTGGTTATGATTTTCTCGTTTCAATACTTACACGGAAACCATCAATAGACACTAGCGTTGACCAGAATCATCTACATCGAGCGATAGGATCTTATTTTCAAGAGACACGTAGAGAATTGGGCGAGAGGTTCGTTCTTTATCCACATCAAATTGTTTTGTGTACAACACTAGAGTATGTATCTCTACCGCACAATATCTATGCCGACATTCTTTCGAGAAGTAGCTATACGAGATTGGGTGTGCCGGTAAATACAATGGTCCAGCCTGGTTTTCGTGGATGTGTACCACTAGAACTTTTTAATCACGGTAATAGCCCAGTGGAACTTATTGTTGGAAGTAGAATATGTCAAGCACGATTCTTTGAAATAGACGGCGCTGTTAATTACATTGAGCCTACTCGTTCAAGGAAATATTTTGGACATGTAAGACCGGTTGTATCCGCTGCTGATATGGATTGTGAAATCAAGAAACTAAGAGGTATTGCGGAAAGACTTTAAAGCTACCATTTATATCTAATTTGTTAGAGTGGTAGTTTTAGGAATTGTATAAATGAATGGACTAAATTGAAAAGAAGTCGCCACCCGGCTGCCGGTCGACTCGGCGCAAGGCCATGCCCATTTTCATAGGCATGCTGGCCGATCCAGTTAATTAACCCCCTTACAAACCACAGTAGCTCTCTGTTTATTTAAACTTCCGGCGTTAGCATTTCTCACCATTTTATCGTACATAAAAAAAGCTTTTAGTGAGGGGAAAGAAATAAAAAGGACCCATGGATAGTATAAATAATTCGAAGTACGGAAATTACTTAACAATTTCATATTAATCAGCGAATACACTGTTGCCTTATTACAATAGTAAGGGCCTTAGAATGAAAAATCTGGTTTTTAGTTACGCTGATCTTTCTATTAAGGATAAAGCGGCCAAAGAGGCAGCGAAATATTTCTCACGTGCCGGTGCGCACGTAGTTCAGCAAGATGTATCGACTGTCGCAAAGCGTGCTTCTGGTATCAGTTCCCGTGAAATGACACTCACTTTTGCCGATTCTCAGAAGTTGATTCTACGGATAAAGCAAACGGGCGACATCTACCAGGTGTTGCTAAATGGCAAGATTCTGCCAATCAAGAACCAGGATGATCACATAAAAGCGATATCCGAGATCGTTGCTGCTATGGATGCCGGTCGCACCAAGTTCCAGAAGTTACTCGCTGCGGTGAAAATAAGGCCACCTGCAGGGATACGCACTGCGGCGCCTAAGATGGAGCAGGTTTTAACCAGTAAACGGGATGCTTTGAAGGTAGCTATTAGCGAGGTCCGTGCTGAGATTGAAAAACTGAATCAAGGAATGATCCCATCATGAAATTGGCAAAATTAGCGGTTGTTTTACTTATAATGACAGTGATTGTTGGCTGCGATAGCCCGGTGTATGCCGATGAAACAATTAAGCCCGGTTCAATTGTGAGAGTTTATGACGGCGATACCTTTACGATCAATATCGATGGTGACTGCCCAAGTATTCTTTGCAGCAAGATACCCGTGCGAATAAACGGCATTGATGCACCTGAGCTGAGAGGCAAATGCGAGCAGGAAAAGATTGGCGCCATGGATTCCAGGGCGTATCTGGCTCATTTGTTATTGAATGCAAAGGACGTCGAGTTGCGCAACATACACAGGGATAAATATTTCCGAATAAATGCTGCGGTATTTGCGGATGGGGTAGATGTCGGCGCAGACATGATCAGTAAAGGATTGGCGCGTCCCTATAGTGGCGGCAAGCGTAACGGATGGTGTAATACTGGTTAATTGTTATTGCTCAGAACTTTTATGGAGCCATGCTAAATTAATCTCGATTGGCCTGACAATCTATTTTTGGCCAAGGTCTGACCATTTTACATTTCATGATAGTAAGTCGGGAATCGAACCCGCGTCTATTTCTATATCATCAGTCATTTAGTTTTCACCTATGCTATTTCTGTGCCGTTCCTAAGTATTTTCTCGAGCCTACGATCTTCCGAATGTATTTTAGTTTAAACTTAATTGCAGATGCTATCAACTGTAGTATCAATACGAATCATTTAGTTATTGTTACGGTACAAACAACAACAATCTATTAGCTTGTTACTCATCTATTCTTAGACCCCAGTGTTGCTTGTACGGAGAAAACTAAATGATGCGCATATACTTTAATTAAGAACTATTCTATTCTTAAGTTATTTAAATGATTAGGACTTAGAAACACTTAGCTATATACAACATTCCGTTCCATGTTATGCGACATTTCTTGTCGTATATATTACGTTAGATCTTTAGGAGTAAATTGTGGGAGGAGTAAAAGCGGCATGGCTCGATGCGCAAAAACGCGGATATGATATCGATGATGGAATCCGAGTCTGCCTGGACTGCTTTGAGGATGACGCCCTGAAGGATTTCATCTCATCAAATGGATCGGAGCAACCCTGTTCTTTTTGCGAAGAAACAGAATCAAGCTCTTGCCCACTTTTCGATGTCGTCGGCGTGATTCTTGAAGGAATCAGTATGGAGTGGGGTCATCCCGCAGATGAGGGGTTGCCGTACGAAACGAGAGAAGGTGGATGGCAAGGAACGGTCTACGACACTTGGGAAATGCTCGAGTCTGCGGGTTTAGAGACAAGCACCCATAAGTTGTTCCAGACGATTGCCGAATCAGTATTTTATGACGAATGGTGCAAGCGAGACCCGTATTCGCTTGAGAAGCATCAAACGCTATTAATCGGCTGGAATAGCTTTTCGCAATTTGTAATTAGTGAAGCTCGTTACGTGTTTCTCCAAGTCACACCGTCAACCTATGACGAGCATCAGCATGATGAAATTCATCCGGTAGCTATCTTGGATCATCTCGGTTCGATGGCAAATGACCTGAAACTAATTACTATGTTAAAAGCCGGTTCCGAAGTTCTGCGTATTCGAATTGTGGATCCAGATGTCACATTAACGAACGCATCCGAACTTGGGGCGCCGCCTAGTGAGTGTGCAACTTTTCCAAATAGGATGAGTCCCGCAGGCATCCCCATGTTCTATGGCGCTTTTGACGCCGAAACAGCTATTGCCGAAACATACGACCTAGGGTATCAAAAACCGAAAAAGGGATTCATAGGAAAATTTCGTGCACAACGGGATTTGCTATTGCTAGATCTATCGCAGCAGATAGAGCTGCCAAGTATCTTCGATCTCTCTAGAGTACGAACTCGTCACTTGGTGAGATTTATAAAGCAATTTGGAGCTGACTTTTCTAAGCCAGTCGCACGTAATGACCGCTCTCACATCGATTATGTTCCGACTCAAGTGGTTACTGAGTATTTCAGACACATTTTCCGTGCAGAGGATGATCGGCAGCTTGACGGGATCATTTACCCCAGCTCAAAGCATGTGGGCTCTCGGGCAATTGTGCTTTTTGTGAAAAATGAGCAATGTGTTGACCATTCGGAGGAAGTTCAAAGTGGAGGAATTCTTTCTCTGACTAGCGTGGAGGAGGTGCTTTTTGCAAAACAGATTTAACAAACCGTTGCAGCGGATGTTTAAACAGTTGCCCACTTTTAATATCGCAAGTGCAAGCGTGGCCTCAAACGCCGCTGAGCTCTGGCGTTATGTGAATTAGTTGGAGTTCCTTGTCTGTGCTAGATATTTCAAGACGTATAGCAGTGATTAGCGCGCTCGTAGAAGAAGATACCGCGCAAAGTTTAACGTATGCGGCCTTGGAATGTAGGCTTACACTTGAGTATCTATGCTATGAAAGATTTAAGCTCTGGCATTCCTACCTATCTTCGGATGATTTAAAAAATTGGCAGCCAAAACATGTCGTAAAACAGATTTCAGAAGATATTGATGAAAATATAATTAGAGGCTTCACAGTATCCATCAGCAGTCACAGTTCAGTTGATAAGCAGCTAAAAACAAAAGAATACTATGAGTCACTAGATTACATACCATTAGGTCACCAGTCTGAACTCAACCTAAATAAAATGCATAGCCTATGGCATGGCCTTGCAAATGTTGCACTCCATATACCAGTCCCAGCAATATCTTGGGGAGAATTAGAAATTTACGGCAATAAGGAAAATATCAGAAATAAAGTTGAGACTACTGTCGAATATTTATCTGGGTTGAGAGGTAATCTTTTCATGAGTGGAGTAATAGGTGAAGTTTATAGCTTTAAGTGTTTTATCTGTGACACATCGATAAAGAAACCCGTTAAGTATCTGATGAGTTCGCCCACTTTAGTTAATTGCATAAATCCAAAGTGCAATGAAAGCTACCTCATTGAACTTGATGGCAAAGAGCAAGAGTTTAAAATAACTAGACGTACTATTAAATTTAGTTGTATAGGCTGCAATGGTGATCTCGATGTTCCTGGTAATGTTTTTAGGGAGCTAAAACTTGATCAGCAGCTAGATCTCCGCTGCCCTTCGTGCAACGCATCATCAACGGTCATAATGCGTCCTCATATGAAGAAAAATAAAGATTAAATTTCACATATACATGAGATTCCAAACTGAAATCTTAATAAACCAGTTACCAAATTAATCCAGCTTGGCGAGCCAATTAGGTCTATAACTACGCTTTACGCTGTTGTCGGCGGAATCCACCGCCCATAAATCTTAATGATCTGCCCCCAGTCCTTATGCCCCATTTGTTGGGCGACCCAAAGCGGATTTTTACCTCTAGAAAGCAGTGTCGATGCGAAAGTGTGTCGGGTTTGGTAAGGATTGCGGTATTTGATACCGGCTTTTTTCAGTGCCAGAATCCAAACATTTTTGCGAATCGGTTGATTGCTTTTCCAAGGTTGAATCCGCCAAATAATAAGTTTATTTCAGCAAAATTACTATTAATGCCCACTTTCTTTGGCGTTATTACACAGCTTTGATTTGCATGATTATTGCACGAATTTTATTTAGCCCTAAGTCCAAAGTTGTGACCTCTCCCGTGAATACGTACATTATAGAAATATCCGTTATTTAAGCCCGGTGATTCCGGGCTTTTTGCATTGTAGAGCGGAAAACAGACCGAAATACTGCCTTTAAAGCGGCTTACCATGCCGCATATGACGCATTCCACTGACAACCAATTCATTGATATTGAAAACGCTGCCCATGGTGGCGCTTTTGGTGCCAACTCTATTCCTGAGCCGACTGAAGCGCAACGCAAATCAGGCAATTACAAAATGGGAAGAGTCAATTTCCAGGGGCTTGCAATCGCAATTGAACAGCCACGTGGCACTTACCGGACCGGCAGAGACCGGCAAACGGTGGACTTCTCGTATGGCTGCGCATTATGGATACATCAGCAAGACGAAAGGGAATGATGGAGACGGTGTTGATTGTTTCCTGGGTCCTTTTCTGCAATCAGAGACTGCCTACGTGATTAACCAGTTCGTTGATGGCCGTTTCGATGAGCACAAAACAATGCTTGGCTTTGCCAACGAAGAATCAGCCCGTAGCTCGTACCTGGGAAGCTACGAAAGAGGTTGGAATGGAATGGAGAGCATCGTTCCAGTATCAATATCTCAACTGAAATGGTGGCTAAAAAACGGTGATATGAGTCAGCCGCTACGTGAAAAAAATTTACCCTACGAAGGATTGGAAGCCATGACTAAAAGAGTGCAATGGAATAGCGATGCTATGCCCTACGATCAAACGCTTGATCAGGTGTTGTATGAGATACGGCAATCGGATTCAGGCGAAAACCTATTGCTTGATTCGATCACCATTAACGACATTATTGAAGATTCCGATGGCGTTCTAGCACTAGATGCCCTGGTTACTCCATTTGTGAAGCTGGAACGCAAGATGGAACTGCTGCGCGGGGTTATGGAGCGTGCCGGTAAGTCAGTCAAAGTGGAATCCATGCAGATATCCGACCCGTTTAGTCAACGAGGCGTGGCTAATGTGGCGGTGATATTTGAATTATCGGATGGACAAACGGTATCCATTTATTTTCACAATCCCGATGTAACGCCAAAGAAAATGGCGCCATCGGATGAGATTATTTCCTGGAAGTGGCTGTTAAACAAGAAAGATATAACGATTGTTGTGGCTCCCGAGCGCGGCCAGGACTTGAATGTACGTGAAGTTGCACGCCGCATTATGAGGCTGGCAGAAAAGAACAGCGCGGCCTTTGCACGTGTGAACGCAAAGCGATCTGAGCGGATGCAGAACATTCAATCACTCAAGGATGAGATTGTTGCCCTTGAAGGCGAATTAAAAAGCGCACAGAACGAACTGGAAATAGCTAAGGTTGCTGCGGAAGGTCGCATCCCTGCAGTCGAACCAACATCGACCGAAAATGGCGATAGTTCTGAAAATCCAACTCTCCCACAAACTGACTTCCACGTTGACATAGCATCATTGATCGAAGCGCTGCCAGCGCTTGATGGTTTCGGCATATCCAGCCTGACTATCCGCACCAATGGCGAGATTAGCGCCGTCAGCAATAACAACATTAAGAATTCCGGTGTAACTGATGCAGATATTCTCGCTGCTTACGGTAAGGGATTGCTGCGCGAGGCTTCCGGTAGCTTTGAGGTCGATCCAATCCCCTCGGACTCGACTGAATTAAACCCTGCCGCTTCGGAAATCGAAGCCGAGGATCAAAGCACCAGGCAAATCACTGGTGAGTCGGAAGAGATAATTGCCGCTAAAGCATTCCTGAAATCCGTAGTTGACGGCACTAGCAATGCCAGCGATCTCATGAAACTGCTTGACGAGATCGAGGCATCCGCTCAAGCGTTGATCGATACCGGTCTTGGCGATGAGAACGACGAATTAATAGGCAATGCCGCTGAAAAATGGGCTGAATTGGATCAACAAGCAAACGGATAAGAAAATGACTCTACTAGCTCTTGATGATGTGAGCGGGTCTGAAAAGTTAAAACTCGTTCGTGAACTTGGGGTTATACGAAAAAATATGACGGGCGTTGCCGGGGTAAATAAACTTACCCTGGTTAAGCGCGTGCGTGAGATCCGGCAACTTCTTTCGGTTGCTATCAAGCCGGTTGCAAGCCTCTCCATTGATCCAACAAATCGAGTGGCATCAATTAAAACGTTGACCGATTACCTGCGAAACGGGATTTCTGTGGTTCCTGAGTCATTGCGTGGAGCCGAAGTAAATACCGTAGAAAAGATAATCAAAATGCTCTCAAGCGGGAGTGACAATGAAGCGTATCAAGCCGCTCGGTTGGAATTTAGAGATGCTTATGCCGATCTTCGCATTCCCGCTGGCGGTGCTGCGGAAATGGCCGCTTTTGACCACTACAAATCGGCTGGAAACGTTTTTGAGATTGATGCAGAAAAAATCAAATCCATTGAAGCTGAAATCAAGGAATTGTCATACAAACCTCTGGAAAATACACCTGAAATCATTGCGCAACAGGAAGAGGCGCAGAAAGAGTACGAGAAGTTGCGGCTTGCCTTGACGGATTTGCTGTCGGTAAACGAAGCCAACGGCTATGACAAGGAAGCAATTGAAAAGGCTTCAAGTATGTTCGAGGATTTTGCGCTCAAAAAGCAAGAAGTTTGGGAAAAATTGATATCCCTTGACAGACAAAAGCATGAGATCAGAAAAAATCAGATCAAGGAACTGAAAGAAAGCCTGGAGCCGGTCGGCAAAGGAATCATAGATGCCATT
>NZ_PXXU01000076.1 GCF_003011925.2 Nitrosomonas supralitoralis
AAAAATATTTGAGGATAATTGAGCGCATTAAGAGATGTTAGATGGTGGCGTTGGACGCTTACACTGTTTCTATAATGCTGTAGCAGAAATTTTTTTCGGCAGCCTTAAACAGGAACGAGTCCAGTGGCAAAACTAGCCAAACCGCTATGCAGCGCAGCAAGATGTACTGCAGTATATTTCTATGTTCTACAATAGTCATCGGCTGCAATCATACCTGGGATACAAAAGTCCAAATCAATATGAGGCAGAAACAGAAAAATTTGAGAAAGTTGCTTAACTGGATTGTCCAGAATTAATTGACCACGTCACCCTGGAGAGGATTGACTGGTTCAACAATCGCCGGTTACTGGAACCGCTTGGTAATATTCCACCGGCAGAATTTGAATTGACATATTTTCGCCAATTAAAGGAGTCAACTAATAAAGCTGACTCCAACTAAAAAGTCTCCGGAAAAACCGGCCTGATTCAATCTTTCAATCAGTAAACCGCCGATTCTGCCGGAGTTGATTTAACTTATTTTTTCCACTCAGTTGCTCACAGATTTATGTTATGGATTGATCTGCTCTGCAGTTAAGCCTGCTTTCCATGTTTCTGGCAGATTTTGTACCCAGCCATTATAGACATTAGGGATAGCCAACACACCCTGGCCACCTTGGCCTTGCATGCCAATTATCGTATCATCGCTCGACACATTATTATCGGCAACCAGTGATATCAAACCAACCACATCAGCATCAGACAGATTACCATCTCCATTTGGATCAATATCTACGATTGTGAGAACATCAGCAAACTGACTTGTCACATAAGCATAATAACCGCCGTTTTTCTTCGCGCCAAAATTAACGCCATGGCACCCTTGGGGACATGGCAGCATTTTGACAATCTCATCAGTCCGCGTGTCAATAATCGTGATCATTCCCAACAAATTCGCTGTTACAACAGCTCTACCGTCAGGTGATACGGGGGTTTGCACAGGGAGCACACCGATTGCCAACACACCATTTTTATCATTGTCGTCCAGTTTCCCACTGATTGGATCGTAATCAGCAATGAGGCTAATGGTTTTTAAATTCTCACCATCAGACATTCTTACAACAGTCACAGAATGAGTCAATAAGTTTGCCATATAAAGCTTTTCTTTAGTCATGCCTGCAGCAATAGGGTGTGAGCCTGCTCCTGTCGGCGTTCTTGACATTATTTGCCCAGTAGTTGTGTCATAAATTCCTGCATCGTGTGTACCAATATTGGAGGTACTGACTAAGGTACCATCATATTTAATCCAGTGACCATGTGGATTGGCATTATCCGCTCCCGGTGTCTGCGTAAATGTTCTTCTATTGACTTCAAACTCTCCTGGATTAATTCTTGCCATACCATTCTCACCATTTAAGGTGATCAATAGCTCATCAGTTGTCGGCAGGGTCATCACATGCGCAGGCGAGTCGCCAACCCGAATATCACGAATTAATGATCCATCCTCACGATTAACAAAGGTCATCCGCTTATCAAACCATTGTGTTACATACACGACCGACTGGTCTCTATTTGTCCACATGTTGTGCGGATTGTTCATGTTGATTTCTGGCAATGCAATTTTCCGTTTGAGCTTCCAAGTTTCTGCATCCAACACAGTGACGGTACCATGCTTTGCTTTGCCCGCAGTTTTCTCGGATTGCGTATCAATCCATACTTCACCAACACCTGGAATAGCTGGATTGATCAGCGGTGCTAATGGAATCTTATTTACGCCTTTGTGATACCTGGCAATCAGCACGTCTGCCAGATTAAGTGGCCCCAAGTCTGTTCTGACGTCAACTGATGGATAGCTCACAGTCCAAGGCTCATTTGAAGCAAAATTCATCCAGTTTTCATAAGTAGTTGAAACCAGAAATAGTTTCAATAGCTGTGTAGCCAAGTCACTGGATGTCGGAATATTATTTAGTCCACCCGCTATGTCAATAGTATCGCCCAAGTCCAGTCCTACTGTTGCTGGATCATCGACAATAACCGCACCAAACATATAAGGATGAACTTTACAGGTGAATACATACAAGCCTGGAGTAGATAATTTTACGATACCGCCACCTCGATAGGGTTTAATCTGATCAAAAGGGATACGGCGTGAATCACCGCCACCGTTATCGTCATTTGCACCGCTCGGCCATATCAGGCTGGTAATGGTATGTACCCCTTCAGTGTCTGACATAACAAAGTGAACGCTACTCTCTGGCGGAATAATTTCGAGTGACCTGGTTTTAGTGACTGGACTAAGGTCTTTATGTCGGGTGCTTCTGAAATGGCTCCCAGGCACGTCGGTTATCTCGAAAGTCACAAGACCTGGCGCATCGCTCGGGTTAAGGTAAATTGCACCATACGGTGAGGCACCGGCAATGCTGGCTTCGTATTTTTTGGAACCTTTAGCAAGAACCGTGAATGTACCTGCCATGCCTGCTTCCATATGTGAAAACAAATGGCAGTGATATTGCCAAACACCTGGTCCAACACCAACACCTGCTTTAACGGTAAAAGAATGACTGTCATAGTTATCTTTCATCAATCTGACATCGATAACACTAGGAGCAGTTTGTGACACTGGAATGCCAGTTGATTCTAACCATCGATGAGCGTGCAGATGCCAGGTATGGCCTGGTCCCAAAGATAAAATATGGAAACGAATTTTGTCATCCTGAACAGCGCGAAGTGAAGGATTTGTCCATAATGGTGTTTGGGTTCCGTTAATAATTTCTGTGCCCCAGAAAGTTGAACCCACCATAAACAGAACGATTTCTTTATCCAGCTTTTTACGTTTGATAGATACAATTTCACCAGCGACATCTACAAAACTTTGCACCCTATTATCTTGGTTATCGACTACAATCGCGCCAAACAGGCCAACAAGATGAGATTCAATATCGCCATATGGAAAAGTGCCCACAGTTTGAGTGTTGATTTGGTAGTTACCGGTTTGTCCAGGCGCCACCTGTTTGGCATTGCCAGATGCAAGTTCAGGAACAAAAAAGCCAACATCAACGTCAATATTGTTAATTAATTCAACGTTAACAACATCGCCTTGCTTGACAAATAAGGTTGGCCCAGGAATAACCGCTGTATCCGGGTATGTTGGCGTGTCACCTTCGCTGCTGGCATGATTGATCATTTTATAACCAAACTGGCCATTAGGTAATTTTTCTGCTGACAGACTGATGGTATGCGTCGCAGCCAGCGCCAGATTTGAAAATAGCAGCATCGCTGCAAACAACATGAATATTATCATGCTAATAATATTCAACTTAAAAACGCTTATCTTCATTTAACTTCCTTTTATTGAGATTTATTCTGTTTAGGGATTGACATTAAACTCGCCAACCATTCTCTGCGTTTTCCCCGAGAAAGTTGCATCCTGGTAGAACGTATCGGCACTAGCCTGGATAGCAAACACATGTTTCTCCAGGGGGCCAATCGCTTTCTCACTAATAAGTTTATTGGTTCCTGGTTCAACCCAGCTATATCCAGGAAGCGTGAATTGATGCAAATTGGTACCAAGTGCAAGCAAATGAAATCGCACATTGCTGCCACTTGTTGCAGTCAAAGTAGGGTTCACCATTATGGGCGTTTGTTCACCTGTCAGTGTATCAATTTCAGTTCCAATAAAAATATCGTCTAATATATACAAAACATAGTCTTTCTTAATGCTGGAAAGGGGCACACTGATACTATTGCCACCTTGACTAATTGACACAACGCCATCGGATGCCGGATTAACAATCAAAGCGCCAAACAGACCTTTATCTTCCGCACCATTATGGGTATTCATATTGTGATCATGATATGGCCAGGTTCCCGCAGTACCGGGCGCGGCATCCCAGCGGTAGGTATAGGATTGAACAAGCGTAGCACCTTGATCCTCCGACAAGTTGATATACTTTAGTGTGCCATCGCTATGGAATTCATAGTGAACACCATGTACGTGCAGGCTGACATTTTCATGCGAATGAACTTCATCTGGATTGGGCACTTGATTAAAAAGTGTAATTTCAGCAATGTCGCCTTCGTTCATAATAATGGTAGGACCAGGAATTATTGCCTCTCGGCTATATCTGTTTGTAATGTCCGTCGTGTTGCCCTTCTTATCAGTCACTTCATGCAACATCATTCTGTAGGCTAGAAAATCTTCACCCTCAACCAGCTTATCAGCAAACATTTCAATGCGGTGCAGATTTCCCTTTGGTTTTTTCTTCTCCTGTTTGTCAGCTCTATTATGTGTGTGTCCGCTATCTTTTTCATTTGCGTGTACGCTATCTCCAAAAAGAAAAAACGACATACTGACTATCAGCGCTGGAATAACCATCCACTCAGTTAAGGGACGACTTAATCTAGGTATTCCAGAATTACATTGTGAGTGCCTTACATCCATAGAAAATATTTCATCAAACCTGTGTTTCATCTTCCGTACCCTCCTTAGTTTATTTATTATGTTTCTTTATTCTTGTTAATTTTCATGCATCTACATCTAGTATTTATTGATATTTCACATAAGAACCTGTTGGTAAACTCAAAAAACAGAGAGAACAAAAACTCCAAAGATTTTCCACTAGAAGGATCACAAAACCAGCTGAAACCTTATAATGCATAGATACCTTTTCTGCGCTCAAATAGCCTCGCTTAGCACATTGAGGACGGAATGTATCCTACAAGGTGTCGATTGATCTACCGTTTGTTGTAAAAATATGGTATTACAGATGCGAGAATATCGCTTTCTGATTCTAGTGTATAGAAGGAAAGATTATTGATTGTTGTAGCAAATTTCTTTTAAGTTTGTCAGATAAAATAAAAGATTTATGGCAATATTCAAAATTGCAGAAAAAGCAAGTATTCGATCACAAAATAATTGCGCTGCGTAATGACGAGAATCGTTCTGTCTGCATGATTGCCATATTCATACTCAGTCAAGTTGTCACTTGTTTGAGGTGCTTTCATCCAAGTGGGGCTATGTTGATCTGAAATTGAGGTTCCGAATCAATTAGAGACTCTGGCAAAATCGACAAGCCATACACCACTATCAGAAAGTTATAGACGCGATTACGCACTAAGGCAGGATTACCCCATTTGCGGCCACACGATTAGCGTCAACAATTTGCTTCATTGCGGATCAATGATGGTAGAACACTTTACTTAGTACGACAGATACTTGTGGCATCTAGATCCGAAGTTAATGGTGCACTACAGCCATCTATCAACTAAGTCGCTTTATAGTAATTGCTTTACTTCGCGATCCTAAAAAACCCGTGCGTGGAGCTCACACGAAAATTTTTGCATAAAATTCTCGCAACTCCTCTACAAGTTCAATGGTATTTAAACATTGGCCTTTTTTATTTACGGATACCTTGGTTAGATCCTATAGGCCAAAATCACGAACGCATCGATAAATCCGCCGTAGGAAATGAGCGGAACTGCTGGTCGAGCGAGTGAGCACTAGCCGCGGTTGTGGCTATAGCTAGCCGCTCCGGGATTGTTTCTTGGAGGAGCGACGACTGCCCTCCCGGCTCTCACCAGCGACGCGCTCCGAACCGCTTTTAGTTAAATCCAACCCTTTTCCCGCTTTGCCTTGACAGCGTGTAGCCCACTGCAGTTGGACTCGTGGCCGGTCGGATGTCGTTCGCTAAAAATATCGAGCTTAAGGATAAAAATAATTAAACTCGAGCACTGGCTTGATAGCTGACCAGCAGATGGAGTCCCAGGCTGTTAATTCTCAGTTCACACTAACCGAGAAGTAATTTACAAATGATTATATTATATAAATTGTTTAATTTTTAGTGATCCAAGAATGTCATTTTTGAGGCTTTGGTTCCAGTTTCCTCTACTATTCTACTGAACTCAACCAATTACCTGCAAGATTTGCATCAGTTTCTTTACTGAACATAACTATGCATAACTTTTTGCAGATTCATTCGATGTGTCACTGTGTAAGTGGAGTTACCCCCTTGGAGTGGGTTGACTGGTTCAACAATCGACGGCTACTGGAACCGATTGGAAATATTCCATCGGCAGAATTTGAAATGGCATATTATCGCCAATTAAAAGGGTCAACTGATGCAGCCTGACTCAAAAAAAGTCTCCAGAAATATCGGACCGATTCAGGGTTTAGGTTTAGGTTTAGGTTTAGGTTGAGCATGATTACCACTTAACGGACTGTCTGAATTTGCGATGCCACTTCTCTATCTAGGACCTAAAAAATACCACAGGATCAGACCCGCTATAGGCAGAAGCAATATTAGTACTATCCATAGCACTTTGTTTCCCGTGCCCGCTGAGCTTTGTACAACCTTAATAATCGCCCATACATTAAGGACTAATAAAATAAGACCAGAAACACCACTGACTTCAATACCCATGATTTATTTCCCAATTTTAATTAAAATAATCAAAATCTTGAATTAATTCAGAAGTAATCAACTAATCCAAAGTAGCTTTGGATAAAAATCAGGAAGAGAAAATTCCCTACGTAACATTTGGACCTTTCCTAACATTTTACTCAAAACAAGCGGAATGAAACAGATGACCGGCATACACCTTCAGAAATCGCTGATTAAAACAAGACCAATGAATTTTTCACTCCGCCTTCATCCCTCAGATACAGTTAATTAGCCAGCACCATTTGAATGATGAACGGATCTGAGCAGTTATGTTATGCCCGGTTATTTCTCGAATACCTAATTCACTCTTTCCTTGAGAAGTTTGCCCTCACTTTTCAGTGAATCACCCTCTATTTCTAAATCTTTAATTGTTTTTTTAACTTCTTCATCCTTAAAACCTGATCCGGAATCGAGTAATCTTTCTACGTCACTTTTCTTTTGATTCCAATCATCTTTTCTTTTTTCCCAATTTTCAATTTCAGCCACCAATTCACTGCTTTTTTCCTTCACGTTGCCTAAGAAATTACTAATATTCTCCAAGGATTTGTCATACTTTCCTTCTTTGAATTTTTCATATTCAGCTTTAAGAAGATCCGCACTAGCGCCTACAACTTCTGCTCCCTTAGCAAAAATTTCTTGTGCTTGCTCTTTCTCTTGTTCCGTACCCAAAAAGTAGTTGTAACCGAGAAGTCCGATAACCAAAAAGAAAGTGATGGAAATAAATAATCGAATCATTGTAATGGTGCTTTAGATGTAATTTACAACCATTATAAATCTAATCCACTTAATAATAATGTTAAACCTTAACTATATTTATTCGCACATTTCGAGATTCTTGATTAAGTTAAATTACCTCCGGCAGAGCCGGAGGCTTATCGCTGGAGCCCCTCAAAGGGGCTGTTTGCGAGCCGCTGAAGCGGCACCTATATACCCAGTTTCAACTGATCATAACGCTCATCTTCCTTTTCCTGATCTCAGATATACGCTCTGACCATTTCCTCGTCCAATCCAACCGTCGATACAAAATACCCGCGAGCCCACTACATGCGACACCGAATACTTCGGGGGAATACTTATACACATGTGAATGTGATTCGCATCAAATGGCCTTCCACAATCGCACTTTCCTTCTGATTTGCTAGATCGTGCAACACTTCCCCTATATGCTTCCTGAGCTTGCCAAATATCAGTTTCTTTCGCCGCTTCGGAATAAATACCACATGATATTTACAATCCCAGCGCGTATGGCTCAAACTTTGGTACTCCTTCATCTTTGACTCCTCGTCTCGTGGTTGGGACGAGAACGTTACGACGACTGCCGTAACGGTCAAACCTTCGGGAGTCCCCCGGCTGAGCCGGGGGTTTACCTGTTATTAATTATCTGAAGAATAGCCCAGCAGTTTGACCGTATCGACATCTGCACCGGCTTCGACCTTAGATCGGCTAGATATCGAGAGCATCCGCGCGTTGCACAAAACACTGAAATCAGAATATAAACCGAAAGATTACCATGGCACGTTATTAGGGTGATTTTACTCATATAATATTTTCTTGCGTATGTAAAACTGTAAACACTTATTGCTATACATAAGTTTTCGTACCGTTGAACTTCAGACTCGAATTTTATTGAGAGAAATTTTCTGCCTAATGTTTTTTGAGTCTGAGTCGTTGATTGAGTACGTGAGATGTAGCCGAGAATTGGGCTGTGGTACATCCGCCTGATGTAAGTCACCTAAACTAGAAACACAGCCAAGCCAATTGAACCCAGAACGATGATACTTAAAGAAAAGTAATTCTTCTCGCAAACCGACCGCCGTCTTGTAGCGGGAGACGCGGCAGAAAAACAGATGGCTTTCTATCTCAAACGCGAGTTCGGCACCGCGAAGAATATATGGGTGATCAACGACCTGAGAATTGGGCACGAGGGTGAATTCGCTCAGATAGACCATCTGCTTGTCAGCATATGGGGGCTGTTTATTATCGAATCCAAGAGCGTCACCGGAAGCGTACATATCAATGCGCACGGCGAATGGGCGCGCGAATATGAGAGGAGATTAGAAGGCATGCCCTCTCCCGTGCTTCAAGCAGAAGCACAAGGTCAGATACTCAAGCAGTTTCTGATTGCCAACAAGAGCGAGCTACTTGGCACGATTATGGGAGTGCAAAAAGGGTTTTACTATTGCCCGATTATGGTATATGCAGCCATCTCCGACAGCGGAATTATTCATAGAGGCGTAGACTTACCCCAGGTGATGAAAGCAGATGCCGTTACACCCGCCATTAAAGATTTTCTAAAAAAATGCTCCTTTGTTAAGAATCTGCTTTCCCTGTCAATGGAGATAAAACCAGGCGGATGGAAAATGACCCAGAATGAAGCAGAAGTGATTGCTAAATTCCTGTTGAGCCGCCACACTCCTCTCCGTACCCTGATATCCGCTACCGATAAACAACTCTTCAAAGCTGAATACATTCCTATGCCGGAGCAAGGGCACGATATCCAGGAAGGACAGATCTGCCCAGAATGTGGGCAGTATAAACTTGTACAAAAATCCGTTACGCGTGGCGCAAGCTCGAAGCGTTATTTTATCGCCTGTGAAGGCTACCCAAAAAACTGCAAAAGCATCTATCCATTGCCGTCCTCCAACCCAGAAAAATCGTCAGTGTCGGTAGCTGACGTGAAGCTTGATTCCAAACTTAAAAATACGCATAAGGTTGGCGACGCCTGTCCTTGGTGCAAAGAAGGGAAACTAGTTGAGCGCAAAGGAAAGTCTATATTCCTAGAATGCAGTAATTATGGCAAACACCAGAATTGCACATTTAAGGATTACAGCTATAAATGCATAGAAAACTCCAGTTTAGACGCTCATCGTCAGAAAGACTGCCATTAATGCAAAGCCATTAGTATGTGTCAATGACGTAATCAAAGATATATGGATCCAACCATGAAGTACAACGCCTGAGTTGATGAATACCTGCGAAGGAGTGAGAAATACAAGCCGTTTTCTGGGTCGGTTGTTTCATCTTTACAGAATTGTATCGATCTCTTGTTGTGTAATCGGTATGAAATCACGTTTCTTGAAAAAATACTGCCTGATCAATCCATTGATATTTTCAGTCGTGCCCCGCTGCCGGTAAGCATAAGAATAAGCGTAGCGGTACTTAACCTGGGGTGTTCTGCAGATTGTTTCGGGAGCAGCAAATTCGCGTCCGTTGTATTGCGCTATTATCTACTATGCACATCTATTCGCTGCTTTGTCATAGGGATTCCATATTTGACAGCACATGACATTTGAAGAACGCGCGGGAATCATGGAGTTTGAAGCCAATCTTGAACGAGCTCATGCTGAATGCCTGGCTTTCATTGATATACTCGAAGGAAATTCGCACGTATTATACGGCTTCATTGCCTTCAAAGTTTCAAACCAATGGATAATGACAACAAACGTCAATTCAATAATTT
>NZ_PXXU01000077.1 GCF_003011925.2 Nitrosomonas supralitoralis
AAGAGATTATTAAAACTGAGGCGAAACCCCAAGAAAGCTTTATAAGTTGACATTATAGGATATTTCCTATACCCTGGCTCTGTAGATGATAAATTGGTTGTTATGAATATTGCGGAACCCCCCGAAGTTACGGCCTGTTGTATGGCTGGGAAACACCAGAAAAAATATTATGGCGTTTCCAGAGGAAGTCAGGAAGCTGATTGGGGATGAGCTTCAACTTATCCAATTTGGCGGAATACCGAAGGATGCAAAGATTTTTAAGGGTGTTGGTTCAGGGGTCATCGAAATCGCATTAAAATACGACAAAGAGGCATACCGTTGTATTCAGGCCGTCCAGTTAGGAGAAAGAATTTATATTCTCCATGCTTTTCAGAAAAAAGCCAAAAAAGGTATTTCAACGCCAAAACAGGACGTGGATTTGATTAAGCAACGTTACAAGGAAGCAAAGGAGCTAGAGAGCCATGAAAAAACAAGGGAACATTGAATTTGAAAACAGCTCAGGTAATGTTTTTGATGATCTTGGAATAGATAATGCCGAGGAGCTACAAGCGCGCGGCATGGTTGGTTTTCATGTGGTTGAGCTTCTTAAAAGAAAAGATATGAAACAGCGGGAAATTGCTGAACTGTTAGGAATTAAACAAACTGAAGTGTCTCACTTGCTAAACGGCCATTTTAGCCGTTTTACCGTTGATAAATTGCTCGATTTTCTAAAACGGATGAATCAAAAAATAACAATCCAAATAAGCCCTCATAAGCAAGGGGAACCCTATCATAACGTCGCTTTTGACGCTTAAACTGTATTAGTTCGACTAAGCCAGACGCTCACTTACCCCACGTAAAAACCGGCTCAACAACATGTTGAATCTGCAAACCCGCAATCAGTCCAAAATACCGCGCATCAAAAGAATTGGGGTTTACATCGGACATGAGCAGATATTCAGAATCATGCAGCACTCGCACACCCAAACGATATTGCGGCATTTCATGACCATCAATATCCGCGCGGATCTGCGCACTATTAGGCAACAGTTCACCGTTAACCATAATTCCTCCCCCACCGATAGAAACACTGTCCCCGGCTACCGCAAAAACACGTTTCAGCAACATGCCATAACCGCCCGGACAATTACCCGTACTAATGGTGTGCCGTGCCATAGCCATACCAAAAACTTCGTCTTGTGGTGGGCAAAAAGAGACGTATGCGCCCTTCCCTACTGGTTCATCAACAATCTTGTACAAACCCACCGGAAAACTCGGCGTATTATTGTAATAAATACCCGTGAGTCGAAAAACAATACTCAATAGAAATATACCGACACTGACAGACAAAACAATTCCTGCCAGAATATTGCATGTTTTTCTCATGATGATTGGATTATTTTGTCGCTGTAAGCAGGTGCAGGAACAGCAGCACGCGCAGAAAACACAGAATCCTGAAAGTACAATGGCTGCTTGCCATATATAGCAGGATAACCCGCCACATAAATAATCATGTCACCTGGCTTGGTAATTTTGCCTTCAGCATCTTTTTCTGGTGAAGTCATGCGTAAACACTCGTCAGGTGTTAGTAAAGGACGCTGTGTTTCCTGCATGGTTCGCGTCACGTTACCATGCATCACCCCTACCCGCCTACCACTGGTCGTAATCTGCTCCTTGATGACCGTGGTTTGTCCGGTCAGCTTGGATAAATGCTCGGCTGTCTCAATCCGGTTGGGTGGAAAGGCGTTTTGAATATGACAATTGGACGTAATCGCCTCATCGTGGCCGTATCCCGTCTCGCGGCTTTTAAGTTGGTTTATATCTTGGCAGATCAAATAGGCTTTAATACCGTAGCCAGCAATAAACGCCAAGGATTCCTGAAAGATTTCCAGTTTACCCAGACTGGGAAATTCATCGAGCATCAACAAAAGCAGGTGCTTATAGTTCGCAACCGGCTGACCATTCTTAAAATCAAGCCTGTCTGCCAATGTCCGCACAATCATATTCATCATGATGCGCACCAGTGGCCGTAAACGAGTTTTATCGTTAGGCTGCGTCACAATGTATAAACTGACAGGGCTAGCGTTGTGCATCAAATCACGAATTGCAAAATCCGAGTGGCTAATATTGGCTCCATCTGCATAAAGGTACCAAAAGTCCCATAGGATTTGTTTATTCTTGAGAGTTATCACCATGCTCGTTTCTGAGCTGTTTTATGCAGTCTGGTGGAAAATATCGGTAGAAAGCGGCGCGCCCACAATATGGAGCTGGTCGATCACATCGACAACGAAAGGGTAGTTCTCGGTATCTTTGAGTAAAGCCTCGGCGTGTTTCATGGTCCGTTTATTCATTGCTTTTGGTCTGCCACCGCAACAATCACGTTTATTCGCAGCTTTTAGACCGGCTCGCGTGTTTTAGAAGATCAGCTCCCGTTCAAGGAAAACGGCTATAATTTCAGCCCTGAGACCAAGTTTTCAGTGTATGGGCGCGTTCATTCCTAAAACGACCGTTTCTAGAACAATGAATTTAGGAGTTCCCCATGCCGCGAATGCGTATTCTCACCGCAAGCGAACAAGAAACTTTTGATAGACCACCTGTGTTTGATCATCGCGAGCGAAAACAGTATTTCAGTTTGCCAAAAGGATTGATGGACATCGCCACCACGCTACGCTCGCCAATCAGTCAGATTGGTTTTCTTTTGATGTGTGGGTACTTCAAGGCAACAAAACGCTTTTATCTACCGCAGGATTTTCACAAACGCGATATTGAAGCCGTAGCCAGAATTCTGACGCTGCAGAATGTCAATTTCACAGCTGATGGGTATCCGAAGCAAACACGCGCTCGCCATCAGAAGTTTATTCTCGATTTCTATGGGTTCGCCCCCTTCAATGAGAAAGCAAAAACGAGTATTGCTGTTGAAGTTTCCACGATGACACGCGCACATCTCAAACCAAAGTTAATTTTTGACCGCTGCGTCGACTTTCTTATTCAGCAACGCACACAAGTTCCAACTGTGCGGAGCCTGACCGATATAATCCGTTGAGGGATTCAAGCACACAAGGCGAAACTGATAACGCTTATGGAATGTCATCTCACCAATGAGGCGTGTGCACTGCTAGATGGTTTGTTTACCGGACCAGAAAACCAGAATCGCTACCGTTTAACCCTGCTCAAGAAGCTCTCACAATCGACAAAGCCGATGCGAATCAAGGAAAATATTGCAGATTTTGAAACTTTGGCAGAGTTGTACGGCGCACTTAAAAATATTTTATCGATCCTTGACCTCGGCCCTGCCGGCATCCGTTACTTTGCTGGAAGCGTCCTCAAATCACGCATGCTTCAGCTGCAACAACGCGCAGAACCCGACCGTTATATCCACTCGGCAGCATTCATCGCCCACCAGTTTTATCGCATTCAGGATCATCTGGCTGACACATTGCTGAAAGTAATGGCATCGTTCCAAACATCGGTGTCGCGAGAACACAAAGACCATCTGGCGGAAAAACGTATAGATCAGCATAAGGCTTTGAAGACCGCCGTCGATGATCTCGACACATCGGTGTTTGGTTTGATCCGCCAAATTCGTGAGCTAGCAGAAAATAGCGAGCTGTCGGACACGCAGAAGATTATCGAAATCAAATCAGCGCTTGGTCAACAAAAGGCTGGTGCATTCGAACAACTAAAAGCCAATCTGGAAACAACCGGTTCTGATCATAGCTGGTACGACGTGTTGGAAAACCATTCCCTACGCCTACAAAACCGGCTCAGTCCAATACTTAAAGCTGTGACATTTGAACCGAACGACCGTGCGAAACGGCTGATTGTGGCTATGGATCATTTTAAGGTCAATGATGGGAATGTCGGCGACCGTGCCCCGGTTGATTTCCTCGACCCCGATGAGAGGAAAGCATTGATCCGCGCTGACGGTACATTCCGACCTTCGCTCTACAAGGTCTTGTTGTTCCAGCATGTCGCCGGCACCATCAAATCTGGCGATTTAAATCTCGCGCAATCTTACAAATACCGTCCAATGGATACCTATCTCATTGATCGTGATCGTTGGAACCGGGAGAAAGAACATTTGCTTGAACGGGCGGGACTGACCACGTTCGCTAATCCCGGTCCTATTCTCGCAAAGTTGGATGAGGTGCTTTGCTCACAATATCGGGTAACAAATAAGGATGCGGTCAACAATCCGCATCTGAAGTGCCGTGCCGATGGCACGTTTCACATTGCTACCCCGGCGATTGATGCCAGTGAGGCTGATCCTCTTAGCGAATGGTTCCCTCAACGACACGATGTGCCGTTAGCACAAGCTTTGGAAACCATCAACAGTCACAGTGGCATGCTCGATGCGTTCGAGCACTGGCAGCAAACTCATATCCGAAAAACCCCATCACGTCAGGCTCTACTGGCTGGGATTATGGGTCTTGGCTGCGGTATTGGGGTACGCAAAATGGCGAGGATTTCCTCCCGTATTACAGAAAGCGAGCTGGAACACGCCGTCAACTGGCGTTTTTCGCTCGACAACATCCGTGCCGCCAATGATTTTGTGGTCAAGGCCATGGATAAAATGGAACTTCCAAACCTTTATCGTCGAAAAACGGAGACCCTTCATACCGCCAGTGATGGCCAGAAATTTGAAGTGCATGGCGAGAGCATGCACGCCAGCCGCTCATTCAAATACTTTGGACAAGGACAGGGCATCTCCGCATACACCTTTGTCGATGAACGCAATTTCCTTTGGCATTCACTCATGATCAGCGCAGCAGAGCGCGAAAGCGCTTATGTGATCGACGGTCTCATGCACAATGATGTTGTCAAAAGCGACATCCATTCCACCGACACCCACGGCTACACCGAAGCGATTTTCGGCCTTACCCATTTGCTGGGATTTTCTTTCGCCCCGCGCATCAAGGGCATCGGTAAGCAAACTCTTTATATTTTCAAACCGAAAAACAGGGTTGAAAAAGATTGGAAAATCCAACCTGACAAGACCATCAATGACACGCTGATCCGCGAAAACTGGGATGAGCTTTTGCGTCTTGTCACTACCATCAAGCTCAAGGAGAACACAGCCTCCGATATCTTCCGGCGGCTCAATTCCTATTCCCGCCAGCACGCGCTTTATCAGACACTCAAAGCGTTCGGTCAGATCATCAAATCCTTGTTCATCTTGCGCTATATCGACGATTTGGAATTGCGGCAGGCTATCGAGAAGCAGCTCAACAAGGTCGAACTGGCCAATCGGTTCACCCGCGCCGTTGCCGTTGGCAACCCTCGAGAGTTCACGCAGGTCGAAAAGGAAGAGCAAGAGATCGCCGAGGCCTGCAACAGGCTCATTAAAAACAGCATCATCTGCTGGAATTATCTCTATCTTGCTCATCAGCTTGAAAAAGCACCCAATGAAGAAGAAAGAAAAAATCTACTTCAAATCATCATGCGCCACTCGCCTATGACATGGGCACATATCAACATGCTCGGAGAGTACGATTTCTCAGATGAAAAACTTAAAGATTCCGTCGGAATTCTTCCCCTGAAATCAGCCGCCTAAAACATCAATCAATTCGGGAAAACCAAAAATGCCAAAAAGCTGTAACATCAAATCAATGTACAAATCCCTATGGGACTTTTGGTACCTTTATGCAGAATAACCCAATTACGATAAACTCCAATAATTAAATCCTTATGGTAGATTTTTCATGAAAGATGCTAAAGAGAAAGAACCCGTGATTCAAATCAGGGTTCCAGAGTTTAATGAATCGTCATTTTCCGCGATTATGGCTTTATTAATAACAACTATAGTCACTAGTACCATTAATATTTATGTGTATTTGTTAATTTGGCCTCAATTCATAGATGACTGGTCACGCACCTTCCTAATTTTCTATTTGAGTATTTACCTCAGTTTTTGGTTAGTATATTTTCTTTCAAAATCAGGACCTATATTCTTTAGGGTTGGCACATTGAGGCGATTGCTAGTGACAAAGAGTAATCAATGGACCGATGCCGACACAGAGAAAAATGACAAGATAGAGAAAGAATTTATAGAAAAAGCAAAAACGTCTATTACAGCAATGGCAATGTTAGTTGCAGTAGCTTTTTTGGTTATGGTGCAGGCCAAAGCATTTTATAGTGATTTAATATCAACAACAGAAGGAGAGTATTGCGAACAAATCACTTGGTACCTAACAATTCTTGGTTTCGCAATGATGAGCTCCTTAATAGCTTTTATAAGTTTTATTGTATCTGTTGATGCGCTCGACTGTATGTTCAATGGATTTGAAAACCCGGAATTAGAAAATAGACTCCGCCGCTACTTTTACAAAAGCACAATCCACCCTCGTTATTTAGGGTTGGTCTTTTTATTATCTTCAATCATTTTTTTACTTGCTTATATTAATCCTCTTTTAGGTTGCATAGTAATTGGCCTGATAATTACGATCGGTTACCGGCATTGGTTCCCGCCCGTCGAATTATTGAAGAACGGTTGGGATGATACAGCACATAATTCTGGCGGCTTTTGGTTTCGCTTATTTATATTTGTATCACCGCCGATAATACTCATACTATATATTTAATAATTGAGTTAACGATGCGCTTATAAAACAAAACGCAGCTATCCAAATATTAGATGCTATTTTAGTATTTTTGTCAGTTAAGTAATTTACCAAACCTGTCAGAATTAATGAAAACATTGGCCAGAATGCAGTGATAATCACGGACTTGATAACACCAATCACTGCGATTGATTGAAAGAAGCTCATATAAGCAATACCAAAACTGAAAATTCCGTGTAACAGAAATGGCATAAAGGTGGATAAGGATGGAAGTCGTACTTTGCTCTGAACAGCAAATAAAATCCAGAGTAAGAGAGAAATAATTGAAGCTGACGATAACGCATAAAAAGTTTGTTCAATTGCTGTTTCCGGATTGAAGCCAATCCGTACAAATATTTCTCCTATGGACCAAGCCATGGCAGTTAATAAGCCAAACAGTAAACCGAACCAGCTGAGATAGCCTTTAACGGCGCTCCTGCCAAACAATAGCAATCCAGAAATTATTAGCAGGACTGAAACAATGGATTGAAATGACAGTGTTTCGTCAACTATGAGTATTGCGAGAAATATAGAAAATAATGGCTTAACTTTAGCAAATAATGAAGCTAACTCAGTTTGGTTGTTTAATAAATGCGCAGTTATGTAATAAAGTCCTGTTGCAACAGGAAAAGTAAATATTCCTGCTCCTAAAACATAGCCATTATATTCAGCATGAAATTTACTGCCAGATACAAATAGTCCTAAACCAAGTGAAAGGGAGCCAGAAAGCAAAGCCAGAAGCAATCCAAAAAAAAGACATAACAAGAAATTCGAGTGCTGGTAGATTCTATTTATACCCACATTAAGAACAGGAGCGGATAAAGCCCAAAATAGTACGCTAATCAGAGCAAAGCTATATTCTGAAGAATGAATCATCTGGGGCCTATTAACACAAACGAAGCGCTTCGACGATCAAGGCGAAGCTGACAAAAAGACAGAAAAACAATACCCGGTTTTTCGAATCGAGAGAATATGCGTTGATACTTCTTTAGTTGGCAGAATAAACTCCCGATTTCGTCGCGTTTTCTATTATACATGGCTTAATCATATACTCATTGCGATACGGTTAGGCTTGAATGGGGCAGGGAGTATATCTAAAAGACTACTGCACAACTCTCTCGTCAGCGCGATAACCGAATAAAGCACCCCGCCGCAAGCAGCGAGGTATTAAAAGCGCTCTTCAGACTGCTGGTTTTCAACCAGCCTTCGCCCCAAGGGGCGAGAAATTAAACCCGGAAGAGAAATTAACGCTTCGGAAAGGTTCGTCGATAACCAACCGTTGTGGCTCCTCGTGACAGCTAAGTGCCTACTAGGCCAATTTGGCCTGATCGGCGTTTGCTGACTCGATTTCTGCATTCACCACCGCCAAATCAGCATGGTCGGCGCCCCTAGACTAAGCTATATTTAACATACGGTCGAGATCGGTTTTAAGAGAATGGCGGCTGCAGAAAAAAGTCCAAATATAATAATACTTAAATAACACGACCACCATATGCCCTGTGCCCAAATTACTGTTTCACCAGTGAAATATTTATCATTATCCATTGACATAGATTTATAAAGATGCATCATGCGTCTTCCAAACGCTTTGTATGTAAGTTGTATAGAATACATTCCGCCCAATCCCAGCCCCATGACTAGTATATTCGCTGTGCCGAAGACTACTTTATCTATTTCAGAAGATGGGATACTCGTGTTCTGATAGACAAACGACACGATCGCCAGATTTATGAATCCTACAAGAATGGGGATTCGTAACCGATAATACTTGACTGTATCTACGCTTGACCATAGATACTTAAGTAACATATCTTGCCTTGCTATAGTAGTAGCATCAATATGCTCGCCTCTACACATATATTCACCTATAAACCATTTTTAACACGCGGATTCAATTTCGAAGTGCAACGCCTAACGGTGATTTGGTGTAGCGAACCGTCTTTCCGAAGAATACCTCAAACGGGGTTCTGAATCCAAGCACTTTGCGTGGTCGATGATTGAGTCTATCCACCGCCCATTGCACTTGTTCTTGGGTAACCTCAACTGTATGTCGTCAAAGTAATTTGGACGAATGATTGCCTGAATTAAGAGACGTTTTAGCTCATCAGGTTTGAATTATTTAATTGGTTAGCGTAATACATTTGACGTCGTGTGGCTAATGGTCGCCGTTTTATTTTCTCTCGTTCATCCAAAATAGATTGACCGCGACCGTAAAAGATATCGGCGGGTGTCAGATTATTGTATGGCGTCAATTATCTTGGCCGCTTCGCGAAGTCAATGGAACCCAGATCATTCTTCCTGGAAAAGCATTAAAGAAGGACAGCCGGTACCAGAAAGACAAAAAGAGAAAACAATGCAGAAGGCGCGCGGCTATTGAACCCATTATTGGCCACCTGAAGTCGGATTGCCGCATGGCGAGAAACTATTTGAAAGGCGCACTCGGTGACCACATCAATTTACTACTGGCCGCTGTTGCCTGGAATTTGAAACAATGGCTACTGGCCATTGTTTGGCTCTTTTTCCCGTGGAGAAAACTGCAGGTTTCGCGAATTCTTTGATGGAAAAAATCAAATCGTCCCAATTTACCTTTTGTAGACGACCATCTTTTGAAACTGCTGCTCCAAGATAGCGATTGACGGGAATTTTTCAGGGACGACTACTTATGAATAATCAGTCGGTTGTATCTGTCCATTCAATTGCCGATAATTTGTTTTATGTTAAATTGAATAATCGAAGGACTAAGCTAAGAAGGAAAAGTGATAGATTTTCTGCGTTTCTTGATAAGTTGTTTAGTGATGGTCAGAAAACTTGTATTAATCATTAGTACCCTTTCAAAATCAAGCTGGTCTTTAAATATCCCCATATCCGACAAGTTATAACAACTTCTAAGTTGAAGGCTTGTCGGGTTTCTTTTATCGAAATTGAAGTCAATTCAAATTTGTAATGATGTGTTTTTGCTTTTAGGCTGAGAAAATGAACGATCTAATTTATGGTGTGGATAATGAAGAAATTAGAAAAATTACCGGTGAAGATCTGAAAGTAATTAGGAAATGGAAAAAAGGAACAAGGGAAATTCCTGAATCAGCGTTAAGACTTTTAAGGTTA
>NZ_PXXU01000078.1 GCF_003011925.2 Nitrosomonas supralitoralis
GTTACATAGCTTATTACCTATTGAAAGGAATAGAGTGACCTAATTATCCTTTTATTTTGTATTCTCCCGGCACTGTTATTTTAGTCAATTATTCCCGTCATTTTCTAATTCAAAGCCATCCTCGCGTTACCAATCAGAAAAGTCATACAAAGAATGCCAATCTTTCGTTAAGTGTACGCATTCGTACCGACACGCTTCAGGTTTTATCTAATTATAGAGACCTTACACAAGCTTATATAAAGAAAAATATTCTACGAAAATATGCAAGTGATTAATACTCCTTGCATATTTGCTTAAGAATCGAATGTTTATCCATAGTCAGAAAAGTGATAAATGATAAATACTTTCTGGATCTGAAGTGACTGCTTATTTATCGTTTATAATTTATGGCTATAAATTTTAATAACTTGCAACATGTTTTAACTCTTCCTGCGCCGAGACATCATATTGTTCAAGTATGCGAGAATGAAATTTCTCAAGCAGATATACTTACTGATTTCATTAAAGATGGTTTGCTTAAGGGTGAAGCGGTAATTGTCATTGTTAATATTGTTCTGCGAAAAACCATAATTTCTAAATTAAGTTTGGCAGGTTTACATCTTCAAAATTTTAAAGATAATAGCCAAATTAAATTTCTTGATACTGATTTTCTAATATCGAGCCTTTTTATAGATGGTGCAATTGAAAAACAAACTTTTCATAAACTTTGTGCATTACCGCTATATGAAGCTCAATTAAAATTTAGAAAAGCACGTGCATTTGGTGATCTGGTGGATGTCCTATGGAAAAATGGTCAGCAAGTCGCAGCACTAATGCTTGAGGAAATGTTCAATAATTTATACAATCGAGAAAAAGTAGCTATTCTGTGTATATATCTTTTGAATAGCTTAGATTCGAATAATTTGGAGGGTGCTTTAGAGCGTATCTGTAAATACCACACTCACTCAATTCCAATTATCCCATCCCATTCTTTATTAGACAGAACAATACTGAGAGAATTTGTATCCGCGTGGGTGAATGTGTGCAACAAACTAACAAAATTTCATTCTAATAAGTCCACTAATAAAGTGGATATTATTGACCTGACTTAAATAAAAGATCTCCACTATTATCCAAAATATACGGATAAAATAATTTCAAAGCCATAAATATCATATTTCCCGAATTTTTGTTTCGAGCTCGATTGTTGCCTTTTGCACAACTTATTTCGCCTTGTTGTTAGGGCTTTCCTGTCCTTTTTGATGTTTTTTGTTCTTTTGAAGTAGTGAATCTCAACTAAGAATTGGCGCTAAAGACAATAACGTAATGAAACTGTACCGTTCAAAATCGCAGAAGCTAAAGAATTAAAAAGTGGGATTCTTTGAAATTACCTTAAATAAGTAAAGGTGGGGTAAGCAAAAAGTATACTCCAGTTTTTAGGGTTGCGCGTCAGTAATCAGACCGATGTTTGCTTTATAAAGATTATTGGATTCTCTTTCTACACAAAGAGTATCTTCATTTTATGAAGGTTTGCTGTAAGGCTTGTTCCTTAAGCAGTTCCGAATCAATAATCCAAAGCTGAATGTAAAATTTTTAGAGTCAACTGTTCCCCGATCAGTATCACCAATATGTCTGAGAATGATGTCAGCAATAAGAGATTTGCTTTGCGAATATTTGATGACACGCCGAAAGCTGTCAGGGCCTTGTCGTCGCAAATGCCGATGGTGACTTCCTGATAAGAATACGATTATTTTAGATAAAGATTCTGAGATTAATAGTATTATGATTATCAGAATTGGTCGCTAAAAGAGGGAAAGATTGAAGGGTATAAAATCTGTGAGTTTTTCGTTATATAGGATGTTACATGAGATCACATGACGCATTACGTGCCTTTGCTGGAATATACCCATAGATGGCATTTTCGAATCCGGTTACCAGCCCATTTGCTGGCAATGTCTACATTGATGGCTTGTTGTGGGGCAGTCATTGGAATGATCCAACCATAGGAACTCGCTTGAAAGTTTATATTGCGGGTATGAACGGGAATGAAGTTTTCGATTTTGGAGGCACTCCGATTACCGCAAATACTGATCCGAAAGAAGCTGCCATGTTTCAGCACGCCGCGCAGCTTATCGAACATATTTGTAATGTTAATTTTATGATTGCGACCAGTCAGTCGGATGCCGACATTATTGTTGGCGCAGCCGGTAATGCCGATGTACACGGCGCATTGGGCGCTTCTATTCCTCCCGGTGAAGATATCGGTCCGGTGATCAATCGTCAAGGCGCAGCGATAGTAAATTTTGATGCCTATTCGTCAGATGATTATTCAAGTCTTCGCCAAGGAGGATATGATTTCACTACGTTTATACATGAACTGGGTCACTCGGTTGGATTGAAACATCCGCATGACTCAGGAGGAGGTGGGCGACCAAACTTTCCGGGCGTTACTGGTCCGTTTGGGGATTATGGAGATTTCAACCTCAATCAAGGTATCTATACCATGATGACCTATAACGATGGCTGGCAAACAGGTCCTAACGGCCCGCTAGATCCTGCCATCACTCCGCGCTATGGATATGAGGGCACACCCATGGCCTTCGACATTGCGGCTTTACAATTTCTTTATGGTGCTAACACGAATTACCGGATGGGGAATGATATCTATACCTTGAGTTCGAATAATGCGCCAGGGACCTTCTATTCTTGCATTTGGGATACCGGCGGTATTGAAACCATTCGTAATTCATCGATTAAAAGTTCGACAATTGATTTGCGTGCCGCGACAATTCAACATGCATTGGGTGGTGGCGGGTATCTCTCGGTTGTTGACGGGATCAATGGAGGATTCACCATCGCTCATGGAGTCATGATTGAAAATGCCACTGGCGGCACCAGCGCCGATACTATTACAGGCAACTGGATGGCGAATACGTTGATTGGTAATGCCGGGAACGATCGGATCAACGGATTGGGCGGTGCAGATAACATTAGAGGAGGGAAAGGTTCTGATACGTTAATAGGCGGCGGTGGTGCCGACAAATTTATCTATACTGCCGTAAACGAAAGTTTCGGCCAATTCGATTTGATCAAGGATTTTGTGCAAGGAATGGATGATATCGATGTGGCCGCGATTGATGCCAATGGGGCCGCTGCAGGTAATGCTGCCTTCGTTTTTCGTGGAAGCTCAAAATTCACGGGTGCAGGTGCGGAAGTGCGATTTGTTAAAAATGCATCGAATAACGTTACCAATGTGCTTTTTGATATCGACGGCAACCAAATTCCCGATATGACAATTCATTTGACGGGCTTGATTACTCTGGAGTCTGGCGATTTTACGTTATGAATAACAAGTAATTCGAAGATGTCAGATTTTTTAAATGCTCCATTTATCTCTCAGCTACATGGGCCCAAGTCAGTGTCAGCCATGAAACCATTGAAGATTCTTCAGTTATATACTTGCAGCTGAAGATAGAAGATAACGGTTAAAGCAATGATGTCAATCAACAATTTGCAGGTTTAGATTTATCGGGTCTGCGTGAGCGGGTGATTGCATTGAGCGGAGCGCTGTTGGTGGATAGTGCATCCACCGAGGGCACGGTAATTGATATCAGGCTACCTATCGAAAGCTCTGTGCAATGATCTCCATCCTGCTGATTGATGATCAGTCTTTACCGAAAGAAACATTAAAGAATTGGGTTACATGCTGACCTACGGTAGCGAGGGCATCTCGTTTGTCAACATATACCCAGTTTTTAGTGACTCCTGAGTAACGACAGTCGTTTTGCTGCCTCAACCAAAGTTAATCCTAAAAATTAACTGACTGCTGCCTAAATTCCTGGCTATATTGTGCGCGGGGTAATTCCATCCCCATCCTCCTTTTCATGTTTCCATTTTATGAAACTTCGGACTCCATGAAAATAAGCATACCTCAGCATAAGCCGCAGATCGTTTTTTAACGATGAAGCTGTGATCCAATTGTTCTATTTGGCACTTATCAATATCGCCAAAAAATGGTCAATGCCATTAAGAGATTGGAAACCTGCACTATATAGGTTTACTATCCAATTTTAAGAAAATTTGCATCGACACTATTAACCGCCGTTTACATAAAATCCAGGACGCCCTCCGTTATGAAAAAAATTATGATATCAATTGTTATTCTGTTTTTACTTTCTCAAAAGATTTATGCAAATGTAGTTTATGATGAATCAATCTACGGTGATCTTCCAACTGGGCCTACTGTTGATATTCATCACGGTATGGGAACAAATAGCATCGTCGCAACAACAGGATTTATTTCTTCAATATCTGATTTCGATCATTTTAATTTGATTATGGATGATGGATATAAAATAACTGGTATAAATTATCTAATATCTAATCTCTCTGTTCTTCCAAATACAGATTATCTTATTACACGGTATGATTTATTCGATAAAAATAATTTATTAGACACTACCAAAATCAATATTCTTTCAGATACAAATACTTATTTGTTTAATAAATTTTTGCCGTTGTCCGGTGATTTTTTGATTTATCATAGCGCTTTAGGTCGAAGCACGAATGGCGGAGGCACTTGGGATTATGAGATGCAATTAACGGTCTCTGCAGTACAAGAACCCAATATGTCCTTACTGATGCTTATTGGATTAGCATTGTTTGGTTATATATTTTTAAGAAACAGAAAATCAAATAAAAAAATGCTCCAAGAATTAAATATACGCTACTGTCAACACCTGTGACAATATAGTCCATAATATACATTCCGAAGCTCACCCCAAAAATGGCGTGGAATTTTTGTTTCTCTAAAAAATTTGCCTATTTTAATTATGAGTCTCTATCATGTATGACTTTTTATTCATAGATATTTAATATAATATCCTGTCAAATCTTGTATATGAAGCGGTAGGGATTTGGTGCCGCTGCACTGCCCACTCCGATGCATACTCGCCTTGGTGTTCTCGCAATAGCCGGATAGCTCGTTCCCGTAAACTGGCGGATCACCTTCGTGATTAGCAATGATGAGCTTTTCGATCTTGATTTGTAGGGTTATCACTGATGAAAGATACAACAATTAAAATTGACATGTAGCCCAGCCATCCCGGAGATTTCATCCAAACTGAGATTTAGACGAATTGGGTCTCACTATAACTAAGGCGGATAGCATTCTCGGTGTTAGTCGTCAAGCGCATTCCGATCTTGATAGCCAGAATTCGGCATTGTCACTGGAGATGGCTTTGCGGATTGAAAAAGCGTTTGGCGTATCAATGGATATGCTTTTGCGAATGCAAGCATAGTATGATACCGTGGCTATGCCCAAAAAGGCGGAAATTATTAATGTAGAACGCTACGAGCCGGATGCATATAGGTTTATGTAAGTACTGGATTATTTAACATAACCGGGTTCTACGTTCCATTGCTCTTTCAATCCTGCATTTAACTCATAAACGAAGACACTATTAATAAAATAGAGATGTTTAATGACGGTACCTGGGTTATAAAGAAGCTGAGAAAGTTTATTCCTGAAGAACCTTTTGAGATTTTTATTAACGGAGAATCAAAAGGGAAGGCGAAAGTTATATCCTTTGCGAAACGTGTTTCCGATACTATTCGCTTCCCTCAAGTTCTTGTAATCTACTCTTCCGGATATCTTCGGCTAAAGGCCAGTAGTGATCCTACCCCCCCGCTGCCGTTCGGTCAGAGCTTGGTTCTAGGTCCAGCGATTTCCGGCACATCAACTTCATATCCGGAAAAAACTTTATTCTTCCACCCTCAGTTAAAACGCATTGATATTGATACATCTCAACTTAATCAAAATATCCCGAGAAGGGTATTAATCAGAATTGCTAGCTACGCCCACCCTAAACGTTTGATTAAAAGAAGCACGACCAATCAAATCATGGATCTCAATTGGCTGCTGACTCTAGAGGAAACTGATGGTTCAACTTCTAGACTCAATGTGGAAGGAACTTATAAATTCACAGAGGAAGTAATACCCGATCCTTACGAGACGAAAACGTTCGAATCGTTTCGACTCCTCCAAATTTCTACAATGTTTATAGATGATGTTCGACATGATGTTAACGCACTGCAATTGCACACTGAGAATGATATCTTGACGTTATTCTATGATTCTTTATTGGTAAATCAGTTACTACCAATTATGCCCCGCCCATTAAGCTCTATCCAGCCCATGTTCGACTCTATTCAAACAGATGGTAAGACGCCGCTCCCCAACGGGAATACACCAAGCTATAGAATCCGGATAAATTCAATTACAGGATCGACAAATGGTCCTATTACTATCAGGGCATTTTTCAATAGCAGTCAGAACATGTGCCATGACAATATGGGACTTTGGGCCTTTCAGCAAATATCTGCATTTATTAAAAAGGGCACAACAGGAAGTATCAATTACACGGTGATCGCGAGTGCAAACCCAATTAACCCAGATTTTCCATTAGAACTTTCTAAGGAGAGAAGGCCAGCTTAAATTTGACGGGCAAATCAAAGGACTTGGACTTGTCCCAGAGCCCTTCAAACCACTCACGATGTTGCATAGCAACGGCCATATTTATGATTTTCTTTCGCCCGTCATTTGTGAGGTAAGCTGCTTTGGCAAAGAGCTTTTAGCGTAGCGTTGTGCTGAACATTCGGCTTACCAGCGAAAACCTATGCGATCTAACAGTTGTTTCATCAAGCCCATTCCTCCCCAGGCAGTAGTCTCTTTTTCAGTAAATCGAAGCTTAAATTTCATCAAAACCTCCCGGATGAAAAATATGCATCTGGAAAACAGCTTTAATTTACCAAAATATGCTTATTTATAACAGCTTATTCTAATGGCTTCCATTAGAAATCAAACCTAATGGGAAATCTGGGTTTAATAATCACCGCTCCAATCAAATTCTGGCCTCTTTGTCCGGGCGGCCTAAACTTGAACATAACGTCTTATATTAACTCCCGGATAACTCATCCCATGGTAGACAATCTTTCATTTTTACCTAGCGATAATTTTGTTTAGAGTTTTTTGCTCTCTCATCACAGCGCAAACTTTGAATTGATCAGAAATTTTATAGTACAGGCGTACTATAAAAAAAGGACTAATAACCTATTGTATCAAGACATATTTACCCTAATATTAACATCCAGTTTAAAAATATATAGAAACTGAAGGATTATCAATTATCAAAGCTACAACATGAGTTTATAGAGTTTTTATCGATGAACGGCAAAACATAATGGGTCAGAGATGTTAATTAAATTAAATAAAATTCAAATCTACAGCATTCGCCAATTTGCTGTGATTGTGACATTTGTCATGTCGTTTGGTATTTTCGGTATGCATGCGCAAGCTCATGATCCCCACGATATGATCAGTGCATTTGCTGCATCACCCAATTTTGCAACTGATAACCATGTTCGCAGTAACTGATGGCGCATATACAGGTTGGCGCTACGATGAAATACTGCGAACCACTGATGGTGGACTTACCTGGACCAATATTCCAAATGGAATGGACCATCCGTATGAATTCAGCGTTCTTCGTGTCTCGCCGAAATTTAGTACCGATCAGACTGTTTTTGCTGGCTTCAAAGGGAAAGTGGGAGTTTATCGATCAACCAAACGAGGTGATTCATGGGAGCCCTATAATACAGGTCTTTCCCCTTCAAACAAGATTGTAAAAAAAATGGAGGTTGCAGAATCAAGCACTGGTTACGTGCTTTTTTTCGCTGATGGTAACGGAGCGCTGTTTCGCCGTTCCAACGCAGATTCAAGCTGGGTTCAAATACTCGATAAAACCAATAAGGTGGCGGTTATTGCGATATCTCCCAACTATGCTACTGACAAAACTTTATTGATCGCAAGTAATGCTGGTAGCTTAAGAAAATCTACTAACGGAGGTATCGATTGGACCAATTTGGGTACTCCAACCGGAACGGTAATCTATGATATGGCCATCGCTCCAGGGGCCGCAGAAATATTTCTGGCAACTCCAAACTTTGGCATTTTCTATAGCAAGGATGGAGGTAGCTCGTTTATTAACAAAGGGGTTAATCTACCTCACGAAGCGATCAATAATATAGCAGTTTCACCGAATTACTTGATTGATCGTACGGTATTTTGTACTAGTTTGACTCAATCTGTATACAAATCAACAGATAGAGGTGATAACTGGACGCTTTTTAATTCACACGCCAAAATTACCGGCCAAACTCCTTTACTTCTTGAATTAACTGATTTACAAATATCAAGAACATATGCCACAGATAAAACAGTTTTCTTGCCCGTCTTTGATGGATTATTCATGTCTAAGAATGGCGGAATTAAATGGCTTCAGCGTCAAACACGAATTGATATATTGACCGGGCTTGCGTTATCTCCAAGTTTCCATACTGACCACAAGATGATTGCCACCACTTATTTTGGTAAAGGCATAGTTATTTCTTCGAACAATGGTACTACATGGTCTACCAGTGGCTGGCCGAATCCAACGGGACGGAAGATGAATTTTTTCGACTCGCAGATCGTGAAAAATCTCAACGGTTCTCAAACAGTGGTTTCTGCAACCAGCGGCGGCATTGGAAATTCCACCGATTTTGGAACCAGCTGGAGCGTCAAGTTTGTTCCAAGATTTATTGACTCTAAAATCGTTTCATTTACTGCACTAGCGGCATCACCGAATTTTGCCAGCGATAATGAGATTTATCTTGGCACGAGATTGCATGGAGTGATTCAAACAAAGGATGCTGGCAAAACCCTGAGGTTGCAACACGGAGTTCCAGATACCCATCCTATTACTAGCGTAGTCGTTTCACCGAATTATGCCAACGACCGTACCGCGTTTGCCGCTACCCGTAATGGAGAAGTATGGCGCACTCAGAATGGTGGTGTTACCTTCTTGCGAGTGGGCGCTAGTTCGATCATATCGCAGGGCTGGCCCGGACAAAAATATACATGGGTAGCAATTTCTCCCCAATTTTCAACTGATAAACTTGTTATTGTGGGTACTACCAGCGGTATTTACCGTTCAACCGATGGCGGAACCACCTGGAACAAAGAAACCAACGCTACAGTTGGATCAAATGCAGTGGTCCAACAAGTGGAATTCTCGCCAAACTTCGCTATCGAT
>NZ_PXXU01000079.1 GCF_003011925.2 Nitrosomonas supralitoralis
GGGCAATGTTAAATCTGCGATGCAAGGAACCTATCATGCGATTCAATCAAAACATCTGCCACGCTATCTGGCGGAATTTGAATATCGATTTAATCGACGGTTTAAGCTCGATGCGATAGTGCCTAGATTGGTTCGTGCATCAGTTCAGACGCCACCCATGCCGGGACGGCTGCTAAAACTGGCTGAAACTTCTTGGTAATCAGGAAGCGGTTTATTAGAGTAAATTCATAGAAATTAATAGTAATTTCAGTTTGTTGCGCTTCATTCTTTGGTTTATAATTTACAGGCAAAATTTCTCTTTTACTGTAACGTACCATAAACATTAATATGTTCAGATATTCTTCACCAGGGACACTATTATTTCTTGAAACTACCTTCGCACGACCAGAGCGTTAGGTGTTATTCTTGATTGATCGATAGGTGATAAAATATGAAAGATGGATGGCAGCTTTGAAAGAGCTTTCCCGTCAAATTTTATTTTTTGTGTAGCGATATCTCGAGTCATCGCAAAAGGAATGATTGCGGATAATACTGATATTATTCAAATATGGCTGACACGCCTAGCAGTAAGAAGTTATGTCAGCCATATTTGAAAAACTACTTTCTTAAACCGAACAGTCTCTATCTGTTCATTCTCACAAGGAGAATATTAGTATTATGGCACTAATTTATGTAGTTTACGTGATAATCCGCAAATGTAAGATAAAGCTTTCGATACGATTTAAAATCTAAATAACTACTTAAAGTATGTCCTTGATCCATCCTGCGGTTCTGGATGGATCCTTCCATCGTCTATGGAAACCTTGTAGTTTTCGGCGGCGATCACCTACCAGCTTTTGCCGGTAGGTATAAAAGTGACCGACAATTTGTCGGCTCAGCTCAAAGGAGTGTGCTGCGCACACAGCTTTTCTGAATTTTGCCGCACAGAGTGCGGTATATTTCCCGAAAAGCGCTTACAAACCATGAAGCTTGTTGATTTTGAATATTTCTGGGGGAAAGCGCTGGCCCTTCTGTCTGAAAGGGGTGAGTTTGAGGGCTCATAGCACTCTCAGTAGAGTGTTATCAGAAAGGCAATATCACCATTAGTTAGTATCCCCTGCACAAAATGGTCTTTATAGAGATCATTAGAGCATATTGTGGTCTATATATAGATCAATGCGCTCTTGACATAGAGCTCAATACCTACTATTTTGGTTCACAGAAAGATCATAAAGACGCTTTATGGTCTATATAGGAACCAAATCAAGCGATGCCAAAGTCCATTACACGAACATACTCGCGATACACACATGAAGCATCCTCACTCCTCGGAGGATTGATCCGTGCTGCCCGTAAAGAACGTAAATTAACCGCTCAAGAGGTTGCAGACCGCGCGGGCATTTCCAGAGGGCTGTTACAACGTATCGAAAAAGGCGATCTTAAATGTGAGATCGGCGCTGTATTCGAAGTGTCGGCCATTGTCGGCGTCAAACTGTTTGATGCCGATGAAACCACACTGACCAGACATATCCGCCAAACTGAAGATAAGCTGTCGTTATTGCCAAAATCCGTGCGCAAAAAATCCAAGGTGGTGCATGATGATTTCTAGTCATGACAAAGAAGCTTATGTTTGGATATGGTTGCCGGATGAAACAGAGCCTGTTGTTGCCGGAAAGCTTGAAGCTGATAACGGTAATATCCTATTTAACTATGGTAAGAGTTACCTTGAACGTATCCGCGACAAAAAACCAGCAATTGCAATTTACGAACCTGAACTACCTTTAAAAGCCGGAGTGTTGCCATTGCCCGAAGGCTTGAGCATGCCTGGTTGTATTCGGGATGCTGCCCCCGATGCGTGGGGACGGCGCGTCATTATCAACAAAAAATTGGGACGCAAAGGCTCAAGCACGGATACAGGCGAGCTGGATGAGCTCACCTATTTATTGGAATCTGGTTCTGATCGCATCGGTGCGCTCGATTTTCAGCGCTCGCCAGCCGAGTACATTCCGCGCTCAGCAAATAATGTCAGCATGGAAGAGCTCATTGAATCCGTTGAACGCGTTGAGAAGGGAGTTCCGCTTACACCAGAATTGGATCAGGCGCTCTTCCACGGCAGCTCCATCGGCGGAGCCCGTCCAAAAGCATTGATTCAGGATCAAGGTCGAAAATTCGTCGCCAAATTTTCTTCAAGTACTGATTTGTACAGCGTTGTCAAAGCTGAATTTGTTGCTATGCGGCTCGCTGCGCTGTCTGGCTTGAATGTTGCGCCTGTAAAGCTAATCAAGGCTGCAAATAAAGACGTGCTTTTGATAGAGCGCTTTGACCGCACAAAGAAAGATCAAGACTGGTCGCGCAAAGCCATGGTCTCTGCACTGACATTGCTTGGTCTTGATGACATGATGGCCCGTTACGCAAGCTATGAAACATTTGCGGAAATTATTCGTCATCGTTTTACTGATCCGAAAGCAACGCTTGAGGAAGTGTTTTCACGACTCGTCTTTAATATTCTATGTGGTAACACCGATGATCATGCGCGAAATCATGCAGCATTCTGGAATGGCAAAGAACTGACCCTTACACCTGCTTATGATATCTGTCCGCAAGGCCGCACCGGTAATGAAGCCTCACAGGCTATGCTCATATCCGGCAATAATAATCTTAGCCAGTTAAAATCCTGCCTTGATACCGCCCATAACTTTCTACTTTCAGAAGTGCAAGCACGCGCCATTTTTGAAAAAATGATTTCTGCAATTAAACACCACTGGGATGACGTCTGTGAAGAAGCTGAACTCAGTGAAGTAGATAAGAAACTGCTATGGAGAAGGCAGTTTTTGAATTCTTTCTCAACAGAGTAATTTCCTAGAAAATCATCAAACCTTGCAGTTTTCGGCAGCGACTACCTACCAGCTTAAGCAGATAGGTGTTAAACAAAACCCACAAGTTGTCGGTTTTGTTTGAAAAGATGTGCTACGCGCCGGTGTTTTCAGTAGGGATATTCCGACACAATCCGACAATTATTCCGATAGACTCGCGAATACCTCAACATAAATTTTTTCTATCTGCTCGGTTTCTCTGGCATTAAGCGCAGAAAACTCTTTCTCTCTTGCCCGCTTGGATAACCGTCCTTCATTTTGCTTCAGGAAGTGAAACAGCAGATCAATGGTTGAGGCAGGCATTTCAATCAAGGCTTCTATGCGCGCTCTGAACCGATCGTATCGTTTCAAGAAGCTGGCTTCCTGAGGCAAATCAATTTCAATGGTTTTTTCAACGCAGGCATATAAAAATTCTACGTGGGGCGTTGCATCGAAATAACGGTAAAAATCACCGGTATCATTCAGAACGTGCACATTCATTTTTTCCGTTGGTTCCCATTCGATCAGAGGAAGCAGTCGTTTTGAATAGCTTTCCAACACAGTCCGGTAATCATCGATCCGTTCCAGAATGGCTGCCGATACCGGAAAAACAAAACCGGCAGGACTAAATCCGCGCTGAGCCAGGGTATGATGAATGAGATAACGGTGCAGCCGTCCATTACCGTCTTCAAACGGATGGATATAAACAAAACCAAAGGCGAGCATAGCGGCCGCCAGAACGGCATCCAGCTCACAGGAAAAACGGCGATCAAAATCAAGCATTCCTTGAACCAACTCGGGCAAATCCTCAGGCCTTGCACTGATATGCTCTGGCAAAGGCAAGCGGCTACCATGTTCATGCTCGCCGACAAACCCGCCTTCTTGCCTGAGTCCTAGCTTGATAAACCGGCTATCGCCGATGACAATACGTTGGAGCCGAAGCAATTCATCCAGATCAAGCGGCCTCCGACCGGCTTCACCAATGGCTCGGCTCCATCTTTGGATACGATTTTGTGGCGGAGATTCCCCTTCAATCGCATAGCTGGATTTAGAATCTTTCAGCAGCAGGAAGGCGGCAGTGCGAGCGAGAATATCAGCGGATAGTTTGCTGACAGTCTGACGTGCTCGCTCAGATAGATTTGCCTTCATATACTGTTCAATGATCGGTGTGCGGAAAACGAACGGGCAAAAATTTCGGGTTCCCGGCAAGTTATTGCGTACCCGGTGTCGTGTGGAAGTTACACCGGAAATAGCCCATTGCTGTGTGGTATCAACTACTTCTGCATAAGTCCCAGTCTTGGCATCGGGCAAACTTAGCTCTCTATTCAATAGCCATTCATACAAAAACCATAGACGACGGGCATAGCTGCTGGTCGGTTTCGCTTTAACGATATTTTCAATGACTTCGGGAGAAACAGCTTCAAAAAGCCGTTTCAGAACTGTCAGGTCGAGTCCTTCATATTTCAAAGCAAATACCAGATGACCTTCCAAGGTAGCCTCTGGCATGTGGCGTGGCGTATAGATATGCCAGTTATCTTCTTTATAGACCTTATGGCGTGTACCAATGGCTGTCAATTTTATGGGCAAAGGCACAGCCAGATTGTATGCATCGATAAGCGCTGCATAGCCTGCTGGCCTTGCTTTTTCCGGTAAGCGTCTTTCCTGAAAAAAACTTATCGCATCTGAAAATTGCTTACCATTTTCTATAGTCATGAAAAACGATGATTCCTTATGATTCTAACTGTATAAAGCCTACGCTATCATGAAAAACGATTACAATCCATGATTCTTGATGTTTATTGTCATATTTTTGTGGAAAATCATTATTTGGCAGAATGCCCAAAATCTCGGAACTGTAAGCTCCGCCAGCAGGCAAGCCAGAAACAATCTATCGATCATGAATTTACAGTTGACAATCAGCTGGTAATTTCTTTTTTAGGTTTGTAAAAAGCGGCTGCATCTCTTGCTTGTGCTTGAGATTCAATGGGTCGCTGCATCCTTTAAATTGCTTGGTTAACCGCCCTGATAGCCAGCTTTAGCTTCTTCAACTGAAAGTAAAAGCTCGGTCTTACCAAGCTTTGTGGTTATGTCAGATTTTTTGACTACGATCTGAGGCAATAATGAATAAACTTCACCATAAAGGTCGACCGCGGCATAACCTGGCTTATCTCCCCACGCCAGGTAGTAGCCCTATCCTGCAAGCCATGCTCAAAGGCTTTGCAGCTACCGGAAATCAGCCAGCTTTCATGTAATGAGGTTTTGATGATTCTGTGATTTTGGAGATGCGCTGTGCTTGCAGCCATTCTTGTCTTGTGTAATTGAAAGGATTTTTCTGATTTTTATCGATGAACCCTTTGAGCATGTCCCAGTTGCTTTCGGGGTAAAGCTGTTTGGATACATCCATAAGCTTGTTTTTATAGTAAGATATTGAATTCACTATTCAGTACTCTTTCAATCTCTGGAATATCTGTTTGCCCTGCAATTTGTGGTGTAATTTTACGAGAGCATGAAAGCAATCCATCTCTGAATCGCAATATTATTTTGAGTGAAAGGTGATTGAGGTACGCAGTTAATACCTCGCTGTTTGCGGAGGGTGTTTCATTCTTAATGCGTCCAATCGCTAGCCATATTCAAAAGAAGTACAGCGCCATGCGGTATAAATGCTCTAATAAACAAAAACTAATTTCTTATTGCAAGAGAACCAGGAAGACAGGATAAAATCGCACTGGTTACTTCAATAAGAAACTGGGAAAAGCGTTAACTACTATCACCTGATTTAGGTGTGGAGATTTCCACATCTGATAATAAAAGAACCAGCATTCGATGCTGGTTCTTTTATTATCCTTGGTAGTTATCGGAATTAATTAGGCTTATTTTTAGTATCGGGATGTTTATTATCCGGATGCTTTGTATCAGAAGTCGCTCTTTTATCATGTGGTTGCATTTTAATTTTAGCTTCTAAAACATCCAATTTTTTATCCGCTGCCTGATTACATGACTTTAAGGATTCAAAATCTTTTGTCTTCCGCATACAATTAAAACGCTCTTCCAATATGTGTATTCTTTCTTTAACATTTGCAATTTCACGATCTTTCTCAGGTGTGAAGTTAGGATCCTGATCAGCAGCAGACATTATTGTTGAAGTAAAAAACAAACCTACAGTTAGTATCAATGCCAAATTAAATAGTTGCATTTTGAATATGGCTCCTTGATTTAAAATGTTTAGTGATAATTAAAAAAACAAATCCAATAATGTCTATTCTTCTCTGCCGTATCTGTTCGGTAGGCCACATACGCTATTAATTACCCAACTCTGAAAGTGCTTTAATGACTTAATAATAGCTTGGGATATAACCTAGGCTATTGAGAAATAATCGCTTGCAGCGATCCTGGTGAATTTTACAGGGTCAATGTAACTCGTAAGAATTTTTGATTGCAGCCAAAAGGCTAAAGTAAGCAGGGCATCAAGATATTATTTTAAAATAGAAAGGTAGAGTGACGTTTATTATACGATTTCAATATATACATACCATGATAATTTGATAGGTAGCGGAATAATAATTGCCGTTCATTTTTCTTGGGGTGGAAATAAAAATGCAGACAATCGTTTCATTTATTGATCGCAAAACGAATTTGCAAGTCTGTAGTGCCATAATTAATTTATCAAATATAAAAGAATCAGATCTTTCTCCAAGTGGTATTTTGGACTATATTTGGAAAGATGTATTAGCTAATGGAATGCTGGGCGACCGAAAAGATTATCTCATCCATCTTTTTAATAAAAGAAATCACACAATTACTTTACATGAGATTTATGGAAAAATGCGCATTAAAGAAACTGCGAAGATTAGCGGCAATAAAGGTTCCGTAATATGCTTTCAAGATTATAAAAATAACAAATTACGCAAATATGCAGGTTAATAAGTTGTTTCTATAAGCTGCTTTAAATTTTGCATATCCCTTCCATCCCGCTTTAAACGCTCTAATTTAACTCCCCTTCGTTTCTGAGGTGATATCACAATATGGTTTACGGAATCGACAATTAACAAAAGCATGGAGTCATTTGGTTCAATTTTGATTTATTCAACAACGCCTAGGGTTAGCCAATATGCCAGCCATGAGTAGTACCGCGAACATCTGTCTATCATGAAAATAGAACAGAGTATGAGCCAAAAAGGGAACTGTTGGGATACTTCCCGACAGAACGGTTCTTCCGTAGCCTTAAACAGGAACAACTGAATTACGAAAAATGCAGATCCAAAGAAGAAGTAAAGCTGGGTATCATTGACAATTGGCTTTTACAATGGCAAATGTGCCTACTAAAAATTAGGCTGCCAATCTCCATTGGAATTTGAGTGTACATTTTTTAGAAAGATTGCTTAAAAAAGTGTTCGGCTTTAGTTGACCATTAATGTATCTTGCGATCATATATAGAAGGATTTTCTATGTTAAAAATTTTATTGCCAGTCGATGGTTCTGACTCCTCAAATAAAGCGGTCATGGATTTCACACAATCCCTTGGAAATTATAAGGAAATACCAGAAATTCATCTACTGAACGTACAACCCAAATTTTATTCTAGCGAAGATAGTTCTTTGTTTATCGATAAGGAGAACGTCAGGCAGCATCTTCAGAATGAAGGCATGAAGATACTTCAAAATACACTTGAACTAATGAAGCAAGCAGGTCTCACTGGCCAATCTCATATTTTAGTCGGCGAGCCAGCCGAAATGATTGTAAATTTTGCAAAAGAAGAATTCTTTGATTGTATTGTTATCGGAACGCGTGGAATGGGTGTCGTAAAAAGTTTATTGCTGGGCTCAGTGACTAACAAAGTAGTACAGCTTTCAACAATACCTGTACTGTTAGTTAAATAGAGCATATTCAACACTCTGAATCGATCCGGGGTTTCGTAAGACCTTTCAGTTTTACGCAGCGATACTATGCAAATCTAGCCGTTGCGCAACTACATGACTCCATCATTGTCAGCACATTTCATTTTGATCAAAGTACCCGTCAGTAAACATCTAGGATGTCGCCTCCAAATTATCAGCGACCGCCACCCGGTTACGGCCATTTTTCTTAGCTTTATACATTGCGGCGTCTGCACGCTCAAGTAATGTTTCGAGGTGATCGTCTTTTTTCAGCATCGCCATTCCAAGACTAATAGTTATATCAATTTCAAATTTCTTTGCGTGGAAAGGAGTGCCGGCAATCCCTAGACGTATTCGTTCTGCGATAATCTTCGCCAGCGCTAAGTCGGTATTTTCCAGGATAATGACGAACTCTTCTCCGCCGAACCGACCAATCATGTCGAAGCTGCGAATTGCCGCTTGAATTCGCCTTGCCGTAAGCTTGAGCACAATATCGCCGACGAGATGACCATAGGTATCGTTGACTTTCTTGAAGAAATCCAGATCCGCCATCACCACGCACAAGGAACTGCCATTTTGCTTCGCCTTGTTGACCTGGCGCTCAAGAGTATCCATGAGAGTGCTATAACTCAATACGCCGGTGAGCTGATCGGTCGCAACTTTTTGGTGTAACTGCGATGCTTCCTTGTTCAATCTATCCAACGTCTTCTGCAGCTCATCAACCTCAACCAGATGGTAACCTTCCACAGTCAAATACATGCTTAGTGAGGTGATTTTAAAAATACAGTCCACAAGAGGCCAGACGGTCTTTGGATTCAACTTGCATTGAATCAAGAGGCTATCAACCAGCGCTTGTTGTATAAGACAATGTTGTAAATGCAAAACTCCCAAAGGAACTCTTTTGTGAGCCCATGCCACAGCAATACCTAATCGATCTTCAAAATACTTGGGCGTATCGAAATTTTGGCCGAACCCGCACAAGTAATCAATCCAGCGTTCCTTAAAGGATTCGACCCCAATATTTTCCTTTATCAACAAGAAATCTTCATAGGGAGCGAGAGCATCAAGGCAAGAACTTACCAGAGCCTCGGCTTTCCCTTCTATGAATTCGCTCCGAAGGCGCTCTGCGTGCTGACCGTGTTCCGCCTCTAATCCCAATAATGAGATAGTTTTCTGGATTCGTTTGCAATCAAATCCGAGCACAACGCAGTTAGTTACGATCTCAGCATTCATTATTT
>NZ_PXXU01000008.1 GCF_003011925.2 Nitrosomonas supralitoralis
TATTAGATAGTCTTTTATATCGTAGACTCGGACGAGAGCCGAAATTTTCTAAAAGTCTGTTGGGTAATGCAGGGAGAGATTCGATCTGTTTTGCAAGCAATAACGCGATCTTTCAAATTGTTATGAAAAATTCCTGGGTTATCCATGCGGATAATTTTTTGAGCATATCATGGTTTATAGTAAACTCTCGTTTCACTTGTAAAAATTAATATTTTTCAAAAATTAATCAGACTCTATTATTTATTTAGGATTGTTCATGAATACCGAAGATTTTCGTCCCGAAAAAGAAGTAAAAGTTTTTTATCCACCGCAACGGGTTCTGATGGGACCCGGACCATCAGATACGCACCCACGTGTGTTGAATGCCATGGCCCGTCCAACCCTGGGACATCTGGATCCCGTTTTTACCGAAATGATGGAAGAAATCAAAGGCCTGATGCGGTATGCCTTCCAAACCAAGAACCGCATGACATTCCCGGTTTCGGGGCCTGGATCTGTCGGTATGGAGATGTGTTTTGTCAATATGATTGAGCCGGGTGACAAGGTGATTGTTTGCAGCAATGGGGTATTTGGCGGTCGTATGATCGAGAATGTCGAGCGTCATGGTGGTGTTGCTGTGGCGGTGCATGACAAATGGGGAGAACCGGTCGATCCGCAGAAAGTTGAAGATGCGCTGAAAAAAAATCCCGATACCAAGATTATCGCGTTTGTGCATGCGGAAACCTCGACCGGCGCTTCATCGGATGCCAAAACGCTGTGCGAGCTCGCGCACAAGCATAATTGCATGACCATTGTTGATACTGTTACATCGCTGGGTGGAACGCCGATCAAGGTTGATGAATGGGGGATTGATGCGATCTATTCCGGTAGTCAGAAATGTTTATCCTGTCCTCCGGGTCTGTCTCCGGTAAGTTTCTCTGATCGTGTGACGGAGCTGGTTAAAAATCGCAAAACTAAAGTACATAGCTGGTTCATGGATATCGGTCTGCTGTTGAATTACTGGGGATCGGCTGCGCGTACTTATCACCATACTGCGCCGACCAATGCATTATATGCATTACATGAATCTTTGCTGATGTTGGCGGAAGAAGGTTTGGAGCATTCCTGGGCGCGCCATCGCAATAATTACGAGGCACTCAAAGACGGTTTTGCGACATTGGGAATGAACTATGTGGTGGCAGAGCAATATCGTCTGCCGCAATTAAACTCCGTTTTTGTACCTGCGGGTGTGGATGAAAAAGAGGTGCGTCGCCGTCTGTTGGCTGAATATAGCCTTGAAATTGGCGCTGGATTAGGTGACTTTGCTGGAAAAGTTTGGCGTTTCGGATTGATGGGTACGTCCAGCCGGATAGATAAGGTGATTTTCTGTCTGACTGCGCTTGAAGCGGTTTTATCCGATATGGGAATGAAAGTAGAGCGTGGCGCTGCTGCATCTGCGGCGCATAAGAGCTATGCTGCAAATCCAATGCTCTAAGACTATACTCCGTTAGTTGCAATAGATAATTTGAAACCACTTTCTTGTCGGGTGCGATGGGGAAGTGGTTCATTTTTTAATCTAGCACGGATGATCCGGTCATTATGGATTTGAGCTTTCCTCTATCGATAACAGTAGCAGCGCCGTTGTTATCATTTTTATTGTCATTTTTCTCCATTTTATGGTTGATTACAGTCAAAAATGACTTGTTTTTAGATCAACCCAATGAACGTTCGCTTCATCGTGTGCCCGTTTCACGCATTGGTGGTTTGGGCTTGTTGTTCGGTGTGATTGCAACCTGGTTGTGTTACTCAATTACGATACCTGATTCGGTATTAATCGGAATCGGATCGTTGATGGTAATATCATTGGCTGATGATGTGTGGCGAGCACCGATTTGGTGCCGCTTAATGGTTCAAACAGTGGTTGCCGTCTGGTTCTCCATGTCGTTATTGTTGGATGTTTATGGTTGGGGGTTTGTGGCTGGTACGGTTGTAGCGATTATCTGGATGTCGAATCTTTATAATTTTATGGATGGCTCCGATGGGCTTGCGGGTGGAATGGCCGTGATTGGGTTCGGAGTCTATGGTTGGCTTGCCTACGTGGCAGGAGCAAATGACTTTGCTGTGATAAATTTTTCAATAACTGCAGCGGCAATGGCTTTTTTAATGCACAATTTTTATCCGGCGCGCATTTTTATGGGTGATGTGGGATCGATTCCTCTTGGATATCTGGCGGCAGCTTTAGGCGTGTTGGGGTGGCTTTATCATTTGTGGTCAATGTGGATACCTGTACTCGTCTTCTTCCCCTTTATCGCAGATGCAACCGTTACACTGATAAAGCGATTATTACAAGGAAAAAAAATCTGGCGGGCGCATCGGGAGCACTATTATCAACGCATAGTGCAAAGTGGTTTTGGACATCGGAATACTGCGTTAGCGATTTACGGACTGATGCTGGCAACCGGCGCAAGTGCGGTATGGACCAATGAGCAAGATATGGCGATACAAATCCGGGTTGTGATGGTTTGGGGAAGTATATATTTAGTATTAATGGGTGTTTCTGATTGGAATCACGGAACTCATTCCGATCAAGGATAAGATAAATGTTTGCCAACCAATATGGAATTCGTACTTTTATCGCTTTTACCCACGACTTTCTTGCAGTCGCGGTCTCTTGGTGGCTGGCGTATTTGTGCCGTTTCAATTTTGAAATTCCGGCTTTGTCGGTAATATTTTTACTGCAAACCATGCCTTGGATTGTACTGATCCAAGGCAGTTTTTTTTTGTGGTTGGGGCTTTATCGAGGCTTGTGGCGTTATGCCAGTTTGCCTGATTTAAAAAGAATTGTTGTGGCGGTGGTTGCCGGCTCAGTGGCGGTTACCTTGATATTGTGGTTATGTGGTATGTTGGTCAATGTCCCTGGGGCAGTGATTCTGTTAGCTCCATTGTTATTGCTGTTGATTATGGGCGGTAGCCGCTTGATGTATCGTGCATGGAAAGAGCGTCGTCTGTACAGTCTGGAAAATTATGAAGCAAAGTTGGTTTTGATTCTGGGTGCCGGTAGCACAGCCGTTAATCTGGTGAAGGCCTTGACAGGAAGTCGGGAGTGGCATGTTGTAGGTATGCTGGATGATGATCCTCGTAAAATAGGTACGCACTTACAAGGTGTACGTGTACATGGGACGATCAATGAACTACCGCAATGGGTGCTGAAGCTGAATGTTGGACATGTGATTATCGCTATACCCTCTGTTTCTCGCCGAATACACCGTCAGGCATTGGAGATGTGTTCGGAAATCGGTGTGAAAGCAATGACGGTACCGTCATATACGGATTTGATAAGTGGCAAAACGACTGTGTCACAGATTCGTGAAATCCAGTTGGATGATCTGCTAGGCAGAGCTCCCGTGATTTTGGACGATGACGGTTTACATGGATTGCTGACAGAAAAAGTGATTCTGGTGACAGGAGCCGGTGGTTCGATCGGTTCTGAACTATGCCGGCAGCTTACTGCATTCTGCCCTGAACGTATTGTTTTTGTAGAGTTAAGTGAGTTCTTGCTCTACACCATTCAAGAAGAATTTATGGCTCGTTTCCCGACAATGAAAATGTCGTTTGTAATCGGTGATATCAAAGATCATGCGCGGATGACTCAATTATTCATGCAATATAATCCGGCAGTGGTTTTTCATGCGGCTGCGTATAAGCATGTGCCACTGATGGAGCAAGAAAATGCGTGCCAGGCTATTTTGAATAATGTATTGGGTACTTACGTGCTGGCTCAGGTGGCGATTGATTTTGCGGTGGAAAAATTTGTATTGATTTCCACCGATAAGGCGGTCAATCCTGTGAGCGTCATGGGAGCCAGCAAGCGCCTGGCAGAAATGGTGTGCCAAGCCTTACAGCAATCTATTTCAAAGAATGTAGACTCTGATCAGAGTCGCCATACCTGTTTTGTTATGGTGCGGTTTGGCAATGTTCTGGGTAGTACCGGCAGTGTTATTCCAAAATTCCGTGAACAGATTGCTAAAGGTGGTCCGATCACCATTACTCATCCAGAAATGACGCGCTATTTCATGTCCATTCCTGAGGCTGCGCAACTGGTTCTACAGGCCGGGCTGATGGGCGGTACGCAAGGTGGTGGAGAAATATTTGTGCTGGATATGGGAGATCCGGTAAAAATTGTTGATCTGGCCAATGATTTGATCCATTTGTCCGGATTGGGAGAAGGCGATATTCGTATTGTATTTACGGGATTGCGCCTGGGTGAAAAGATACATGAGGAGTTATTGGCAGCGAGTGAAAGTACGCTCCCGACACCGCATCAAAAATTACGCATTGCACAGGCATGCGAGATAGATGATCTGTGGTTGTCGGAATTGACGACCTGGCTGGATGAAGTGACTGTATTAAGCGACCAGGAAGTCCGGAATCAACTGATTAAATGGGTTCCAGAATATACCAATAAGGCAATGGAATAAGATAAATGGATGCTAATGACTGATTATACGTTTCTCTTGCGTTAATTGAGAATGGCCGAAGCTTTTTAAGTTTTCTGTAATACATCCATGTTCCAGAACGACAATTCGATCGATCCGTTTTAATTGTGGAATCTGTTGATTGAAAATCAATGTGGTACGATTTTGCATCAATCTTTCCAAAGGAGAAAGCAGGTTTGCGGAATCGGAATCTTGCGTTGCAAATACTTCATCCAGAATTAATATCGGAGCATTTTTAACAAGTGCCCGTGCGATTGCAAGTTGCATAATTTGCTTCTGACTGATTTCATTGCCATTCTTGGTAATTAGAGTTTGTAATCCCTCAGGCATTTTCCGGATAAATTCCATAGCATAAGAAGCATGGGCAGCAGCAGTAATTTTCGCTTCATTGGCGCATCGCATTGCACCGTAAGCGATGTTGCCCGCAATGCTTTCGTCGAGCAAAAAGGTGTCGGCCGTCACTAGGGCAATATTGGCATATATATGATTTAACTTGATTTGGCTGAGCGGATATTCGTCCAGTAATATTCTGCCGCTAGCGGGTTGTCGCAATCTGAGTATCATATCAATGAATGCATTTTTTTCCACATCAGTATAACCGGTGAAAACAATGATCTCAGATGGCCTAATCGTCAAGCTAATATGATTCAGGATCGGTTTTATTTGGATAGGGTCATTGAAGCGCACTTGCTCAAATACCAATTTGCCACGAAAGTGCTGAATACTGATAGTGCCTATATCCTGTTCTGGGGTCAAATCAAGAAACGAGAAAATGGTTTCTATCATTTCCTGGTTATGTTCAAATTGTCTGGGAATGCCTGCTATGCGCAGAATCGGGAAAATCAGGAGTACTGCAATTGCTATTAAGGCACCTGCTTCGGATAGGCTCAGTGCACCATTTATAACCTGTAATGCCATAATGTAAGTAGCAGCAGTTAGTATCAGTGCGGTGATAAGTTGGCCTGAAGAAATAGCGATGGCTCTGATTTTTTCAGGTTGCATTTCGGCGTGAAATAGATTCTCGGAGATGTTACCGAGGCGTTGACGTTCGTCAGCCTGCCCGTCATCCAGTCTGATTTTTCGGTAATGCTTGACTGACTGTGTAAGTTGGTCGGTCAGATTTCTCAAGTGCAATGAGTTAGTTTGATTAGTTTTGTTGAAATGACTGCGGATCATTTCATGCATTAATATGGTGAATGCTGCTACTAGCAGCAATAGCAACGAGAATTCCTGGCTGAGATAGAGCGTGCAGATCAATAATCCAATGATCGAAAGAGAATCTTGTACTAACAGAGCAAGGTGACGAACTGTGACATGGGAGATCTTGTTGATATTATTAATTAACAGGTCAATTTGATTGCTGTGATTAAGATGAGTGTAAGAATCAACTGGCAATGACAGAAGTTGGTCAAAAAAATCCATACGCAAATCAGTCTCCAGTTTTCCACTGATCGCGCTGACAAAATAAATACTGATGTAGCCAAACATCCAACGTACGACAAATAATGTAACGATTGCCAGTGAGGTCTGTTGTATCAATGATGGATCCTTCAGAAGGAACGCACTTGCTAGCATTTGTTCAACCAGTATGGGTAGAAAAGCCATGCTTGCGGCCAGGATCAACATGGCAAATAATACGCGCAAGAGTAATTTCCAATAAGGTACAAGCTTTTTGAGTAAGCGGAGGTAGAGTTGAGAAAGGATCATAATGTGTAATTCTACATCAACATACTGTGATTACTGCATCGTGTAATTTTCTGGAATAAAAACCAGATATAGTACAATCACCATTCCTTTCTAATGAGCGAGCACGGATGGAGACGAACATTAATAAGTTTGAGAACATCACGATGTTATGAATGCCAATATTAAATATTACTGATAGAAAAAAAGACTTTTCAAGAGATGTCATTCCTCGACGCAAAGGAATCGTACTTGCGGGTGGCTCCGGGACACGGCTTTATCCGGTTACGCAGACGGTATCCAAGCAGTTGTTGCCGGTATTCGATAAGCCCATGATTTATTATCCGCTTAGCACATTGATGCTGGCAGGTATTCGAGAAATTCTGGTAATTTCAACGCCGCGTGACGTTGGCAATTATCAGCAATTATTGCGTGACGGAAGTCAATGGGGATTGAGTATTACCTATGCAGAACAACCTTCACCCGATGGCCTGGCGCAAGCCTTCCTGATTGGCGAATCGTTCATAGGTAATGATTGCTCAGCGCTGGTATTGGGCGATAATATTTTTTATGGGCATGATTTTCATCATTTGCTCTTGAGCGCGATGCAGCGTATCAAAGGGGCCAGTGTTTTCGCCTATCACGTGAACGATCCGGAACGTTATGGCGTGGTCGAATTTGATGCGACGGGCAAGGTAGTGAATCTGGAAGAAAAGCCCAAAGACCCTAAATCACCATATGCGGTAACAGGACTCTATTTTTATGATCAGAATGTGGTTGATTACGCCAAAAGCCTGAAACCTTCCAGTCGCAACGAGCTGGAAATTACCGATTTGAATCGCATATATCTTGATCATTCCGCGCTTAATGTTGAGATTATGAGACGCGGTTATGCCTGGCTGGATACAGGTACGCATGAGTCCTTGCTTGATGCAAGTCAGTTTGTTGCCACGATCGAACGTCGGCAGGGATTGAAAATTGCCTGTCCGGAGGAAATCGCATTCTTGCGCGGTTGGATAAGTGCGATGGAATTGGAAGCGCTGGCAACGCCGTTGGCAAAGAATTGCTATGGTCAGTACCTGTTGCATGTGTTGAAACGTGAATTTTGACTGAGGCGTATATTGGATGAAATCGACCCCACTTACAATTCCGGATGTTCTGCTGATTGAGCCCAAGGTTTTCGGCGATGAACGCGGATTTTTCTTTGAGAGTTTTAACCAACGCAGTTTTGAATCGGTTGCGGGAAAATCAGTGCAATTTGTGCAAAGCAATCATTCGCGCTCTGCGCGTAATGTTCTGCGTGGCTTGCATTATCAAATTAAGCAAGCGCAGGGGAAACTCGCGCGTGTGATAGTCGGGGAAGTATTCGATGTGGCCGTGGATCTTCGCCGATCTTCACCAACATTCGGAAAATGGGTGGGTGGAATACTGAGCGCTGAGAACAAGAATCAATTATGGATTCCACCGGGATTTGCGCATGGCTTCGTAGTATTGTCCGAGTACGCCGAGTTTTTGTACAACACCACTGATTACTGGGCACCCGAACATGAGCGCTGTATTGTTTGGAATGATCCAACTTTGGCTATTAACTGGCCGATTACCGAATTACCGGTGTTGTCCGACAAAGATGCGGGTGGTGTTTGGTTCGACTCGGCTGAGGTCTATGATTAACTGGCAATTTTTAACATCTAAATTGCGAGCTTAATCGAATTTCTCTGAACTATGGTCAAACAAAAAACCATTTACTCGTGCACTGAGTGTGGTGGACAAATCCTAAAATGGCAGGGTCAATGTCCCCATTGTCAAGCCTGGAATACTTTGGTGGAAACGCTCGCAGAGCAAGTTGTGTCGCGTTTCAGCCCCGTATCGGAAATCGGTCAAGTACAAAACTTAAGTACTATTGAGGCTCGAGAAGTTCCGCGCTATCCGACCGGTATCCAAGAACTGGATCGGGTGCTGGGAGGCGGATTGGTGCATGGCGGCGTGGTGCTGTTGGGTGGAGATCCAGGGATCGGTAAATCGACTTTGTTGCTGCAAGCATTATCTTTTATGTCGATGCAGTATCCGGTGTTGTATGTCAGTGGTGAAGAATCCGCACAGCAAGTGGCAATGCGTGCTAAAAGACTGGCATTGAATGTGCAATCTGTAGATTTGTATGCGGAAATTCAATTGGAGAAAATCCAGGCCGTACTGTCTGAATGCAAACCGTCGGTGGCGGTTATCGATTCGATCCAGACTATCTATTCCGAGGTGCTGCAATCCGCACCAGGATCGGTTGCACAAGTACGTGAATGCGCAGCGCAATTGACCCGTTTGGCCAAATCGAGTGGTACCTGCATTATTTTGGTGGGCCATGTCACCAAAGAAGGTGCTTTGGCTGGCCCGCGTGTGCTGGAGCATATGGTCGACACGGTGTTGTATTTCGAAGGCGAGATGCATTCCAGTTTTCGCTTGGTTCGCGCGTTCAAAAATCGTTTTGGTGCGGTTAATGAGCTTGGTGTTTTTGCGATGAGCGAGAAGGGGTTGCTCGAAGTGAAGAATCCATCGGCCTTGTTTCTTTCACATCATGACAAGCAAGTGCCGGGATCATGCATTATGGTTACGCAAGAAGGTACGCGTCCGCTATTGGTTGAAATTCAAGCTCTGGTCGATGAAGCACGCTCACCTAATCCGCGACGACTCTGTGTCGGATTAGAACAAAACAGGCTGGCGATGTTGTTGGCGGTGTTGCATCGTCATGCAGGCATTCCTTGTTATGATCAGGATGTTTTTGTCAATGCCGTAGGCGGCGTGAAAATTACTGAACCAGGTGCGGATCTTGCAGTAATGTTGGCAGTGGTTTCGTCTCTAAAAAATAAACCAATAGCGGAAAAGATGATTGTGATTGGCGAGATTGGATTGGCAGGAGAAATACGCCCGGTGCAGCGTGGGCAAGAACGTCTCAAGGAGGCCGCGAAGCTTGGCTTTAATCAAGCTATTATTCCAATGGCCAATAAACCCAAGCAGATCATAGCAGGCATTAACGTCATTGCCGTTGGCAGAATTGGAGAGGCCGTTGCGCAGATGTATTCAGATAATTTGTAAGTTATTGAATGATAATTACAGATAAAAAATATGCCAATCAGTGCTTACCTCCTGCAGAAAAAATGAGCGGGCTGTCCCAGGTATGTGGAGAAAAAGCTTCAGCCAGAGTAATTAGAATGGGTATGGTCACCAGCGCGGTAATTCGCTGAATTGAGTTGAAATATTGATGAAGCAATAATATTGCGATAAAAATTGTCACAAAAACGCAAGTACTGCCAGCATAACTACGAACAAACCTTTCCTTTGTAAAATTCGCATAGGTAGTATTTTCTTTGCAAATCTTATGCCTGTTGGTTTGACAAGGCCATCTCTCACGCCATTGGCAATAATTGTAATCATAATTAACGGTAGCATATCGTGACTTTCGAGGTAAACTAATAATGAAATGAGTGCTAAATAACTGGCGATGAACTTTGTATAAAGCTAAATAGATGTAACTGGCCTATCTTCTGTTCTATCAAACGAACGAAACATTACTGAAAGTGGCCTAATTTTATCCCTTAAAGGTGCTGCAAAGAATGTCAAAAATATGAGTGCACGCAATATCCATGGAAAATGTTGCTGCGCTATATGTGTTCAATCGTTGATGACAATGCCATTGGAAGAAAGAAAAATACGAAATGATTTGTCTTTCGTGTGTAGTCAATTTTAAGATTTCGATATATTACCAATAATCCGTTTATATAATGACTTGAAGATAGTAATGCGTAAGTGAAAGCGTGATGCAACCAATATTCTAGGGGGATACTCGTGCGACTCTGGAAAATAAAATTGCATTTTCTCCTGTGAGTATTCGTTTTTCCTGTATGCAAAAGATTATAAATGGCCAGTCGACATGGGGCTCCACGCAAAAACAGAGCTGCCACCAATAATTGTTGTGTGATATAGGTCCGTTGTGATTAATTCATGTATTTCTGTTGATTAAAAACTCACAGCTTATATGGATAAAGAAGGCCTTGAGTCATTAAAATTTGTGTTGGTTTTTAACAATGTCGCGGCAGCGCAGGTAATTTCTCGCTGGTTTGATAAGGAATTCAGAATGATGCCATGTTTTTTCGGATGAACATGCGGCGACATCTTTGGTTGATATGCGGACTATCAGTTGTGATCTTTATAATAGCTATGCTGCTCCCGTCCGTTCCACAGCCGGTCGAATATCACGACTTTGCCGATCAGCGTAGCTTCCTTGGTATTCCTAATTTCAACGATGTAATATCCAACTTGGCTTTTTTGCTCAGTGGCGGCGCTGGTCTGATGTTCCTTTGGCGAGTTCAGAAAACTCCAACGCAAACCGCATTTTATAACCTCAAAGAAAGTCTGCCATACTGGGTGCTGTTTTTAAGCGTAACTTTGGTCGCATTTGGTTCCATTTATTACCACTGGGCGCCGGATATCGATCGTTTGTTGTGGGATCGGGTACCCATTGTCATTGCCATTGCCGCGCTTCTGTCCGCGACGCTGATCGAGCGGATAAGCCCAGTCATAGGCTTTAAGGCATTACCTGTATTGGTGGTTTTGGCGATGATGAGTGTATTGTATTGGTATTGGACCGAACAGCAAGGCATTGGCAACCTGAACTTTTATATCGTTATGCAATATTATTCGATCCTGTTGATAGTCTGGATCTGCTCGCGCTTCCAATCGCGCTACAGCTTTGGCAATGATGTCCATCAGGTTATGGTGTTGTACGCGGTTGCGAAAGTGGCAGAGTTTTTGGATCGACCGATATTTGCCTGGACAGATGGCTGGATTAGCGGGCATACGCTAAAACACCTGATTGCTGCGTATGCCGCTTACCGGATTGTGCAGATATTGCGTAAGAGATTTTATTTTGATGGGGTTGTGCTATGAATTCCTTCCCTAAAGAATATCGTGACGTTCCAGACTAAGGTTTTGTATATCAGTTGCAGAAAGAGGAGAATGAATGTTCGAGGCATCAATGTCGACTCTGAAAAAGGATCGATCAAAAAATCGATAGAACCAAATTGTAAATCGATCAGCGTTCTCATAGCTCTATTTGAACAAATGTTGTATTGGTACAACACCAATCTAATATTGCCTTGACAGTAAAAAGCACCTTATATAAGCTTCTGAGTGGTCAAATATGACACACTTATATTTGTTAAGCAATGTCAGCGGTAGGCGTTTAAATGAAAATTTCCAGCCAGAAAAATATGTATTATTTAAAATTGAATATAAAAATTGGCACGCTCAACCGAGTTTCTTGCAAAAAAAAAGAAAAATGACAAGTACAATTACTTCGAGGGGAAGATCTTGAGTTCGACAATAACCAAGTTGAACGCTCCGCTAACGCAAGCGTTTGATTTTCAGCCTTCAAGCGAATTGCATCTAACACCGACACCGACACTCAATACGCTAATTCAGCAGTTAGCTGGTTTTGATACACTAACAAGCGCTTTAGAATATGCAGCGAAGGGGATAACGGGGTATAATTTTTATGACGCGAAGGGAAATGTACGTTCAGTTTTGCCATACAAGACACTTAGGCAGAACGCTCGTATTTTAGCTCAACGTATATCTGGCTTTGATTTGCCCGGTGGTAGCCGGGTTGCAATCATCGCTGATACCTCCCCGGAATTTGTTGAATTGTTTTTTGCGTGCCGCTATGCCGGGTTAGTTCCATTTGCAATGCCAGTTCCAGTTAATCTTGGAAGCCATGCAATATATGTACAGCAATTGAGAGGTATGCTTGAAAGTAGTCAGGCGAGTATTGCGCTAGCTAATATTGATTACATTAATTTTCTTGAAGAAGCCGTAACGGGTGTTGCCAGCATACGGTGGGCAGGGACGCCAGGAAAATTGAGTGAGCTTCCTGTCAGTGATGTTGTGTTGCAACCTAATGATCCTGATGAGACTGCATATTTACAATTCACATCGGGCAGTACTCGTACCCCGCGGGGTGTGGTTATAACCGAGCGCGCCTTGATGTGTAATTTGCAAGGGATCGTGCGTAACGGTTTGGAAATTAAACCTGATGATCGTTCTGCATCCTGGCTGCCGTTTTATCATGATATGGGATTGGTTGGGCTGGTTCTGGCTCCAATGGTTACGCAGATTTCAGTTGATTATTTAGCGACGAGGGATTTTGCAATTCGTCCTTTACAGTGGTTGCGCTTAATCAGTCGGAATCGCTGTACGATTGCATTCAGTCAACCATTTGGCCTTAAGCTATGTACTCTTCGTGTACGGGAATCTGATCTTAATGAATTAGACTTAAGTTGTTGGCGAGCGGCTGGTATTGGCGCAGAAATGATTCGCCCTGAAACTTTAAGAAACTTCTCCGAAAAATTTGCATCGGCAGGTTTCGATGAAAGTGCCTTTTTGCCATGCTATGGACTTGCAGAATCGACACTTGCTGTTACATTTTCAAAAATTAATCAGGGATGTAATAGTCTGAAAGTGGATAGTAAGACGCTGATTGATAAGAAATTGGCTGTAAGGCTGCAAGCTGATGGTAGGAAGCAGAATGAATTTGTAAATTGTGGACGTCCACTGCCTGGGCATATCGTTAAGATAGTTGATGAGGATGGCCATCAACTATCTGAAATGATGGTTGGCAGTGTGCTGGTGAAAGGTGATAGCGTAATGACTGGCTATTACAATAATCCGGAAGAAACGAGCAAAGCACTTAGGCCTGGAAATTGGCTGGATACCGGTGATATTGGTTTTCTGTTTGAAGGTGATTTGTTTATAACTGGACGTCGCACCGATGTGATTATCGTTAACGGTCGCAATATTCGAGCGCAAGATATCGAAGAGTTGGCTGAGCAGCAACCAGAAGTTAGATCACGAGAGGCATCTGCTTTCGGAGTCAATGGTGAAGATGGTACAACGACGATTGTGCTGGTAATTGAATGTAGGCTTACCTCTACACCAGAGCGTCAGTCATTGGTTACCAGATTGCAACAGCTTGTTTATATGGCATTTGGAGTCAATTGTGTGGTTGAGCTTGTGCCACCACATACTCTGCCAAGAACTTCGTCTGGTAAGCTTTCGCGTTTTGCGGCTAGACAAGGGTATATTCAAAGAACGAAATTGGTAGATCAATTATCTTTTGTAGAGTCTGGTGACAGATAAAAGAAATGCAAAAATTAGTAGCTGTAACAGGTGCTACTGGTTTTATTGGCAGCGTACTCATTCAAAGGCTAATTCTGGATGGCTGGATAGTTCGTGCACTTACTCGAACTATCCGCTTCTCAGATACTGAATCTCTTCAGTGGATCCAAGGTGATTTAGAAAACTTAAGTGCATTACATCGCCTTGTGGATGGTGTGGCATATGTAGTCCATTGTGCTGCAACAGTAAGAGGAAGTTCTTTTCAAGAATTTGAGCGCACCAACATTACAGGCACAGAAAATATCTTGTGCGTCCTTGCTAAACAAAAACATTTTCCACGTTTTCTACTTATTTCTTCCTTAGCCGCACGTCAGCCAGAGTTATCTTGGTATGCTCAAAGCAAGTATTTGTCAGAACAGAAACTGATTGAATTCTCAGATCAACTGCAATGGGCAATCTTTCGCCCTACAGCGGTATATGGTCCGGGTGACAAGGAAATGAAGCCGCTTTTTCAATCCATGTATCGTGGATTTTTTCCAGTTGTTGGAGAAAATCAAAATCGGTTTGGACTAATACATGTATATGATCTGGTCGCGGCTATTCATGTCTGGCTTAATTCTGAAAGAATAATCAATGGCGTATTTGAACTCGATGACGGTACTCCAGAAGGATATAGTTATCAGAGTCTTAGGGTAATAGCTCAGCAAGTATGGAAGCGCCCGGTGCATTTTATTGCGATTCCAAATTTGCTTATTCGGTGTATTGCATTGACAAATCTATGGCTTGGTCGCTTCTTTAGATATTCACCCATGCTGACTCCAGGAAAAGTTAATGAATTACAGCATGAAGACTGGGTGTGCAATAATACCCCCTTAATTAATGCCTTACCAGAATGGCGTCCGAGAATTCGTTTACAAGATGTATTATCTGAAGTAATCTAACTTCAAAATTAACTAAGCTGAAATAACCTATGACTGAAAGTAATTATGATGAGATCATGCAGTTGCTCTGTGACCGCCTTAGAGATTTGGCCAGTACCGATGTCTTAATCACCCCAGAAACAAACCTGATCAACCAATTATCGATTGATTCCATTAAATTACTCAATCTGATTATGGAAATTGAAGATACTTTTGATATTTCAATTCCTATAAATGCATTGACAGATGTTCAAACAGTTGGTGAATTAGTTGACTTGGTGCATAAAATTAAAACGACATCATCATAATGAATTTACTTGAGAAGTTAGATGCTGCTGCAGCAGCAAGAAAAGCACTTTTACCTAATGGAATTGGTGCTTTCGGTATTCCAATCGAAGAGGTTTTTTCTGCTACTGAGGCCAGAATTGGAGATCGCCGCGTACTTCTGATGGGCACAAATAATTACCTGGGATTAACTTTTGATCCTGAATGCATTCGTGCGGCGCACGAGGCGATTGATAAAGAAGGAACAGGTACCACAGGTTCACGGATGGCGAATGGCAGTTATTTTGGCCACCGGGCATTAGAGAGAGAATTTGCCGATTTTTATCAATGTAGCTCGGGTATTGTTTTTACAACGGGCTATCAAGCGAACTTAGGTACCATCTCTGGTCTAGTGGGTCCGGGTGATACGGTTCTAATTGATGGTGATTCTCACGCAAGTATTTTCGATGGTTGTATTCTCAGTGGCGCGGATATTATTCGTTTCAAACATAATGACATGGTCGACATGGAGAAACGGTTGCGCCGTCTGGGTGATAGTGCTGAAACTACGCTAATTATTGCTGAAGGCATCTATAGTATGCTTGGAGATCAGGCGCCCTTGTCCGATATCGTACAATTGAAAAATAAGTATGGTGGCATATTACTGCTTGATGAGGCTCACTCGCTTGGCGTTCTAGGTAAAACAGGTCAAGGTCTTGTTGAAGCAACGGGCTTGTTAGATGAGGTTGATTTTATTACTGGAACTTTTAGTAAAAGCTTATGCAGTATTGGCGGGTTTTGTGTAAGTAATCACCCGCAGCTCGAACAATTACGGTATGTCAGCCATCCCTATATTTTTACTGCATCTCCATCACCGGCAACAATTGCCTCAACTCGGGCCGCCTTGGAATTGCTTAGAAAAGGAACTCATTTGCGCGACAAATTATGGAGCAATTGTCAGCAACTCTATTCACAGCTTAAAGAAATTGGCTATCAGCTAGGTCCGGATCCTGGTCCAGTCATTGCTGCTGTTGTTGAAACGCCACAACAAGCGCTGTTACTCTGGCAACAGTTACTCGAGCATAATATTTATGTAAATCTGATTTTGCCGCCAGCAGCACCCGAAGGTAAATCGCTCGTGCGTTGCAGCGTGAATGCTGCGCATACAGCGGAACAAATTGGATATGTAGGTGATACTTTTGCTAAGTTGTATAAAATGATAAACGTATCATCATGAATAGATTTCTGTTTTGATGGGAATTTGGGAATTGACGTGTCTGCCAGTTTTGTTGAAAAATAACATCTTATAAACAAACTCTTTGTCCTGGATCGTACATTGGACTGTGTATACTTAATTCTTACATGAGGTCTCACGATGAAAATAATGCAAGGGTTGGCCTTAACATTATTTTCCTTACTTTTGCATAGTTATACTCTGGCGACAAGTATTGTGTACGATGGATTTAACTGTCTGAATGCAGTTGATGCCAATGATCCCACCCCTGGCATTACTCGAGTACAAAGTAAATTTGAGGTCATAGAAATTGTCGGAGAAGGAATATATCGTTTAAGCCTAACAGGCGGCATCCCCCGTTTTGTTAATAACAATCAGAATGTGTGTATTGATGGTGCAACGGCAATTGGATACTCGGGAATTCCTGATGTAGACGGATTTCCGCGTCCGCTGGAATCCATCGATGCCACAGCCTATTTCAATGGACAGGAATTGGTGATTGTCATCAGTTCAATGTATACAGACCTGAGCGCAACAAGAAGTAATCCCTTTTTGCCTTTTGCTACGAGCAAAATATTTGCCATAACAAACACGCTCATCTTGGAGTTTAATTCTGATTCTGCTTCGTTTAAGTTGAAGAAAATTATAAGTAACCGTGGATTCACGCAGACTAAAGAATCAAGAAACTTAATACCGTTTCTGGAGACAATTCTGCCATCATTTAATGAGACGCCACAGGACAAACCCAGGATACTTACTCCGGCGTCTAATATAGACTTCTCGTTGCAGTAAATAATCGCACAATTGCCTAGGCACGAAAGAACAGTGAAACGGTTATGAAAAGATGCCGAGTCATCATTCAATACTGGCAGTGTGTGGATCGCAAGGCTTCAAAACAAATTTATTCTTAATTCATCGATTTTATTTCCTCTACATGATCAATTGACTTACGTTTGCCGTTATGGAAATAAAAGCGTTCATTCTTACAGCAACTGATTAGCCAAATTCGCAAGGTCAGATCGCTCGCCTTTTTCCAGTCGTACATGCGCATAAATTTCATGATGTCTGATTTTATCGATTAAATAGGATAATCCATTACTCTGGGAATCTAGATAAGGAGTATCGATTTGGTAAATATCGCCGGTAAAGACGATCTTGGTGTTTTCACCTGCACGCGTGATGATTGTTTTGACTTCGTGTGGCGTGAGATTCTGTGCTTCATCCACAATAAAAAAAACATTTGAAATACTGCGTCCGCGGATATAAGCGAGTGGAGTGATTTTTAGTTTTTCTTGATCAACGGCATCTGTAATCTGTTTATATTCCCTGTCTTTTTCAGTAAAAAGACTTTTTATGAATTTAAGATTGTCCCACAGCGGCTCCATATAAGGATTTAGTTTTGAAATGATGTCGCCTGGCAAAAAACCAATATCTTTATTGCTTAAAGGCACAATCGGGCGCGCCAAGTAAATCTGTTTGAAATGTCTTTTCTGGTCGAGTGCGCCGGCGAGTGCGAGTAATGTTTTTCCTGTTCCAGCAACACCCTGTAAGGTAACGAGTTGGATATTCGGATTTGTAATTGCATGCAAAGCAAATACTTGCTCGGCATTTCTGGGTTTAATTCCAAAGGCGGATTCTTTTTCAATACGTTCAATTCTTTGTGATACCGGATTATAAAATACCAATACAGAAGCTCGACTATTTTTAAGGATAAAATAATGATTGGGTATGGGATTCTGTATCCCTATTTCTGCAGGCATACAAAAATTCTGGGTATAAATGCTGTCAATAATCTCTTTTGTCAATCCCTCGATCACAGTTTTTCCGGTATATAAAGAATCAAGATCCTTGATCTTTCCGGTTTCAAAATCTTCTGCTGGAATGTTCAGGGATTTTGCCTTGAGGCGTAAATTGATATCCTTGGATACCAAGATTATTTTTCTTCCCGGATATGTATGACTCAGTGAAATTACTGCATTTAGAATGCGATGATCCGCTGTGTCCTCTCCAAATACTTCTGTGGCATCCAGTCCGATGATCTTTTCTTGCATGCATACCCTGAAATGACCATGATTTGTCTGATCAATGGGTATCCAGTTTTGCAGCGAATGATTTGACGACAATCTGTCCATGATTCGTATGAATTCTCTTGCCTCAAAGTTCTTGATGTCATTGCCTTTCTTAAAATGATCAAGTTCTTCCAGTACGGTAATCGGAATGGCTACATCATTGTCTTCAAAGCTGTAAATTGCGCTGTGGTTATATAAGATGACCGAAGTATCCAGGACAAATATTTTCTTTGTTTGCATTCTTGGCATGAGGAGCTGGAGTAATAAAAAACGAAACTGCTAATTATTAATTATTGCTACAAGTTGAATTTATGAAACTTTGAAAAAACAAATGTACTCTGTTTTCAGTAAAGTTGCCACATCAGTTAGCAGTCGGTATTTAGAAACGGCGAAGTCAATGCTCGAATGGGTTTTGAGCTGGTATTAAGCTCAATCGTTTTTTTAGCTTCGATATCACGATTGCGAAAATAATCTCCATCGCCTTAACCAACTTATGTCGGTACCGCACGCTATTGCGGAAGGCCAGACATTGGGGAAAATTTGCCATCGATGTGGAACAACATTTCTAAGAGGCTATCCCGAGCACACCCGATATTCCGGTCAATGGTATGCGCTATCATGAAACAAGTTCAAGAATCACCTTCGGTATAAAGGAAACAGATATTCTGAGGTTGACTTCAAACCCTCATCTGCATGACAATAAGTTGCTGAAATTATGGTAGAAGCAATGACCAGTATCCAGGGCAAGTGTCAGCAACAAGTTGCTTGCCACCTTAAATTTTCCATCTCTACAAAACCGAAGCAACCGGCACTCATTGTAACCCGTCGAGCCGATCGTCTGATGGATTGCCACTGCAGTCTGAGGCTGGCGCAAGTCTGGGACGCAGAGTACTGGCAGCATGAAGCGGTCTGATAGATAAATGTGATCAAACAGTTGCGTATTTCGGATTTTGTTACAATCGAATGAGTGCAGAAAAATAGTACTGCGGTGCATAGGCATTTTAAAACCTTTGGTACCGAAGAACTGATAGGTGAGATAAAATCGGATATGATCGGATTCGGTAAAAGATGCATCGTCTCTTGTTTATTGAATATAATTTATCTTGCTTGTCAAAATCCTGCGAAGCAAAAAGAAAATCGTTGAGAACAGATTATATTTATGCTCTTTGAAGGTAGGAAACTTTTTCTTTCCAGAGCAGGATGGATGCTAAATTCGCGCTATCACTTCCTTATTATTTTTACAGAAGTACATCAAGAATTAAGTTCGCGACATTATTATTAAGCGCAGGATTATTAGAGGAAAGGTGATATGCATTATCAGAATCTGCTTTGCATCGGAGATAGTCAAACTTTTGGTGCTCGGACTTATGGCTGTTACCCGCTGTACCTTGCTCAAATGCTTACACAACGAACGCCGTATCAATGGCGTACGATTAATCGAAGTGTTAATGGGTATACAGCCCGAGATTTATGGTTTTTGCTCAGTAATGATATCGAAGTCATCAGCGATACTTATCAGGTATGCGTACTCATAGGTACAAACGACGTGGGGAATGAAACTCCGCTTGATCTTTTTGAAGAATATTACCGGCAAATTGTTCGGACATTCTTAATCAAGAAATATAAGGCTGTTTTTTGTAGTGAAATTCCACCGATTTTTCCAGATGGCCATATTTTCTTCCGTAAAGAAGCAGTAGATCAGCGCAATCAATATAATGCCGCGATCAGGAAAATTTCAACCGAAAATAGAAAAACTCATTATGTGTCGATTGATGGATTAAGTCGTGACTGTTATGTAGATTCCGTTCACTTCAATGAACAAGGGAATCGAGTTGTCGCTGAATTATTTGCCAAGGCTATTTTAGAGCGGTGAAGATCGGGATTGTAATTGGCACTCGTCCCGAGGTCATGAAAAATTATTCCATTGTGAAAGCTTTGCGCGAAGCGAATGTGGATTTTGTCGTTCTGCATACTAACCAGCATCAGGATCCCCTGCTTCGAGAAGTGGTGTTTGCCAAAATGGGTTATGTGCCAGATTTTATTTACCCTAGATCTTATAGGATTGGCGCAGCGATTGATTGGGTATGCGAAATCATTCGCTCGCAGCAAATTGACCTGGTCCTGGTGAATGGTGATACTGCAGCCTCAATTGTGGGTGCCGTAGCTGCTGTTTATTCGGATGTTGGGTTAGCTCATGTCGAGGCTGGATTGCGTTCTTATGACAATCATATGTATGAAGAGCGTAACCGTATCATGGTCGATAGTGCAGCCCATTATTTGTTTACGTATACTGAGCGTCATACTGAATACTTAAAGAAGGTTCCGGATTTGCGCGGTCGAATTTTCAATGTCGGCAACACCACTGTAGATTTAATTCATGATTTTTCTGCCGAATTGATTAAACCACGTTCCGATACCTACGCATACATTACTCTGCATCGTAAGGAATTTACCGACAGCCGCATAAGAATGGTTGACGTTTTTACAACGCTCAACGGCTTGAGAGATGAATTTGATGCCATGATTTTTCCCATGCATCCACGGACACGGGACGCAATGAAAAGTTATGGACTCAGCTTTGATCTTTTGTCGCAGATAATAGTTATTGATCCGGTCGATCCATTTTTATCGCTTTCTTACGAAAAATTTGCGGCACTCATCATTACGGACAGTGGCTGCATTCAGGAAGAAGCCTATATTTTTGGTGTTCCATGTGTGACTGTTCGAAATAACACCGAGCGACCCGAAACTATTCAAGCTGGCGCCAATGTATTAACCGGCTTTTCCCCAGCCGTAATTCGGGACAAGATATGTTTGCAAAGAAGATTTGGCAACCAGCAATTCCCGCCCGTCTATGGGGAGTATGGAGTTGGTAATCGTATTGTTCAAGCATTGCGGAAATATTTTATAGATTGGAATGATTATTAATTGCTTGAGTAGATTTCTTTAATATTTACATAAGGCATCATTGCATCAACCAATAATATTTGGTGAGCAGTGTGCTGAGCAATACTAGTACCTAACTGTTAGTTTTCTGACCTGAAATTAAGATTATGCACATTTATCTCGTAGCATATTGATTAATGTGTCATCGATGGGAAAATCACTTTGATTTCCATGCATTGGATTAATGATTGTCAGGAACTCATGTGGCAGGCGAGTGCGGATTTCTACCCTTAGAGTATTAATAGGTTCCTTTATGCCATATTTTCTGGAAATCCAACCCAATGGCAAATGCTCGTTACCTCGATATAAGGAAAGTTTTCCGCCTTTCACGCTAATAAACCACGGTCCATCTTCGCATGCTATGACGATTCCATCACTTGTCATTTCAACATGCGCATCAACATGCCAGTGCATTGCCAGGGTGTGTTCGTCCGTACCATCAAGTCGATCCCATATCATCCACCCGAACTGGGGATCATAGATCAGCGCTCGCCAGTGCATAATTCCGATATCAGAGTAGCCATTATGGTTGGCTAGCAGTACTGTTTTGCCATTATAATTTTTTCTGTGCCATATTAGTTTTGCTGAATATGCGCGTAACCAGCCAAATGCGGTTTCCTTATTTTGCAAAGCCTGGTCAGTATTATCCACCACAATCGTGTTATGAGCTGATGTACCGCGAAAGTAGCGCCTGAAAAACATGTCTCTCCCATATAGATATGTGCCTGGGTCGACTAATAATGGTTTGTCGTCAAGATTCCAACAAACAGACAAGGCATCGGCATGTCCATGGCCGAATGTACTTGCCATGCCAAGCTTTCCATGACTGAATCGCATGTTGCCATGGTTTGCTGTGCCCAAAATTTGCGAATGCCCGGATACCGCAAAAATTTGAAGATGTTCGATGGGTAATTCGATTGCATGAGAACTGTCTTTCCATGATAGTCGGAGGTATGGTGACAATGCATATCCATCGTCGCTGTCACCCACTGCGGGCAAGTTATTAGGCGAGGAAGAAAACTTCTGTAAATAACTACTGCCACGAATCCAGGCCTGTTCGATATCATAGGAGGTGGCTTTGCCGTGATGTCTTAACAGACGAGTCACGAGCCCACAAAGATCAACAATCATCGCCAGATACTGGAATGATTGTTCGCGATTTCCTCCGTCCTGTAGAATTTGAACCTGCGCTTCACGCTCCATATATTTTAAACCAGCAGTCAGCCATTCTTCCGCATCTGGCAGTTCTGGAAAGAGAACGCCGGCGTAAACGAGTCCAGCACATTCTCCAAGCGTATGATTCCCGGCAGAAGAAAAAAGACAAAGTCGTCTCCGGATAAAGTAGGCATGGCTATGCACAAGAAACACCAATCCTTGCCAGACTTGCGAACTTAATGGGTGATTTCTCACCATATCGAATGCATGACAAATACTTATTAACCTAAGGCTGCATTCCATAGTGGAAATATAATTCACGCCGATTAGCCATGGATTCTGATTGATCCATGACAACATCAATTTTTCCATGTGCTGGATAACTGGGTACTTACTGCTGTGATCCTTTATTTGGTTATAAATCAGGCCTAAAGTAACTAAATCTTGTAGCCGGGATCGCGCCCAAACAAGCTGAATATCCCCAATTGGATTGCCCGGTGCAAATGAGATTCGCGTAAAGAATTTTAGGGGCCAGTAGCGTCCGGTATCTGGCGCTTTATGCCAGCACAGATCGTGCGTGTCGATTGCAAGGTTGGCAGGATTGTGAACAACGCAAGCTTGTTTGTCATCTGACTTGATAAGATCGGATAGTTCAAGATCTTCGCAAAACCAAGCAAATTGAGGAAGGCAAGGTAGTTCGCTGCGACAAAACGTATAGTTTTGTGGATTGATTGTCTTTCTGAAGCGAAAGCCGTAGCCTGTGCATTGCCTGATCCACATCCCGGCAAGCGATGCTCGTCTCCTGATACGGTATAGTGATTCACTGAGGTTCATTTTCGGTTCGGTGTGCCATTTTAGGCAACTCACCCGGTTTGCGGATTTTTGCCGCGTTCATAACCCACGCAGGATTACACACTTTTTTCCCAAGTATGGGTTTTACATCAGCTTCACCATAGATATCGTGATAATGTCGGTATAAGTAGTCACAAACATTTACATAAGCGCACTTTTTGCAACTTTTAGTCTTAATTCTATCTTTGATTACATAGAATCGGCTGAGTCCGGCCGTACACACAGCTCTGAAACCGTATTTGGCGACAAAAGTAATATACGGTATTTTTAGAATACCGAGTAGCAGGCACAGCCAAGTGACTAAACTTCCTTTCCTGATCAGGAAACTAGTAAAATTGTCCCACTCGTCTGGATCAAATGTCATTTGATCCATGTTTGTCACATATTGCTCGTAACCTGGAAGAAAGCAGAACGGTATGTATCTTACGTTGAAATGTGGAAGTTTATCTTCGCACGATTTGATAGCCTTGATGATCTCCCTGCCTGCATCCGCGTAATTGACATACACGTCTTTGACAATATCAATATTCTTTGCCTGTAATACTGGATTGAACATCACAAAATTGATGTTATCGACCTTTTTTTTAATGAGCAGTTGCATGATTTCAGTCAGATGCATGTAATTTGATTTACAAACAACCGTGTTGGTCCGGACCCTTAAATGAAATTCTCTGGCATGGTCAATAGCTTCCAGAATGTGATCAAAACTATGAGGTACTTTTGTCAGATCATCATGAGTAATTGCATCATGGCCATGGATGCTGAACAAAATGTCATCAACGCCTGCAGCGACGAGGCTGGCAACGTAATTCCGTTTAGACAGCCTGATGCCGTTTGTAATCAGGCAGACAATGGAAAAACCGAGCTCTTTTTTGGCATAACTAATCAGTTCGGGTAAATCCTTGCGCAGGGTCACTTCTCCGCCGGTAAACTCTATTTCTTGTATTCCAAGAATTTTGGCTTGTTTGAGCTGTGTTTTGGCTTGTTCGGTGGTCAGAGTATTTTCATTGGATTTCGTGATGACGGAATCATAGTAATAACAAAAAGGGCATTTGGCATTGCATGCATAGCCCAAATTAATCTCTACTTTTTTGGTATGGTAAAGCACGGTTAGCGATTCCTCTGTTTTTTGAATTGGAAGTAATGGATTGAGTTGAATTGAAGAGTAGCGCAATCCTAGTCGCAGAGGCTTGGTAATTTTTATATCAGGTCACAAGCTTTTGCTTGAACCGGAATTTATTTTTATGCTGAGATTATATTCAATTCCCACCAATAAAAACTATCGTAATTGAGAGTTTCGATCATATCGGCAATATAACATCACACTTTATCTGAGCGGTATGGGATAGAATAATTCTTAGAGATAAGATGAGTACGAATATGCTTGGACGTCCATAAAAATGATGGAAAAGCCCAAAACATCTTATGCAATTAATAACGGAAGTATTTTCTATGGTCGCGTTAGTTCGGTGGGGTATATTAGGAGCGGGAAGAATGGCTGATCGCTTCGCAGTTGATCTCAGGAAGACTCCTGGTATAGAAGTTGTCGCCGTGGCTGCTCGATCAATTCAAAGAGCCGAAGCGTTCGCTGCAAAGCATAGCATTTCCCGTGCGTATGGATCATATGAATTATTAGCCAAAGATTCGGAGATTGACGTTATCTACGTTGGCACAACCCATAATTTTCACAAGAGCCATACGCTTCTGTGCCTGGAAAATGGAAAAAATGTGCTATGTGAAAAGCCGATGGCGCTCAACACGACAGAAGCGCGACAAATGATTGCTTGCGCAGGTGAGAAACGACTTTTCCTTATGGAGGCTATGTGGTCGAGATTTAATCCTGTCTATAGGCATGCGATGGCATGGGTTAATGACGGGTTGATCGGGGAGGTTCGGATGCTTAAAGCCGATCTCGGATTCAGGGCGCCGTGGGAGCCTGACAGTAGATTATTTAACCCTGCTCTTGCTGGCGGCTCAATTCTGGATGTCGGTATTTATTCGATCGCTCTGGCATCAAATCTTTTTGGCTCTCAACCTTCTGAAATTCGAGCTCTGGCATTTATGGGTGAGACCGGTGTCGACGAGCAAGCAGGTATAATGCTGCAATATCCACGAGGGCAACTTGCTTTGCTTTCAAGCGCTATTCAAACGCGTACCCCACAAAACGCATTTATTATGGGCACAAAGGGAATGATTTGGGTGCCTATGTTTTGGCGTGCCCGTCTGGCCGTTCTTTGGCGTTCAAGAAAACTGCCGCGAATCACATGGGGAAGCGCGGGATACCAGCATGAGGCCGCGGAAGTCAGTCAGTGTATCCGAGAGGGAAAAATGGAAAGCGAAACAGTTACTCTTGCTGAATCCTTGGCTTTGATGGAAACGATGGATCAGATAAGGGAAAAAATCGGCTTGAAATACCCTGGAGAATGATTCGACTCAGTCGCTATCGGGATATATGAGCATGGGGGATTGTTATGGGAATCATCGCTAAATTTCGACAGCCATCGTTCCACCATCCAGAACTTGATCAATGATGCGCTCGCTTGAGTGAGAAAGACTGGATGCAAGTGGCATTGGAGCAACTCAGGCGCATGCAATCGCCGTATTTGAACTGGCTGGTAAAGCCGAGCGGACAAGCTTTGTCGTTGATATCGAGTCATTCCATGTGCATGAACGAATCGACTCGGCCACGATTCTGGCTGCGGTGCAGGAAAGTTGAAAGAAGGTCAAGGAAAAAGCGGTGCCGCGATCCAGCCGTAATTATTACATGCGCCGTTTGAGAACCAGACATTGCGCGAAGCGAGCGATTTTTACAAACTCGAGCGTGACTGGTCGAGTCGGCTTATCGTTGGCGATTCCTTGCCGGTCATGAATTTGTTGCTGCAAAAGGAAGACATGGTCGAACAGGAGCGTCTCTCAATGGGCGAAATATCTCGTGACTACACTATTCAGTAGAGTTCTAAGGAACAATAAATTAAGTGATTATTAATCAAAAAAATAATTCAATGTTCTTGTATTGATATTCGCGCCAGCAAAGCAGCCCTGCTGCTAGGTATGTTTTCGATAACTCGACAGGACGATGAGTAAAATCAAAATTCAAAAGCAATACTGGGAGTGTGACAGGTTGATCGGGACGGTAAATTGCAAATCGTTACCGAAATCATCTGATTGTTGAAAGGAGCACAACATGAACGCATTAGCGAAAAAGACACAACTCGCCGCCAAAACGGTCAATGATCCCCGCTGGGTTGCCGTCGTCGCGGGTGATATTAATGCTGACGGCAAGTTTTATTATGCAGTCACAACAACGGGGGTGTATTGTCGTCCTTCATGTGCTGCCCGTCCGGCTAAGCCTGAGAATATCAGGTTTTACACCACACGTGAAGAAGCTGAGGGCGCGGGCTTCATGGCCTGCAAACGCTGCCAGCCGGACAAGCCTCCTCGGGTCGAGCAATATGCGGCCAAAATCACGCAGGCATGTCGCATTATCGAAAGCTCTGAAGCAGCTTCAGGTCTGCAAAATCTAGCGATGCAGGTTGGCATGAGTATCTACCACTTTCATCGCATGTTCAAGCAAGTTGTCGGCCTAACACCAAGGCAGTATGCAGCAGCGCAGCGCGAGAAAAAGGTACGTGATGAACTTGCCCACGGCAGTGCAGTAACGGATGCCTTTTTCATTGCGGGCTACAGTTCTAATAGTCGTTTTTACGAAAAATCAAATCAGATTCTAGGCATGACGCCGAGTAGTTATAGCACGGGTGGCACGGATACCGAAATTCGCTTTGCTGTCGGCGAATGCTCCCTTGGATCGATATTAGTTGCTCAAAGCAGCCGAGGTATTTGTGCGATTTTCCTGGGTGGCGATCCCGATAAGTTGGTGCAAGATTTGCAGGATAGTTTTTCGCGTGCCAATCTTATCGGGTGTGATGCTGGTTTCGAAGAGCTTGTCGCGAAGGTGATTGGGTTTGTCGAGGCGCCGGGTATAGGCCTCGATTTGCCGCTGGATGTGCGTGGTACCGCGTTTCAACAGCGTGTATGGCAAGCTTTGCGCGAGATTCCAGTGGGAAAGACCGCAAGTTATACTGATATCGCTAAGTGTATCGGCGCACCGAGGGCAGTGCGGGCCGTGGCGCAGGCATGCGCGATAAACAAACTGGCGGTCGCGATTCCGTGTCATCGAGTGGTGCGTAGCGACGGAGCACTCGCAGGCTACCGCTGGGGCGTAGAGCGTAAGCGTTCTCTTCTTGAGATAGAAGCACACATTAAATAATTGTCACTGATAGAATCATTGCTTTGCTTAATTCTGGAATGCAGATATAGCAAATACGATTGATATTTTTAATAGGTGAGCTGTACTCAAAGCGTTATTGTTGATTAGAATTGTTACTCTTTTAAATAGATTTGATCAAATGTGCCGCCATCGGAGAAGTGAGTTTTGTGGGTAGACTTCCAGTCGCCAAAAGCATCATCAATATCGAATAATTCTAATTTTGGAAACTTCGCTGCGTATTTCTTTGCTACTTTGGCATTAGTGGGCCTGAAGAAATGCTTGGCCGCGATTTCTTGCCCTTCTTCAGAATAGAGATATTGAAGATAGGATTCGGCGGCTTCTCGCGTTCCTTTCTTATCGACAACTTTGTCGATTAATGTGACGGCTGGTTCAGCAAGAATACTCAGCGAAGGAACGACAATTTCAAATTTTTCTGTACCATATTTTTCAAGTACCTGAAAAGCTTCGTTTTCCCATGAGATCAAAACATCTCCGGTTTCACGTTCTACAAAAGTGGAGGTAGCGCCACGTGCGCTGGAATCCAACACGGGAACATTTCTATAGATATTGCTAACGAAATCTTTTGCTTTATCTGCCCCGTAGTGTCGCTTGCCATATTCCCAGGCTGCCAGATAGTTCCATTGTGCTCCACCGGATGTTTTCGGATTTGGAGTAATGACCGCCACATCAGGCTGCGCCAGATCTGCCCAATCCTTTATTCCCTTGGGATTGCCTTTGCGGACCAAAAAAATGATGGTCGATGTATAGGGTGTGCTGTTATGAGCTAATCGTTTTTGCCAGTCTTCCGGCAGCAACTGGCTTGTTTCTGCGATTGCGCTGATATCATTGGCTAATGCCAGTGTTACAACATCGGCCTCCAATCCTTCAATTACTGAACGTGCTTGCTTACCGGAACCGCCGTGAGATTGTTTGATTGTAATCATTTCATTGGCTTTTTTCTGCCAGTGCCGAGCAAATGCTTTATTAAATTCCTGATATAACTCCCGAGTCGAGTCGTAAGAGACATTGAGTAATATTTTTTCCGCCAGTACGGTATTGCTAATGCATAAACCTACTGTCAAGAAGCTCATGGTTAGCCATGTTTTAATGCTCATGCGGGTTCCTCCAATTGGAGTAATTGGCTGCTTCTTTTGCAATCATTTTAGAGTAAAGGGTGCCTATTTCAAGCACTCGAGCTACATTTATTATGTCTCCTTTCTCTTCAGTAGAGGTCATATTTTTTGACGCCTCGGTAGGTTGGACAAAGGTACTCAGTGCCACGATGTGTAAAAAAAACCAAATAAATTTCATTTTATTCCCCCGAATGAATTTTCCCTTGATACGGTTAAGTCATTAATTTCATTATTTCAGTATTCGAGAATCCGGATCTGTGCTGTGTTGACTTGTAACATCCATATGATTTGAAAGAACGGGTCTATGATTTCGCAACATTGCTTTCATACTCTTTTTGATGGATACGGATTTTTTCACGAAGTTCTATTTGAACAACTTTATTGTCGTGAATAACTATTTCGACTGATCCATAATCAATGCTGGCTACTGCTCGGAGAATATCCTGTGCAACTTTGGTATGGATAGGGTGATCCTCAGGTAAAGTTGACAATCGCTTCATTATTTAAGAAATTTAATTTTCAGATGTGCAAATGTACTTGTATTAGCTTATATATGGAACTAATAATTATTCATTTGCTTATTACGTTTATGCATATACGAATGCGATTGCGGTTGCGGCTTGTAGCTATAAGATGATCAATATTAGAATATCTGACCGTAGAGCCATGCAACTATGCTAATGATTAAATGAATATAGTTTTTTAATTTAGTATGAGTGTACTATGAAAGCTTATATCCATGTACTAGAATAATAGGAATAATCTCCTATAGTTTTAATGGAGTAATAAACCTAGAATGCAACTGTGTCAAGTTAGAATCAAATTAGGTTCATAAGACGGTTGGATATTTAAGGCATTTATTTTTTATTTACGCTATTTGAGATTCAAATGAGAAAGAGCTTTTTACTGAAGTTATTAGTAGCAGCTATTCTGATAGAAAGTGGAATTATACAAGCTGCACTTAAGCAAGCGCCACTTGATTGGCTTGGTCATGACACGGCCGAATTTGCCTTTTTTTCCAATGCGCTAGCTCAGGGCATCGAGCTTAATTACTTGATTAGCCTTGGCAGTAACGCAAATGCATTGGTAACCGCAGTATCTAATGATATGACAAGCATTCTTAATATCTATAGTCAAAAAATAGAATTGTCTAATAATAAAGACAATTTCACTAATGACATTTCATCAGTTCCCGTCGTAATTGATGCCGCAGCGATAAGCGGTTCATTTAACTATCTGGCAACCGGAGATTATTATCAGCAAGTATCCCGTTCTGTGGTCGGTACTTTCGGTGGCGGCTACTTGTTATTCTCTAATGTAAATCGTGTGCCAGGGCCAGAATCATATGCAATGCTACTGACAGGCCTTGGTTTGATTGGATTGTCCTTGCGTCGTCGGCAAACCATGTAGCGCTATCTGCTTTTAATTAGGCTGTTTGTTTTTGAAAAAATCAGACTAAGTTTTCTTAGCAGTGAAGCAAATCTGAATCTTTTCTTGGATCAATAGAGATTCCATTTTTTCTCCCGATTGCAATGGATTGTTATGAATAGAAAGGTAAAGTCAATTTATTTTCTATGCAATTAATTCAACCGGCGTTCCGGCGCTAACTTGATCAAATAAATCCATCAAATCATTATTGCGCATGCGGATGCATCCAATGGATCCGGGTTTACCCATCTCCACGCTATCCGGTGTGCCATGAATGTAGATATAACGACGCATAGTATCCACCGAACCAAAGCGATTAAAACCCGGTTCGCAGCCGGACAGCCATAAAATACGTGTCAGGATCCAATCACGTTGGGGAAATTGTGCAGCCAGTTCCGTTGAATAGATTTCACCGGTAGGGCGTCGCTTAATAAAAACCGTATTGACAGGTTGATCGATGCCAATCTTGGCGCGAATGATATGTTTTCCGAGCGGTGTACAGAAACTGCCATTTTTCTGTCCTGTGCCGTTCTTTGCTGAGGAAATCGGATATTGTCGGACAATTTTTTCATGCTCATCCGTTAAATCCAACTGTTGGGAGGAGATATAAATATTAACTTTCATGTTTGCTCCGTTCTGTTGCATTACGTCTTTGCGCAAAAAACTGCTTTAACAAGGCACCTGCATCAGGCGCCATGATGCCCGCATCGACTAATAAGTGATGATTTAATCGTGTTTCCGCAGGTAAATCTATAACACTGCCACAAGCACCCGTTTTGGGATCAGCTGCAGCGTAGACCAGGCGCTGGATACGAGAGTGAAAAATCGCACCGATGCACATTACACACGGCTCCAATGTGACATACAGTGTGCATCCGAGTAAACGGTAATTAGCTATATGGCCACCAGCATCGCGCATTGCAATGATTTCGGCATGTGCAGTGGGATCAGCGGTAGAAATCGGGCGATTATAGCCGCGTCCGACTATGACGCCATGCCGCACCACTACAGCACCCACCGGAACTTCGCCGTACTCCTGGGCTTGTTGCGCCAGTTCCAAAGCGACCTGCATGAAATAATGATCCGTTTCGGTATTCAATGTGATGCATTCAAAATAATTAACATGTGTAATTCCTTCACATCACGGTTTTTATGCTACATTGCAGTTCCGTATCAATAGTACCAGCCAATTTTACAGCTGCAACATGAACATTTTTGCTTCTCTATTATTTAATACTCATGCTTACCCAAGCTCAATCGCAGTTGCATACTATCCGTGATCTATTACGTTTCGCAGTCAGCCAATTCAACAAGACCGGTTTGCATTTTGGTCATGGATCGGCCAATGCGTATGATGAAGCGGCGTATCTTATTCTGAAAAGCTTATATTTGCCACTGGATCAACTGGAGTTGTTTCTGGACGCGCGTGTCACAACAGACGAATGCAAACACGTACTGGAAATAATCGAAAGACGTGTCAAAGAAAGAATTCCCGCAGCTTATCTGACGCATGAAGCCTGGCTCGGGGATTACAGCTTTTATGTCGATGAGCGCGTGATCATCCCGCGTTCTTTCATTGCCGAGTTACTTGGAAAACAACTAGCTCCATGGATTAAAGCTCCGGAAGTTGTATCCACCGCACTCGACCTCTGCACCGGTTCCGGCTGTCTGGCGATTTTGATGGCGCATAGCTTTCCTAATGCAACGATTGATGCTGTCGATATTTCGGTTCAGGCGCTTGCTGTGGCGCATAAAAATATACAGGATTACGGACTGGAAGATAAAATTGATTTGATTGAATCCAATCTGTTTTCTGTGTTACAGAAAAAGCGCTACGATCTGATTATCAGTAATCCCCCATATGTCAATGCTGAATCGATAGCACAATTACCGCAGGAGTATCGGCATGAACCGGAAAATGCGCTGGCAAGTGGTGAAGACGGGCTGGATGCAACTCGCCTTATTCTGCAACAAGCCGTTCGATATTTGACTGAAGAGGGAATTCTGGTGGTTGAAATCGGACATAACCGAGCAGCATTGGAACAGGCCTTTCCCGAATTGCCATTTACTTGGCTGGAAACCAGTGCCGGCGATGAATTTGTATTTTTGTTGCAGCGTGAACAGTTGCCGGATGCATAATCGAAATTATACCATTTGGCAACTTCCCAAGCCACGGCAGATTGCGATTGAGTCAATGGGTTTCTTGCATCTTACTTAGTATGATGATACGAGATATGCTCATGTTGAGAAGTTCAGATCTTTTATCGTGACTAAGTTGGAACGGTTAATACTGATGTAGTTGGGGATGGCCTGTATGTTTTGGAGATTCAATCTCGAAAACCAATCGCAACAATCATTCCCCGCGTACATAGTGGGTTTCACTTGAGGTGCCTGAGTAAAAAGTACGAATAAAATTTTCATCTTGCGCGATAGATCGTTTCTGCAATACACAGAAAACATATGAGAGTTTAGCTGAGTTTTAACTGGGAACCATTGGAAGTCTGGCTCTGATTCAAATTTAGTTCCAAGCAATTTGGTTGAAGTAACTCGCTATTCTAAGTTTTATTAATTTCTAAACGCCATTTCGACCAGTAAAAATATGGGAATTTTAGTTCTTCTGATCGATATGAGCATGAAGATAAAAAATATTGTTGTTCTCTCTACAGACGCTTGTAATTTTCTCGAAGGTGATTAATCAGATTATCACGGGAATTATGCATTCATTCTTTTGCAAATTTTTCTGGACAGGGCTATTGGATTCTGGTATTAAGAAGGTGGTTGTTTTGTTTTTGAATGACCGCGGAGCTGTTTCACTTAACTCATATATCATCGATGTTTAATTTTATAGGAGATAACGAACATGAAATACTCTTTATTAATCGCTGCTATTCTCGCATTCTTTTTAGTCGGATGTGGTGATCCAAAACCTGGTCAATATCCACCAAGTCTCTATGATGGAAGTAAACAGGGGGACTCTCAGTAAATTTCCCAGCCGTGGATTTTTAGAACTTTGGAGAGTCTTTTTGAAATTGATGCAGGGGTAAGCTAATATTAATACCCTACAAGCTGTTTAGCTTCATCTTTTGATTAGATGATCATTAAAAACTGTAAATATTCTACTGCTTATAAGGCCCTGGTGAAAATTCCAGGGCCGATATCTTAAATGATGGCGGAGTTGGATGTTGTAGAGTCGTTTGCTTACAGATTGCGTTTCTTGCGGTTGCAACACTTACTATTTTGATCAATTTCATAGAAGCTTCAGGATATATACCGCCTCTTTGGGCGGTAAGACATGATTCTTAAAGCTGAATACCGTCTACTTGAGTCTATGGAATCAATGTGCTTAAAAACGATAGCAGACATAGTGCATTCTAATATATCTCTGCGGTGTGTTGAAGAAATGCTTCAAATTTTTCTGTAGTCAGGGGTTTGCTGAAAAGAAAGCCTTGCCCATAGTCGCAACCCATCGCCATTAAAAGTTGTTTCTGCGATTCTGTTTCTACGCCTTCAGCAATGACCTTCATACCCAAGCGATGCGCCATTGTAATCACCGCTTCGCATAAGATTCTATCGTTAGATTTACTATCCAGATTAGAAATGAAGGATTGGTCTATCTTGAGATAGTCAATGTCGAATTTCTTTAAATAAGAGAGCGACGAGTAACCTGTACCAAAATCATCAATGGCTACTTGCACACCCGCATCACGGAAACTTAATAATTGTTTTACCACTAATTCATGGGCATCTAGCAGCAGATTCTCAGTAATTTCAACGATAATACTTTGACCGTCTAATTTTTGCTCATGTAAATGATTCACCCAATCGCTGATTCTGCTGATAAATTGTTTGGGTGATTTATTAATACTAATCTGAAAGTTACTATTGTAACTAGCCTGCCACGTCGCTACTTGATTAACTGCCTGCTTGAATACCCAATCGCCAATATCAGAAATTAGACTGGTTTCTTCTGCAATGGAAATAAATTCTCCTGGATAGATAATACCCCGTTCTGGATGTTGCCAGCGTATTAAAGCCTCGGCTTTATGGACCTTGCCAGTTTCCAATTTTATAATCGGTTGATACATTAAGAATAGTTGCTGCTCTTTTAATGCGTGGCGCAATTCATAAGCAATTCTTGAACGAAATTCTGTTGCTTTGCGCATATTTGAAGTGAAATAACTACAGCAATTACGCCCGTTATTTTTGGCGGTATACATGGCCTGGTCAGCGTTCTTCATTAGAATTTCCGCATTGCCGGCATCTTCTGGGAAAAATGTGACACCAATACTTGCGGTAACATAGGCTAATTTAGCATTCAAATGAAATGGTTTAATCAATTCCATTAAAATTAACTGGATGATTCTTTCTGCGCTGTGCTGATCACTGATTCCATTCAGGATAATGGTGAATTCATCACCGCCCAAACGCGCTACAGTATCGGTTTCACGCACACAACCATTAAGCCGCTTAGCGGCTTCAACCAACAGAGCATCGCCAACGCTGTGCCCAAATGAATCATTAACTTCCTTGAAGCGGTCGAGATCAATAAACAGCACTGCCAGCAGCACTCCTGCACGTGAAGCATTCTTAATGTCATGGCTCAGTCGATCATAAAACATATTACGGTTTGGTAAGCCGGTCAATGAATCATAATTAGCCTGCCGCCATATAATTTCGTCTGATTTTTTCTTATCAGTGATATTAGAAAAATGAATAAGATAGTAGCTGATTGAAGCATTTTTACTGGGTATCGAAGTGATGTTTAACCACGCTGGATATTCTCGTCCGCACTTGTGCCTATTCCACACTTCGCCTTGCCAGTGTCCGGATTGTTTAACACTCAGCCAGATTTTTTGGAAAAAACTAGTGCTGTGTCTGATTGAGGTTACGATTGACACGGACTTGCCGATCACCTCATCTGCGGTAAAACCGGTTATTTTATTCAGCGCCTTATTAATAGAGATGATGACCTTATTAACGTCGGCAATTATAATTGCCTCAGTGCTATTCTCGAAAACTTTACTGGAAAGATATAGCTGCTCGTTTGTTTTTTGTTGTTCTAATGCGATTCCAATAACGAACGATCCAATTTTTAGTAACTTACGGTGATATGCGCTGGGTAAGCGATGCTCAAAACTGGAAAGTGCAAACGAACCGATGCACTCGCCGCCCTTGCTGTGCACTGGTATTGACCAACAGGAAAGAATATTAAAATCGACGGCTATTTCTCGGATTCTTTGCCAGCGAGGATCATCGAGGGTATTTTCTATAAACACTGCCTCTTGACGAAAAATTGCATTGCCACAGGAACCTGTTTCTGGGCCAGGACGTAAACCATTAAGCTGTGCGATACACTGGTCCGGAATGCTGGGTGCTGCATACACATTCATGCATTGCTTGTTCTTGTCCAGAAGCATGACTGATGCCACCGCATTGTCCAAGAGGTGCTCTATCAACAGGCAGATCTTTTCACAAATTTCTTTGTAATCATTACCCAATACTATCAACTCAAGAGTCTCCTGTTGGAACTGAAGAATCTTGCCTTGTTCAGAATTGGTGAGGTCAAAATAATCGGTTGCAGCAAAAATCTGTTGTGATATGTGCGTATTCACAGAGTTATATTTTCACTCCTTATTTTTTGCTATGTGATAGTTTGTATGGATTATATGAGTTAAAAAATTTTAATGTGGAATAAGTTTAATTTTTAGATATAAGTGAGTGTAAATTATACGTAAATTAATCAGGCGCTCAAGGGCTATTGGTTGTTGTTTTGTTTCTTTAATTGTTAACCAATTGATTATATTAAATTATATAAACTGTATCTTTTTTCCAACTCACGACATAGGTTATAGTAATTTCCAATAAAGTTTCTAGTCAGTTTCCGGTATGAAGATGATTCAAGAATATTTACAAAACTTGTGCGAGATGTTAGAGAATATTAAATAATATCATTCGGTTGAATGATTTAATCCGCGATTGACGGCGGAGAAGGAGGAGATGGTGTCGGTAACAAAAATTCATACAATAGATCAGAGGAATTCCTCGGTATAATTATTTATTATACTGTTTTTAAATACGATTATGTATGTTGAGGTAATGGTGTCTTAATTGTAAATTTGTATGACATGCTCAATTTATATTTATGAAGAAATATCAAATACTTGGATCTCGCGCTAATGGGAGGGTTGATGTCTTTGTCAGTTGAAAGTACTAATTTCGAATCAATGGCTAGATTCTTCGAGAACAATTTTAATCAATTAAGAAGAGACTATCCTTCGATTCAGGAAGTTAATCTCCTCAATAAGGATTTTCTTTACCGCCAGGGCGAGTACTGTGGTTATATATTCTGGATAAAACGTGGCATCGTAAAGCTATCACATTTAACCGCACAAGGTAGCGAGATTACCATTGCTTTGCTTAAAAGCCGGGATGTAATTGGCGATTTGAGTTCTGATATTCAGACCAAGGAAGAAACAGCACAAGCATTGGGGGAGGTTAGCTGCTATCGTATGACATTTAACGATTTTAAGGCATTGTTATCGCAGCAAACAATACTGGCATGGCAGATCTTTGAGGAAACTTATGCGCGTAAGCAAAAGATTGAACAGAAACTCAGGACTATTCTCACACAACCGGTAGAGATGTGTCTGGCAGCAGCCTTATTGGAATTGGCGGAGATGTTTGGCGTCCGATGCACGCATGGGTATGCATTGGAAATTCATTTAACCCAGCAGGATGTAGCAGATCTGATTGGTGCCAGTCGTTCGGTGGTTAGCACGATTCTGAACGATTTCAGAAGTCGTGGCATGCTCGAATACACACGTGACCAGATTTGCGTCAATGATGCTGCTTTGGCTGATTATTGTGAGGCAAAATAATCAGGGAGGATAGATTGTGTTATATAGATAACAGACGCTGGTGATAGCTTTGTATTAATGTATTTATATGGTAGTCATTGAGTTGCCATACATTAATTAATCAGGAGTGTTAACATGAAAGCTATTTCACCGCATATGCATGGTTATCTGGATTTTGTAACCGTCATTCTGTTTTTGCTGGCTCCAACCTTACTCGGTTTAGATCAGTTGCCAGCTTTTCTGGCATACGGTCTGGCCGTTGTTCATCTGATAGTGACATTGGCATCCGACTTTCCATTTGGTGTCATCAAAATTATTCCATTTACTGTTCATGGCTGGATTGAGCGCATTGTTGGTCCGACGTTAATTGTCGTGCCTTTTGTTTTAGGTTTTTCCAGCGATGAGACTGCACGGAATTTTTATATGGCAGTCGGTGTGGTAATTATAGTTATTGGGGTATTGACGGATTATAAGGGGCAAGCAAAGACTTAAATATTTTAGAAAATCAGGAAGTAATGATTTTGGATTTCTTGTACCGGATCACGCTAAAAACCTTAGGAAACAGACATTATAGCGTTTAGTTTTTAGCATCATATTCAGCCATTGGCTGAATATGATCAGTGCATTGTTTATTTGCTGCCGTCAATTTTTTCTTCTAATGTATCACCGGCTTCTTCAGCATTTTCTTCTAGCGTGTCGCCGACTTCTTCAATTTTTTCTGCAGTATTCTCGACGGCTTGATCTATTTCTTTGCCCGCTTGTTCAGCAGGTCCTTCGAAGGAACTTTCAATTTCATCCATTTTATCAGATGCTTCTTCAAGAACTTCATCAATGGTTTGTTTTCCACTATCAATGGATTTATCGATTTCTTTACCTGCTTTCTCAGCAGTTCCTTCCTGTCCCGAGCAGCTTACTAACAATAAGGACAGAAAAACTATGAAAAGAGACAAAATTATTTTGTTCATGACGTACCTCGTTTACAAATGAATGGAGTGGCTTTTTGCAGCACCACTGAGAATATTTCTGAGTAATAGCGTAAATTCTTGTTGATTCAATATTCTAAATTATCTGGTTTATCCAGAGTTAATGCTAAAGAAATAAAGAACATTACTCAAGACATGGGTATGGTAACACTCATCACTCTTTTCAACAAATTTACCCGGCTTATAATAGTCAAGTAAAATCAAATAGATTTCCTCTGAGTTCTGCTGGAATCTTGTATGCAGAAGGTAAGATGCCACTTATTGGATTAATAATATAACAAAGCTCATTAAGTGCGGACTTAATGTTTGTGCTACAGCTGTGTTGCGCTTTGTTTGAAAACAGTCGCAAGTTTGTAAGAGCACGCTCCATCTACTGTTTTATCAGCAGATGCTCGCTTATCGAGTTAACTTAAGGTGCTAAAATTTCGTCCCGAACTCAGTTGCTTTATACCTTGTGCGCTCTCGTCGTTTTTTGAATATTTCGTGTGCTTTTGGAATATGAATCATTCCACTGACCCAAAGACTATGAGGCTCAGAACGAAAGTCCGAAAGTCGAGCATTCTCCAGGCTACTCGCAATACCGCGCAAGCTGGGTATAGGGTCGAATGAAAACAAAGAATTTTAACGAAATTGATTGATTGTATTTTCTTCTTTGTGCAAAGCGAAACTATGAAAATGATTTAAAAAAATAAGTTTCCTGGTTTGATTTGATGGTTTTCCGTTGCAAGCTTAATGACATCGATAAACATTTCCGATATGCATGATTTCCTTATCAGCTCCGGGAATTTCATATTTACCGGAATTGTTGGAGTGGATGACATGCACATTATTTCCTCCCAGTTTCTTCGCTTCATTGATCAAATTGCTCCTGGCTCTGATCAGTCGGTTGGTATAAGACGTAGTGTCTTCTTCGATTTCGCTTTCTTTTGAGGATCCTTTTACCTTTCCGAGAAATTCGCAGCCATCAGGGCCAAATTTTCCGACCGTGATGATAACTTTTTCACTTTCCTCAGGCTGTGCTGAAACCTCAACGCAGCCAATGACGATTGCGAACACCAATAATTGGATGATTAATTTATATGATAGTTTTGGAAAACACATGAGTTACTCCTAATGCCTAATTGCATCACTAAATTCAAGATAGCATAAAAAAGCGCGATATTATCTGTCAATATTATCGGATCATGATGAAAATTTCAGAATTTTAGAAATCGATGCAGTGGAAAAAGGCTACTCCCGTTTCTTTTTAATTTAAAAATGGATAGATCTCAAAGCTTTATTGGATTTTAAGCAATTTACAGGAGGCGTGACGTTGGACATTATTATCTATATTTCTATGGCAGGAATGACTATTGTTTTTATCTACGGTGTCATGCTCTATAACAGCTTAGTGGATATCAAACATTCAGTATCGCAAGCTTGGTCGAACATTGATATTCTTTTGAAACAGCGTCACGATGAACTTCCCAAACTGGTTGAAACTTGCAAGCAATATATGGGTTTTGAACAGGAAACACTCAAGCAGGTGATTGCGGCACGGTCCCAGGTGGCTACCGCACGGGAGTCGGGTAATATCGGTGCATTGGGTGCTGCGGAAAGTAGCTTGCGAATTGGATTGGGCAATCTTTTTGCCGTTGCAGAAGACTATCCGGAATTGAAAGCCAGTGAAAAATTTCAACATTTGCAAGCGCGCATTACCGGGCTGGAAAACAGCATCGCAGATCGTCGTGAGTTCTATAATGAAGCGGTCAAAATTTATAATGTGCGGATTGAGCAATTTCCGGATATCATCGTCGCTCATTGGTTTAAATTCAAATCACGTGATTTGCTGGAATTCAGTGAGGCCGATAAACAGGATGTCAATATCGGTAAATTGTTCGGTTAATATATTATTTCCAGCATGACACCCTTGCCAATAGAATTTACATCCGAAGAATTCCAATTTACGCTGAATGTCTCGATACTGGTGGCGTTGCTCAGTTTCTATTTCTTTGCTCGCAATTGGAAACGGTTGCGGATCATCGAGAATACGCCGACTGCTAAGCTACGTTCCGCACACCAGGGTTATATTGAACTGGAGGGCAAAGGGCAATTGGTTGATGATCAACGCATATATGCGCCGCTATCAAATCATCCCTGCCTTTGGTATCGCAGCCAAATCGAACAGCAGGAATCTTTTGTCGAAAATAACCGTACGCAAACTCGCTGGAACGTTGTGTACAAATCTACCAGCGATCACCGATTCAAACTAACAGATGGCGTAAACAGTTGTTATGTGGACCCAAACGGTGCGGAAGTCAGTGGCGATGAAAAATTGGTATGGTACGGCAATACCGAATGGCCCGCTCGCACCCAAATATTGGAAAGTCAGTCGATCGTTCATGCGATGACCAACGGCTATCGCTACACTGAATGGTTGGTGTTGCCAGGTCAATCACTATATATATTGGGGCAATTCAGTACCTGGTCTGCTGCGACGCAAAAATCAGTTCGAGATGTAATGATCAATCTGATCAATGATTGGAAACAAGATCAACTGTCGCTACAGGAGCGATTCGATACCAATCAGGATGGTAATATTGATCAGGAAGAATGGGAGGCTGCACGTCAGGAAGCGAGGTCCGAAGCACAGCGAATTCACAATCAGCTCGCTTTAGAGCCGGATACCAATATCATTGCTAAGTCGAATAATTCGGCACAGCCTTTTATTATTTCAGTATATCCTCAAGCGCTATTGGTGCGGAAATACCGCAATAATGCTTGTATCGCTTTGGCAGCATGCTTATTATCTATCTGCATAGCCGTATGGTTATGGCATGTGCACGAATAACAATCCGAGATAAGCCCATTGAAACTTGCACATGATCATTTAGTTTCAGAATTCTTTCAATGAGATTCTATGTGATGCTCATCGGTCATTCTGAGAACTTTTAGCGCCAGAATAATTTGGATCGCGCCAGTCGTTGCCAAATTGCAGCGGGTAAATGAGCCCGTTGCGCAGCTGCAAATTCCAATACACCACTAAGTCGGCCAAGTGAGAAACCAAGCTTGACCGTTTTTCTCGGGAGCTTGTGGAGCAATTGCTGGCCGATAACCAGATCGTTGGTATATCCCAATTCATGCTGAAATGTCGATAAAGCGGCAATGAAATGATCAGCGCGTTTGTTGTAGATCGGAGCGAAAGCATCCGCTATGTAACGCAACTTCTTGGCGGCAATGCGTGCCTTATGGCGCCGGCTGGAATCCAGTTTGACGAACCCATGGCAGCTCTTGCGCAGTTTCTGCCAGCGTTTATCGAGAACTGTCTTGGCCCATGTTTTTGTCTCCAGTTGTCGGGCATTAGTAGGTGCAGTAGATAAGAGGCTGCGGCCGATATCAAGTATCAGTCGGGTAAATTCGGGCTTGCGCAATATCTCTTGCGATTGCTGGCGGGCAAGTGCGGCAGTGTCTTGCAATAAGGCGGATACTGTATCGTCAATGTTGACATCCTCCATGGGTGTTTCCAGAATCGACAGGATCTCCGGTAGAATTTCCTGCTGAAATACATCCCAATCTCGTGCTGTATTCAGTGCCTGCATCAACTGGCGCAGCGGCTGATCCCAATCGGGTATTGCCAGACCTAGTGATTCCGCCAATCGTGCACCAGTGTGCAAGCGGCGCAAGGCAACACGAAGCTGATGCAGGTATTCAGTGTCATGCGCATTCTCCAGAAAGCCTGGTACGTTGGCAGATAATTGCACCAGAGCAGCGTGCAGAATTGCATTCCAAGCTTCGCCAGCCGGCTGATTTTTTTCGATCATCGGGTGAATTGTCCTGATTGGAGCAGGAATCACTGCGCCGCTCAGAATGTAGCCACGTTCGGCTTTACTACGAGGCTCAATATGAAGTGGTACGTGTTCCAGCAATTGATTTGCCACATCGAAGAGAAACTCTGGCGTTCCTGATTTGAGTTCAATTTCCACTTCGCAAATGCTGCCGGAGATATCGCCGGCGTTGATTTTTCCGCTATCGAGAGCTACTTCGACTTGTGCTTGCTCGCTATCAATAAGCCAAGTGATACGTCGAAACTCGGTAGTAAATACCGGTGTGATGTGTTTGAGTTTGATGCCAGCGAGCAAATCCAAGGCTACTGGTGGCAATGCGGAGAAATCCGGATGTTTGCCGTCTATAACCGTTACTTCCCATTCCGGACGGCTTGTTAATGCACCAGCCGATTGTGATTCAGCTTTTAAGGTCTGAATCCATCGGTTATTAACATAGCGCAAGCGCAAAGCAATGCCACGTTGCATGAGATCAAATTTCGCGGTATCGAAATAAATGCTCAGCAATGGGTTCTGTTTCGCCGTAACTTTATTTAACAAGGGATGGCGTCGAAGCCGGGCCCGGTGACGCGAATGCAAGGCCAGTTTCAGTTCGATTTCCATAACAGATTCCTTGTCTTGATTGCCATAAAGATGCTACAGCTGGATTATTCAATCTTCAATGTATCAAAGTTGATGTGTGCAGGAGGCGGGGGCGTTTTCAACTTCATCTCCTCCAATGCTATGACAACGTGATCGGCGATGATCAAATTGCGAAACCATTTGTGGTTGGCTGGTACGATATGCCAGGGTGCAGACTCGATACTGGTGGCCGCCATCATGGTTTCGAATGCTTCAATATAGTTTCCCCAGAATTTTCGCTCTTCGAGATCTGCTTCACTGAATTTCCAGCGTTTCTGCGGATTGTTGATGCGCTCTTCCAATCGATTTTTCTGCTCATCTTTCGAAATATGCAAAAAGAACTTCAATATCACCGTGCCACTTTCGGATAATAATTCCTCAAATTCCTTGATCTGATTAAACCGTTGCTTGATCACCTTGTCTGATAGCAACCCATGCACTCGGGTAATCAACACGTCCTCGTAATGCGAACGATTGAAAATGCCAATCTGTCCTTTGGCAGGTGCTTTCTGATGCACGCGCCACAGAAAATCATGACCAAGCTCTTCTGCAGAAGGTGTTTTGAACGTCACTACTTTGCATCCCTGCGGATTGACACCGGACATCACATGCTTGATCGTGCCATCCTTGCCGCTGGTATCCATTCCTTGCAATACAATCAGCAATGCCCGAGTGCTGTTGGCGTACAATCGTTCTTGCAGCTCGCTCAATTTGTCGATCAATTTTTTTGTAACCGCTTTGGATTTTTCCTTACCTTGCCTGTTTTTCTCGTAACTGCCCGTATCGTCAGGATCGCATTGTGATAATCTGATTTTGTTGCCAGGTTTTATTTGGTAGTTTTTCATTTTAATTGATGAATTGCTTGAATCATGTTTTTATGAATGAAATTTCCTTCTTATTCATCTCGTCATCATCAGTTGTCAGGGTGTAATAGCAACGGGCGAATTTGTTACTGGCATTTCATTTCCAGAATAAATTCCAATCCATGCAATGCCATCATTGCCGATAGTGCCTCGGAACATGCCTCTGGTGTTGAACCGCATCGAATAATGACCTTCTGCATTGAGAACGATCAGACCACCATCGCCGCCGATAGCGGCGATTTCTCTCAGCGCGTTATCGGCTGCTTCTGCGATGGGAGTGCGCAGTAAGTGAACCTGCGCTGCGGTGCTGAATGCAGCTGCAGTGCGAATGAACATTTCTCCGGTGCCGGTTGCGGATACCGCAACCGAACGGTTATCCGCATAGGTTCCGGCACCAATGATGGGGGAATCTCCAACACGTCCAAAACGTTTGTTGGTAAGACCGCCGGTTGATGTGCCGGCTGCAAGATTGCCATAACGATCCAATGCGACAGCTCCGACCGTTCCACGTTTTTCGTCCTTGCCAGGTTGTGGTATGCCGAAATCGACATCATGATCAAGTAGCACGCGTTCTTCAGCAATCGCTTTTTGTAGTTGCTTCCAGCGGAATTCGGTATAAAAATAGGATGGATCGACAATTTCCAGCCCCTGTTCGGCCGCAAAGGTTTCGGCACCCTGGCCGATCAGCATGACATGCTCGCTTTGGGTCATCACCGCATGTGCGGCGCGAATCGGATTGCGAATTGTGGTGATAGCGGCAACGGCGCCTGCCATGCGTGTTGCACCATCCATGATCGATGCATCCAGTTCATTGCGTCCGGCATGGGTGAATACCGCACCTCTGCCCGCATTGAACAATGGTGAATCTTCCATCACTACAATTGCTGCGGACACAGCATCTATGCTGCTGCCGCCTGCCTTGAGTATGACATAACCCGCAGCTAGTGATTGTGCAAGCACTTGCGTATACGCTTGCTCGCGCTCCGCAGTCAGTTTGCTGCGCTCAATCGAGCCGGCACCACCGTGAATCACCAGGCGGATCGGCGGAGTGTCGGGCTGAGCCAAATTTGTTTGTAAAGTCATCAATAACAAAATCAGAATATAAAAGAGCGAGCGCATCATCGCGGTCTCTTCAAATTGATCGGTAAGTTTTATGCAGCTTGAATATTGATGAAAATGTATTGAATCTTAGTCGAGCTGTCAAATGAAATACTGCAATTGATCGGAGCAAGCAGGCTTAGATTTGTCATTCGTTACCAAGCAGTGTACGAAGATTCTCAATCAGATTTTTCCTTAGCGATAGTGTTTGTTTCACGCAATAGATAAAAAAGGGAGATTCCGCCAGTTATGCAGGTATGAGCCAAGGTGATGAATAAGTTAGCTGAATTTTCTATGCCCTTATTCAGAAATTATAAAAAATATTGTGCCATTCTAACGAGTTTGTACTTCTTCTGTATTGGTCATTTCCATGACAGCGGCGGCTGTTAATTGTCCTTCCATGTTACCGTCCCAGGTTGCATTGAATGGCAGTGTGTTTTGTACGCGTTTTGCGAGATCAAGGTAGGTTTGTAACGTCAACTCAGGCTGTGTGACTGGTGTCGCAATAGCACGTGGATTCTGAATGACCTCATCGAAGAGTACTGGGTTGATTTGAACCTGAGGTCGTGTGTCAAGTTTTGCTTTGGATGAAGAGCGTGCAGCAGTTAAAGAGTTTTTTAACAATATACTGTGATTACGCTTGTCGTCTTCCAAGACAGCGTAGCTCTGCAGATACAGCGTGTTATCGCGCCAACCAAGCATATGAGGCTGATTTACGACGCGAACCGGTGTGCCTATGGACACTTCGTTATAAATGAATGCGATATCTTCCGGATACATGCGTAGACAACCGTGGCTGCCGCGCAAGCCAACACTCGGTGGTTTGTCGGTACCATGAATGGCGTAACTTGGCCAAGCAAGTCTGAGCACATGAGCTCCCATTGGATTGTCGGGTCCCGGTGGAACGACGGCAGGGAGTGGATTGCCATTTTTGGCATATTCTTTCCGAATGGAAGGTGTTGGTATCCAACTGGGATTTTCATTTTTGGCTGTGATCCGTGTCATACCTTCCGGAGTTTTCCACTCCACGCGTCCGATACCGACCGGATGCGTGATGACTCTTTGCGGATCCCCACTTTTGGTTTTCGGAAAATAAAACAATCTCATTGCGGCGAGATTGATCACAATGCCTTCACGTGGGGCATCCGGCAAGACGAACTGGGTAGGGATCACGATTTTTGTACCGGCTTTCGGTAGCCAGGGATCGACCTCGGGATTAGCACTGACGATTTCTTCATAACCCAAATTAAAACGCCGGGCGATGTCGGAAAGTGTGTCGTCCTTGTGGGCGGTAATGATTTGTAATTTACCCACCACATCTTCACGGGCAGAGTCGAAACTGTATTCATGGCTGGCGATCGGCATAGGCAATGAACGAACTACTGGACTGACTAATTCTTTGGGTTGGGATAAAAATGATTGACAGCCGGTCAAAAAGAAAAGACTGCCGAGAAAGCCGTAGGTCAGAATATAATACAGCGATGGTGAAAGTGTTTTGGTTATACTGATCATGAGGGTCACGAAACAATAGAGTCATCAATGGTACGCCAATTTACATGTTTTTTCTTCATGGCTCAATAATTAGTGATCAATAGAATTCCATGGGTTAAGGGAACAGGCCAGTCTTGAAGACTAAAATATTTTCCGGATATTCGCAAACTACTAGCAAAGATAAGCGTATTGTTTTCGGCTGAATAACATAGAGAGCCACAGGAACTGCTATGAGTAGCGAGGTATAAACTCACGATATGACAGATTACCCAGCTTCTGATTGCAAATGTTTCATACTTACCCACACTGATTTGACAGGATAACAAATGCATCAACAACCCGATTTATTTTTCAACGAAAATTCGGATATTAGCTAACAAACATCAGACAATTCTATGCTTACACTTACATTAATAGCTCAGGATAATCAGCTATCGCCGGGTCAGCAGCGCTTTAACCAGATACTGGAACGCATAGATAAATTGAAGATGCAACTGGTTGAGGTGCAGGCGATGTGTGATACACATCGCCCTGTATACCATCAGAGACTGTCACCCCTCCGTGAGCATCATAGGATATGTGTACGTGAAATGATTTTTTTCCTGGATAAACGTTTGCAACGCAGGGGATTAACTGTCCAGCAAGAACGCACAGCCGAAATCATACTTTGCAATCTCAGTATGCAATTGATCGAACAAGGAGATGAGGAAATGAGAGTGCTGCATGATAAGCACAGCAGAGAAAGTTTGGCGCAGAAGGAGCAAGCCGCCATGATGGACATGCGTGACAAGATGGAAGACATGCTGGGCGAGCCCTTGGACGATGATGAGTCACTGGAAACCGCTCATGATGTGTTTAGAGCTGGTATGGAACGTTTGCGAGAAGTGGAAGCTGCTGAACAGGAAGCACGTCAACAGGCCCGGACTCGCAAAAAGAAGCCCAGTGCAGCTCAACTCCAGGCCAAAGCCGAGCAGGAAGCAGCAGAAACCACACTGCGCAAGGTTTTTCGTCAATTGGTCAGCGCCTTGCATCCTGATCGTGCCTGTGATTCTGATGAGCGTGACAGAAAAACTGTACTAATGAGCGAAGCCAATGCCGCTTACGATCGCCGTGATCTAGTAGCCCTGCTGCAGATCCAACTGGGCGTTGCATTAACCAACCCTGCAACCATTGCAAAAATGACCGAAGAAAAAATTACTTCCTTGACGCTATTACTCAAACAGCAAGCCCTGGAACTGGAAATTGAGCTGCATCATCAGCGTCACGATGCGCGCTATGAATTTGGCCTGAAATCCTGTGAAAATTTGAGTGAAGCTAATCTTAATCGCAATCTCAGGGTGAGAGAATCGTCTCTCGAAAGAGATTTGATCAGGATGCAGCAGGATTTGCAACAGCTGACCGATGACAAGTACTTCAGGCGCTGGTTAAAAGATCAAAAACGGCTATCAGAGAAACCTCGCGTCGATGTTTTTGATGACTGGAGATATTGATTAATACTGGGAAAATAAGACTCTGGGTAAGAGAAAGAGATGTTGCGAAAGATATAAAAAGAAAAAAAACCCCAGAAAGATATTTGTCATTCTGGGGTTTTGCATCAATTTTACTTAAACTATAACTATTTTGCGGCGATGTGCAATAAAACCTATTAGACCAAGACCAGCCAGCAACATAGCATAGGTCTCTGGTTCTGGAACGGCTGTAACATGAATTAAATCCGATTCGATAGCATCGATTCCACGTGCAAACACATCGAATTTGTAATCACCCACTGCCATGCCCGTAATTGAGACTTCGAACGTACGCGATGAACCTCCTGGCACGTCATTGCAGCCCAGCACATCGGTACAAGTGTAGGTGATGCTTAAACCATCACCAAAGAATGTGCTGCCAAAGTTTAAATCAACCACCGAAGCAGCCAGGCTAATCTGAGCAGTTACGGCATCGACAAAGGCTTCGCTGGACAGACTTGTAAAGTTGTTGGTCAACGAACCGCCTGTTGATATTAATATCGCTTCAACCTTTAGTGAAAAATTGACCTGACCTAAAAGTTATGCGTAAGGTAGGCAATTCTCCTTAATAGCTCTATATATTCTGCATAAGGAAAGATATTGCCAGTGGGAAATTGCATACAGAAATTATTTAGCTGTATAGCAAGAATTTAGAAAGCAAGTCTCTGACCTGTATACTATAGATTCATGGCAAGTCATTGCAGATCATGAATTTTAAGGAGCTGGAAAAATAATCATTAAGTGTTCATGTTGATGTATTACGCTGTGTAGGGTATCGAAATATTGGTATATAGTATTTGTGAAAGTATGTATGAGTGAAGTAATGGGATGGTTGAGGGTATATGATTTATGAGCCAGTAGCATAGAGTTTGTGGGGCAGGAGTTTCAATAGATCTATATTCAATTTGATATTATCATTGAAAGAATAGAGGCTTTAAATTGCAGATTTATTAATGTAAATGCCAAGGGTTTTTCGGTCCTTCTTACAGAGTACTGAAAACTGTATAGAGAGATTCCGTATTGATGAAGTCAAGCTATTGTGTTGGAATAAAACGGGATTTTTAATACTTGCATCAGGTTTGGGTATTTTAAAATTGCATGGTAATCGGGAGAATATTAATGGCTGAGCAGAATGACGTGCCGATCGAGAATAAAACGGAAACAACTGGAGGCCATGTTTTGCAAGTCAATGTCAGAATGCAACAGGGCGAGCATGCCGGTCAGCCGCTATATTCAAATTTTGTATCGGTTCAAGGGGGGCAGGGGATTGTTATTGTAGATTTTGGATTCCTTGATCCTCAGACCATGCATACATTGAATCGATTGGTGCGTGCGGGCGAGAAAATACCAGATACTGTTGGAGCAAGAATGTCGTGCCGGATCGCTCTCAGCGTTGAAGCTGCGCATAATTTAGCGCATCAGCTCAATCAATTGTTGCCAAAGAAATAGCCGACATTTTCTAACCTTATGTTTAGATAATTTGATTTTAAGGGTTGATGTGCATTTTATGTAATTAATATTATTTAAGTGGGGGAAGCATATGGCTGATGAAACAGATAGTTTGACTCAGGACAAAGCTGAAACAGTTCAACCAGCCACGAGGCAGGTTAGTATCAGGATGTTGCCGGGAGAACAGACGGGACAGCCACTGTATTCAAATTTCTCAGCCGTGAATGGCGGACAAGGCGTTGTGCTGATCGATTTCGGTTTTCTCGATCCGCAGAACTTGAATATTTTGAAACAAGCCACCAAATCGGGTGAAAAGCTACCTGATGCGATCAATGTGAAATTGTCCAGCAGGACGGCAATCAGTATTGATGCGGCTCATCATTTGTCTCAGCAGCTTAATCAGTTACTCAGTGCAAAGCCTCCCTCTGTTGTTGTGCAAAACCATCAAGACACGACCAGTTCAGAGATACAGGCTGATCCAGATCCGAAGAATGATAGCTTGGATACTCAGAAAAGTGATAAAGGCGGTTTTCGATTTCCCTGGTCGAAAAAAAACAGCTAATTTTCATTGCAGGACCATATTGCGATCCCCTGATTGCTCAATTTTTCCTGACCGACTGGGGGGATTCGAGATTGATTGGATTGTAGAATAGAGGTTGATTCTGTATCCGTCAGTCTAATGAATTTAGCGTTTCAATTCGTCAGACAGACGGATAAATCAAAGTTGAACAATACGATACTGCTTAGTCACTCTTTTTACGCAGTGGAATTTTCTTGAATAGTGGTACGAGAAATAATCCAAGCAGTGCGCCGATCAGCACCATTCCGTAATTCTTCAGAGTGATGTTGGAAAACTCGGTCATTTCCAATGTGAGTAAATTATTTTCAGTTTTATCAGAGGATTTATTAGAAACTTTCGGCAAATCCTCAGCTTCATAGCGATCGGTTAAATTGTACGGTGTTAAGCCTGGGATGCTGGGAATATCTTCACCTCCCTTACCAACCACTAATTGCGCCTTCATGCCTTTTTCCATGTGCTGAGATATGTCGCAGTGCACTAGGTAGGTGTCATCGGAGCCGGGTACGATAATCGTGCCGGATACGGTTCTGGGGCCGGTGACTTCCAGATGAAACATACCATACTTGTATAGGTATTTAGGTAAGCCGTGCATCATAAACTGGTGGCGGATATTATCTTCATTGATGAAGTGCCAAGTGACTTTCGAGCAGGGCTTCACATGCCACTGCTGCTGATCAAATGCAAAAGCGGTTCCCGGAAATTTTGCAGAATACTTTCTACCACCACGCACGGTAATCTCGACTTCTTCCGAAATGCTTTGACAGCTACTGGGCAGTTTATCCAGATTCTGCCCCATGATCATAGTGCCTTCATGATCCATGATATGGTCATCGTGGTCCATGTGGTGATGGTGATGGAGATCGCCATGTTCCGTCGCCTGGGTATCGGTATCGTGAGTACTGTGATCAATGTCGTGTTCATGACCATGATCGGCGGCGACTCCATGCTCAGTTGCATGTTTTACTGCCGGGCCAGCCTCTTTGCTGATGGTATGGCCACTGTGGTCATGCTTATCCTGATTCATACTATGTCCACTATGATCATGCTCATCTTGACTCATGTCGTGACCGCTATGGTCATGCTGATCGTGTTGTTCACTAGGATTGACTTGCTGTTGCGCAATTGCATGCGTATTGAAAGCCAGGATACCAGCGAGTAAGAAAGTAATTGCTGTAAATTTAGCCATTATGGTTACTCCCTTTGGGGCTTTTTAGGCGAGAAATCGCGGATATAGTGCTTAGCTTGATTTGTCCCCACTTGGTGAAAATTAAATAGATCAAGAGTCCTGCCAGTAATCCGTAGAGCGCATTGAGCAATGCGGTTTGTGTCGCCGTGTCAAGCCCTGTTTGCCCGGCAGGTGATCCGAGGCTGGCCCATTCGTCGAGATCCTGCCAGACGGGTAACCTGCCTTCGTAATATTCCTTGGTGAAAAAATGACTCAGATCAATACCAAAATGACTGGTCTTCGGCATTCCGTTCTCACCCAAATAAGAAGTGTAGACGATCGAGCTTATGCTGCCGCCTTCGGCCATACCATCCGTGGTAAATCCTTTTTCCCGGTGATCATGAATCAGCCAATCGCCTTCACCGTAGCTATGCTTGCCGTCATTGACGGTTTCCAATTTCAGATCAAGACGTTGCGCTGGAGCGATATCAAAGACGTCGCGCATGATCTGTGCCATCGGATTGTGTTCCACACCATCATAATGCGTAATCGTGGCATGATGACCGTGCGTATGTACGGCTATCTGTTCCCCGCCGCTATTGAGCAAGCGCAGTTTTATTTTTTGATCTGGCTCGACAATGATGAGAGATTCCCTTAACGTATACGGGAATGACAGACCGTTCAGAGTAAAATAATCTTCTTTTGATTCGGTAATTTTATAACGCCGGTTCATGTCGCGTGCAATGAGGCGGGGATCGTTATATTTCTTAATGATGTTACCCAATTCTTTGTCCATCGAGTGATAGTGCAGATCGTATTCTTGATCGAATTGCTCACGCACGGCAACGGAAGGATGACGGACATGGCCTCCACCGATATTTAAGGTTTGCAGCCAGTTGTTCGGTTTGTTCTCTTCCACGATAATCATCCCAGCCAGTCCCATCGCTAAATGGGTATGCGTTTGTACGTGGCAGTGGTAAAACATGGTGCCTGGTTGACGGGCCTGGAACTCGTAAATACGACGCTCGCCGGGCATCAGTTCTATTTCGCTGGTCTGTGGCACGCCATCCTGGCCACCATGTTCGCCATGCGAAAAGGGATGGTCTACACCATGCAGGTGAATACTATGCGGAAAATAATGCGTGTTTTCCAATACGATTTGCACGATATCACCGACTTCAACGCGAATGACCGGTGAAGGCAGTCTTAACAGCGGATTGGCACGTATACTCTCAAAATTCTCAGTCGACATGCCGCTGCCTTTAGGCGCAAATACCCATGCGCCAGGCTGTATGCCGGGAGCAATATCAAAGGTTGGAAGCACTCCGGGAAAATCAGGTGTTTTGCCGTTTAGCTCCATGATTTCCAGTTTAATGATAATTCGGTCTGGATCACCGTCGCCGTCCAGATCATCGGTTTTAAGGATGGCATCGGGCGAGAGTCCCGTTTTCATCAAGGTGTCCATCGAGATATTATTGGTTCCTTTAACCGCCGCTACGATCCATGCAGGATTATCCGGACTGCAACCTGGAGACGCTTCAATTTTGACTCCTTCAATTTCCTGAGCTTCTCGCCATGCGGCAGAAATGATTGGATCGCACATTGGTTCAGCAGTTAACGCAGCTGGATCAACTTTTACAGTTTCAGGTAGTTTCAAGGATGCCTGAGCAGTAGCAGTTGCAAGCATCATGCAGAAAGTTAATATGGCAAAAATAATATGGATAGGCATATATATCGCACCTTTAAATTTTATTTAGCATTAAAGAATAGGGTTGATCGGATTATGCGATATTGAGTGATTGGTATCAGTTCTAATAATCAGGATCAATCCAATATGGTAGATCTGTAGATATAAATACTCAACTGCGCATCTGTAGGCAGGTAAAATAATGAGGAATATCTAATCTTCATCTATGCAATACTTCTACATTGTCCGTCAAACTATCGTCATGCATATTATACAGAACCCTATTATGCTTTTGTGGTTTTTCCATAATTGATGAACGTTAAACCTATAACTTATTGAGTAAATTGTTCGAGTGGCCATCTCTATTTTTTCGATATTGCTGAATCATGCTTGTTTTTTAACAACTATTAAGCCAGTCATGAAGATGTGCGCTAATTTTTTTTACTATGGATTAGCATGCTTCATATTGACAGGTTGCGGAGGCAAGGAATCAACTCAGACAGCAGTGGAAATGAATCCACCCATTGAGGTGACATTTATGGCCGCCGAACCGGTGAAAATGCCCATGAGCCTCGAAACAATCGCACAAACTGAGGGCGCAAAAGAAATTGAAGTTCGTCCACGGGTCGGTGGCATTTTGCTCAAACGGCTGTATGACGAAGGTGCAGCGGTTGAAGCCGGTCAGCCATTGTTTTTAATTGATCCAGAGCCTTTTCAGAATGCCCTCAAGGAAGCCAATGCCTTGTTGCGCGAACAAAGTTTCCGCATGTTACGTGCCCAAAGTGATGAAAATCGCCAGCGGCAATTACTGGCGGAAAATTTTGTCAGTCAACGCGCCTATGATTTGGCCGCAGTGGACCTGGCAATAGAAGAAGCCGCCTTGCAGGCTGCAAAAATCCGTGTGCAACAGGCGCAACTTAATCTTTCTTATACCACTGTGAAGGCGCCTGTGAGCGGAGTGACTGGGCGTTCACAATTTTCCGAGGGGACGTTGGTTTCAGCCAATAACAGCTTGCTGACCACATTGACTCAACTGTCACCGATATGGGTACGGTTTAGCTTTTCTGATAATGAAGTGGCCAGAATCGGTGGACATTTGAACGAAAAAAATGTGCACAGTGTGCGAATGATACTCCCAGGTGGCTCCGAGTATCAGCAGGATGGCAAGATTAATTTTGCCGCCAGTAAAATTGACCCAATGCTAGGTACACAACAATTACGCGCCACTTTTGACAATACCGAGCAGAGGATATTGCCCGGTCAATTTGTGCGGGTGCGAGTTATCGCGGGTGAATTCAGAACTGTGTACATAGTTCCGCAGGTTGCAGTACTGGCTTCGGACTTGGGTCGGTACGTTTATGTCATCGACGAGCATAATGCTGTTATACAGCGTCCCGTTATCGCAGATGACTGGATCGGCAAGGATTGGATTATTCTGGACGGGTTAAATGCGGGGGATCGGGTGGTTGTGGATAATCTCATTAAATTGTCGCCTGGAAAAATTGTCGACCCTAAATTACGGGATGCGACCTCTTCATCACCTGTCAATGTGCCATCTTTATAATTAGCAATCTAACATATGGCTAGATTTTTTATTGAGCGGCCGATTTTTGCATCGGTTTTGTCGATCATTATTGTGCTTGCAGGATTGGCAGCGGCGATGCAATTGCCGGTTGAACAGTATCCAAGAATTACTCCGCCGACGGTCATTGTAACCGCAAACTTTCCGGGAGCCAGTGCCGAAACGGTAATAAAAACAGTGGCTGCACCGATAGAAGAGAAGCTCAGTGCCATTGAAGGATTGCTATACTTTAATTCCAGTGCTGACTCGAGTGGGCGCCTGACGATTACTGTCACGTTTGAGATTGGCACTGATATAGATCGTGCTACTTTCAATGTCAGCAATGAGGTGAATACTGCACTGGCCCGTTTACCCGATGAAGTCAGACGCACAGGGGTTACTATCCAAAAACGTACCAATGATCTGTTGTTGGTTTTTGCAGTGACTTCCCAGGATCCTCGACACACAGGGTTATTTCTAAGCAATTTTATTACCAATAATATTCTGGATGATTTAAGACGTGCGCCGGGTGTTGGTGAAGCCAGAATTTTTGGCGCTCAGGATTATTCTATGAGGATTTGGCTGCGGCCGGATCAAATGGCTCAACTGGGCATAACAACCAGTGATATCGCAAGCGCCATCCGAACGCAAAATGCGCAGCCAGCAGTTGGAAAGATTGGGCAGGAACCGGCATTAGCCGATCAACAATTGGTTTATACCGTCACTGCAAAAGGCAGGTTATTAGAGCCGGAGCAATTTGAGAATATCATTCTGCGCTCGGATGGACCGCGCGGGGTGCTTTATCTTAAAGATGTCGCGCGGATTGAGTTGGGTGCACAAGACTATGCGACACGAACGTTATTGAATGGGCAACCTGGTTTGGGGATCGGTGTTTTTTTGCGTTCTGGAGCTAACGCACTTGATACGGCCGCAGCGGTTAAAGCCAGGATTGATGAGCTGAAGCATTATTTCCCTGAAGGAGTGCAGTACGTTGTTTCATATGATATCAGCTTGTTTGTAAAAGCCTCTATCTGGGAAGTGGTAAAAACCCTGGGAGAAGCCATGTTGCTGGTTGTTCTGGTGGTTTATCTGTTTTTGCAAAGCTGGCGCGCCACGCTGATTCCCATTATCGCCATTCCGATTTCCTTAATTGGCACGTTTGCCGGACTCTGGCTGTTGGGCTACTCGATTAATACCTTGACGCTCTTTGCGATGGTGCTGTCAATCGGCATTGTTGTTGATGATGCGATTGTTGTGCTGGAAAATATCGAGCGTTTAATGACGCAAGAGAAACTATCGCCAATCAATGCCGCGATCAAGGCAATGCAACAGGTTTCCAATGCCGTGGTGGCGATGACCATGGTTTTAGTGGCCGTTTTTATTCCGGTTGCGTTCCTGGGTGGCATAGCCGGAGAGTTGTATCAACAGTTTGCGGTAACAGTGGCTGTGGCAGGTGTCATTTCCGGTATTGTGGCATTAACACTGACACCAACTTTGTGCGCGGTTTTACTTCGGCCCACGCATCGTCAATCGGTTTTTTTTATCTGGTTCAATACACATTTCGAGCAACTGCGCAGATTTTATGTCGGCATGGTCAGTTTGAGTCTGCGTCACTCGATCAGATGCGTACTGATCTTCGCCCTGGTGATTGTGGGACTGATTTATCTGGTCAAGCATATTCCGGAGAGTTTTGTTCCTCCGGAAGATCAAGGTTTCGTGATTGCGGCTGTGATTCTGCCCGACAGCGCGACGTTGGCAAGAACCGTCCAAACATCCAGTGCAATTGTTGCCGAGTTGAGCAAAGAGCCTGCCGTAATTTTTCAGTTTGCAGTAAATGGACTTGATTTTATTGGTGGCGGTAACAAGACCAATGTTTCAACGTTATTTCTGCGCTTGAAAGATTGGTCTGAACGCACAATCAGCGCGGAAGAAACGGTCAATAAGATATTTCAAATCGGGGCGCAGCAGCCGGATGGTCTGGCAATCGCCTTTAATCCACCGGCGATACGGGGATTGGGCAGTACTGGTGGGTTTGAGTTGTTTGTGCAGAGTCGTGCAAGCTCTGATGCTGCACAGTTGGCCATGGTAGTGAATGAATTTATGCAAACACTGAGAGAAGAGCCGCGGCTGGCTACGGTGAACTCTTTTTTGCGTTCGTCGGTACCGCAATATTTTGTCGAGGTGGATGAAGCTAAAGCCATTGCGCAAGGGGTTGCTATCTCGGATATTTATGACACGCTGCAAAGTACCATGGGGACATTCTATGTGAATGATTTTAATAACTTTGGCCGGACTTATCGTGTGCAATTGCAGGCTGAAGCCGCGTATCGCATGAAAGCGGAGGATTTGGGAAAAGTATATGTGCGCGCGGAATCCGGTTCGATGATCCCCCTTTCAGCCTTGAGCACAGTAAAACACACGATTGGTGCGGAGCAACTGGAGCGATTCAATGGTTTGTTGTCGGCAAAAATAATGGGGAGCGGTGCCCGCGGTGTCAGTTCCGGCGAGGCGATTGCGCTAGTTGAAAGCATTGCGGCCAAAACCTTGCCGGAGGGGTATCAGATTGCCTGGACCGGCGCTGCATTTCAAGAAAAAAGACTGGGGTCGGCGGCAATCTTTGCTTTCAGTCTTGCGGTCGTGATGGTTTTCTTGATTCTGGCTGCGCAGTTTGAAACTTGGGCATTGCCCGTGGCAGTCATTATGGCGATTCCTTTTGCGATGTTGGGTGCACTGCTTGCGATTCTGCTGCGCGGTATGCCCAACGATATTTATTTTCAAATCGGGATGGTGACTTTAATCGGATTGACAGCGAAGAATGCGATTCTTCTGGTTGAATTTGCCAGCCAGAGAATGAAGCAAGGCGTTGGTATTACACAGGCAGCGATACAATCAGCACAGTTGCGTTTTCGTCCGATCGTAATGACTTCAATGGCATTTATATTAGGCGTAGTTCCTTTGGTCATCGCCACCGGCGCCGGTTCAGCAGCGCGGCAATCGATGGGAACCGGTGTTTTTGGCGGGATGATCATGGCAACAACCATCGCAACTATTTTTGTGCCGTTGTTTTTTTCCTGGTTTGTGCGCAAAAGTGAACCCAGGTTGCCCGAGGCTCAAAAAAATATAATGCACAAGCCGCTACAATCTGATAAAGCTGGCAGAGATTCTCAAGATTGATTGATCTAAATCGCTGAGAAACCCTCTGCGTTGTCACCACGCTGTTAAGAACAGGCAACAATTTGTCAGATAGTACGAGTACCCTGAAGATCAAAGGCAACGTCGGAGATAGCGTGGTTGGGTCGATGGTGTTGTTCCAGCGTAGTTTTAAACGTTATCTGTCCAATCGTTGCGGTTGCTGGTTACCCATATCTGTAACGCCTGCTGCCGATGCATCATTCGTAACTGCAAGAATGCTTAATCCCTCATGTTTGTGGCTTGTTTTCGGACAGCTAACCTAGTGCAATGTAGGAGTTAATTCAGCTACAATCGCAGGCATGAATTCGAGTAAATCAAAAGCATCTTCATTCATTCAAAAAAAACTGGGGCATACTAATGTAATTTTAGTGGGCATGATGGGTGCGGGGAAAACGACGATTGGTAAGGCTTTATCCAGTTTTCTAGGCAAAACTTTTATCGACTCTGACCACGAAATTCAAGAACGCACCGGGGTGAAAATTCCAGTAATATTTGAAATCGAAGGGGAGGCTGGTTTTCGTAAACGTGAGTCAGAAGTATTGGCTGAATTGGTTGAGAAAAAAAATATCATTCTGGCGACGGGTGGAGGTGCAGTTCTGAATGATGAGAATCGCCAGTTGTTGCGGCGAAGTGGAATTGTTATCTATTTACGGGCATCGGTAAATGATTTGTACCGACGTACTCGGCATGACAAAAACAGACCATTGCTGCAGACCCAGAATTTATATGCACGATTGAATGAACTCTATATGCAAAGAGATGCGCTTTATCGTGAATCAGCGCATGTCATCATTGATAGCGGCAAACAGGGGGTTCGTTTTTTAGTACAGAAACTGATAAACAGATTAATATCTATAGATTTCAATACAATCATGCAAAACAATCGTGGAAGTACCATGCAGACCATTACAGTTGATTTTACCCCTTCATCAGAGAAGCGTAGTTATCCGATACATATTGGTTATGGAATTTTGCAACAAGTTGACTTGATCGTATCCTGCTTACCGCAAAAGCGGGTTGCTGTCGTTAGTAACACAACCATAGCACCTCTTTACTTGAACAAGCTCCGTATAGCATTGGAGGAAAGGGGGGTTAGTTCTGTTCCGATTATTCTTCCAGATGGTGAAGCACACAAAAACTGGGAAACTTTAAATTTAATTTTTGATGCGCTGCTGCAAAATCACTGCGAGCGGAATACTGCAATATTGGCACTGGGTGGGGGGGTGATTGGTGATCTGACCGGTTTTGCGGCCGCAACTTATTTGCGGGGCGTACCTTTTATTCAGATACCTACAACATTGTTGGCACAAGTAGACTCCTCAGTGGGTGGGAAAACCGGAATCAATCATCCATCCGGCAAGAATATGATCGGTGCTTTTTATCAACCACGTATGGTATTGGCTGACAGTGCAACGTTAAATACCTTACCGGATAGAGAGTTACGTGCAGGGCTTGCTGAGATTATTAAATACGGTTTAATCCGTGATCCCGCTTTCTTTGATTGGCTTGAACAAAATATGCATCGCCTACTTGCGCGTGATTCGGTCACACTAAATGAAGCTATTCAACGCAGTTGCGAAAACAAGGCGGAAATAGTAGCTGCAGATGAGAAGGAAAAAGGAATCAGAGCATTGCTTAATTTGGGTCATACCTTTGGTCATGCCATTGAAAATGGAATGGGATATGGTGTTTGGTTGCACGGCGAAGCTGTGGCAGCAGGAACGGTGATGGCAGCTGAGTTATCACGCCGCATGAAGCTAATTAGTGATGTTGATGTTCAGCGCATTCGCAAAATTCTTTTGCAGGCCGAATTGCCAGTTGTTGCACCTAAAATGCCTTTAGAAAAATATATGCAACTGATGACTCTGGATAAAAAAGTGGAAGCTGGAAAATCACGCTTCATTCTTCTTAATCGCATAGGTGAAGCGGTAATGAGAGCCGATATCGCGCCTGCAATATTAAATGAAACGATTCTGGCGTGTATGTCAGATGAATGAACTTGCTGTTTATGCTGTGTCTTCTGAAAATTCTCGTGGGCGTGAGATACATGAGGAATTGCCAGGCGGACGCAGTGAATTTCAACGCGATCGGGATCGTATCATTCATTCGGCTGCTTTCCGTCGGCTGGAATATAAAACCCAGGTATTTGTTAATCATGAAGGTGATTTATTCCGAACCCGTCTGACGCATAGCCTGGAAGTTGCACAGATAGGTCGCTCCATAGCAAGAAATCTAGGTTTGAACGAAGACCTGGTGGAGGCGATTACACTGGCGCATGATCTTGGACATACGCCTTTTGGTCACGCGGGTCAGGATGCATTGAACGATTGTATGCGGGATTATGGTGGTTTTGAACATAATCTGCAATCCCTGCGAGTTGTTGATGTGCTTGAAGAGCGTTATGCTGCGTTTGATGGATTGAATCTCTGTTATGAAACCCGGGAGGGTATACTCAAACATGTTTCCAGAAGGAATGCGCAGAAACTGGGTGCTGTTGGTGAGCGTTTTTTACAGCGAAGAAGCCCTTCATTGGAAGCGCAACTTGCTAATCTAGCAGATGAAATTGCGTACAATAATCATGATGTGGATGATGGTCTGCGCTCGGGATTAATCACATTGAATCAATTGGAGAGTGTGGCAATTTTTTCGTGCCATCTAAAACAAGTCAAGGAAAAATATCCGCTACTATCTGAGCGCCGTATGGTTTATGAAACTATACGTGGGATGATCAATACACTGGTAACTGACCTCATCCAACAAAGTACACGTAATATTAAAGAAGCAGAGGTTGATAACCTGGCTGCCGTGCATGTCGCAGCGCCACTCATTGGTTTTAGTCAGCAAATAAAAAAACAGCAGCAGGAATTGAAGAAATTTTTGCTAGATAACCTTTATCGGCATTTCCGCGTGGTACGTATGAGCAACAAGGCTCATCATACCATTGAGAGGCTATTTACCGCTTTTAGCTCGGAAATAAAATTGCTGCCCATTCAATATCAGGAAAAATTTGATCGAGAAGGCCATCAGGCAATTGCCGATTATATTGCTGGAATGACCGATCGGTACGCCATCAAAGAATATCAGCGTTTATTTGCTATTGCCGAAAATTAGGTTTGTGCCGATTAATTGCTGCCAAAATTATTTTTATGCAAGTTTCTGGTTTTATTAATACTGATCTGGCGATATACGTAACGGTCGTTCGCTGGTAATATTGCTGACCGGTAAAAGCAGACACTTTAAATAGAGCCGTTGAAAAACTTTCTGCATTACTGCTGCGTTAAGATCGGATTCAAGATGCTCTTTTTGGGCGTAAACTATGTTTCTGTGCTTGATTTTCCTTGTGTCGACTTCTTGGAAGCATTTTTCAATGGCCTATTAGCGGAAACTGCCTGTTTAAAAAACAATGAGAGTTAGGTTTATTAATGACAACACTAAAGAATGATACGTTATTACGCGCATTACTGAAACAATCTGTTGAATATACACCCGTCTGGCTAATGCGTCAGGCAGGCAGGTATCTTGCTGAATATAATGCAACAAGGGCACGTGCAGGAGATTTTCTTGCCTTATGTAAGAATCCTGGATTTGCAACGGAAGTCACCATGCAACCGCTTGCACGTTTTCCTCTGGATGCTGCCATTTTATTTTCAGATATTCTGACCATACCTGATGCTATGGGACTGGGATTGTATTTCGCTCATGGTGAAGGTCCGATGTTTGAGCGTCCGCTACGAGAAGAAAAAGAAATCCGGGCATTAAAGATTCCCGACCCAGATGCGGAATTACGCTATGTGATGGATGCGGTGTCGGAAATCCGTAAAGCCTTAGATAATCGAGTGCCTCTGATAGGTTTTTCCGGCAGTCCCTTTACGCTGGCCTGTTACATGGTGGAAGGGCGGGGTGGAACCGATTTTCGTGAGATCAAGACGATGCTGTATCAGCGTCCCGAATTGTTGCATCACATTCTGGATGTGAATGCAAAGGCGGTGACTGCTTATCTGAATGCACAAATTGAATCGGGGGCACAGATAGCCATGATTTTTGATACTTGGGGCGGGGCGCTTTCACATGCGGCTTATCAGGAATTTTCTTTGCGTTATATGCAACAAATTATTGCCGGATTAAAACGCGAACATGAAGGCGTGCGCATTCCGAATATCGTTTTTACCAAGGGTGGCGGATTGTGGCTGGAAGCCATTGCTGATATAGGTTGTGATGCCGTCGGTTTGGATTGGACCATTGATATCGGAGAAGCACGTCGGCGGGTTGGCGATAAAGTTGCTTTGCAGGGGAATCTTGATCCTTCGGTGTTGTTTGCATCACCAGAAGTAATTAATATTGAAGTCGAGAAGATACTATTGAGTTATGGTGCCGGCAGTGGTCATGTCTTTAATTTGGGGCATGGGATTTCTCAGTTTACGCCACCGGAGAACGCAGCAGCCTTGGTAGAAGCGGTACACACGTTAAGTCGCAAATTTCACTTGGCTAATGCTTAAGTTATTGATTCGGGGTGTTGTCGCAGGAAAGGATTATGCATATTTTGATTATTGAAGATGATTTGGCGATTGCAGCAAATCTTTATGATTTTCTGGAATCTAGAGGGCATACTGCCGATGCTGCCGCGAATGGGGTTGCAGGGTTGCACTTGGCTGTGACACAAAGATTTGATGCAATTTTACTTGACTTGGGGTTGCCGGGCATGAATGGTATGACATTGTGTCGAAAATTGCGCCAGGAATCGCAGATTGATACACCTATTTTGATGCTGACAGCGCGTGATACGCTGGAAGATAAGCTGGCTGGTTTTGAGCAGGGAGCAGATGACTATCTCATTAAACCATTTGCACTCAAAGAGGTAGAAGCACGCTTATTAGCACTGCATAAAAGGCATCTTGGGAAGGTTGCGAATCGCACATTGGAATTTGACAAGCTTTCTTTTGACCCTAAAACATTGTCTATTCGCTTTGAGAATAAGAATGTGAAGCTTCCACCTAAGTGTATACGCTTACTAGCGCTAATGATGAGTGAGCCGGGCAGGGTATTTAGCCGCGAGGAGCTCGAATTAGAAGCCTGGGAGGATGTTCAGGAAACCAGTGATACATTGCGCAGTCACATGCATATTTTACGGCGTGCTTTAACCAAAGCAGGCGGTTACGATCCAATCGAAACGGTTCATGGGCTTGGTTATTGCCTGACATCTCGTGCTCAGATTTCCGAATGAACATAGCCTGCGCTATCGTGTCGCGGTAGCGCTGTCAACATTTAGCATTTTTATTGTCGGGACGTTGTGCATTATTCTATATTTCGTCTCTGATGATATCGAAGAGGCGCATATTGAACAAGTAATTGATATGGAAATGGATCATCTTGTTCAGCGTTATCAAATACATTTAGATTTTATTCCGCAAGTCGGCTCAAATCTGAAAAGCTATGTAATTCACGATATGAATGACGAGTTGCAGATTCCTGCTTATTTGCGCGGATTTAATTCAGGCTATCATCAAGTATACTACGGTCTCGAAAATTACCATATTCGTGTACGTGAGTTAGATGGAGCAAAATTTCTTGTTGCTTATCGAATTGCGCTGCATCAGCAACGATTAAGCAAACTTAGACTGATTATCTTGATTTCATGGTTTATCGTTGTTGTCATTGCGTTTGTGGTAGGTTACCTGTTAGCTAGGGTACTGGTTAAGCAGGTCACTGATTTGGCTGATCGTGTCAGTCAGCTAGCAACGGATGGGGCTCAAACCGGGTTATTGGCGCGACCGGATATGGATGAAGAAGTTGCGCAACTAGCTCATGCACTGGATGATTATCAGATTCGCATTAAGCGTATGTTGCAACGAGAGCAGGAATTTACTGCCAATGTGAGTCATGAATTAAGAACTCCAATCACAACCATTTTAACCAGTTGTGAATTGTTGGTCGCAACACCCGATGTACCAGCCAGAGCGCATTATCGAATAAAAATGATCGAAGCAGCCGCCACGCGCATGGGGGAGCAATTACAAGCGTTACTGTTTTTGGCTCGTGAACAGGGGTTAGGAGTTACAGAACCTGTTGCCGTGGCTGAATGTGTTTTTGATGCAGTTGAACCGATATGCTCAGAAATTTATCGGAAGCAACTAAAATTTGAAGTGAACATTGCACCCTCAGTGACAATTATCGTTAATCGTCAGGCGCTCCATACTGCATTAATGAATCTGCTCCGGAATGCCGTACAGTACACTGAGAGTGGTTTTATCCGTGTTGAGTTTAACGATCGTCGATTATCAATTTCAGACTCAGGCATCGGAATAGAGCCTGCGTATTTGCCCTTACTCTATGAGCGTTTTTTTCGCGGTTCTGAACAAGGAGAGGGTTTGGGTATCGGACTTGCGATTGTCAAGCGAATCTGTAATTACTATAGCTGGGAAATAGAAGTGGTTAGTACACCCGGCAAAGGTACCACGTTTCATATTATTTTTCCTTAATAATTGGTTAGATAGTCCTATGCTATCTTCACGAATTATTCACATTTCCTGTGTTAACGTTTCCTGGTGAAGGACAGTTCAGTCACGGGTTTCAAGATCTAAGAAGAGTGTTTCTTATCGTCGCCTACATCAACTAGGTTGTTACGTTTCGTAGAATCTCGGCTAAAGAATTAAGTCCCTCCCAAAGCCATATGTCTTTGGGGTTATCTTTCTTATGCCGAATTTACGACACTTTCAAGGGTGTGTTGTGGTAAAAATTTTTAAATTTAAATGGTTTCTAATCGATAAATTAGGGAGTATTGCATGGTAACTATACAACCAGTTGTTTTGTTTTTTGTATTCGGGGTTCTGGCAGGTGTAATCAAATCTGACCTGAAAATACCTGAAGCTTTATACAAAAGTTTGAGTCTGTTTCTGTTGATCGCCATTGGTTTTAAAGGTGGTGTATCGATGGCTAAGTACGAAATCATGGAGGTGCTGCCAATCGCTCTCTCTATGGTTGTTTTGGCGGCACTGATTCCACTGACAGCTTATCCGATACTGAGATTCGTCGGTAAATTCACTCAGGCGGATGCGGGGGCGATTTCCGCGCATTACGGTTCGGTGAGTGCGGTAACGTTTGCCGTGGGGGTGGCTTTCTTGGCGGGCAAGGATGAACCTTCCGAAGGTTATATGGTGCTGATCATGGCGTTGATGGAGATTCCAGCATTGGTAACTGGTACGATTCTGGCGCGTGCAGGTGCTGGTGGAGAGAAAACTCAATGGGGCAAATTAATGCACGAAATTCTGACTGGTACCAGTCTTTATTTATTGCTAGCAGGCGTGATTATTGGTTACTATGCCGGAGTAACGCAGAATGTATCACCGCTGGATAAAATGTTCATGGATCTGTTTATGGGCGTGTTGGCCTTCTTCTTGCTGGAAATGGGCTTGCTGGCAGCATCGAGATTGAGAGCCGTTATGGAAAAAGGTGTATTTTTAATTACATTTGGTATACTGTTTCCGCTAACAGCTGGATTCTTTGGTGCTTATTTAGGTTGGTTATTTGGCTTATCGGAAGGAGGCACTATGTTAATGGCGGTGTTGTATGCCAGTTGCTCTTATATCGCCGCTCCTGCAGCCATGCGTATTGCGGTTCCAGACGCAGATCCAGCGGTTTCAATAGGTGCTTCACTGGGCGTGACTTTCCCGTTTAATATATTTCTGGGTGTGCCAATCTACTGGGAGATGTCGCATTGGTTTCATGCTATTCCAGTTTAATAGCTGCTATTTTTTGAATGTTTAATGACCTTTCTGTAGAGGAAAATTATGAATAATACAATCGCAATGAAACGATTCGAGATGGTCGTCGGTGTCGAACAGCTCGAGCAATTGATGGAATTGTTAAACAGATGTAAAGTCACTGGCTACACTGTTCTTAAAAATATAGGCGGACTTGGGTCGCGTGGCGTGCGTAACCCTGATGATGTCATTTTGGAAGAAGAGAATGTTATGGTGGTTCTCGCCTGTAAAGAAGAGCAAGCACAAAAGGTTGTTAACGAACTAAAACCAGCATTAAAAGGTCTTGGAGGTATGTGCTTGATTTCGGAATGTCTTTGGCTTGAAGGTTTGGCTATTTCTTGATCGGTTTAAAAATTGCTATTTTTTGAATAACTACTGATAGTTTGGGGGAGCAAGTTATGAATAATACAATCGCAATGAAACGATTCGAGATGGTCGTTGGTATTGAACAACTCGAGCAATTGGTAGAATTGTTAGATAAGTGTGGGGTGCGTGGCTACACTGTTCTTAAAAATGTCGGCGGGCTCGGGTCGCGTGGTGTGCGAAACCCTCATGATGTATTGATGGAGGAAGAAAATATCATGCTGGTTCTTGCCTGTAAAGAAGATCAAGCACAAAAAGTCGTTAACGAATTGAGGCCGGTATTAAAAAGTCTGGGAGGAATGTGTTTGATTTCGGATTGTCACTGGCTTGAAGGACCGAATATTTCTTATTGATATCCGGTTTTTTCATAGATTTATCGTCTAAATGCTGTGATACGCACATATATTGTCTTTTGTGCGTATCACAGCATTTAAAACTGCTGCAAAAGAAAGTTGGACGGCTTGATGTAGCAGTTGTCATCAAACATAGCGCATGCGCTCATTACTTCTCATGCAAAAAAGTACTCCAGTGTTATTGCGCTTTATCCGCTTGATGCGCTTACTGTTTCATGTTGCCTCAGGCTTGCTGCAATCACTGGTGTATCCCTATTTTCCTTTACCGATTCAACGCAAAATGATGCAACGTTGGTCTGGCGATTTGTTGTCTATACTTGCAATCAGATTGCAATGTCATGGAAGATTACCTACGGTGGAAATTCCATGCGTGATGATGGCTTCCAACCATGTTTCCTGGCTGGATGTCTGTGTGTTAATGACAGCTTGTCCGACCCGCTTTGTAGCTAAAGCCGAAATCAGCCGCTGGCCGATTCTGGGTCGGCTGAGTAAGAATGTCGGTACATTGTTTATTGAGCGCGCTAAACGTACTGATACCTTGCGCATCAATCGACAAATCAGTGATGTACTGGAAAAAGGAGAACGGGTTACCGTATTTCCAGAAGGTACGACAACCGAAGGTACACAATTAAATCATTTTCATGCATCGCTACTACAATCGGCTGTCATAACCGATGCATTGCTTTATCCTGTTGCCATTCGATATCGCAATAGTGCCGGCGAAGTTTGTCAAGAAGCGGCCTATATAGAGTCATCGCTGGTTTTGTCTTTGCGAAGAATACTAAGTCAGACGAGAATTGATGTGGAATTGACCTTTAATTCCCCGATTTTGTGCGGTACGAAAAACCGCCGTGAATTAGCACGACTATCAGAGCAGGCGATTGCCGATACCTTGTCGGTGCCTATCGTGCACAAGGAAGCTGAAAAACTTTCCGATCTTCAAGACGGATAGCAGTCAGTTGTCCGCCCCATACGCATCCCGTGTCTAATGCAATCAAATTGTCGGTTAAGTACAATCCCAGTGCTGACCAGTGACCACAAATAACAGTGCTGTTTTGACTGAGCCGGTGGGGTATGCTAAACCATGGGAAATAACCGAACGGAATGGATTGTATGTTTCCTTTATAGGTAAAATTCATTTTGCCTTCTAACGTGCACACACGCATCCGTGTCATTGCGTTAATAATAACCCGCAAGCGCCTATGATCAGTCCATTCGTTTTGCCAGTGATCGGGATCGTTGCCGTACATTAATGCAAGCAGTTCCTGAAAATTATCCTGTTGTAAAGCGCTCTCGACTTCACGAGCTAGTTGCTCTGCCTGCGACACTGACCAGGAAGGCAACAGGCCTGCATGCACCATGGCATATTGGCCTTCGGCATGAAATAATTTTTGGTGTCGCAACCAATGCAGTAGCTCATCCCGATCAGGTGCATCAAGAATCGGTTGGATGGTGTCGCTGGGGTGGTTTTTTGCTTTTCCCGCGGCAACCATTAGCAAGTGCAAGTCGTGATTTCCCAATACCATCAATATGACGTCACCAGCTTGTTTGATATAACGTAATAGTGATAGTGAATCAGGACCGCGATTAACGATGTCTCCCACTAACCACAGTTTGTCTTGCACTGGATCAAACCGGATCAACTCGATCAGTCGCTGGAAAGCCGTAAAGCAGCCCTGCAAATCACCAATTGCGTAAGTTGCCATAAGTAGAATTAACGTAAACTCAATACGTCCTGCATATCGAACAATCCGTTGGGTTTGTCAGTCAGAAAACGCACTGCGCGCAATGCTCCCATGGCGAATGTCATCCGGCTACTGGCTTTGTGCGAAATTTCGACGCATTCACCGATGCCGGCAAACATCGCGGTATGGTCACCCACAATGTCTCCTGCACGAATGGTTGCAAAACCGATAGTCTCCGGTTTTCTTTCACCCGTCACGCCTTCTCGTCCGTAAACCGCTACTTCGCTTAAATCCCTTTTTAAAGTTTGCGCGATCACTTCCCCCATACGCAAAGCGGTGCCGGATGGAGCATCAACTTTATGTCGATGATGAGCCTCGATAATTTCAATATCATAGCCCTCATTCAATGCCTTGGCGGCAATTTCTAATAATTTGAAAGTGACATTCACGCCGACGCTCATGTTGGGTGCAAATACAATAGCAATATCTTTCGCCGCTACTTTGAGCTGAGCTTTTTCTGCGGTAGAGAAGCCGGTTGTGCCAATTACCATTTTTACTCCAGTTTCCCGACAAACAGAAAGGTGTGCCAGAGTGCCTTCGGGTCGAGTGAAATCAATCAAATGATGACAATCTTTTAAGGCGCTTACAAAGTCATCGACAATCGGAATTCCGCAATGTGCTCCTATTAATTCTCCTGCATCTTTGTTCAGGTAAGGGCTGCCTGTTCTTTCCAGAGCAGCCGTTAGTTTCATATCCGGTGCTTGTGTGACAGCTTCCAGCAATGTACGTCCCATGCGCCCGGAACAGCCAGCAATCGCAATTTTTTGAGTTGTCATTTTATTCCTGCAATGATCTTGGGTTTGTTAAATAAGGATTAATTTTATTGGATTATTTTTTTCCTTCATGATCTGGTTTGGTTTCATTATCATTAGAGTTACTCTCGGTTGGCTTGGTTTTAATGGATTCTTGCGAAAATTTCATATAATTTTCGATATTGATTAATGTGTCATTTTCAAAAATAAGGGTTAGCCGTTTATGCTCAACCAAGTCTCCTTGCTCTCGCATCAAATATACATAATCCCATCGATTCTCACGGAAAGCATCAACGATTAGTGGAGAGCCCATGACGAAGAGTACTTGTGATTTGGTCATGCCAGGTGTTAATGTTTCCAGCATTTCATCTGAAACAACATTACCTTGCTGAACATCAATTTTGTATAGTATGTGAGGAAGGATAGAACATCCTGTGAGTAATAGAAAAACAAGCAGTGCGGAAAATTTTACAGCCATTTTATGAATAGTATGTTTCCAAAGTGAGCACAGCACTATATGATACAGTAAATAATTTTCCGGATAGAAATAACCATGAGTAACTCCGATAGCTTGAAAAGCATAGATCTTAAAAATATGGGTCTCAAAACCACGTTGCCAAGACTGAAAATATTGAATTTATTTGAGCAAAGCAGTGTGCGGCACCTGTCTGCTGAAGACGTTTATAAAGAATTGCTCAATGAAGGTGAAGATATCGGACTGGCGACTGTTTATCGTGTTCTCACGCAGTTTGAACAAGCCGGTCTACTTGAGCGACATCATTTTGAAAGCGGTAAAGCGGTATTTGAATTAAAGGGAGATGGTCATCATGATCATCTGGTCTGTTTGCAATGTGGTCGCGTTGAAGAATTTTACGATCCAGAAATTGAGGAACGCCAAATAAACATTGCCAAAGAACGAGGCTTTACCCTACAAGAACACTCGCTGTCGCTTTATGCCGACTGTATTAAACTTAATTGTCCTCATCGAAAATAAACCATGCCTGGAATTGCTGCACCACTTCACTTTATGAATTCTTGCTTGGTGCCAAGCACAAATTGTAAGAAATCCTGTTCAAGTATCGTTGTTGTGTTAGCAGTGTTGATCTTCACTCAGTCCATTTATGCTGAAACGATCAGTTTTGATGAATGTATTTCCAGAATGAAGATTCAAGCAAAATCAGAGGGTATTTCAGATAAAACAGTCAAACAGGTGTTAGATAAGGCCAAACATATTCCACGTGTGATTGAACTGGATCGGCGTCAACCTGAATTCACGCAAACATTTTCTGGTTATTTTAATGCGCGTATCAATGATGAACGTATTCAACGCGGCCGAGAGTTATTGATCCAATACCGCACATTGCTAGAAAAGATTCAGCTTGAAACAGGTATTCCGGCACAATATCTGGTTTCATTCTGGGGGCTTGAAACAAACTATGGTGGATATTTTGGTGATTGGTTGGTGACTGACTCGTTGGCTACATTAGCTTGTGACCCGCGGCGGAGCACTTTTTTTACGCAGGAATTGCTCAATGCTATGCGGATTCTGGACGCTGGAGATATCTCTCATGAAAGGATGATAGGTTCCTGGGCGGGTGCCATGGGTCATATGCAATTTATGCCATCGACTTTCTTAAGCTATGCCAAAGATGTTGATGGTGATGGGCGTCGTGATTTGTGGGGCAGTCTTTCTGATGCCATGGGATCTGCAGCCAATTTCTTGCGGCAATTGGGTTGGGTTCCAGGATTGGATTGGGGGCAGGAGGTTCGATTGCCGCCTTCATTTGATTATTCGTTAGCTGGACGCGATCGAATGTTAAGTGTGGCAGAATGGACGAGACTAGGAGTTAGCTCAGTTGCAGGAACTCCTCTAACCTCGACAGAACATAAATTTGCTTTGCTTGTACCTTCCGGCCATCACGGACCTGCTTTTTTAGTTTCAAGGAATTTTAACGTCATAATGCGTTGGAATCGTTCAGAGTTTTACGCGTTATCGGTTGGTCATCTGGCGGATCGTATCGCTGGTGCGGCGGCATTGCATCGCACGCCTATGATTGATAAAGATAAAATATCTCGAGAGCAGGTTCGCCAACTTCAGTTAGATTTGTTGACATTAGGTATTGATGCAGGTGAAGCCGATGGCGTATTGGGCTCAGCGACTCGTAAGGCGATCAGTCGTTTCCAGCAGAAAACACAACGTATCGCTGACGGACATTTGGATACTGCTTTATTAACTGCGATTCGTCAAGCAGCCAGTATGGCGTCTCATTAGGATCTTAACAACGGATTTGTGGATCTGTTTGATTTTTTTAAGTCAACAAATGTTTGATGGCTTCCTGTTCCGCTATCAGCTCTTGGTAGCTTTGTTGCATTCTTGCTTGGTCTGATTGGCTTGTTACCAGATTCTCAACGATTGTGTATTGGCCTTCCCGACAAGTGACAGGGAAGCTGTAGATGACGCCACTTGGGATTCCGTAGCATCCATTCGAAGGTACGCCCATCGAGACCCAATCATTTTCTCGCGTACCAAAAATCCAATCCTGCATATGATTGATAATAGCATTGGCTGCGCTCGCTGCACTCGATTTGCCATGTCGCGCTTCGATAATTGCTGCGCCGCGTTTTTGTACTACTGGAATAAAGTGATTGTTTACCCATGCGGTATCGGTTATTAAAGAAGTAACTTTGTCGTTTCCCACCAAGGCGTGACTTAGATCAGGGAATTGTGTGCTCGAATGATTACCCCAAACGATTATTCGTTTAACATCTGACACTGGCATTTGAAGTTTAAGCGCAACTTGAGACAATGCGCGATTGTGATCCAATCTTAACATTGCTGAAAAATTTGCTGGATCAATATCAGGAGCATTTTTTAAAGTGATGTAAGCATTCGTATTGGCCGGGTTGCCAACGACCAATACTTTAACATTGCGCTTGGCGGATGTATTAAGTGCTTTTCCTTGTGAAATGAATATTGGACTGTTGGCTGCAAGCAGATCCTTGCGCTCCATATTTTCTCCACGCGGCCGCGCACCTACCAATAGAGCAATATCGGCATTTTCGAACGCAACTTCAGGATTATCAGTGGTGACAACTTCAGTTAACAGCGGAAAAGCGCAGTCGTACAATTCCATGACGATGCCATCAAAAGCAGACTGAGCTTCAGTAATGTCATGTAATTGCAGGATAACTGGCTGATCCTTACCCAACATGTCACCTGCTGCAATTCGATATAGCAGGTTATAACAAATCTGTCCGGTTGCACCGGTCACAGCAATACGAATAGGCGATTTCATTTTTTTTCCAATCCTCGAAAATCCACCAATAGATTGGAAAATTGGCGGTATATGGGGAAAAGTGAACAAATTATACTTGTAATCAGAGTCTGGCGAAAGAGCAAGTTTGGATAATAGCAAGGCATTCCGTTAGGACATTGATTGCATTTCAGAATACCGGTCATTGTATAAAGAGCATGTAAATCCTTCCTAGTTAAATCTGATTCCAGACTTCGGCTTGCTTCGAAGCAAGCGTCGCGTAGGCTGAGAAAAGTTATTTAATTGCCTGTAGGGCATGTTATGGCGGATAACATTTTTCTCATTTCCATTTGTACTCTGCTGCATCGAACGACGAAATAATTACGCAATTCGCTACTAGCGCCGAATGGGTCTGAAAAGAATATTTACGTGCAGCTTACTTAACAAAGTTGTATCACAGAGTAATCATCAAAGTGAAGCAGAGTGCTTATGGCAACAACTTTGAAGAGAGTTCGCGAATGGGAAATCTTGATGTTATTTTCCAAATGATTTTTTGGCTTGTTATCAATATTAGAAAGCAACCCCGGCGTAATCCAGGGCGCATCCATTTGTTGCGGCTGAGCGTTGCTCGCCAATCTGATGGAGTAATTGGTTTGCGACATCTGGAGGGTCGGGTATTCAGCATTCATTCAGTTCTGAATTAATACAATCTGAAGAACGAACCAAAAAGGTGATCGCATGAAAAATTTGTATTGGAGTTATTTGATCATTGCTTTGTTTGCCATGATTGTAACTGATGTTATCTGGGCTCGCGGAGGGCATGGTCATAAACATCATAGTCATTTAAACTTTGGTATCAATATCGGTGGCTACAATTCCGGTTTTTATGGGCCAGGATTCTATCAATTTCGTTCCTATGGCTATCCTGGTGGCTCAATATTCATGATGCCTCATTATAGGTATGGAACAAGAGTTGTGGCTCCGGTTATTCCGCCAGTCTATGTTCAGCGTGAACAATTTTCGGTCCAGCCACAAGTTAATTACTGGCACTATTGCCAGAACTCGGGAGGTTACTATCCAAATATCGAAAGTTGTCCGGAAGGTTGGATACAAGTAGCTCCTCAACCAACAATGGAGTGATGTGGGGAGATTAATATGTTAACACTAAGAAACTTAATGGCTATTCTAATGACCGGGTTTCTGGTTGCTTGCGTTCATTTGCCAACCGGACCCAGTGTGATGGCATTACCAGGTTCCGGTAAAAACTTTGAGCAGTTTCGGTCTGATGAATATGTATGCAAGCAGTATGCGTACGAACAAGTCGATGGTTATACACCGCGAACCACATCGCGGATGAGTGGTATCGAAAACGCAGCATTGGGCAGTGGGCTTGGCGCCGCGGCAGGTGCTATTTTAGGGGGTGGTCATGGTGCGGCAATCGGTGCTGGGATCGGTCTCTTATTTGGCAGTGTGCTTGGTTCAAGTAATGCGACAGCTTCAGGTTATGCTAGCCAGCAGCGATATGATAATAGCTATGTTCAGTGCATGTATTCCAAAGGACACAGTGTTCCCGTCGATGGTAGAGTTATTCATAATTCATCGAGTAGAAATACGGGAAGCAGGAAAGCGGGGGCGACAGCTGAAAATTTTATTCCTCCACCACCGCCCGGTAATCCACCGCCACCGCCTCTACAATAAAATGATTGCCATTGCTGTAATGGCGCAGAATAGAGCAACGGGTATTGTTAGTGCTGAATTTGACGCCTCTTCAGTAGCTTATCTGTGAATAGTGCGATCAAAAGGAATGCAATGATATAGGGTATGGCACTGAAGAATGCCTCCTTATAATCTGTCATCTGTATTCGCAGTGGATACTCGTACTGCAGTGGCGGTACTCCTTCTCCTGTTACAAATAAAGTATATTCCCCTCCATCCAGGTTAAATTCTCCCTTAATGATGCCATCCGAATGACTATTCGAATATAAAGTTGCTATCGTATCGCTTAACGCTTGACCGCTGCCTCTAACGATTTTGATTACAATCGGCATATCTCGCAGCGCTTGATCGACAAGATCCAGAACCCACAAAGTTTCGCCTTCTTTAGGAATTTCAGTGCAGTATTCTGCTTCCGGATCGTGTTGAGGTTGATAAGTACTCAGATGCACCATGCTGCCAGAAATATTACGCATGCAAATATCGGATTCCAAGGATACCTTGCCGTGAGCTGCGGCTAGACCTGAAGAGAATACTGCGGCAAGTATAGCAACTGAAATCAATAGTTTAATAATTTGTCTCATTCAAAACCTCTTTACACATTGATCAATAATCTTTTTGAGTATTTTTACCCACTTCAACAAGTCGTTGCTACGTCAGAAGTAGGGTAAGAATGCTCATTTATTAGACAATAAGATGCTGGTTTCTTTCGTCTATTTTTGCCTTGTTTTGACTTTCTCGAAAACGTTTCTCAAAAATCTGGTTTTTCCATGATCAGTTGAAACAGTTCATGGGAACAATTGTTACAAACAAGTAAGACTAAGGAACGATATGATTGTTCAGAATTTTTCTGTTTACGTTGTTCCCGGTTTTATTGGTCAGGTAAAAATAACGGGTGATAGTTTGTGTGGCAATACTCTACCTGCGCATAATCCTGCCCAGCCCAGAATCACAAAGCCCCAGTGTAATGGTGCGATAAACAGTTTTTCCGTGAACCTGAACGCATGACCCCATTGGTTCAGCGCTCAATGACCAGATAAGGTAACAACCCTTGTCATACCTCCATTGCGTAGCTATATCAGACGGATGACGTCTGTCATTAACACAAATTAGTGATTAATTCATGAGATACAGGTATTTCCCAAACTTAACAGGCTATTGAAAACCGTTCTAAGTAGCTGACGCAAGGTAAAAAGAGGTGAAAAAGCGCAGTTTATGCATAATGAATGAGCATTTTGAGCCCGTTTCCAACAGCGCAGCATCGCTATACAGTTATTTATTCAACGGTTGTTAAACTATAATGCTTGAAACGAATCATTTTCCGTACTTGATCCAGCATTTCTTTAGCGGGCAGACGGTGAAGTCGTATTTTCCCGAAACATTTATTATTTAATAAAATATAAAGCAATATTATAATGATGATAATCATCAACAAATAAGATTATGCGACATTATTTGATAGATTATTGGACGAGATGTTTTATATATTACGCTAGGCGTCAATTTAGAGATGAATGAGCCTTTATCAAGAAAACGGCTGTTACTTTGGTCGCGATGGGTGGCTGCGTGGTTGTGGGAACCAAAGCTATTATGGCTCACGCTCATGACGGTAATTACCTCTGGCTATTTTGCATTCGGCCCAATATGCAATGAGTCAACAATTCGCCTTACGGGGCTTGGACTGCAAATTCTAGGCATGATCACCGTAATAATTGGCATTCGGTCAACTGGAGAACTTTTTGGTCGGCCCACATTGATCGAGGCGGCCAAAGCTTGGAGCAAACGTTACCCTAGCTATCAGCCGAGAATCGTTTCGACATCCTTTACTGCTACGGGCGCTGGATCTATGTCGGCCCGCGCAGCAGTGATGGCTGGGTTGCCTCCCAGTTCCACATTAGAAGACAGAGTGCGTACAGCGGAGAGAAACATTGAGTTTTTACAGCAAGAAATTTCTGCAGCGCAAGAGAAAATAGACGAAACCGAAAGAAAGCTAACTACAGAAATGAATGCTGAGATGGGTAAACGTCACGAAGAGCTAAATCAAGTAAAGAAGAAATTGGAGGAAGCACACACTGGCGGTCTTTACGTTGCGACAATGGGCACTACTTGGCTATTCATCGGAGTATGTTTGAGTACTGCATCGGCCGAGTTGGTGATGGCATGCTCGTGATGCCCAACAAATCAATGCAGCGGACATTTGACCCGTCACCCATTTTTGCTATCGCAAAAGCAGAAGCTGATTCAAATGCCGCTGAATTCAGGCGTTATGTATCTCTCTAACAGTTTGAGATAGCCACATTGCGCTCTGGTTTTTTCAAAGCAATGCGGCTTTACAGGCAGTTACTTGGAGCGTGCGGCTTGGTAGTTGGCCTTGTTGCCGTTATTATTCCGGAAAGAATTTCCACGGTTGTCCTGATCAATTGTGCGAGCGCGTGGCTGACCATTACGATTTCGACCGGATTCGCCGGTTGCTCCGAAGTTTGATCGACTGTCTTGCCCAGCGAAAGGCGAGCGTTTGCGTTTTTGCGTTACGCTAGGTGTACCTCTGGGACCGTTACCTTGAAAGCGTGGTTTGATACGCGGTTCGAGACCAGGGATGATATGTGATGCAATGCGCTGACCGGTGTAACGTTCAATTTTTGTCAGGTGCGCGCTGTCCTTCGATGAGGCGAACGAAACAGCCACGCCTGCTGCACCCGCACGACCTGTGCGACCAATGCGATGCACATAATCTTCGGCGAATTTCGGTAAGTCAAAATTGATGACATGCGTGATATCAGCAACGTCAATGCCACGGGCGGCGACATCGGTGGCTACCAATACACGCAGACCGCCATTACGTAACCGTGTCAGCGTACGGTTACGTTCGCGTTGATTCATATCGCCATGTAATGCGGCAGCGGCATAGCCCTGAGCATACAAGTTGTCCGCCAAGGAATCGGCATCACGTTTGGTGGCTGTAAAAACGATGGCTTGTTTTAATTTCTCGTCGCGCAATACGTGATTGAGCAGGCGGTTTTTGTGCGACATGTCGTCGGCATAATGTAGTCGTTGTTCGATATTATCAAGCTTGGCTTTTTGCGATGATACTTGAATACGTTTCGGAGTTTTTAATAATTTTGTGGCAACTTTGTCGATCGCGTTGTCCAGCGTAGCGGAAAACAGTAATGTTTGCCGGGTGGCCGGTGTGGCGGCTGCGATGGTTTCGACATCATCAATGAAGCCCATATCCAACATGCGATCAGCTTCGTCCAATACGAGCATTTGCAAGCGTTTGAAATCGATACGTCCGCGTTGAATATGATCAATCAATCGTCCGGGCGTAGCTACCAGAATATCAACCGGCTGTGATAACAATTTATTCTGCAATGGATAGGGCATGCCACCTAGGATGCTCACTACATTGATGCGCGGTAAATACTTGCCGTATTTTTTGGCAGCTTCAGATACCTGCAGTGCCAGCTCACGGGTCGGTGTCAGCACCAGAACGCGCGGTCCGCGGCTGCGGATTTGCGCCGGTGTTGCCAGCGCATGTAATGCCGGTAGCATGAATGCAGCGGTTTTGCCGGTACCTGTTTGTGCCGAAGCCATGATATCGTGGCCGGCAATTAATTCGGGTACGGCTTGTTGCTGAATCGGTGTTGGGGTGGTATACCCTGCTTCTTGAATTGCTTTAAGTATTGACGGGTGTAAATTTAATTCTTCAAAAGACACGTTATTTTCCTAAAAAATACAGACAACGAAACACACAGGCATAACTTACATGCCGCGAATGTTGATTGTGCGAAGCCTTGTCAGCGCGTTAAAAAGCATCGCCGCTAACCAAAGTTGTTGCACTTTTTCGGAAAAACTTGAAAAATTGGAGAGGTCAGGAACGATGAAGCCATGCAAAGCTGATCAGAAAATACAACTCTGTTCAACGTTGAACCCGGAACTATACTGGATTCTTCTATTTTCTGCAATTTTTTTGCGATGTTGTTTTGTTTATTGAATGATAGCGTTGGCAAACTTTCGTTTGCCAACCTGTATCACAACAGATGTGCCACGCGCTATTTGAGTCGATTTGTCGGTTACTTTCTCATTGTTCAATTTGACAGCGCCTTGCTCAATCATGCGTAGTGCTTCACTGGTACTGGCGGTCAGTCCTGTTTGTTTTAATAATTGTACCAAAGGTATTTCGTTGCCCTGTGCCTGGAGTATTTTTTTCGGTATGTTTTCGGGTAATGCGCCATGTTTAAATCGTGCTTCAAAGTCGATCAGTGCATCCTCAGCACTAGCCCGATCGTAGAAGCGACTAACAATTTCCTGTGCCAGCATGACTTTGATATCACGGGGATTGCGGCCTGCTTCGACTTCTTCGTGCCATTTTTGGATGGTCTGCAAGGATTCAAAGGATAGCAAGTCCAAGTAACGCCACATAAGTTGATCCGAAACCGACATTAACTTACCGAAAATTTCGGTTGGGCTTTCCGTGATGCCGACATAATTATTCAATGACTTGGACATTTTGTTAACACCGTCTAACCCTTCAAGTAACGGCATTGTAAGGATACATTGTTGCGCTTGTCCGAAATGCTTTTGTAGTTCACGTCCCATCAATAAATTGAACTTTTGATCGGTTCCACCCAATTCAAGATCCGCTTTGAGTGCGACAGAATCGTAGCCCTGAATCAACGGATACAAAAATTCATGAATGGCTATTGCTTGATTGTTACGGTAGCGTTTGTCGAAGTCATCTCGTTCCAGCATTCTCGCAACGGTATGGGTTGCAGCCAGTTTGATCAGATCCGCGGCACTAATTTTATCCATCCAGGTGGAATTAAACACCACTTCAGTTTGTTCCGGCTTCAATATTTTAAAGACTTGTGTGGTGTAGGATCGAGCATTTTCTGCAACTTGTTCCCGGGTGAGTGGTGGGCGGGTACTGTTTTTCCCACTAGGATCTCCGATCATGCCGGTGAAATCACCGATTAGGAATAGAATATGGTGTCCAATATCTTGCAGTTGGCGCAATTTGTTTAGTAACACCGTATGACCCAGATGTAAATCTGGTGCTGTCGGGTCGAACCCGGCTTTTACACGCAGCGGGTTGCCGGATGTAAGCCTAGTTTCCAGCTCGGTTTCGACTAGTAGCTCCTGACAGCCGCGTTTTATGATTTCAAGTTGAGATTTTATTGATTTGTTCACTGTTTTTTTATGTCTATGATATTTAATGATAATGGGATATTTTGAAATGACTCGTTAGGTCATTTGTAGTCGTTTATTAGTACATATTGACTATTTTCATGTTAGACTCGCGCCTGTCTTGTTATGACTGGAGGTACTTCATAGTGCTATATACGCCTATTAGCAGCAAACAAAGGATTCTAGCTCAAAAATCATCAAAATTAACAAAAAAATCAATTCGCTGGCTGGTGGCTTTATCCAGCATTCCACTATTTGGTATCGTCACTGCATTTGGTATTGCTCCTAAATCTCCGTCATTTGGAGAGGTTCCAGTAGAAGAAATTGTTCTTGACCTTGAATTATCTATTCCAGACGCTCTTGCCGAGGCGCAATCTAATCAAATCTTCTGGCGTCAGGAAAGCATCCAGCGTGGTGATACGATCGCCGCAATCTTGAACCGATTGGATGTCAGCAGTCAAGATTCTACCTATTTTCTTCAGGCGGCGCGCGATAGTCGTGCGATGCGGCAGCTTAGACCCGGTAAAACCGTTTATGCACAAACGACCGCTGAAGGGGAATTGTTATCGTTGCGTTATTTCTTCGGTAATGAAGAACTGTTTTTGATGGAAAAAACGGACGATGAGTTCAAGATGACCGAACGGTCGATTGAATTGGATGCACAGATTCATATGAAATCCGGTGTGATTAACAATTCGTTATTTGGTGCGACGGATAATGCCGGTATACCCAATAATATTGCTCTGCAACTGACTGAAATATTTGCTTCAGAAATCGATTTTTACCGGGACCTACGTCAGGGAGATCGCTTTACTATAGTTTATGAAACATTTTCAAATAATGGTAGACGCGCTAAAACTGGTCGCGTGTTGGCCGTTGAGTTTGTCAACAAAGGAAAATCGCATCAGGCGATTTATTTCAAATCATACAATGGTGCAGATGGGTACTACACTCCTGAAGGTGACAGCTTACGTAAAGCATTTTTACTTTCACCGCTCGCCTTTACACGTGTAAGTTCCGGTTTTACGAATCGACGCTTTCATCCCATACTAAAAGAATGGCGCGCGCACCGTGGCATTGATTATGCAGCTCCTACCGGCACTCCTGTAAAAGCTACGGCGAGTGGAATTGTTGCTTTTTCCGGCTCGCAAAGAGGTTATGGCAATCTGATTGTGCTCAAACATAATGGTAAATACGAAACGGCCTATGGTCACCTATCTCGTTTTGCAACCGGGTTAGGTAAAGGTAAACGTGTGAACCAGGGAGATGTAATCGGTTACGTGGGTTCGACAGGCATGGCGACCGGTCCTCACTTACATTATGAATTACGTGTGGATGGGGTGCAGCGTGATCCAACTAAAGTAGTTTTGCCAACTGCACCGCCGATAGCAAAGCGCGATTTAAATACATTCCAGAAAGAAACACATGCTTTGCTGGCTCGTTTGAACATCATGCGCAACATTCATCTCGCTTCGATAGAGTAAAATCTATAATTTTTGTCGTTTGACGGTTTGTTCAGGTGTGCAAACCGTCAATTTCTTGATAGAAAATTAATCTTTAATATTTCCCGATATACTTGAATAGGTGGAAGCCACTTACTATATAGGCCTGATGTCAGGCACCAGTCTGGATGGTGTGGATGTCGTTTTGGTGGATTTGCGGACTACGCCCCCGTTATTATTAGGGACTCACTTTTGTCCATATAACAATGATCTGCGAGAAGCATTGTTGTCTCTACATCAGTCTGATTACGATGAACTTCATCGCGCTGCAATGCTCAGTAACCAATTGTCTTATCTGTTTGCAGAGGCAACTACAGGTTTGCTGGAAAGTGCGGGTGTTTTTCCGGAACAGATTATTGCCATAGGGTGTCATGGGCAAACGATTAGACATTGCCCAGAACCAGACAAGGGCTATACGATACAACTTGTCAATGCGGCTTTGTTGGCTGAATTAACCCGAATCACAGTAGTCACTGACTTAAGAAGCCGGGATATCGCTGCGGGCGGGCAAGGCGCTCCGCTGGTGCCCGCGTTTCACGAAGCTGTTTTTAAAAAATCAGATTGTCATCGCGTAATCGTTAATATTGGCGGCATAGCTAATATTACAAATCTTGATCCTCATCATTTTGTCACGGGGTTTGATTGTGGACCGGGTAATGTATTAATGGATGCGTGGTGCTTACAGCATATCGGAAAGATTTATGATAAGAATGGACTGTGGGCAGCAACCGGTCAGGTTGTTCCTGCTTTACTGGATGCCTTATTGGCGGATCCTTTTTTTGCTCATAAGCCACCTAAAAGCACGGGCAGGGATTTGTTTAATCTCCATTGGCTGGAACAAAAGATGCGAGGCAGTGAGTCGCCGGAGAATGTTCAAGCAACGTTGTTACAAGTAACTGTCATGTCAATTTCCCGGTCTATCCATACATATTGCTTGGGTGCGGAAGAAATTTATATATGTGGTGGAGGAGGACATAACTCCTTTTTGATGAGTCAACTCACTGAGGTAATGCAAGGTAAAAAAGTGGCGCTGACTGATCGATTAGGTATAACGATCGATTGGGTGGAGGCTTTCGCATTTGCATGGCTGGCACAACAGGCAATTTTGCGTAAAGCGGGCAATCTGACAGGAGTTACAGGAGCGAAAGGTGGCAGGATTCTGGGAGCTATATACCCTGCCTGAATAGTATGCAGATACGTTATATCGAGAATGATGATCCGCAACCACAAGTGCTGGTGGCGCCAGGATTTTTGATGACGAATTGTGCGCCTTGAATATTTTCTTGATAATCGATTTCAGCGCCGATTAAATACTGAAAACTCATAGGATCAACTAGTAGTTTGACACCATCTCGTTCCATTACAGTATCATCTTCATTGATCAATTCATCAAAAGTGAAGCCATACTGAAAACCTGAGCAACCGCCGCCGCTGACAAAAACTCTAAGATTAAGATTGTTGTTACCTTCTTCTTCAATCAGTTGTTTAACTTTAGAAGCTGCATTTTCAGTGAAATTAAGAGGAATGTTCAGTTCAGTGCTCATATTGGTTTTTACAGTAATTGTCAAATTATGGGTTTTAAATACTATACAGCATATACATCAGAGTGAATCATTTTCAGCAGCAGTGTGTTGCTGATCGGTTGCTGGAGCTAATGTTATCATTTTATCTGATTGTTGCGCACCCGCTGAGTCCTGTTTGTACTGATGAATCATTTTTCCATCAACAGAGGCGCCGAGTTGGATTTCTATAGAACCATAATGAACATCACCGTACACTTTGGCTTTTTCTTGTAATTCCAGATATCCTTGTGCGTCAATGGGCCCGGAAACGGTTCCGTTAATGACAACATTGGTGGCTTTAATTTTACCTTTGATGCTACCTTCATTGCTGAGAACCAGTGTGCTGTGCTCATCATCGATTGCAAAGATGTTTCCAGTAATATGCCCATCGATTCGAAGGCCGCCGGTGAAATGAATATCACCTGTAATTCTCGTGTTTGTGCCGATCAAAGTATCAATACGATGATCCAGTTGATTCTTCTTTTTTCTACCGAACATCTCTTTTCTCCTTCACAATGTCGGTTGTGCAGTTTCAGATAGTATGACTTTCTTGCTACCCTTTCTGTAAATTTCCACATGAATATACTCCACGATGGAATTCGGTGGTGCTTTGAAACTGTCTTCCAATCTATGAAAGAATTTAAAAGTAATAGGAAAATCTTGCTGCAGATTTTTTTTGGTAAGCGGTATCACCTTACTCTGGTTATTTTGCGTCAGTTTAACCGTGAATCTTAAATTTCCCTTAAAATCGTTAGGCCTCTCTCCGCCCTGAATTAATGTCAATGCATAGCGGTACTCACCAGGCATTTGAGTTTCTTTCAGACTAAATTGATAAATTGAAATTCCACTTTTTGTATTGCTGGCAATAAGATATTGGAAGAATTCCAGTTTTTCTTTTAATTGATCATTTTCGTTAGCAAGAAACTTCATTTCTTCAGCAAGATCCTGGTTAGCCGCGTTGCTGATTTGTAGTTGTTGAATCAAATCACCGATCTGGGTGCATAATTTTTGCTTCTTGGTGTGTCTGCATGTTCCGGGATCAAATAAGTATGCCAATTTCTCTTCAATGACATTCTCATGCAAGTTGGCTGATAGTCGCCCCATTTCGTACATGCCCCAAGAGAGCAGGAGTAATAATGAACAGCCGATAATAACGCTTGTCAGGCGTGATTGCCAAGACAAATAAGGTTGTACGACGACACGCGGAGATAGGATTTTGGGTTTTCTCTGGAAAAACTTATACACAGAGGCGTGCTCTACAGAGTTCGGTTCAATTTATCTGGATGTGATTTTGTGAGCATTGTGTTCCTAAGGTAGCAGCGGTATCTGATTAATCCCCAACGTTTCAGATAGGCCGAACATGATATTCATGTTTTGTATGGCTTGCCCTGCCGCGCCTTTGATCAAATTATCAGTAACCGATAATATCACAACTGTGTCACCGTTTTGCGGTTGATGCACGGCGATGCGGCAAATATTAGAACCACGCACCGAACGAGTTTCCGGGTGTTTTCCGGTAGGTAATACATCGACAAAAGCTTCGTTCTGGTAACGTTTTTCGTACAAAGCCTGCAGGTTAATCTTCTGAGTTAGTTTGGCATACAGCGTGGCATGGATGCCGCGAATCATCGGTACTAGATGTGGAACAAAGGTTAGGCTAACCATTTTTTTGGCGACACTTGAAAGCCCCTGTTTTATTTCTGGTAAATGCCGATGCCCTGGAACACCATAGGCTTTAAAATTATCAGATGCTTCTGCATGCAAGGTATGTACTTCGGCTTTACGTCCCGCGCCGGAAACGCCCGATTTGACATCGGCGATGAGATGATTGATGTCTATGACGCCGGCTTCCAACAGCGGCAAGAAACCAAGTTGCACAGCGGTTGGATAGCAACCGGGGTTGGCGATAAGGCGTGCATTCTTTACTAGCTCGCGGTTAATTTCAGGCAGGCCATAAACTGCTTCAGCAACCAGATCAGGACAAGCGTGCTGCATGCCATACCATTTTTCCCATTCAGCAACATTCTTTATACGAAAATCTGCTGCCAGGTCGATTACTCTAACGCCTGCTTTCAGTAAGGATTCAGCTTGTTTCATGGCTATGCCATTAGGTGTGGCAAAAAATACTAAATCACATTTATTGAGTTTTGCATCCGCTGGATCAGTAAATTTAAGGTCAATATGTCCTCTAAGATTGGTAAACATGTCGGCGACATTTATGCCAACCTCGCTTCGTGAGGTTATCGCTTTGATTTTTACTTTAGGATGAAGTGTCAGTAACCGCAGTAATTCCACGCCGGTGTATCCTGTTCCACCAACAATACCGACATTAATCATTGTGACTCCTGTTATGTTCTGTGTAGATAATATCTATTCTTTAAAAGAAAATGAAAAAGCCGCTCAAATTTGGGCGGCTTTTTTGAAATTCTAATACGAGAAAATTATCGTTTAGAAAATTGTTTGCGCCGCCGTGCTTTACGAAAACCAACTTTCTTTCTTTCTACTTCACGTGCATCACGAGTGACCAAACCAGCTTTGCTCAAAGTAGGTTTTAACGTTGCATCGTAATCGATGAGTGCGCGGGTAATACCATGACGTACCGCGCCAGCTTGTCCTGATTCACCCCCGCCATGAATATTTACCATAATATCAAATGAATTGGCATTATCAGTTAATTCCAGGGGCTGTCTTACAATCATGCGTCCTGTTTTTCGTGAAAAGTAATCATCAATTGGTTTATTGTTAATGATAATTGCGCCTTTTCCCGGTTTGATAAAAACGCGTGCAACGGAACTTTTACGTCGTCCGGTGCCGTAATTATATTGAGTAGCCATAGATTAAGCTCTAACTTCAAGTGGTATGGGTTGTTGAGCAGCATGCGGGTGAGTATCGCCAGCATAAACTTTAAGTTTTTTTAACATTGCGTATCCCAAGGGGCCTTTAGGCAACATTCCTTTGACTGCTTTCTCAAGTGGACGAGCCGGGAAGCGTGCGTGCATTTTGTTCAAAGGAGTTGCATAGATGCCGCCTGGATAACCGGTATGTCGATAATAAATTTTATCTTCCAATTTGTTGCCGGTAACTCGCATCTTGTCGATATTGACAACGATAATGTAATCGCCAGTATCAACGTGCGGTGTATAGATCGGTTTATGTTTTCCACGTAAGCGATGTGCGATCTGTGAAGCAAGACGCCCCAGAACTTTATCGGTTGCGTCAATGACGAACCAGTCATGATTTACTTCGTGTGGTTTGGCCGAAAATGTTTTCACAAAAAACTTGTCCTGCGTATTCAAAAAAGAGCCAGGAATTCTAAGTCAGATAGCGATAAAAGTCAAATTTAGAACTCTTTATTTTTTGCCTGGTTGATATGCTTTTGTAGCAAACGGAAGTGGTAGGGCGGGTTTGCTCAAGAATAGTGGATTTTACGTTAATCGCCGTTATAATCATATTGAGAAGAAAGATGACATTTGAACGAATAATTTGAGTGAATGAGTGAATTTCTGAGCACTCAAACGGATAAGTAACATTTCCTTAATATTAATTATAGGCTGAGAGATACCCCTTGATAGAGAAATCGAAAACTAGTTTGCATGCAGAATCATCACCTTCCAATTTTATTCGCCAAATCATAGAAGAAGATAATCGTGTCGGCAAATGGAATGGACGCGTTGAAACACGCTTTCCGCCCGAACCGAATGGCTACTTGCATATTGGTCATGCCAAGAGCATTTGTTTGAATTTTGGTATTGCACACGACTATGGTGGCGTGTGTCATTTGCGTTTTGACGACACTAATCCGGAAAAGGAAGCTCAAGAGTACGTCGATTCAATTTGTGACAGTGTTTCCTGGTTGGGTTTTGATTGGGGTCAACATCTTTATTATTCTTCGGATTATTTTAATCAGTTATATGAATTTGCCGAGTATTTGATCAGCTGTGGAAAAGCCTATGTAGAAAGTCTTTCTGCCGATGAAATTCGTGAACTGCGCGGCACATTGACCAATCCCGGTATAAACAGCCCATTCCGTAATCGTTCGAGCGCTGAAAGTCTTGATTTGTTTCGGCGGATGAAAGCCGGAGAATTTCCAGAAGGTCAGTATGTCTTGAGAGCAAAGATCGATATGGCATCGCCCAACATCAATATGCGCGATCCGGTGATTTATCGAATTCGCCATGTACATCATCAACGTACCGGCAAGCAATGGTGCATTTATCCGATGTATGACTATACACATTGTATTTCCGATGCACTTGAAAGAATAACGCATTCACTCTGTACACTCGAATTTGAAGACCATCGCCCGCTATATGATTGGGTGTTGGATCAGTTGGCCGACAAAGTACCCTGTCATCCTCAGCAGATCGAATTTGCTCGTCTCAATTTGACGTATACGGTAATGAGCAAGCGTAAATTGATCGAACTGGTGGAAAGCAAATTGATTGACGGCTGGGACGATCCTCGGTTAAGCACGCTGGCCGGAGTGCGTCGTCGCGGATTTACGCCTCGCGCTATCCGTTTGTTTGCCGAACGTATTGGCATCAGCAAGGCGGATTCGTGGATTGATATGGGCGTGCTGGAAGACTGTTTGCGTGAAGATTTGAATGAAAATGCACCGCGTCGGATTGCTATTCTTAGGCCAGTCAAGCTGATTATTGACAACTATCCGGAGGATCAGCAAGAAGATTGCTTTGCGCCGAATCATCCGCAAAAGCCGGATTGGGGAAAGCGTACTATCCCTTTTTCTAGAACTCTGTACATTGAGCGCGATGATTTCATGGAAGTGCCAACCAAGGGCTATTTTCGCCTTTCTCCTGGCACAGAAGTACGATTACGCTATGCTTTTATCATCAAATGCGTACAAGTGGATAAAAATGCACAAGGTGATATCGAGACAATCCATTGCATCTATGATCCCGACACCAAAAGTGGAACATCTGGTGCAGAAAGCCGAAAAGTTAAAGGTAATATTCACTGGTTATCAGTAAAACACTCGCGAGCGGCTGAAATACGGCTATATGATCGTTTGTTCACCGATCCATACCCGGATAGGGGTGACAAAGATTATAAATCCTCATTGAATCCAGATTCGAAGGAAATCATTACTGGGTATGTGGAGCCTTCGTTGTGTGAAGCGATGTCTGAACAAATCTTTCAGTTCGAGCGCACTGGCTATTTTATTGCGGATCGAATTGATATGAAGCCAGGTAAGCCGGTGTTTAACCGTGCTGTGACTTTACGCGATTCATGGGGAAAACTGACGGAGGCGTAAATTTTTCTGCACAAATGAGTAAGTAGACAAATCAATCAGGGCTTTTTGATAATCTCTTCTTTCAGTATCGATATAAACTGCAACTTCCTAGAATTTATTTTTCCATTCACGTAAGACCGCGAAAACATTCTCGGGATTTTGCATGGGCTTTCCAGAATAATTTTGTGCACTATTAATTATTTGCTGATGATCGCAGCGCAGGAATGGATTAATCGCTTTTTCGAGTGCAAGTGTAGCCGGAATTGTTGGAGTATTTTTATGACGTAATTCTTGCGCAGTGATTGCGAACTCGTTAAGTTTTCTATTTTCCGGATCGACTGTTCTGGCAAATTGTATATTTCCCAAAGTATATTCATGTGCGCAATAAATTAAAGTATCCTCAGGTAGTTGAGAGATTTTTTGTAGTGATTGGTAAAGTTGCGCTGCAGATCCTTCAAATATCCTTCCGCAACCGCAAGAAAAAAGTGTATCACCGCAAAATATCATATTCCATGGATTTGACCCATAATAGGCAATATGTCCTCGGGTGTGTCCAGGTGTATCTAACACTGTGAGATTGAGTGATATCTCCTGCAAGCTTACGATATCGTTTTGTTGTACAGGATTTGATATGGTAGCGATTGATTCATTGCCTGGTCCGTAGACTGGAATATCAGACAGCTTAATTAATTCAACTATACCTCCGGTATGGTCATTATGGTGATGGGTAATAAGAATGGCACAGAGTTGCAGTTTCTTTAATTGTAGATATTCAATGACCGGAGTTGCGATACCCGGATCGATGACAACTGCATAATTTTGATTATGAATTATCCATATGTAATTGTCTCTAAACGCATTTGCCGGATGTATATTAAGCATGAAAGCTCCATTTAAAGAAGTTGACACAATGAAAAGAGTTAATTGATGTCAGTAAATAGTGTAAATTTTGATATCGAGTAATTGATATTGTTCATGATGACAGCACAAAATGTACAGCAATGGTTGGAATCTTCTCTTGGTCAATATTTGATTGAACACGAATATCGTTATTATGATCAGGTGGTAGCAAATATATTTGGCTACAATGCAGTGCAAATAGGATGGTCACAGTTTGATTTTTTACGCTTGAATCGAATGCCTTTGCGTTTTTTTGTAGGGCTTGAGTCAGAGGCTTCGTTACGGGCTGAAGCCGGCTTTCTTCCTATCCAGACTAATAGCATGGATCTTGTTATCCTTCCACATACGCTTGATTTTAATGTAAATCCTCATCAGATACTAAGGGAAGTTCATCGGATTCTGATACCTGAAGGTCATCTTGTTGTTTCGGGTTTTAATCCATTCAGTCTCTGGGGTATTGGTCGTCATTTAAAATCAATGCGACGGGAATTTCCCTGGAATGGAGATTTTATTGCATTGTCGCGACTTAAAGACTGGCTAAAATTGCTGGATTTCGAAATGGCTGGTGGTCGGCTTTGTTGCTATGCTCCGCCATTTAAACAAGAGAAATGGCGTCGGCGATTAAGTTTTATGGAGGCGGCAGGGGATCGCTGGTGGCCAATTTCAGGTGGGGTATATTTTTTACATGCTATTAAGCACATGCATGGAATGCGAATAATAAAACCTGACTGGAAAAAATGTTTAGATGCCAAGAAAAAAATGGCACCCATTGCTCGGAAAATTATCAAAGTCTCAAAGCAAGATCGATCATCGAACAATCCAAATCAGATTAGCGACTTAAATAAATCACGATGAGGAATGATTCTAAAGTCGTAGAAATATATACAGATGGCGCTTGCAAAGGGAATCCTGGGATTGGAGGATGGGGAGCTTTGCTCCGATACGGAGGTCATGAACGGGAAATTTTTGGTGGAGAAAAATTTACCACTAATAATCGCATGGAATTACTTGCTGCTATTCGTGCTTTGGAATCTTTAAAGCGCCCTTGTAAAGTACATTTACATACCGATTCACAATACCTGCAAAAAGGCATTAGTGAATGGCTTGATTCGTGGAAGGGGCGCAATTGGCGTACTGCGGATAAAAAACAGGTGAAAAATGAAGATCTCTGGAAATTACTTGATCAACTGACACAACAGCATGAAATCGAGTGGTGCTGGGTAAGAGGGCATTCCGGACATGCTGATAACGAGCGCGCTGATCTGTTGGCCAATCGAGGTGTTGAAATGATAATTGCTGAAGAACTGCATTAATGTTAGGAGCGGGGATATGCGTCAAATTGTGTTAGATACTGAAACGACGGGCTTGGAGTATAAGGTTGGACATCGCATTATTGAGATTGCAGCCGTTGAGTTGTGTGATAGACAATTTACCGGCACTCATTTTCACTACTATCTGAACCCAGAACGCGAAAGTGATGACGGTGCCTTGCAAGTTCATGGACTAACGACGGAATTTCTTCAAGATAAGCCAAAATTCCAAGTAGTATCTAAAGAATTCTTGAATTTTATTGCTGATGCCGAGCTAATTATCCATAATGCTCCGTTTGATGTCGGATTTATCAATCATGAATTAGGTTTAATCAATTTAAAAACACTCGATAATTATTGCTCGTCAATAACGGATACGTTGAAGTTAGCGAAGGAGCTCCATCCTGGTAAGCGCAATAACCTTGATGCTTTGTGTGAACGATACAATATTGACAACTCACGACGTAAGTTGCATGGCGCATTATTGGATGCGGAATTATTGGCAGAGGTTTATCTTGCTATGACCCGAGGGCAAGAAAGCTTGCTGATTGATTTGGACTATATTGAATTTGTGCAGCACTCGTTGATAGACCTGGATAGTACTAATTTAAGAATTATTGCAGCGACCACTGAAGAAAATGCGCGGCATCAGGAGATATTAAAGGAGATTGCGCGAGCAAGTAACAATAAATGTCTATGGAACAGCCTGGAAGCAACAAGCACGCTTAATGAGAAATCAAGAATCGTGAGTAATTAATTAGAGCTTACTCATAAATTCAGCGATCAGTTATGCGCTGTCAAGTAGAAATAGTGGTTTGAGATGAATTGACAGGCACGAGCAAACGGAATTTCTCTGGGTATGCTCTTTTTGGTCACCCAGAATGCTATTTTGGCTGCCTGATTTCTCAGGCAAATAAAAACCTACACCAGAATAAGCAGATTCATAACTGGGAAGATACTATTAATCCATGCGGCAGACGTATCAGCGCGCTTGGCCCGAATATTGTTAAGTCGATATCCAAACTTTCCTTCAATCGGAATGCGCTCGCGATATTCCTGTCGCCGTGGTACTTTCAGGCGCATCCATTCATCTTTATTTTTAGGTGTAATCTTGGTGGACGTCCCAGTGCAGCTTGTCGACATGTGCCAACCCTTTTCCGGTCAAGCTCGCGCTTATTTTTGGCGCCAAATTCCATTGTTTTAACCAGTGATTATTGGAATCAAGAATCATGCCCGGCGGTGTATCAAGTCCTTCGAGTGGCAGTCGCTTTTGGCTGATATAACAAATCATAGTGCACAGTTTTTGGTGTTAATTCACATATTTATGAGCGCTATTCTACCAAAATATACACTATTATTAAACCTAATCAGCTGCTTATGTTTTTTGAGTAAGCTCTAATTAGCGATCCTCCTGCGGTTATTTTCCTTATTAGGTTCGATACGGCCCGAAAGTGATTTTGTTTTGATGTTCGTTGGTGTGGCATTTCCTGATTAAAGTAATTCCCTATGAAGGGGTAAAGAAGCCATGATGTGCACTGAGAATTTAGTTCTGGCAAAATAAAAAATTATGACAGTCACTTAAAATGAACAAATATATACAATGAATTTGAGAATTTCTTCACATAAACTTGTTTACAATTCTGAGCTAGCAGCTTAGGAACAGGAAAAACAGAGCTTACATGAAGCAGAAACTACTAGCACATTGCATTTATTGTTTGATAATGTCCGCAACAATGACTGGGTGTGTATCTGCAATTGTTACGGCGGTGAATCTTGGTTTTTCCGATGCCATTATCGAACCTTGGCTTTATTCATGGAGTATTGCATTTCCAGTTGGTTTTGTTTTGTTGCTGTTTGTCTCACCATACTTCAAGCGCATCATAGAAGTATTCATACATAATCGGTAATGTAGAGCAAACTACAGAATGCATGTGTTTGCCGTAGATTTATTAATTAAATTACTCGATAAGGCTATTCTGTCATGTCAATGCAATCCATCAATCCGGCCACAGGTCAAATCATACAATCATTCCCAACTTGGCAATCTGATGAAATCAATACGGTGCTGAGCCAAGCGGATTCAGCGCAGTCTGAATGGGCGGCGCTGAGTTTCACTCAGCGATCGGATTGTATGCACAATCTCGCACGGATCTTCCGACAACGCAACGAGGAATATGCCAACCTGATTACCGAAGAAATGGGAAAATTGCTTAAGGAAGCCAGAGCGGAGATAGAAAAATGTGCGATAGGCTGTGAGCATTACGCTAATAAAGCTGAATCCTATCTGAGTGATGAACTAATCGCCTCCGATGCAAGCCGCAGTTTAGTGGTTTATCAGCCGTTGGGTGTCGTGCTATGTATCATGCCGTGGAATTTTCCTTTTTGGCAATTAGTCCGCGCTGCGGCACCGGCGATGATGGCAGGTAACACGGTGGTGCTTAAGCATGCGTCAAATGTACCGCGTTGCGCATTGGCACTGGAAGATGCATTCCGGCAAGCTGGTTTTCCTGAGAATTCCTTTCGCACACTGATGATCAGCAGCGAGCAAGCGCAAGCGGTGGTTGCAGATGACCGTATTGCTGCAGTCACTTTGACAGGCAGTAGCGCAGCAGGGCGCAAAGTCGCAGCTATCGCCGGACAGCACTTGAAAAAATGTGTGCTCGAATTAGGTGGTTCAGATCCTTTTATCGTGCTCGAGGATGCTGATATCGAGTCGACTGCCAAGCAAGCCTTTGCGGCTCGTTTGCAAAACATGGGGCAAAGTTGCATTGCGGCCAAGCGTTTTATTCTCATGGATGTGATTGCAGATGCTTTTGTTGAGGAATTGAGAATGATTCTCAGCCAGCTGCAAAGTGGAGATCCGAAGCATGAAGCAACCGGTATTGCGCCAATGGCACGTGAAGACTTGCGCACTGATCTGCACGCACAAGTTGAACGTAGTCTGGCAGCAGGCGCGAAGCTTATAGTTGGTGGCACTGTTATCGGTACACAAGGCGCGTACTATACGCCAACAATACTGGATTACGTGCAGCCAGGCATGGCGGCGTTTGATGAAGAGTTGTTTGGTCCGGTCGCGGCAATCGTGCGCGTAAAAAATGCGGAAGAAGCGGTTCAATTAGCCAACCGGACGCAATTTGGTCTTGGCGGCAGCGTTTGGACAAGCAATACTATACGCGGCGAAGCGCTAGCGCGGCAGATTCGTGCCGGCTCCACCTTCGTCAATGGCATTGTCAAAAGCGATCCGCGCCTACCATTCGGAGGTATTAAGGAATCCGGTTATGGACGAGAGTTGTCATATCATGGCATCCGCGAATTTGTGAATATTAAAACGGTCTGGATCAAATAACCGTAGATTGAGGGATGATTACAAACCAGTATGCAATCCCGGTATACCCATGCGTTGGATATAAATGGCATTATTGCCTTCTTCGTAAGCGAGTAATTTGCCCTCCTTATGCCAGAGACGGAATGCCAGCGAGTAGGACAATACCCGGATCGGATAATCGCGCGGCAGGGTTTGCAGATAAGGCTGAATCGTGGTGAAATCGGTCGCGCCATATTGTTGCATGATAAAACGTAAACCTCCGTTCGCTGGACCGATGTTGTAGGCTAATAGTCCGAGAAAGAGATCGCCCCTCATTTCAGCCAGATAATGTTTAAATGTGGCTGCGGCAACAAAGGCGTTGTGATGGGAGTTTTCCAAAACGATTTTTTCTACACCGAGCCGTTTGCGTGCCTGCACAATGATTGCCTCTGGAACGCGGGTAATTTGAAATAATCCTTTTCCACCATCGCTGCTGTCTCGCGGAATAAAAGAGGATTCGGTCGCTGCGATTCCATGTAGTATATTGATATCAATGTTAAAAGAACGAGCGGCATCTTCGATCGACTGTCGATATTCCTGTGAACGATTAACCATTTTTTGTAGTTGCGCGGTATCATGCCGCCGGTAAGCTGCGAAGACTTGATGCGCAATTGTCATGCGTCCGGCTTCTTCTTTGCCGCCAACCAAAGTACGAAAATTACCGTAAGCCAGTGCAAATTGATCGTGTGTGACAAACCAGGAAATAAGCAGAGCCAGCATCAAGGATAAAGCTGGAGTCAAAAATTCAGAATGTAGCCGCAACCATTTTCTCATCTTCCACCAGCCCGCCAGAATAATGCTTCCTGACAGTGCCATACCCAAGACACCGGCAGCAAACGGTAGCAGGTTGACAAAGAAACTGGTGCCGGAAAATCGATTGGCGAAATAACCGAGCAGCATGATGACGGCGCAAAATGCTGCAATACTCAAACCAAAAATTTCGATACCGGTTAACAATATTTTCCGCCGGAGCCCGCCGGATTGAGTTTTTCGGGTTCGTTTTTTCCTCGGCTTGCTGATATCGCTAGCAGTACGAGCAACTGTAACGCGTCTGCGTCTCTGCTTCGGCTTCACCTTGCTGGATTCGGAATTGTTAGGCGGATTTGTTCTATCCATTGAAATAAGATCTAACCGACTGAGTCAATGATGACTTACCGGCAATGCGATTTTCCACGTATTTTGTTTAATTAATGGTTTTACTGAGATAAAAATAAGGGTTTCCCCGATACACGACATTGCCTCGGGTGCGTTAAGGTGCGTCCCTCCTATTTTACTTTGAGTTAATACGATCAGGAACACAAGCGAGGAAAAAATGCGTAATGTAAGTAAAAATAGCAACACAAGGGTATATGTGCCAATTGGAGTTCTGTTGCTTGTTTTACTGAGCATCTGCAACACGCATGCCACTAGCCTGCCAAACCTGCTTAAACAACACGGTCTGGAATTGGGTGGTTGGGTCAACGGTGGTGCGACTTATAATGCCAATAATCCTTCAGATGGTTTTAATGGTACGGTTACTTTTGCTGATCGTGCCAATCGGTTTCAGTTAAATCAACTCAATTTCTTTCTACAACGTCATGTCGAATCGGAAGGCGCAAAGTGGGACATAGGGGGGCGCTTTGATTTCCTCTTTGGTACCGATGCAATTTATTCGCAGGCTTTTGGTATTTCCGCATTCGATGAGAATACTGCTGAACCTTCAAACCGTGGTAACTGGGACCTTAATTTGTGCTGTAAATCGACGCGCACATACGGAATCGCGTTGCCGCAAGCCTATCTAGAGGCTTATATACCAATGGGCCGTGGTTTCAACATCAAAATGGGACACTTCTATACACCGTTGGGATATGAAACCGTTCCGGCGCCGGATAACTTCTTTTATACTCACGCATATATTCTGAACAGCGGTGAACCATTTACTCATACCGGATTCTTAGGAAGTCAGACCATCAATCAGAACTGGCAGATTCAAGGCGGTGTAACCACAGGCAGCGCAACCGGCGGTTGGGATGGCGGATTTGATAAACAGCTTGATAACTGGGGCGGGATAGCGAATATCATGTGGAGTAGTGACGACAAAAGAACTGCGGGGCAAATTGGTGGTACCTATGGACAAACAGCGGTCAATGAGCCTTGGATGATGTACAGCGTTGTCTTGCGACATCGGCTTACGACCAAAACTCACATGGTATTGCATCATACTCATGGCTGGGCCAGCAACATCAGTCTGCCCGAAGGAATACGCAATGCTGCCTGGTATAGTATCAATACGCATCTTACTTACGATCTGCTTCCCGATCTGTCTATAGGCATTCGTGCGGAACGTTTTCATGACCGCAATGGCTGGCGTGTTTTTTCACCTTATCGCATATTGTCTGCGTTAAACAACAAAGGTGTCAGTTATGCAGGGAATATCCCTTTTATCAGTGCACCTGCGGACTATTACGCAGTTACGCTGGGCATGAACTGGAAGCCGGTAAAACGGTGGGAGAGAGGCTGGAAGCCTATCCGCAATATTCGTATCCGGAAAAACATCCGTTATGACCGCGCAGTTGGTATGGACATGGCATTTCGTCCATTTGATGGAAAGAAGGATCAAGTTCTGTTTTCTTTGGACGCAACAATTCCATTCTAATCTTCTTGCCACCCGCCCCAGTTGAGATTTGGAGGTGATGGCTCCATAGATGAAACCGGGTAATGGACTAGTCCTGGGTAAAAACGACTCCACACCAATACTGTCAGGAAAAGACAGCCAACCCCTAGAAATACAGATTCCCAAAGTATCGACCACCCGGAGTGAGCATGAATCATGATAATAGGATTAGCGCCGGCAGGTGGATGAACTGTACGTGTCAGGAGCATAAAGCATAGAGTAAGAGCAGTAGCTGTCGTATAGGCGAGAATCGAGTCTCCGAAAATTTGGTAACAAGCTATGCCAATGAATGCTCCGCCCACATGTCCTCCCAACAATGCGCGCGGCTGAGCGGCAGGAACGCGCGTGAGACCAAAGAGAAAGATAGTGGATCCTCCAAGTGACGCCAGAAGAAACGGTGTTTCGGATAGCTTTATGACCCATAAAGCAAAGAAGAGTGCCACGAATGCGCCAATTGCACACCAAAGAAGGCGAATAAGCGGGTGCTGATTATTTATTGGAATGTTCACTTAACGACTGATTCTTGTTGAACAAGAGAAAATGTGAATATTTTTTATGGCACGGTGGCACAAGCTCGTCAACAGATTTGGCCTTAGCATTTTGACAAAATATCCATCAACATATGATTTAATAAATTAAATCATATGTTGATGGAAGCGTGATATTTACGTGTCTAAAAATTAGAATTTAATGGTGGCCATGGTATAGCCGTAGTTGGTATCTGCCATGCCCGGACTTTGTGCAACTTTATCGAAATAATCGCCTTTGAATATATGACTATATCCTATATCAAAGCTTATGCGTTTCAGATAACTCCATTGAGGAGCCCAACCTACACTGATATCAAGCATATTGCCCAGGAAAGTGCCGGCCTGACCAGTGGGATCTTGCAGACCGCTCCCTACATACGCACCATGCTTATTGGCTAACCAATATGCACGATGAGACATCATAAGCCTGACATCAGGGCGCGGTATGAATGTCGCACGAAAACCTACAGGTGAGAGCAGGTTGGAAGGAAAGAATGGTCCGAACATACCTGTGGGGCCATATTCAACGCGGCGTTTAGCATACAGAATATCAAAGTTCTTGTTGGGGTCTTGACTTCCTGATGAAAAATCAAAAAGATAAACTAATCTTAAAGGCATTGAAGTATCAAAGCTATAACCTATCTCACCATGATGGCGATGCGCAAAAACCTTGGTATCTTGAGTATCCCCAAACTGATACATGGATTCAATTTCATAATCCATTTGGCCTGCCATTGGCTTGGCAAACAGTCTAAATCCCGTAGTGGATAGGTTACGTTTTCTGAGTCTATTTCCCTCATTTAATTGCAGAAAATAATAATCGACATTAGCCCATGGTAGATCGCGGTTAGTAATCTGCAAACCTGAAAAATAAGTTTCAGGCGTATTCCAATCCATATGTGTTGGCTGCCTGTTAACTGGGCGGGTGCCAAATACCTGCAGACCCCATTTTTCTTGATCGTTTCCTACTACAAGTCGTATCCCATCAAAAGTGGGTGTGAAGGTTCCCCAACGATGACCCCCTAACAAGCGTGCTTCTCCTGTTTCCAGCAAAAAACGACCGACTTCAAATGTCGCGTTATAGCCTGTTCCCAAGAAATTTTTGAATAAGTAATCAAGATGCAGTTGGGTAAAATCAAAATGATTAGCAAAAACAGGTGATTGACCTTGTCCAAAATTTGCTAAGGGAGCGCGTATGTCTGTCAGCTCAAGTGTGAATTTTAGAGGATCTATAATATTCTTGATTTCCATCAAGAATCGTGTCCGTTGATGGATCTGATCATTAAAGCCCGGTATAGCTCTCGTAAAGCCATTATCATAGGCGTCGTAGCGCGTACGGTGCTCAACCGCTAAATTGAGCCAATCTGGCGCCATGGCAGCAAGTGGAGTTTTATGATTCTCCATCAGTCCAGTCAAATTATCAAAGTCAAACCGAGTTTCGCCAACGGTCTCTTGTGCACTGAAAGGCGCATTGCTAGCCTCTCTGGGTGGCTTGTGACTTCTAGCAATAACCGAAGAGCTTTTTGCTTTTTCTTTTTCCACATTTTTTACTTCGGCGGCAAAAGCACTGTTATTCCAAAAAAAACCTATAAATATTAAAAATTTTATCAAGTAGATTAATAATCTATTCTTCCTGATCATCTGCTTATCTCCCTTATAATTGCTATCAGAAAAACCTGACATTGGATATTACTAAAGAAGTGCGGGAGGCAATATTCGTGCAGACACGTAAGTGTAATCCCTTATATATGAATATTTATATAGTATAATCAGCAATTAGCGTTAGCTATAGAGTAAGTGCAAGTGAAATCCTTAACGGAAATATGTTGTTTTGATTGATGTGCTAAAAAACTTAAGCTTTGACACTTTGTTTGATGCGG
>NZ_PXXU01000080.1 GCF_003011925.2 Nitrosomonas supralitoralis
CACCTGTGATAAACCACTCGACTGCCAAACCTCTATATGCTCTTGCTGATCTGTCAGTAATAACATTGGTTACCCTCATGAAAAATTCAAGAGGATAGCTAAAATATTTGTTGTGTTTTAGATGGTTGGATTGGACGCTTACACAGAAGCTTCGACATTGGCTTCTACCAGGCGCTCTGTATAGCGAATCGAATCGACAGATATTGGCGGCCATAATCGCTGCGATGGATTAACCCGTTGGTCTCCCTCCGTGTCCACAATGCCTGTTCCAGTGCATCGAGTACCAAATCGGTATGCAATGAACGGCTGACGCGCCAGCCAACAATACATCGCGCAAAAACATCCGTGATAAAAGACACATAAACAAATCCCGTCCACGTTGCGACAAAGGTAATGTCCGCCACCCATAGCTGATTGGGGCGCGTCGCTACAAATTGCCGATTAACTTTGTCTGTTGGTCGGTCAAGCAAGTTATCCGCAATCGTTGTCCAACATTTTTTATCGCGCCTGAGGCCCTGTGTTCCCAGTTTCTTCATTAACCGTTCGACTGTACAGTGCGCAACGCGAATACCTTCACGCAACAGTTGACGCCATCCTTTGTTGGTACCATTAACTTTGAAATTACTCTGCCATACTCGCTGTATATCGCTTTCAAGTCCCTTATCTAGCTTGATGCGATCAGCCAACCGATCAGGATCTCGATCACGCACTTTGTGTTCATAGTAACTCGACGGAGCAATCTGAATTTGCCTGCAGATTGGTTCGACCCCATACCGCGCTTTATGTTTATCAGCAAATACCTTCATCACTTTGGTCGGCGGTCGATCTCCGCCTACGCAAAATAAGCTGATGCCTTACGCAATATCTCATTTGTTTTTTTCATTACTCTATCCTCTCAAGAAATAGAGTCTACGGCAATCTCGGGGCGATTCTTGCCAGATCTCACTTTCCGGCAGTTGGATCCGGAGCCTTTCGGGTTCGGCTCAGTTGAAACCTAAGTATGAAATTATTTTTAGTCAGAGGAGATTTATATGTCTGTTTATTAATGCCAAAACCTGTCTACCTCACAATTTTCATAAGGTCTGGGGACGTCTGCTCAAAATGCTGGATTGCCGCACTTGAGAATCCATGACATTAGATATATGTATGCCTCCATTCTAGTTAAACAATGAATGCAGCAGACTTTAGGACACTGAGTCCCATCCGTGACACAAAGATATGTACCTCTATCTATCAAATCATTGTGGGAACTGCCAATAGTGCATCAATCAAAATCAGGGATGCTACGAGAAGCTCGATATAAAGAAGAAGGAAATGTGTTGTATAAAAAACAAACTACTAAGTGATTGGTCTAACGTATATCTAAATAAAAGCCTATTGAATGTGAATTAATTGTTAATATATTGTGAACTTTTTGTGAAGTGTTTAGTCTATAGTGTATACAGCATTTAAATACTTTTCTTTTCTTTCTTAGTTTTATTAGGAGCTTATTATGAAATCAACTCAAAACCTTGCATTGCTCGGTGTGTTTTTATTATTAGGCGTGGTTTTATTTGGCGCTTCAACATCAGTATCGGCCATTCAGTCTGAAGCCAGTTGGGTAGTATTGGATCTCTTTTTAGGAATTGTTTTCTTTGTGAGCTATATAGTAATTGCTTCACTTAGCGGCCCTAAAAATACTGTGCGCAGATCTTACACGAAAATTTTTGCATAAAACTCCCGCAACTCCCTCCAAGGTCAATGTTATTAATACATTGGCCTTTTTTATTTAGAGACACCTTGAACACGGCCATAAATCAAAATCAGGGCGACATCGAGAAACTCGGTAAGCGTCCAACCCAACCATCTAAAACACAACAAATATTTTAACTATCCTCTTGAATTTTTCATGAGGGTAACCAATGTTATTACTATCCGAGGAATGACACATATGATGGTCGATCTGAGTGAGAGTCAGGAAACTTGGCAACCCTAACGGCACCAGAGTTCCAATAATTACTCATTCAATAATTGAGTCAACCCATTATTGAAATCTGGTACACGTATTCTTACTATCCGAATGCACGATCAGGCCAGACGGTGGCCGACTCAACCAGATAGCCATACTCAACGCATCACATACTAATCTCGCTTTCATTCTTGAACTCATGCTCCAGTTAACAACCTTTCTGGAAAACAAATCGATGACAACAGCCAGATACAACCAGTCTTCCTGTGTCCAGATGTAGGTTATGTCGCCAGCATAGACTTGATTCGGGCTTGTAACATCAAACTGCCGATTCACTTTGTTCTCGAACACTGGTTGCTTGTGATTGCTGTTAGTTGTCACTTTGTACTTCTTCCGGTGTCTCACTTGGACGCCAGCTTCTTGCATCATGCTTCGAGCTTTCCAGCGACCAAGCGGATAACCCAATGCATTCAACGCCTTTCTTATCCTGCGACTGCCATATGTATTATTGCTTTCACCCATTGAAACTCCAGCGCCTTATCATATTAGCGTTAATTTCCAGGCTGCGTACCGCTTCCGTTATCGTATGCCCCTGATCCAGAACCAGGCTGATTGCATCTAATTTAAATTTCTTTGGATACTGCTTTCTTGTTACCATTTTTTCCTCTTAACTGGGTTGTCCAAGTCTATTAGACCATGTCAATCTCCATGGTCCTAAGGTAATGTATCTCTAGAATTCTTCCCAATCATCACCGCCGCCTGCTGCAAGCTTGCGAGGTTGATCTGGCAAGAGCGAGGAACCAGCGTTCGAATTCATTGCAATCCTTTTAGCCGCAGGTCCGCGATTGGGGAGTTTGGCAATGCTGGAAGGACGATTGCTTCTTTTAATCGGTGTCGCCGCAATTTGATTGCTATTAGACAATTTGAATATCATCACTGCCTGCTTAAGCGCATGCGCCTGATCCTGCATAGATTCAGCCGCCGCCGCCGCCTCCTCCACCAGTGCTGCATTTTGCTGCGTCACTTCGTCCATCTGTGTCACAGCTTGATTAACCTGCTCAATACCTGAGCTTTGTTCCTGTGAGGCCGCGGAGATCTCACTCATAATGTCGGTTACGCGCTTCACGGCAATGACAATCTCATCCATGGTCGCACCGGCTTCATCGACCAACCGGGTGCCATCTTCCACTTTATCAACAGAGTCGCTGATCAATTCCTTGATCTCCTTTGCCGCCGCGGCAGAACGCTGCGCCAATGTGCGCACTTCGGTTGCCACAACCGCAAAACCACGTCCCTGTTCACCTGCGCGCGCGGCCTCCACTGCCGCGTTCAAAGCAAGAATATTGGTCTGAAATGCAATACCATCAATGACACTGATAATATCGACAATTTTCTTGGAGCTTTCGTTGATCGAGCTCATGGTTTGTACGACCTGACCGACTACCGTACCTCCCTTTACCGCAACCTCTGATGCGCCGGCCGCCAGCTGGTTGGCCTGGCGGGCATTATCAGCATTCTGTCTGACTGTGGAAGTGAGTTCTTCCATCGAAGATGCCGTTTCTTCTAGGCTGGACGCTTGTTCCTCAGTACGCTGGCTTAAATCTGAATTGCCGGTGGCAATTTCGCTGGAGGCCGTAGTGATTTGATCTGTGCCCATACGCACTTTACTGACCAGATCGACCAGATTGTCATTCATCGTTTTCAGTGCCTGCAACAAAAGGCCTGTTTCGTTGTTCGAGTTCACTTCAATGTGGCTGGTCAGATCACCCGATGCCACCGCATTGGCCACCGCTACGGCTTCACTAAGCGGATTTATGATCGCGCGTATCAGCAGAAAACCGATTATCACAGCCAAAAGTACGCCAAATGCGATTACCGTCGAAGAAATCATGAAAATGTTTTCATAATTATTTTGAGTCTGTGCATAATCGTTTTCAGCTCCTGTACGCTGTAGATCAAGCAATGAGAACAAAGTCGTATGTGCCGTATTAAATTTGGATGAAGCATCTCCCGTCAAATTTGCTATCGCAGCGTCATAATCTCCCGAAGCTGCGGAAGCCACTGTACGATTACGTGATTCCACATAAATTTTCCATTGCTGCTCAAAATTTCCTGTCAAAGCTTTTCCTTCCGTCGTCATTTCGGTCGACAAATATTTCTGCCAGGCTTTGGCTATTTCGGCATCACGTGTATCGTTTAATGCGCTGTACTCTTTTACTATCTCAGCATTCCTGCTATAAGCAGTCATTGCCGTATTGAGTCGTATGCGCTGCACTCTGTCGACTACAAATGCCAGATCCCCTAGTGGAATCATGCGGTCTTCATAAAGATTTTTGGCAGAATCATTCGATTGGTTCAAACCATAGATACCCAAACTGCCAACACCTATCAATAATATTGATAGCAAACTAATTACAAATATTAATCGCGACTTTATCGATATATCTTTAAGCATCAGAATCTCCTTTAAGTCTTTCTATTCAAAATTAACCACTCGTTAGTTGACGCTTTGCTCAACCAAACCCATATCGCTGCCACCCATCAGTTTCTCGATATCAATCAATATCAGCATCCGCTCATCGACCGTTCCCAATCCCATGATATATTCCGTATCAATTATCGAGCCAAATCCGGGTGTCGGACGCATCTGCTCAGATTCCAGGTTGATCACATCTGAAACACCATCCACCACGACCCCCATGACCCGCCCGGCTACATTTAAAATAATCACCACCGTAAATTGATCATAATTCTTATTACCGAGCCTGAATTTGATCCTCATATCGATAATCGGCACGATAATTCCGCGCAGATTCACCACGCCTTTAATAAAGTCCGGTGCATTGGCGATTTGGGTTATGGAGTCATAGCTGCGAATCTCCTGTACCTTGAGTATTTCGATGCCATATTCTTCCCCTCCCAGTCGAAAAGTTAGAAACTCATTGGCCATACCGCCAGCCATAGCGCCGGGTAATTCTTTAGCTAAATTAGTTATTTGCTCTTGCAACACGGTTAATGCTCCTCTCATTTGTGATTTAAAAAATAAAAAGCTTGATAGCCTACGAGCCATCCTCTTCACTGGAATCTGATGAAAACATTGATTTATCCCGTTAGATATTTATGATTCAAGCAAATATATTCAGTCCTATGAATATATATTCTTTTAAATTGATTGAAATGAAGTAGCTTTTAACGGAATGTGAATAGATAAATTTTGTCAGTATGTTCTTATTAAACTATAAGAAATTAAAAATATTAATTGCAGGACATTTCTTAATGTATACCGATGATTCATTTTCAATTTTTATTCTTCACTTATTAAATTCAATCAGATAGGAATTATAATTATGAGAACGAGAAGTTGACTTGGCTCTGGATTGGCAGAGCCAATTTGGAGTCAAAGGATGGCCTTAATATTTCCGCTGTATGTACTACGTTTATCCAAACAAATCAACGAATCATCGATTACAGCCAGTCGGATGTTACGCAAGATCCGTGTTGTCATGGGGCGGCGGGGTGGTTTATAGTGATTACATGATTTGATAAAAATTGAAAATACGCTGATTCAGGCGAATGGCTACCTTGGTGGGTACATGCTGTCATCGGCAACCCCAGAGGGGTTTTTGTAGGGTACGGCATCACGGCTGTACCGTCATAGTATTGACAATCGTATCTCAACGAATTTTGCTACCGTTTTAACCGATGACATGAAAAACCAAACTACCCTCTCGGTTACTTAATGCTCGTTTGATTTGTTCTCATCTTAAACCGGAAAAATATAGAAGCATATTCTTATAATGCCCTACTTGATTATTAACACTACTAAGAGGTTGGTTATGTTGTACAATCAATCAGATCAACGCTAATGTTCAGATTCCATCATTTCGCACGTCAGACGTTCATCCGAGAGCACAGTAGCTTATCTCGCAGATTTAATTCAACGAAATTAGTAACAATCTGACAAAACATAGTAGATTAATTCATAGTAGATTTGATTTAAATTATCCACGAACAGAAGGTCAGGGTTATCGAACTAGGCTTAAGAGGCCGCTGAAAAAAACGTTTTTAAGACAGCTGGCACAAGTCAATAACAGGTGATAAAACGCTGTTTATGATTAATAAATAAGCACTTTAAGCCTGTTTTTAACACCGCAGCAGCAACGCAGATAGTTTTTCAACGGCCTGGGAAGCTCAACAAATGACAGAATATTGGCTGAAGCACATGAGACAGCGAATGATTGCGACGTGCAAACGCACACGATCAAGTCCCTGAAGCAGTAATTGCGGATAGATACACCCAATGCCTACAAACTGTTATCCCGTCAACAAAGTTGTGGCAAGTATGCTCCTTTCGGTATGAAAGAATCGCACATTCTTAACTCGTGACTACACCATTAGTGGAAGGCGTGATTTTTTAAAACCCAACTGTCTATCAGCTCGCGAAGTTGATCAGGATGCGTGGCTGGTAACCAGTGATCGGAATCAATGGTAATGAATTTAACCTGTGGCAATGCTGTAAGTAAGAGTTGCGTGCACTGCGCATCGGTGACACTTCCCCCGCGTGATTGAATCACCAAGCATGGACAATGCACAGCCGCCACTGGCAGTGGTTGCAAAAGCTCAATGAGATTACTGATGTACTGAATTGTAGGCATTGTTTTGATGTCATGCCAGGGTGAACCATAGTCTGCCAATATTTCTTTTAGTTGAGCGTTGTTAGCTTCATGCAAACGACAATCCAACGCCTGAAGGTCCAAAGTTTTGAGCTGGCGCCGGTAGAAACCGAGGCGATTTAGCAATTTAATCAATCCCAAAGCAAGATGAAGTAACGGCAAGAACCGACGTAGCCAGACAAGTACTCCAGTTACCGCTTCACGAGCCATTGGTTCGACAAGCACCAATCCGGCACACATACCGGGAAAGCGTGATGCGAAGCCAAGCGCAATGTTGGCACCCAAACAATGGCCCACAACAATAGCGCGCGTCTGCTGTTCGTGACAAAGTATGCTAGCAATGTCTTGACTCCAATCCCCGATACGTGCGGGACCGCGCCACAGGGATTCTCCATGTCCACGTAGATCCGGACGAAGCAGGAGGCGATCGGCAGTCAATCGACTATATTTGACGAAATGCCACCATCGAGTAGAGTTACTTGCTGCACCATGCAGCAGCACGATTGGTAGATTTTGTTTATTTTGTGTCGGCGTCCATCGCCGATATGCAAGCTCGACGCCGTCTTCACCCTGGAAAAATATTTTTTCATTCATTTGCAGATACTCGGTTTTTTTCAGACGTCAATTGACAATCCAGTAGCAAAATGACAGTAGTCATGGCCGACCAGTGAGTCAAGCCAGTCTCATTTCCATCGTTTTAAAACCACTGAGCACTGTCAAAGCGCCTACTAACTCACAACCAGCTCAGAATGTCATTGTGATTCATCGACTTTACCGCGCAGTGATTTTCTTTGACTCTGAATTGCCTTACCTTCCAGGCGTCTGATCCTGGATGCCTTTGTTGGTTGAGTGGATCTGCGTGGTTTCATCTCGACAACGACGCTGTTGATTATCGTTTGCAGTCGACTAAGCGCGTCTTCTTTGTTCTTGATCTGACTGCGAAACCGCTGGGCCTTGATGATAACAATGCCTTCACTGGAAATCCTACCATCCTTTAAATTCAACAGCCTTTCTTTGTAAGTTTCCGGCAGTGATGAGGCATTGATATCAAAGCGTAAATGAATCGCGGTCGATACTTTGTTCACGTTCTGTCCACCGGAACCTTGCGAACGTACCGCCTGGATTTCGATCTCGCTCAGCGGTATGGAAATATTATTCAATAGCATCAACATGATCAGTCACTCAATTTCAACTTTTTTGACCAGCCTTTTTATTGACAATGGATTCACGCAATTTTCCCGGATATCCAGCAGCCTGTCACAGCAGCATCTGCCGCTCATGCTTCAACCCCAGCGCATCGGCAATCGCAGCTAAACCTGCACTGGCAGCATACGAATACACATTATGAATATATGCAATTGCTGACCACTAAAATAGTAATCAATCAGGCGAAAATAATCGCCAATAGATTGATTACCTGATTATTGACAATTTTATTGCGATTTAGCACGCAGATAAAGAATCGTTCTGTCGGATCCCGGAGTTTGCCGTTCTTCGATTTCAAACAAGGCTTCTTTATCTTTGACCAGATCTGAGAGTTTTTTGTAACCATACAATCTCGAATCAAAGTCGGGCTGCAGCTTGGTCAGATAGCTCCCAAAAACACTCAGGTTGGCCCAACCCGTATCATCAACGGATTGCTCCAGTGCGGTCAAAACAAATTCTTCGGGAAATTGAGGTTTCTGCTCTACTGTTTTAGTAGCAGCCTTAGCTTTGGTAGATTTTTTCTTAGTCTTAACTTCTTGGAGTGATTCGTCCAATTCAGTGACTCGACTTGAACGCAGAATTTCGGTAAACACAAACTTGTGGCATGCATTGCGAAAGGCATCCGGTGTTTTCTTTTCACCAAACCCAAGCACTGTGAGCCCCTCTTCACGCAATCGCATCGCAAGACCTGTAAAATCACTGTCGCTGGTAATCAGACAAAATCCATCAAATTTTCGTGTATAAAGTAAATCCATTGCATCAATAATCAATGCGCTATCGGTAGCATTCTTTCCGGTAGTATAGGCAAACTGTTGCACCGGCTTAATTGCATATTTCTGCAGCACCCGCTTCCAGGACACGCTCGCTGGCGATGTAAAATCACCATAAATACGCTTTACCGTAGCTTCCCCGAAACGCGCAATTTCAGCAAGCAGCGCTTCTATAACGGCGGCCTGAGCATTATCGGCATCAATCAATACTGCCAATCGCAAGGTTGGTTCTTCGAGTTCATTTTTTACAACCAGTCGTGGAGAGGCCAAGATAGCTCCCATAATAGAAAAATATAAGTGAAT
>NZ_PXXU01000081.1 GCF_003011925.2 Nitrosomonas supralitoralis
ACGCTATCTGGCAGAATTTGAATATCGATTTAATCGGCGGTTTAAGCTCGATGTGATAGTACCTAGATTGGTTCGTGCATCAGTTCAGACGCCACCCATGCCCGGACGGCTGCTAAAACTGGCTGAAACTTCTTGGTAATCAGGAAAATTTTATTCTGGCAAAATAATTCCTTTCACTGCTTCTAAGTTACCGCTATTCAAAGAGAACTGTCTTCCCCAATTTGGGAAATTTATTTATAGCGTTGGTGTATGGTGTAAATTATCATTTCATTTTGTTACGCAAACTGCGTGCCGGCATGAATAATTCAAAATCTTAAGAGGCAGTTTAAAATTGCAATCAGCTCAAGCAATCTTCTGTCATCCATCTAAAGATGGCACGAATCAAGATATTGATCTTTATTGTTAACAGATACGTATATTTTTCTTTTGCAATAAATTACTTGATGTTATAATTAAAAGCTTTTGTTATACCCATTATGGGTAATGAATAAATTTTTTGTTTATAACTAATCAAGAGGTTACGCCTATTTATGACGACTATTAAAGTTAAGGAAAATGAGCCATTTGAAGTTGCAATGCGACGCTTTAAACGTTCTATCGAGAAAACAGGAATACTAACAGAATTACGTGCTCGTGAGTTTTATGAGAAGCCAACAGCGGAGCGTAAACGTAAGCTGGCAGCAGCCGTGAAGCGTAACTACAAGCGTTTGCGAAGTCAATTGCTTCCACCCAAACTTTATTAAGTCATCATAGTCGAGCCCGGTATAGGAATAGATTTAAAGTAGTTAAGCACTATTTTTATCTGTCTTAGGATAGAATAATATTGGGTCGGAAAATAATGTCAGGCATGCTCGTATGACTATTGATTTAAAGCAGAAAATTACTGAAGACATGAAGACGGCAATGCGTGCGGGAAATACTAAGCAACGAGATACTATTCGCTTATTGCAGGCTGCTATTAAACAAAGAGAAGTGGACGAGCGCATAACGCTAGATGATGTGGCGGTTATAGCCGTTATCGAAAAAATGCTTAAGCAACGTAAGGATTCAATTGCACAGTACGAAGCAGCGCAGAGATTTGATCTTGCCAATAATGAAAAAGACGAGATTTCGATTCTAAATGTATATATGCCAAAGCCTTTTGATGATGCTGAAATAAGCAGTTTAATCTCCAAAGCCATTTCAGAAACTGGAGCAGTAAGCATGCAGGATATGGGGAAAGTGATGGGGCTGCTGAAACCTAAACTTGCTGGACGTGCAGATATGGCCAAAGTATCAATGTTAATTAAAGAGAAAATGTCATCATAAGGCTGCCCATTTAAGAATTGTACTTTTTGCTTTTATTTATAAGCCTCAGATACGATTTTTATTTGTTTGCGGGATGTATTATTGCTTTTGATAAATGATTCCACAACCTTTTATTCACGAATTGCTCAATCGTGTGGATATTGTTGATACGATTGATCGCCATGTCCCACTTAAAAAAGCAGGGGCTAATTTTGTAGCATGTTGCCCGTTTCATAGTGAAAAAACTCCGTCATTTACAGTCAGTCAACCAAAGCAATTTTATCACTGCTTTGGTTGCGGCGCGCATGGCAATGTAATTAGCTTTCTAATGGAATATAGTGGATTAAGCTTTGTTGATGCGGTAAATGATTTGGCATCTTACGTTGGTATGCAGTTACCAATTCAACAAACTGATATGCCTTCCAGTTCGGTTGTTCCGGATGATTCGGCAAATTATTTCGCAAATGATCATTACATTAGTAATCCAGAGATATCCTCTCAGGATCTTTTAAATGTAATGCAAGTTGCTACCCGCTTTTATCGAGAGCAATTAAAAATTTCCGAAAAAGCCGTTGCTTATCTTAAAATGCGTGGTTTATCAGGTAAAACGGCCGCACGATTTGCCATTGGCTACGCGCCAACTGGTTGGCAAAATCTGGAACTGGTTTTTTCAGATTATAGATCCGAAAAAACACGAAATTTATTAGTTCAGGCCGGATTAGTCGTCGTCGGTAATGAAGCTAAGCAGTACGATAGATTTAGGAATCGCATTATGTTCCCGATTCTAAATCAAAAAGGTCAGATCATTGGTTTTGGAGGACGGGTATTAGACGATGAAGAGCCCAAGTACCTGAATTCTCCAGAAACAATTTTATTTGAGAAAGGGCGCGAACTATATAATTTCTTTTCTGCCCGTCGCGCTATTCGTGAAGCAGATTGCGCGCTCGTTGTAGAAGGGTACATGGATGCCATCTCACTCTCGCAACACGGGATTGATTATGTCGTAGCTTCCTTGGGTACGGCTACAACTAGCTTTCACCTGCAAAAACTATTGCGTCAGACTGACCAGATTATTTTTTGTTTCGATGGTGACAAAGCGGGAAGAAAGGCTGCTTGGCGAGCTCTTGAAAACAGTCTTGCGCTACTTACTGACGGCAAGTTTATGAGTTTTCTTTTTTTGCCTGAGGGTTTAGATCCAGACAGTTATGTGAAACGAAATGGCAAGGAATCCTTTGAGGAGCAGCTCAAACAATCAATACCCTTATCAGAATTCTTATTTAAGGAATTATGTTCAAGAATTAATATCCAAACCAGTGAAGGCCGTGCCAAATTGGTTAATGATGCTAAGCCATTACTGCAGCGAGTAACTGCGCCGGCGCTTTTGTTAATATTATTAAGACGTTTGGCAGAGCTCAGTGGTCTTAGTCAGTCTGAGGTGGAAGAACTATTGCAAATAAAACCTTCTTACAAGAAATATACAGTTAAGAAAATATTAAGAAAACAGCCGGTCACGCCTTATCGTTGGCTAATTATGATGCTATTACATAATCCGAGTTATATTAATAGAATAGATAGGAGTTTGCTTTCGGGGGAAAAGGAAAATTCAGAAGAAATCTCCGCATTAGAAACATTGATTGAACTTTTTGATAAATACCCCCATTTGACTAATAGTGAAACCCAAGTTTCAACAATAGTTGTTTACTTACAGGACAGTTCACATAGAACATTGCTTGAAAACATCGAAAGTGAAACGCTAAAGTGGAATGACATAAATGCTTTAGAGAAAGAATTTTTAGGAGCGCTAGAAATATTGCAGCAAGCGCAGCGCAAGAAACGCATTACAGAGTTATATAGTAAGTCATTGAATATGCTTACAGACGATGAGAAACGAGAGTTGCAGCAGCTTGCAATGCGATGAAGTCGGTTTAGAAAGTGTCAGCAGTAACAAATTTTGATATAATTAAACAATTTAAGCTGCAAATTTATCCATGTTATTGGGAATAACAGTATGCCAAAAACAAGAACAGCCAAGTCTAAAGATACCGAGAATGAAATTATCAAGAAATCGTCCATAAAAAAAGCAAAAAATATAGATAATGAAATGGTAGAAAAGAAAGAAAAAACGACTGTGAAAAAAGCATCAGATAAAACAATTTCAACAAAAATATCTGTTAAAGCAGCCACGAGTGCGGTGGAGACTTTTCAGGCGGCAATGGAAGATAATCCCCTCAGTCTGAGTGAAATCAAGAAAACCAGAGGCAGGATTCCAAAAAAGAACAAAACTTCCAATGGCATGGAGGTTGATAAAATTGATGCTGCTTCTATTATCCAAAGCAGTAATTCACAGCCACAGGATATTGAAGCGCGTCGCATGCGCTTGAAGATACTCATCGGATTAGGGAAAGAGCGCGGATATCTTACCTACGCGGAAATTAATGATCATCTGCCTGATGATATGCTGGATGCAGAACAAATTGAAGGCATCATCAGCATGATCAATGATATGGGGATATCAGTACATGATGAGGCACCTGACGTCGAGACCTTGCTGATGTCCGATGCAGCCACTACTGTAGCTGATGAGGATGTCGCAGAAGAGGCTGAAGCCGCACTGTCGACAGTAGACTCAGAATTTGGGCGTACGACCGACCCAGTGCGTATGTATATGCGCGAAATGGGTTCAGTTGGTTTGCTCACACGCGAAAGTGAAATTGAAATTGCTAAACGCATTGAAGGTGGATTGCGTCACATGATCCAAGCAATCTCAGCCTGCCCTCCGATTATTGCAAAAATAGTTGACTTGGCTACTGAGGTTGAAAAAGAGACTATGCGCATAGATGAAGTTGTCGATGGATTATTAGATGCGAATGCGCAAGATATTGTCAATGAAGTGTTTTCTGAAGAAGCGATCGAGCAGGAGCTGGCTTCCAATGACCTTGGTGATGATGAAGATGAGGATGAGGACAGCGATGGTGCGGCAATTGCCAGTGCTGATTTGCTAAAACTTAAAGCAGATGCGCTTGAACGTTTTGCAGTTATTCGCCAGATCTACGACCAAATGCAAACGCTGCTTGATAAGAATGGACCTTATCATCAAGAATATCTTGAGTTACAAGATCAAATTTCATCTGAGTTGATGGCGATTCGATTCTCTGCAAAATTGGTGGAGAAGCTTTGCGACACGCAACGCGAATTAGTTGGCAATGTGCGTAATTATGAGCGTAAAATAATGGACCTGTGCGTATCCAAAGCAAAAATGCCAAGAAATCACTTCATCAAAACTTTCCCAGGAAATGAAACAAATCTTGATTGGATAACGCAAGAGATCAAAGCGGAAAAACCTTATAGCCAGGCACTCGAACATTACAAACCTGCAATTCTTGAAGAACAGCACAATTTGCTTGCACTTAGAAGTAAGATTGGCATCCCGATAAAAGACTTGAAAGAAATCAATCGTAAGATGTCTACCGGTGAAGCAAAAGCTCGTCGTGCCAAACGCGAAATGACGGAAGCAAATTTACGTCTGGTAATTTCAATCGCCAAAAAATATACCAATCGTGGATTGCAATTTCTTGATTTGATTCAAGAAGGAAATATTGGCTTAATGAAAGCGGTGGATAAATTTGAATATCGGCGTGGATACAAATTTTCAACCTATGCGACATGGTGGATACGCCAAGCAATCACTCGATCAATTGCTGATCAGGCACGTACGATACGAATACCAGTGCATATGATTGAAACAATTAATAAAATGAATCGTATCTCGCGGCAAATACTTCAAGAAACTGGACAAGAACCTGAACCGGCAATACTTGCGCAGAAAATGGAAATGCCCGAAGAGAAAATTCGCAAGATTCTCAAGATTTCTAAAGAGCCCATTTCCATGGAAACACCGATTGGCGACGATGAAGACTCACATCTCGGTGATTTTATCGAAGATGCGGCTACGATGGCACCGGCCGATGCAGCGGTTTATGCCAGTTTGCGCGGTGTGACAAAGGATATATTAGATTCTTTAACACCAAGAGAAGCCAAGGTGTTGCGCATGCGTTTTGGCATCGAAATGAATACTGATCATACTTTGGAAGAAGTCGGAAAGCAGTTCGATGTTACCCGTGAACGCATTCGTCAAATTGAAGCCAAAGCGTTACGTAAATTGCGCCACCCTGCTCGTTCTGAGCGTTTACGTAGTTTCCTTGATACTGGAAACAATTAGAATAAAAATAAGGGTCTGTAGCTCAGTTGGTTAGAGCAGGGGACTCATAATCCCTTGGTCGCTGGTTCGAGTCCAGCCAGACCCACCAATAAATCAATAGGTTAGATTAATTTCTAACCTATTTTTCTTTCTGATGTGACAAAATTGTGTCATCAAGGACGTTAGAAACTAGCTCGGCATGCTGCATAAGTTGCGGTTTTGATAGGTGTGCATACCGCCTCACCATCTCATGAGCGTCCGAATATGGCACTCGGAGATATTACACCAGCGATGAAGCTGGCAGAAGGTTTTAAACTAAAACTCTCTACTGTAAGCTCCCGTTAAAAATGGGGGTGATTACCATTTCTTCTCGTCCTTCTCATGCTCTCGCTCCTTTTTTGTCGTATATTACACGGCTTGGTTGAGCAAGATTACCGCTTAACTGCTTGTCTGAATTTGCACGGCCATTTCTTTATTTCGGGTGTAGAAATTACTTTGGGAAGAAACTTCTACACCTGCTGATTTGATCAGAAAATTATTAATCGCTTATACAGGAGGGATAGGCACTTGGGCAGATCGAGAGCAAGCCACCTGACGGAGTGCTCGTTTGCCTTTTCCAGCTCATCACCGCTAAGACTTGGTCGACATATTCGGGAACACGTTGCCAGAATATATAATTGGATTTTAAATCATTGCGTGCGAACACTAGAAGCTCCTGGACAGTTGGCACATGGCCTAGTTTATCGCCACGAGTATTTAAATAATTGACCTTTTCCACTGTGGGAGCGATAGGCACAACCCCCGTAAGCTGTGAGAAGTAACGATAAGCACCTTGAGGAGAATATGGGTTTCCAGGAAAATTCAAACCTGGCTCATCAGGATAAACATCCGGACAACCGAGCGCTCCCCCCATTTCTGCCATCGCACTTGTGATTTGTTTCAGATTGTTGCGCGGGTAGTTTATCTCTTGAATCGTCATGGTGTTGGGAAAAAATGTACGCATATTCTGCTGCACAATGATTAAATTGTTAAACCATCCGTCTAATTGAGGGGTCGTCAGGGGCGTTATCGCTTGTCCCATGGCCGTTTCAATCATGCCGATACCTTCAAAATTAGGGTGTGAATTGTAGCGTTCACCCAATGCCTTAAATAAGGCTATCAGCCGATCACGTACATTAGGATTCCATAATTTAATGTTATGGCCGTAACGGCTGCCATCATTACTGGGTATGGGTCCAAAGTCACTATATTTAAATGCACCACCTTCATATTGTGGCGCTTTCAAATAATCTGGGATGAGCTTCCAGTTAGCATTGAATGATTTTGTTTGTACCTGAATAACCAGCCGTTTATTCATGGCAGTAAGTTTGGCCAGATGTTTGTCGATGGAAGAGAAATCATATACGCCCGGTGATTTTTCCAGCCAACCCCATAAATAACGCAGCTGCATTCCACGTAATGCAGGTGTGGCTCCAAGCTCTGTGTATACTTTCGCCATGTAGATCGGGTCATCATTAGCCCAATTTTGGATGGTGTAATAGTGACCTGGATGCCATTTTATTCCGGTAGTTTCAGGAGGCAGTGGAGCTGCTTGTGCTATCCCCAAAGGAGCGATAATCATGCATTTAACGAATAATGCTGCAATGGATATAGCGTGTTTCTGTCGGCTAATAATAGATGAGAAAATGTTTAACTTCATAAAATTCTCTTTATTCATATAAAACACCTCTGATGAGTTCGTAAAAGTTGTTGTATTGCTCAATATTTGAGATTTTTTTCCGAAGATTTTCTGGTGCACTTGATATAACCTACAAAAAAAACCGTTTACGTCTTGGATGGTTAGATAACACCCTCTATTGAGTTTTTACTCGTACAATTTCTTTTTTTGCGTCTTGTTGTATTTCTGGAAAATTTATGAGCATTTTTCAGAAATACATCCTCAAAAAAAGATAGTGCCTACTATACTGAGTTGGAGGATTTTTGAATGCTGAAAAAAAAGTGGAATATGGGTTCTTTTTAATGTCAAGAAGATTTTTCTGTTTGTCAATGACAGATTTTTCTGTTTGTCACTGAATTGATAGCTAGTGTTGTAAATACGATACACAAAGCCATGTGTGGATATTTTTACTGAATTACTTGTGTTGCTTGTTGGCAGTACCCGAGAAAAACTGCATTTGAATATTTGCGGAAGTATTCGCTTAATTTAAAAGAACTGCCACTGCAACCACGCAACATTTCTCATGGCTGCAAGAAGTAGTAATTGCGATTTGATTTGGCAATCACTTTGTTAAATTGAGTAACTGGTACTTCAAATCGCAACTACTACAGATCAGGAAATGAATGGCCTCGCCCCTTGGGGCGGGGTCATTCATTGGCATAGGGGCTCTGTCTATTTTATTCAGCAGGAGTCAATATAAAAGAAAAGCCTATGCTTTAAAAGCATAGGCTTTCTTGTGAATATTCGAAAAATACTACTAGTTCGTGCAAGACGTATAAGCAGTTGGGCAGATGGAACTCAACCCACCAGCGGGATCGCTTCTTTGCTCAGCCCAGTTTAATACTTCCAATACCTTATCGTAGTAATTCGGAATCCGTGACCAAAAAATGTAATTGGCTTTGAGGGTGTCTCGTGCGAAAACCAGAATCTCTGCAACAGTTGGTTCATAACCTGTTCCATCATTTCTCGTATTCTCATAATTTTTCCGCATAACTGTTGGCGCCATGGCCATCATGCCAGAATAATCTGAATAGTAATTATAAACTCCCTGGTTGGGATCATACTGAGTCGCTTTAAAATTCAAACCTTTTTCGTCTTGGAAAGTATCTGGACCACTCAGTGTTGCTCCCATATCCCTGAGTTGGGTTACGAGTGAATTGAGAATTGGGCGCGGGTAATTTACTTCCTGAATTGTCATTGTATTGGGGAAAAACAAACGCATTTTCTGATTCACCTGAATCATATTCTCGTAAAACACATCGGCTTGGACGCTTGATATCGACTCAAGAGGTTGCCCCATAGCGCTTTCTATCATACCGATTCCTTCAAAGTAAGGATGTGAATTGTAGCGCTCTCCCAGTGCCTTGAATAAGGCGATCAGACGATCTCGTACTTGGGGG
>NZ_PXXU01000082.1 GCF_003011925.2 Nitrosomonas supralitoralis
TGTCTTGGTCAAAATATTACTCCAGCTCTATGTTTCCTATCATCTCTTGGAAAAACGAGACAGTTTCAACATTTAATTGTTACATAGCCTTTTAAAAGCATCCACAATTCTGACAACACACAATAGTTACTAAAACAAACTTAATGTCAAGATGATAAACGTCACATAACTATTTGATAAAAACACAATAATGCAAGTGTTAACTTATTAGTCAATCTAAGTAAATCCCTTAGAAAATTGCAGGTTAGCTCACCAAGGAATGAAGCTATACACAAAGTTATCCACAGAAATTGTGGATAGTTGAAGAAACTCTATGACAAATAAGACAATATCGCGAAAGCGATAGCTAATTTTTAAGAATCCTGTCGCACCCGAATTATTATTTTTAATCTGCAGCTAGCAAATTTAACAGACCGCGGCGACCTTACTGAGAATCGATAGCCTTTTCACCGCAATATTATTTAACGATCGAGTTAGGCCCATTAGTTTGTCAGGCAATAATTTAAGTTATTAATAAGATGGTAGATTCAATTTCGAAGTGCAACTCCTAACGGTGATTTGGTGTAGCGAACGATCTTTCCGTAGAATTGCACTAAGCAATAACCCTAGATTATCCCCCGCTTGTTAATGGGTATAGCCTTTTTCTAGAATGAATCTGGCAGCATCTTGCTTAAATTCCAATGTGTATATTTCGGTTTGCATCGCTTTATTTGATTTATATTCATCGTCACCTCGTTAAGACATTATAAATTTTCCTGTTAAAGTGTCCGGTTTAATTGAATCATTACAAAAGCATATGATGCGCAAGGTAGATGAGAATGGAGGAGAGTTGACAAGATATCCTATGCTAAGCAATTTATACGCTGACAGAACAAAGCCGCCTAGTGTTAAAAACCAACATATCTGTTTACTTGAAATATTCATTTTTACAGTTAATGCGACAGAGCCGGAATTTATATATTTGCTTTTATTGTAAATTACTCAGAATTTTTGCTCCTACGCTGATATCAGTTGTCTCGCATGTGTGAGTTTCACCTATTTTCCCGACAAAAGGCACATCTAAGTTATTACCACATTCTTGGAAAGCAATATCAATGTTAACCGATTCGTGTAAAGGTAGAAGATTACCTGCCACCGTCATCAAGTCCTGCGAAATACGTGACACGATACCATCACCATCATCGGAATCAACCAAACTGACCAAAGTAGGCTGCCCCGTTCCAATTATCGAAACATACGAGACATTAGAGGGAAGTGGATAGGTATTCAAATCATTAAGAATATTTAGAGCCTCACTATCGGGTTTTAATTCTTTGACTGCAGTACTTTCTGGATCTATATCCAAAGATAAAAGAGCACAAATGCCGACATCACCAGAAAAATTCAAAATATCAAATTGATTTCTACACTGCTCAGCCCAGAAACTTCCTTGATGGGGGGTCCCAATCATCATAAGTTTGGCAACATCCTCCCGATACGGAATTCTCGTTACAGAATCTGACACCCGCGCCAATCCTTGCAGATATTCTCTTGCAATTAGTCCTCCCGAGCTGTGGCTTACCAGAATAACCTTTGTTTTATCAGGATTTGCAGCCAAGACTGCTTCAATAATTACTGACAGTTCACCTCCCTGAACATCCAACGATAAGCCCTGACTATTAGAGAAATTTAACGAGTAGAAATCGCCTGCACTGCCCGTACAAAAATCAAGCGAGCTTAAATCGGTTGGACATTGAATTTCAACAGATTTTGTGGCGTAATTGTAGACAGGATTCCCTCCGAATATCGAATTACCATTATTTATAAGATAATTCCTATAAGATTTCCAGGTATCTGCAGAAGAAGCTAAGCCATGAATGAAAATGACAGGGTATAACTTTTCACCGCATCCGGACATTTTTAACCAAGTGGATAAGTCACCCACATCCTGCAGCGAACTATCAGGTCCCTTGTAATATACATGGTTGTCGACGGAAGAAACACCTAAGTAAGCATTGGTGGTTGGAAAATAGCGGTACGTGTAAGGTGAAGAAAACTCTGCACTTGATACCAGAGGGGAAAACAGCTCCGGATAGAACGTTTGCGCCCAATTGAACAAGCATTCAATATTTTTGAGAGGCGGCTCAGTATTAGCAGCTTGTACCGGGGAGTATATAGTCACTGCTGTGTTACAAATCAACATAAGAATTATCAATCTTAATGTGGTGCTTGCAGATACAGAATAACCTTTGCGTTGTTGGCTGTTCATGGTTCTTTTCCTATAAGTACGTGAGGCGACACAATCACTCCTTCCAACGAAGAAGAAACAAAACTCTTTTAAAACGTTTTATGTCTGAATCTTCATCCGGTTAAGCGCATAATACTGAGTCATTTAAAAACAAAAACTTTAAGATTTATGAGGTACTTCGATGATCAGCATGTTTAGTATAACCCAAAGGCTCTTCTATAAAACTTCTCCTTCAAAATCTTATCTCTAATGACTCATTTTGTTAAAAGCCGAACTTGATTGGGTATTTTAAACTTCACTCGCAGTAAAAGTGAGGCGTTCTCTTCAAGCAAAGCTATTAAAGATTTCGCTTCCAGCCGTGATGGACCTATTTTGTTCTTAATTAAATGAAATTCAGTTCTCAAATAATCAGTTTCTAAGAGATGTACAATCTCAACACAAATATCGTTAATCCCTGTCAACATCATTGTAGAATTTTGTCTCACCGATCCAGATTTCAAGACCATCATCTTTTTTACAACATGAATCGCATCAAATCCCTCAACAGTTTCGTTAACTGAATTTTTGTAGTAGATTTTGCTGACCGCTGGAATTGTTTCGTATATTTGTCGAATTGCAATGTGAAGTAGTATTTCATCACGCAAGCCGCATTTCTCAGTCTGATATAAAATTTTCGCGCCTTTCTTTATTATGCGCACCACACTGTGATGCCCCATTTCTTTTAACTCAGAATGATTCAAGGCAAACTTTGGCAGCCATTCCATTCCATTACATTACATTACATTGTTAACTAACTGATCATTTCTCCAATCCCCGCGGTCAAACCTGTAATGATTCAATTAAACCGGATACTTTAACAGGCAGATTTATAATGTCTTAACGAGGTGACGATGAGTACAAATCAAATAAAACGATGTAGATCGAAACACACATTGGAATTTAAGCAGGATGCTGCCAGATTAGTTCTAGAAAAAGCTATACCCACCAACAAGCGGTGGGTAATCTAGGGATATCGCTTAGTGCAATTGATCGCTGGGTCAGAGCAGAGCGAGGATCGACAACAGATGGCGAAACAAAAGAAGTTGTTCTGAATCTAGCTGACCAAGCTGAATTAATTCGCTTGCGTCGAGAATATGAGCATCGATATTTTTTAATCAGTGCCTGATGAAACTTTAAGATTGTGGCAGGCATCAGTATAACCGCATATTTTATGAAGTAGTTCTGCGCTGATAAAAAATGCCAGATAGACCGAACAAGATGCGATCAAAAGAAGTTAGTCGAGGGGCGCATGATCGTTGACGTGATATCGTTATCAGTTGTTGTTTTAGTGATAAGTTTTCTGCAAATACAGTTTTTATGCCGCCCGGTCTAATGAACCTGGCAAGTCTCGCAAAAATGGATCAAGAATTAAATATTTTCGGTCATCCTGGTTATCATACGCATTCGTAGACAAATGGAAAGTTGGGCTGAAGCATCGATTCCGCGAGTAAATTGGTATTCCGAACACTACAGGTTAAATTAGCAGACAAAAAACAGCGGGATTTACCCACTGTCTTTTATCATACTGAAATTACTTCGATTATTTTATAGCCTGCTTAAAATGTTTTACAGCATCTGTCGCAGCTTGCTTGGCTTCATCAATATCTCCATCTTCACCTTCCTTAATAGCATCATCTAAGCACTTAATGCCCTCATCTAGGTGTTTACGGTCAATTATTCGATCTCTTTGGTTTTTCGCAGCATTCGCTTGGTTTTTAGCCATTCTTGCATGATGGGCAATAGCTTTCCCATCGGCTGATTTAGCTGCAGATTCAGCATGCTGAATTGCTTGTTCCAAGTGACTAGATTCTGCTATCGCACCAAATGAAAAAAGAGCCATGACTAAGATACTGCTAAATAATGTGATTGTTTTCATGTTCATTTTATCTCCTGTAAAATTTGATTTAAGCGATAATGAGAACCTCAAATCAGGTATTTCATCATCTAAAAGAGTAAATGCAAAAACAAGATCGATTTGTATAATACCTACATCGTTGAATAAAAATATATAAGACGATGTTCTGACATCGCCCCTGTAAATACTACCCTCTTTTATTCGCATTGGATACACACAGGATACTGCAGGTCAGAGAGTTATAAACAACATCTATCATATTCAGAACGTCAATGCTTATGATAGCCGGTTCAAGCAATGGATGAGGAAGTTTAATGGAGGGACGACACGTTATCTTAGGAGCTACCTCGGACGGCACAGTGAAGTGGCCTCACTTGATTGGACAATTATTCCCATATCTTAAGTGAAAATCTTGCGTTAATGCCTACGCTATTTTTTTGCACTGCAGGTAGGTTGCAGGTTTTCGAAGTGGAACAGGTTTGGTGTTTTGTCGTCAAGCGTGGTGTGAGGTCTATTTTGGTTATAGAACAATGAAATATTGTTCTAAGCCTCTCACTTTGCATCATATACGCTGTCGTAGGCGTGCAAATATGTCTCTTCGTATTTGCACGCGCTTCCAAAGCCGTACAACAAACACGTTGTCACGCCAGCTACCCTTGCCATCCATACTGATCTGGATACCGTTATCCTTCATCAGCCCGATGAATTCCAAGCTGGTGAATTGGCAACCTTGGCTGCCAATATTAAAGCTTCTGTGGGCAGTGTCGGCGATTCTTATGACAATGCACTGGTCGAAACAATTGACGGATTATACAGGACAGAAATCATACGGCATCAAGCTTCCTGGGAACAATATTGATGAAGTGGAAGCCACTCTGGAGTGGGTTGACGGATTCAACAATCGCCGATTAAAAGGGTCAACTGATGCAGCCTGACTCAAACAAATAATTCTCCAGAAATATCGGACAGATTCTTACCTCGGATGGCACAGAATGATTGATCGTCTCGGTCAAAGTATACTTCAACCCTTTGTTTCATAGCACCTATGGGCAAAGCAAGGCAGGTTCAACAACTATTTGTGACATAGCCTAAGTGAAGGCTTCAAGGGTATTTGATTTCAGATCACTGAATCTTCATTCAGCCATTATTGCGCATCAGCATCTACCCTTCTTTGCTTGGCCGGGAGGACAGTGATAACCGTGATTCCAATTACCTCTATACTCATAGCGCGGATTTCTTTGGGGAATCGCATGAAGCTGTCCCTGATTTGTGGTGACGGTAGTTCCTATCGCTGCACCTAGCGCCCCACCGGCAATGGCACCGCTGCGACCACCAAGCTCGTTACCGATTGCAGCTCCCGCAGCTCCACCAATAGCTCCACCAATAGCTGCGTCAAGTGTAGAGTTATCTGCGGCAACATCCACAGCTACCAATATAAGCATTAATGAAAAATATTTTAGATTCATGCAGTAATCACCCTATTTCTAATTTATCAGTATTTATATTACTCAACGTCACTGGTAATAAGAACTTTAGAAAACATAAACATATTACCTGCTATTCGGGAATCTAGTTGGAGAGACATGGTTTTTTCCACATCCAGCCGTTCAATGAAGTTATCTATTGACAATAGCCTCATGAATTGTATAGCTTAGTTAATTTTGGCTCATCCATACACATTGCATTTTCCCTTGTTACTTTCGGAAAAACACCATTTAATTTCCTGGTATTACAGACAGTTAATTTCATCCCTATTCACTCAACCCAAGGAGACCGACTATACCCATCATTTTCAAATCAATCCACCACCAATCAGGAGGCATTACATAGTAAATCGGCCTACATACAGCTTCAATCAGCCGAATAATATTCGACAAATCAACATCATGTTTATTCCGATGGACAACCATCAGTCACTCAGGAATAGGCTAATTATGCAATTTATCTAAAGCTCTGACAGCATTAATCGTTGCTGCATATTCATTACAATCGACATCTCTCCGTTGTGCCTCCGTCATCCATTCTTGCCTTAATTCTAACGGGCTATTTGTATTAATTATGAGTTTCTCGCAAACCTGATAATCCGTAAGCGTGAGATTGTAAGCCCGGCGCTCTTCGGGAGTCATGCTCATGCATCCAGACAAAATTATGAAAGATAGAAATACTACAATTAATTTGTTCATGTTAATTATCATTTGTTTGTTCTTTTGGTATCGCCAAGTTAACTTTCAGGTACATCCGAAACATTGTAATTGCAGACTTTAAACTAGCGTTCGCTTTTGCTCGAGCTTTTCGATGAGAAAGCTCAACGCGATTGTTGAAGCTCTGAAAAAATATCGTGAATCGATTCTCCAGATTGTTAGAGGCGGTGTCTCAGCTTTCTGGCATCTTTTTGACCAAAATCCTCCAAAAACGACTCGATTCATGAGTTAAATCCATATAGAGCCACACCGAATGTTGTATGATTTTATATGGAAGTCGATAAAGTTTGTATAGGACCGCTAAATTAATCATCTCGCTATTGTCGCCCAGGTACAGTTAACTGGGTAGTATTGTTTTAAGGCTATCATTAGAGCCATTCAATTGGCTGGGCTGTTGAATCCGACAATAGTCGCGCCTTACCAGCGAGCCCTTGAGTTACGCTCAGACATGACGTCATGATTCCCTCGCATTAATGCTACATGTACTAATTCTTATGTAACCAAAGCACTCAGATTGTTTATGCATGATGCAATGTTAGTTTCACTCTTTGCGTATTTTTTCTTGATGATGGCCATCGGTTACTACGGCTATCGAAATGCGACAAGTGATGTTTCTGAATTTATGCTCGGTGATAGAAAACTTCATCCTGCTATTGGAGCACTTTCTGCCGGTGCATCCGATATGAGTGGCTGGATGCTGATGGGATTGCCTGGCGCTATCTATCTCAGTGGTATAAGTGCTGCGTGGATCGCTGTTGGCTTGGTGATAGGTGCCTATTTTAATTACCTGCTGGTGGCACCACGCCTGCGGATCTATACAGAAATGACGGATGACGCGATAACTATCCCGGACTTTTTTGAAAAGCGATTTTTGGATACCTCACGATCACTACGCGTACTGTCGTCGATCGTAATCATCGTTTTTTTCACCCTCTACACTTCATCAGGCGTGGTCGCCGGCGGCAAACTTTTTGAAGCTTCATTTGGCCTGGACTACGAGATCGGTTTGTTTATTACAGCTAGTGCAGTTGTCGCATACACACTATTCGGTGGTTTTCTTGCCGTTAGCATTACCGACTTTGTCCAGGGCTGCATCATGTTTGTCGCCTTGGTGCTTGTACCCAGTGTCGCCTTTATCGACTTGGGAGGCTACAATACTATAAGCAGTACTTTGATCTCCATAGACCCAGAATTTCTCAACTGGTTTAGTGGCGTAACGCTACTTGGATTGCTATCGAGCCTGTCGTGGGGGCTTGGTTACTTTGGTCAGCCTCACATCATCGTGCGTTTCATGGCTATTAGAACACTGGGCGATATCCAGAAGGCACGCCACATTGGCATGAGCTGGATGCTGGTCACGGTTCTGGGCGCGGTGGCGACCGGTCTGGTTGGCCTTGCCTATGTCACGGTTAGAGGCGGTTCGCTTGCTGATTCAGAAACGATATTTATCTATCTCTCTCAGGTACTTTTTCATCCTTATATCACCGGTTTTCTTCTGGCTGCCATACTTGCCGCTATTATGAGCACAATCTCGTCGCAATTACTGGTGTCATCAAGCTCGTTGACCGAAGATTTTTACAAAAGTTTTATTCACCGTGACGCGAGTCAGCGCGAACTCGTTCTGGTCGGTCGCTTGTCCATTCTCGGTGTTGCGCTGGTTGCCATTGCCCTGTCCTTCGATCGCTCCAATTCGATTCTATCCCTGGTCAGTAATGCCTGGGCCGGTTTTGGTGCGGCGTTTGGGCCCATTATTTTGTTGAGTCTGTATTGGCGTAATATGACGCGTGATGGAGCGCTGGCGGGTATGATTACCGGTGCAGTCACTGTCCTAGTCTGGATTTATGCACCAATCCAGATCGATGGTAAAAACCTAACCAGCTATCTATACGAGATTATTCCTGGCTTTATTCTGTCATTCATCGCCGCCATTGTGGTGAGCCTGTTTACATCTAAACCGCAGGCTTGTATTACCGATCGATTTGATAAAATGAGACAGTTCATCACCGAATACGTCGATAAGAGAACACTGCGAAAAAGCAATTGAACTTGCGATTCCCAGTCGTGTGCAAAATATTATTTTAAGCTGCAACTGGCAAATTAAACAGACCACGGCAGTGCGATTTCCGTCGACGATTTCTCAATGACATTATTATATTTACAATAATTGTCGGTATTAAAAGCTTTATTGCAAAGAATGTTTTT
>NZ_PXXU01000083.1 GCF_003011925.2 Nitrosomonas supralitoralis
AAACGACACGGACGGCAGCGGCAGCAATCAGTACAGCCGTTTGTGGCTTGGAAGTTTGGAGGAATAATGACTGCAAACAATTACGGCCAGATGCCCGGACGCTACCCCGCAATCGTTCAATCATACGACCAGGACAGACGAACATGCCGGATAGAAATACCCGGTATAACTGACGGCTCAGACGTGTTTCCAGAAGCAGAAATTGAATATCCCATCGGAGATAAAGCAAGGTCTGGTTCGGATGGTACCGAGATCGAAATATTGCCGGGCGATACGGTATGGATTGCCTTTATAGGCGGCGATTCCAGATATCCAATAATTACCGGGTACCGCAATCCTCAAGCGGGAAATTCATTTGATTGGAGACGGTTTCATCATGCGAACATAGAGCTCACTGCAGATGGAATGATGAGATTGAATGCCGAGACCGTGGAGATCAATGCAGCCAATGTGATTGTCAATGGCGATACAGCCGTGGTTGGAAGCTCGTTAACTCACAACAGCAAGAATGTTGGGTCGACTCATCGGCATGATTCGGTTCAATCTGGTTCAGATAATACCGGGTCACCTATATAAGGTAAAAAATGAGTATCTCTAATTTTATAAATACACAAGCTCTAATGGGAAAAGCTGCATTTGGTAGTGCATGGGATTACGAGACACACTTGTTAAATATAGTATAATTATAAAACAATAACTTGCTATGCTTGCCTGCAACCTTGCCAGTGCCAAATAGCCCTAATTGACGGTATTTACTAGTTCATTTGACACAGATTTGTCACAATCAATTTTAAGCCTTCGCTTTCACTTTTAGGCTGGTTTAATTTAGATATATGAAATTTATAATATATGGAATATCCTAATAAATTGTACAAGTATGTCGCTACTGAACGAATTGACATATTAAAAAATCAGCTTATTCGATTTACTCAGGCTTCTGCACTTAATGATCCATTTGAATTGCAGCCGATGTTTGATGCGTTGTTCTCTGAAAATGCTCTAGAAGATGCAATGAATTTTCCATTTGCATATATTGAAGAGGCATTGCGCAGACAATATTTGAAATTTTCAAGTAAACAGAAATCTCAAATATCAATCGATCAACTTATAGCAAATGTCCGAGATAATCCACAAGTATTAGAAAAAATTAGGGAAGAAATTAAGCCTTCTCTAAGAACGATGGTTTCCAATTTTTCGCCAAAAGCCAAAGAAATGTTTATAGAGACTTTTCAAACAATTGGAATCCTTAGTCTTTCAGAAACAATTAATCACCCTTTACTTTGGGCACATTATTCTTCCGCGCATAAAGGTTTCGCGATCGAATTCGACACTAAACACAAATTTTTTCATCGTCGTCGTTCTGATACAGATCAATTATTCCATCTCAGGAAAGTTAGGTATGCTAACAGATCAAGTGTGGGGCGCTCATTATCTGATCTTGATGACGAAGATCTACTCGCCACAAAAGAAACATCATGGGCATATGAAGCTGAATGGCGAATGATTGTTCCTCTTAATGAAGCTGACAGTGTTTTAAGTATTGAAGATGAAAAAATCTATCTTTATACAATACCATTGTCAGCCATTTCGGGGATAATTATTGGAGCACGCGCTAACTCTTTATTTTATGAAGAGATTAAGACTCATTTGCAATCGATGGATTATCAACATATAACCTTGAAGAAAGCTATTTTAGACCCCACGAATCAAAGTATCCAAGTTGATTAAGTCATAATTGGTATTTTTTGAGTAGAGTCTCTAGTATTAGAATTAACGCAAACGGCTACTGCTACTAAGTTGTGCTATAAGACATAAAAAGCTATTTATATATAGCTACAATTATTGTGTATGTCGCCACATTGAAAAGACCCTGTCACCGGATGCGCCGACAGACCCGGCGCAAGGCCATGGTCAATTTCCTGGGCATGCTCGCAGCCTCGTTCTTTATCTGCGCCCCGATAATCCACAGTAAATCTTTGTTTATTTAGACATCCGTCGTGAGCATTCCTCACCATGCTATCGTACATGAAAAAGCTTTTAGTTAGATGAAGAGAAATAAAATGGTCACGCAATTAGTATAAGCAATTCGAAGTACGGAAATTACCCAAAAATTTCATATTAATCAGCGAATACACTGTGGCCTTTTATTGTAATAAGGGCCTTAGAATGAAAAATCTGGTTTTTAGTTACGCTGATCTTTCTATTAAGGATAAAGCGGCCAAAGAAGCAGCGAAATATTTCTCACGAGCCGGCGCGCATGTTGTGCAGCAAGATGTATCGGCCACCGCGAAGCGTGCTGCAGGTATCAGCTTCCGTGAAATGACACTTACCTTTGCCGATTCTCAGAAGGTGATTCTGCGGATAAAGCAAACAGGCGATATCTATCAGGTGCTGCTGAATGGAAAAATTCTGCCAATTAAAAACCAGGATGATCACATAAAAGCGATATCCGAGATCGTCGCCGCTATGGATGCCGGTCGCACCAAATTTCAGAAATTACTCGCTGCGGTGAAAATAAGACCACCCGCAGGGATACGCACTGCGGCGCCAAAAATGGAACAGGTTTTAACCAGCAAAAGGGATGCCCTAAAGGTTGCCATTAGCGAAGTCAGGGCTGAGATCGAAAAACTAAATCAAGGCATGGTGCCATCATGAAATTGGCAAAATTAGCGATTGTTTTGCTCATATTAACCGTGTTTGTTGGCTGCGATCACCCGGCGTATGCCGAGGAAACAATTAAGCCCGGTTCAATCATAAAGGTTTATGACGGCGATACCTTTACGATCAATATCGATGGTGACTGCCCGAACATTCTTTGCAGCAAGATACCGGTGCGAATAAACGGCATTGATGCACCTGAGCTGAGGGGAAAGTGTGAGCAGGAAAAAAGCGGCGCCATGGATTCCAGAGCGTATCTGGCTCATTTGTTATTGAATGCAAAGGACGTGGAGTTACGCAACGTCCGCAGGGATAAATATTTCAGGATAAATGCTGCGGTATTTGTGGATGGAGTTGATGTGGGCGCGGCTATGATCAGCAAAGGATTGGCGCGTCCATATAGTGGCGGCAAGCGTAACGGATGGTGCAGCTCTGGATAATATGTTTTAGCTCAGATTTCTTCTCAGGAACTGAGCTTGAATTCATTCAAGCGTTTAAACTAACATTCCTGATTCCTTGCGTTGATTGCAGAAACATCGAACCAGTTTCCTTAGAAGTGGTTGTGTAGTGAATGACGATGCTGGTTTTTCACAATATATTTGCTGTCATGACTGCAGCGAGAGATAGTAAGCCTGAGGCAGAAAGACTTCCGCTCGGATGGATCAGAAGTGAAAGATCAGGTTGTTATGTAATTATTTTGTATCAATAATCCCGAAAAATTAGCTTATCAATGTTCTTTTTTGGTCAGAATATGACAAAAAATGTCATTTCATATGATTAGCGGATAGAAAAAGTTAGCGTATTAGATAAATACCATCTTTTTCCCGCACGATATACTTTCCAATGCTTGCCTTTAATATCAATACGTAAGAGACATTCATAACTCATGAATGGGTGCCATATATTATAAGAAATTTAACTATGGCACAGTTGGTGCTTAGTTAGCATTGCAATATGAAAAAGGCTAACCCAGTGAAAGCTGGGGGCGCAAAGTCACTGATCTAAAGGGAGAGTTGCCCCAATGATGGCAGGACTGCCAGATAACGCCACATGTTTTACTCATTCGCGCTAGTAGACGGTCACACTAGCAATAATACTTCAAAGCGTATCCATGCAGTTCCTCTCTTGAAACTTTAAGAAGGAATTATTTATGAAAAACAACTATCAGCTTTTAGCTACCCATTCGATAACATTTGCTGCCAACCTACTTAAAAAACAAGCAAATTTTTTATTAGCCGCGCTAATTCTTATTATTAGTATAGTTTTATCTCCCTTGAACGCAATAGCAGCTACGACAGACCCCACGGCGGTCAAATGGCATCCAGGTCACTACTACATAATCAAGGGCTCAAGCAAAAACAATGCCGCATACTTAGCGCAGGTATACAGTGAACTTGAAGCCACACCCGCATTACAAGGAATGATGATCAGGTATTTTTGGTCGGACCTCGAAAAATCAAAAGGTGTATATGATTTTTCATCCATTGATAAACGTCTCGCTGAACTATCTTCCAGAGGGAAAAGACTTGTTATACAGGTGCAAACGAAGTCATTCAATAAAAGACAAGTTGTGCCAAGCTACATGAAAACAGCTGAATATGAAGGCGGCGAATTTGATATTAGTAATTATGGAAATACAGTAGTATCCGGGCGAAATATCAAATTATGGAACTTGCAAGTACAGAATCGCTTGATTGCCTTGTTTGAGGCATTGGGTGAGCGTTATAACTCGCATCCTTACTTTGAGGGTATCAGTATGATAGAAACCGCTATGGGACAGGCTATTGAACCTCTCTCGAAAGCACAGGTAGCTGCGTTTTATAGCAACAAGCTCAAAGTGCAGCAACAAATGCGTTTGTTTTTTCCCAATACAATGACAATTCAGGAAGTAAATTTTCCGCGTCCTATTCTCGCATCATTCGTGGGTAGCCTCAAAGATATTGGAACAGCACTGAGTAGTCCAGATACTTTTCTCGATGATAAAGGTTTGAGCTTTAAAGCTACAAAACACGACTCTAACCAGGGAATATATAATTACTATTCAGATTTTGCTGGCATGATTCCAATGGTTCCTACGGTTATGTCAAAAAATTATAAAAATTCGAACGGCGATGGAACTGGTTATGTGCCAACTGTTTATCAGATTCTGGCTTTTGCACGAGATACCCTGCATGCCAACTATATTTTCTGGACACGGGAAAAACATTACGCACAAGTATTGGAAGTTTTAAACTGGAAGAAACAAAAAAATGCTCCTGCCGGTGGATTGAATCCTGCTTGTCCAACTGCTTATACGTCGTGTATGAATTAGCAATGAAATTCTCACGATAAGCCTACGGAATAGGTTGTCGGCGCGACCAACTAGAGTTTTTTTATTTATGCGCTTCGATAAATTCCATTATTAACAGCGGCTACTCATCGCTCTGACTAATTCGCCAATCTGGCAATTTGATGAGCGGTTCTTTGAGCCATGTGAGGTATGCTGATTATCCTGGAGCCCTTTATTTTATATCTTCATTACATGAAACCTTAGACTCCTCGAAATCCGCATACCTGCTCCCTCGTGAATCCATACTTTATAGAAATACTCGTAATTTAAGCCCGGTGAATCCGGGCTTTTTGCATTGTAGAACGGAAAACAGACCGAAATTCTTCGCTTCAAACGGCTTACCATGCCGTTGCATGACACATTCCACTGACAACCAATTCATTGATATTGAAAACGCTGCCCACAGCGGCGCTTTTGGTGTCAATTCAATTCCTGAGCCGACTGAAGCGCAACGCAAATCAGGCAATTACAAAATGGGAAGGGTCGATTACCAGGGTCTTGCAATCGCCATTGAACAGCCACGCGGCACCTACCGGACCGGCATTGATTCAAAGACCGGCAAACGGTGGATTTCTCGCATGGCCGCGCACTACGGATACATCAGCAGAACTAAAGGGAATGATGGAGACGGTATTGACTGTTTCCTGGGCCCGTTTCTGCAATCAGAGACGGTTTATGTGATTAACCAGTTCGTTGATGGCCGTTTCGATGAGCATAAGGCAATGCTTGGATTTGCCAACGGAGAATCAGCCCGTAGCTCGTACCTGGGAAGCTACGACAGAGGCTGGAATGGAATGGAGAGCATTGTTCCGGTCTCATTATCTCAATTGAAATGGTGGTTATAAAACGGCGATATGAGTGAGCCACTACGTGAAAAAAATTTACCCTACGAAGGATTGGAAGCCATGACAAAAAGAGTGCAATGGAATAGCGACGCTATGCCCTACGATCAAACGCTTGATCAGGTGTTGTATGAGATACGGCAATCAGATTCAGGCGAAAACCTATTGCTTGATTCGATCACCATCAACGACATTATTGAAGATTCCGATGGCGTTCTGGCGCTAGATGCCCTGGTTACTCCATTTGTGAAGCTGGAACGCAAGATGGAACTGCTGCGCGGGGTTATGGAGCGTGCCGGTAAGTCAGTCAAAGTAGAATCAATGCAGATATCCGACCCGTTTAGTCAGCGTGGCGTGGCTAATGTGGCGGTGATATTTGAACTGTCTGATGGGCAAACAGTATCCATTTATTTCCACAATCCTGACGTAACGCCAAAGAAAATGGCGCCATCGGATGAAATTATTTCCTGGAAGTGGTTGCTGAACAAGAAAGATATAACGATTGTTGTGGCTCCCGAGCGCGGCCAGGACTTGAATGTACGCGAAGTTGCACGCCGCATTATGAGACTGGCAGAAAAAAACAGCGCGGCCTTTGCGCGTGCTAATGCGAGACGATCTGAGCGGATGCAAAACATTCAATCACTCAAGGATGAAATTGTTACCTTGGAGGCTGAATTGAAAAGCGCACAGAACGAACTGGAAATAGCTAAGGTTGCTGCTGAAGGTCGCACCCCGGCAGTCGAACCAACATCGACCGAAAATGGCGATAGTTCTGAAAATCCAACTCTCCCACAAACTGACTTCCACGTTGACATAGCATCATTGATCGAAGCGCTGCCAGCGCTTGATGGTTTCGGCATATCCAGCCTGACTATCCGCACGAACGGCGAAATTAGCGCAGTCAGTGTTAATAATATTAAGAATTCCGGTGTGACTGATGCAGATATTCTCGCTGCTTACGGCAAGGGATTGCTGCGCAAGGCTACCGGTAGTTTTGAGGTTGAGCCAACTCCTGCGGGTACCGATGAACACAAAGATCTGGATCCTGCCGCCGGTACAGGAGACGCAACGGAAGAAAATGGAGAAAGGCTATACAAGATATACAAATCTGGTTCGAGTGTTGCGGATTCTGCTTATAAAACTCTCGCCCAATTAAAGGACGCTCTTGATGAGATTGATGTTAGAGGCGGGGAGTATTTTGGCCTTGATCCTGAAAACGGTGATGTTATTTATTCGTTTAAAGCAAACACGGCAATTTTGTCAGCTAACGGTACGTTGAGCGATAAAGAATTGTTTAAGCAAGCGATAGATGACGCGATACGGTGGGCGAATAGCGAGATTGGTGAATACGGTACAGATTGGATGAAGAGAAATCTGCCTTCATATCTGGCGTTAAGAAAAGGATTATCTAAGGAGTGGTCAGAAAAGGCTGTTGCGCAATGGTTTGACGGAACCCCAGGAGATTCTGAGGAAATAACCGCCGCTAAAGCATTCCTGAAATCCGTAGTTGATGGCACTAGCAACGCCAGCGACCTCATGAAATTGCTTGATGAGATCGAGGCATCCGCTCAAGCGCTGATCGATGCCGGTCTTGGCGCTGAAAATGATGAATTGATAGGTGGCGCCGCTGAAAAATGGGCTGAATTAGACCAACAGGCAAACGGATAAGAAAATGACTCTACTGGCTCTTGATGATGTGAGCGAGTCCGAAAAGTTAAAACTCGTTCGTGAACTTGGGATTATACGAAAAAATATGCCAGGCGTTGCCGGGGTAAATAAACTTACCCTGGTCAAGCGTGTGCGTGAGATCCGGCAACTACTGTCGATTGCTGTTAAGCCGGTTACCAGCCTCTCCATTGATCCAGCAAATCCAGTGGCATCAATTAAAACGTTGGCCGATTACCTGCGCAATGGGATTTCTGCGGTTCCTGAGTCATTGCGTGCAGCCGAAGCAAATACCGTAGAAAAGATAATGAAAATGCTCTCAAGCGGAAATAACAGGGAGGGATATCAGGACGCTACGGCAGAATTTAGGGATGCTTATGCTGATCTTCGCATTCCCGCTGGTGGGGCTGCGGAAATAGCCGCTTTTGACCACTACAAATCGGCTGGAAACGTTTTTGAGGTTGATGCTGAGAAAATCAAATCCATTGAAGCTGAAATCAAGGAACTGTCATACAAACCGCTGGAAAATACGCCTGAAATCATTGCGCAACAGGAAGAGGCTCAGAAAGAGTACGAGAAGTTGCGGCTTGCCTTGACGGATTTGCTGTCGGTAAACGAAGCCAACGGCTATGACAAGGAAGAAATAGAAAAATCTGTTGAAATGTACGCGACTATTTCTATTAAAAAACAAGAGGTTTGGGAAAAACTAATATCCATTGACAGGCAAAGGCATGAAATCAGAAAAAACAAAATTAATGAACTTAAAGAAGGTCTGAATCCGGTCGGCAAAGGAATCATAGATGCCATC
>NZ_PXXU01000084.1 GCF_003011925.2 Nitrosomonas supralitoralis
TCGATATAGTCAATGAACGAACGCTGGGCGTGCAGCAATCCAAGGTCTGTTGGATAGCGTATGGCTAGTTCTGCAACGATCGCATCCAGTATTAATTGGCTGTGATTCAGCGGCAGCTCATCGACCAAAGATTGATCTGCCTCCAATGAGGTGGTCGCGTCGCTGCTATTTGATACGTTATTGTCGTTGTTATCATCATCAATTGCTTTGACTGATTTTCTTTGTCTTTTCAGGTTCAATCGTCTCGATGGTTGCCTCATGAAATTCATCAAACACCGTCTGACCCATGCGCTTGCGTATCTCAACCAGTAATGATGATGCAAAGGGCGCCTTCGCTTAAAACCTTTCAGACCAATAAAATATTGCAGGTACGGGTTTTCTCGAATCTGTGCAACAGTCTCTTCATCCGAAATCAATAGCTTATGTTTAACAATCACCGTTCCAATCACAATTCCGGCATCTTTGGCTGAGTCTTAAACATGAGGTCTTATAGTAGCTCTCAGATATCTCATCCCCAGTAAGCAATCTCTCAGTTTTACTCAGCGAGTATTGAAATCAAGAATCATGTCAAGCGGTGTATCAAATCCTTCGAGTGGCAGCTGCTTTTGCCTGATATAACGAATCATAGTGCACAGTTTCTGATGTTAATTCACATACTTACGCTCATCATTCTACTAATATATACACCATTATTAAATCCAATCAGCTATTTATACTTTTTGAGCAAGCTCTATGTAAAATTAAGCACACTTGTACTGGCTTCCCTACTCTCCCGTTTCAATACGCACATACTTTTTCAGCTTTTCTTCCTGTCAAATCATTTTATCCCCGCGAGAACCGGGGATTTAACACTATTATGCTATTGTTCATTAAGCGATCAGGTCGGTTGCAACAAATGCCGGGGCCCCCGTTAACTCAATCTGAAAGTCGGCTGCGTTGCCATTAGCTCCACCCACATTAGCTTCCAGCAAACCACCGGCATAACGTACCTGCCCGGCGGCACTAAACGCTGCTGTACCTATAAAAACAAAATCCTGGTTACCCCCAATACCCACATTAGCATCGATAGCATGAAGATTGATCTTGTCTGTGCCACTCAGAAAATCAACAATGATGTCACGGAGGCCCGCACCAACACCAGAATCGGACACAGCACTGTAGCTGAACTGATCAGCCCCGGCGCCGCCCGTTAACGTATCGACTCCCCCTTTTCCAGTAAGCTTGTTGGCTCCACCATTACCGATGATCACATTATTGAGTCCATTGCCGGTGCCATTGATATTCGCTCCTCCGATAAGCGTCAGGTTCTCAACGTCAGGACGCGTCACCAGACTAAATGTCACTGAACTTTGCACAAGATCCGTGCCCTCGTTGGCCAATTCAATAATAACATCACCTGCACTATTGACCACATAGATATCGTCCCCTTGGCCGCCAATCATTGTGTCACTACCCAAACCACCATCCAGCTTGTCATTACCCAGCAATCCGATCAGCGTGTCGTTGCCGGCCAAACCAAGCAACGTATCTCCATCATTACTGCCCGTAATCACGTTTGCAAGATTGTTACCGGTCCCGGAAAATGAGCCACTGACGCCATTAAAAGTAAGATTCTCAATCGCACGACCACTTCCTGTGGGCAGTGTGTAGCTATGCAATGTTGTAAGTATCGTGTCAATTCCTTGGCCTGTCCACTCGGTAACCACGTCGCCAACGTCATCCACCAGGTAGGTGTCATTGCCTAAACCAGCTGCCATCTTGTCAGCCCCGGGTCCGCCGTCAATCACATTGTCAACAGCAATAACTGACGTGTCGCGCAGAATATCATTGTGACTCGAACCGATTAGATTCTCAATGAAGCGAAAAACATCCGGAGCCGGGGCGGTGGGAGGCAGCAGTCGAACAACTGAATTGCCCAGATTCACATTGATGCCTGCCAAAGCCGCCGCATACGTTACCGTATCTATACCACCCCGGCCAGCAAGTATTCCGTCACCATCAATGATGTGATTGAAACCGATATCGCCCGGAGATTGAATAAACAGATCATCGCCACCATCGCCCTGTAAATTATCCCCCCCTTCACCTCCCATGATAATGTCATTACCATCGCCACCCAGAATCTTGTCAGCACCAGCGCCGCCATCAATCGTATCGTTACCTGAACCACCCTCGATCACGTCGTTGTCCTGATCACCGAACAACTGATCGTCGCCATCTCCTCCAAATATTGCATCCGCACCATTACCACCGTGAATGATATCGTTACCGTCACCACCGAAAACGGTATCGATTCCAACACCAGCGTTAATGATGTCGTTACCCCCTTCGCCACGGATAAGATCATCACCCGAAGAATCGGTGATCACGTCGTCCCCATCACCTCCGTAGATAAAGTCGTTGTCACCTTGCCCATCAATGTTGTCGTTCCCGTCACCACCGTAAATAGTGTCATTGCCCAAACCACCGCGGATGATGTCAGCCCCATCGGTGCCACCGATCATCTCGCTGAATTTGGTGCCAGTGAATGTCGCCTGATTGAAGTGATAGCCAGTGCCAAAGCGTGGGTCTGATGATTGCAGCGGATTACTTGGATTTTGCAGATCATCGCGCAGTGAGTAGCCCTGTTGATGGGTCGAGTTTGGCCCTCCCATTTCGACATAGGCATCAGGGACTACCATCGCCTGTGCATACAAATGCGTTGCGCCGGTGTTGCGCATGATGATGTCAGAAAAAGTCTGACTTTCAATTTCGCTTAGCAGATTGGTTCCTTCAAGACGACCCAGGTAGTACAACCGGTCGGCATCTTGGAGCTTGACCATCTGGTCGGCAAAGATAAAGTTGAAGGTAGAGCCGAGCATGCCAAGATCAACTTTTTGTTCGGCCAGACCACCCAACCAAAGATCAATCGAGTTGAAGTCATCGGCTCCCGCTGGCGCACTGGAAGTGTTATTCATGAAATCTTGATTGGCCATCATCGTATCAGCGGCAACGCTGAGAGCAGCGGCATAAACAGCTTGATCTGCCGGATTGGTTGAATCTCTCAAGGCAAGATCTGCAGAGGAGAGAATGTGAGTACCTGCATATGCCATAATGAAGTTCTTCAATGAAGATGGGTGCAGCAGATTGTTACCAAAATCCTGCCAGCTCGTATAGGGTGCCAGCGCTGAATCACCCGTTTGAGAATACAGATCAGTTCGTGCTGAATTCAGAGTGGGCACGCCGACATCTCGCCCGCGCGCAATGTTGATCGCCGGCAAATCCAACGGCAGGCCGATTAGATTGTTACGTAAGGCATCGGTAACAAATTCGTCAATCTCATTACCGACTTGCCGCGTCATTCCAGTTGCTACTGACGCAGCAAAAGCTTCACTGTCGCCGCCGTTGGCGTAGGCAAGCGGATTTAGAAACGCCTGGATTAAGCCAGTTTGACTAAATTGACCTTGGTTATTGATCTTGTCAATATTTTCAGTCAACATCGAGTGTCCAAAACGATAAACTGCTTGTGAAAATTCGACTGAAATCTGTGGATCGATGTTTACGTTGTATTTTGAAAATTCCGCAACATCCGGACTAATACGACGCGCAAATTCCTCGAACACCATGTGCTGGTACTGCGTTTCAGTGACGAGCCTAGCAGCCTCAAAGTACTGTTCACCCGTAAAATCTTTTCCACCATTGAATGCTGGGTCAGCAACCAGACGATCGTGCACCAGTTGTTTGATATCTTCGAGCACGCGGTTATGCTCTCCATGAAACACCGAATGCACTGTAGTTAAACCAAAGTTCTCGTTTGCACGCCCATCGCCACCGATAAAATGAGCATTAAGCAATTCGTCATCATAAGTACCAGCTGGATGAGGAGCGCCGGCTATATTATCTGGATCCGGGGTCAAACCAAGTCCAGGACTGGCACCATGGGCGATATCGTCGAGAAAAGCATGGCCTATGCGTCCTCCGGAAAGCGTAGCGCCTCCCGGCGGACCCGCATAAGTACCGTCTGCGTTCAGTACTACCTCTGGCAGATTCAGCACATCATGATCAGTCAGAGTAATACCCATTTTTAAAGCGTTGGCCTTCACGTCCTTCCAAGTTGCCATACCACCATCAGCACCGGAAACCAGGCGGCCGGTAGCATTACCGTTTGTATCGTACTCCTGCAAGAAGACCGTCATCCCTGGATGCGAACCATAGGTCTGACTCTGATCGATAAAAGGGGAAACCGTATTAGTGTAGACCCGGTGTCCGGCGCTATCAACCGTGAAATTGGCGCGCGGCACGATCATAAAGTTGTTGGCGCCAGGTGCTGTACTGTATAACGAATCGCTAGGCAGCAACGGCATGTAGATAATACCCGGGTCACCCTTGTGAACCAGATCAAGACCGTGATCAAAGAACTGGCCGAACAGGGTCATCCAGCCGCTAAAAGGCAATGGATTGATCGGCTGCGCGACAGTCAATGTCGGCGTGTTGGGGATGAAATCGGTTTGGTTGGATACTAGGTTGCTGATTTCACGCGGCCTTGAATCGACAACAAATGAATCGGTATTGTTATACGCTGTGGGCGTTTTTGCCGGTGGACCAAATGGAAGCCCTGTCGGAACAGGCTCCGCATTAACAACAGGAGCTTGGTGCGTAACAATAAGGAAGGGTTCGTCGGCAGCGCCATAACCTCCTTTCCCGGGAAGCAAGTTGTTGTTATGTCCGGATGGATCGCGAAGTCCGCTCATTTGCTGTGGATTGGCCGGTGTCGGCTGCAACAGGTTTGCCAGCAAGAAATCAATGTCTGTTTGGTTTAGTTTCATTTTTATTCTCTGAAAAGTGTGTAGAAGCCGAAGCCATTACCAGCTTGCTGAAACCCGGAATCACACGGTCTAACCTGCTTTACCGGGGAAGAAAGCATCTCCGTCAGTTTTGGTACCGACGGAGGCAGCTTGTATATTCTCGAAAAGCTGTGTTTTTGATAAAGTAGCCTTATGGATTAAAATGATTCGCGTTCAGGAACGGTTTCAGACATTCGCCCGTTGGCCGACCACCTGCGCCGACCTGCGTAATGGACGGACCGTTGGGAATGTCGATGGATGGATGATCGAATGGGCCACTTTCACAGCGGACGCGTTCATCCGTTAACGTCAACATGAAAGCTACGAGAGCGTTCTTTTCCACTTCGCTTAAACCAAGCGGCCTGATTTGCGAATCTTTTTCCGGATTATCGAAATCCCCACCTCGGTTATAGAACTCCACTACCTGCCGTAAGGTGAGATACCCTCCGGTGTGAAAATATGGGCCGGTCAGCTCTGCGTTCCGAACCGTGGGAACTTTGAATTTGCCCAGATTCTCCGGTTGCCTGCCGCCATCCTCGGCGGTAGGTCTAACACCATTGTTGGTAAAATTCCGCTCAAGATTCCCGCCCACGACCGAAGCCGCGGTAAAGGTTGAGCCAGTATGGCAATGCGCGCAACGCCCCTTATCGTTGAAGACATTCATGCCTCTACGCTCCTGGACTGTCAATGCGCCTGTCCCATCTTTAAACTGATCAAAACGGGAATCGTTTGGAATGAGCGTGCTCTCATACAGCAGAATGGACAACCCCCAGAACAAAGAAAAATTTGCTTCGATCTGAGTGAAACCCGAACTGTCCGGCAACAGCTTGTCTGAAGTGAGTTTGGGACGGAACGCCGCCTTAATCAAGTCCTTGTAAGTCGTGTTCAAACCCTTAGCTGGAAAACTCGATAATCCGCCAAGTACACTATCATCAACCGCCACAAATTGCTGGGCGAGCGGATCGACACCATTGTTGGTCATCTTGCGGCCAAAGTCGCTGAATGTTCTTCCGACGCAGGACATTTCCACGCTGCTGAGCGCCGGACCTGTTGCCTGGGAGCCCGTGCTGGCCGGTTGAATGGTAACAGCCTGTTGAGACAGACCAGCAGGGCCTTTCACCCAGATCATGGCACCCGTGCCAGCTCCGCCCGGATTCACACCATTGAATATCCGCTTGGCTCGACCATCCCAGAAATTGTCACTATTGTAGGCCGCCATGATCACGCTTGGAGCTTGACGACCTGTCCTTTGAAGGATGTTGTCATTGGGAAATGAAGGACTGCAGACATCTAAGGGGTCGCCGTGGATCAAACCCAGGAAATCCGCATCTGGCACGCCCTGCGACCCGATAACATCATCATTATCAGTTCCAAAGGGGAAGCCGGTCACGTCAAGCGCATCCAGTGAGAGGACGGTGTTAACAATGCCATTGAATCCTGGATGAACGGTATTGCCGTTGCTCCGATTATCCACGCCCGCACTGTAGTGGCAAGTAGCGCAAGCCTGTTTCCCGTTGCTTCCCGCCTGCACATCCCAAAACAACGCTTTACCTAGCCGGATTGCTGCATTTTTGTCTTGAACGAAGGCGCCGAGGTTACCTGGCAACGGAACCGGGGCGTTTTTCAACGAGCCTGCCGCATTACCAACTGTATTTATCAACATTCCTGTTGCCAGAAGTCCTGTAAGTAGAAATAAACGGCTACATGCTCCTTTAATTCTGCTTGTTACTAACAAATCAGTGCTATTGGAAGCACGACCTGAATAATTGGAAATAAACATAATAAGCCCCTCTCTTTATTTTGTCTGAAATTATTATAATAATCATACAAATATAACTTTTTGAAATATGAAGGTTAAATTATCTTTACATTCCGATCAGGTTAAGAGAAGCTAATTATTAAACCAACTGGATCGTAAGAAAGTTTTATAAATTAGTGCCAGAAGAATATGTATATTTTATTGGCCGTATCAATAACTAACCCTGCCACAATTCACACTTCACAGCGTATGCCTCGTATTACCGCATCAATAAATGTCATTAATATTAAACATAAAAACTATATTTGCCTAAAACAAGAATATAGAACAAGCGGATTAAAAAAAAGATACAGGATGTTAATTTTAGAAGATATGAGATGTTAACTTTTACTATTAACAATTGTTAACAGAGATCTCTAAACCATGATTATTTCTGATGTAGATTAAGAGTAGACAGCAGAGTTTTAATGTGTTGATAAAAATCTCGCCAGTCTGGGCTAGCGTTTCAATATTTATCCGGACACAAAGTTAAGCAGCATTTTCTCGAATTCATAATCTATGGACGACGATTAATTAGTAACTGAATATAATTGCTCTCAGTATAAAATACCTTGATACCTTCCAACACAATCTGTTTAGCTTTATGCGAGAAAGAGGGGCTTGATATGAGAGTCAGCTCAGTTTTCGAGTATGGAAGAAACTTTTCGTAACAACATCATTTAAGCAATTTCCCCGATGATTCCAGAACGTCATAATCAATGCATTATTGACCTGTGATGATCTATGATGGTTTACGTTATTCGATCATTGACCAACCTGTGATATATCTGGGATAAAAAACAATGATCAGAGCAAAAAACTCACTAATCTCCTTGAGTATGAATGCAGATGATTCGCCAGCAAAAACTTCATCGGTCTTTTGCACGTCAAGCTATGCTTCGAATTGTTGAACAAATTCTTGCGAGCATAGTAAAAAGGCACAAACTAACTTTGTGCCTTTTTACTATCTTACTAAGATGACAAACTAATTATTTCTCAAGTTGTACT
>NZ_PXXU01000085.1 GCF_003011925.2 Nitrosomonas supralitoralis
TTTAATTATGTGTTTTATATATTAAAGAAGGATTTTTCCTATGAATATTTAAGATATTTCTTGTATTTTTGAGACTTATGAAACTAGTACAATACCTGGCTTTTTTCCTTATTTCTCACCTGGTGTATTGCGAGTGTAACTATGCTTGTTTCTGAATTCATGGATACTAATCTTATTACAATTAAATTTGATGATAAATTATCCGTTGTAAAAGCAATATTTGAAAAATCAGAAATTCATTACGCGATAGTGGTTGAGGATAAAAAAGTCTTTGCTGTGGTTTCTGATCGAGATCTTTATATGGCGTTGAGTCCAAATGTCGGTACGGTGACAGAAACACTTAAAGATGTGGCAACACTCAATAAACGTGTACATCAGATCGCAACTCGTGATCCTGTTGTATTGAAGTCAGATGCACCTATTGCAGCAGCAATTGGAATATTCAGCGAGATGCCTATTTCATATATTCCAATAGTCAACGATAGAATGGAACCACTCGGAATCATATCTGCCAGGAACGTTTTTAAAGTAATTTTAGCTCTAATGCAAACAACCACAAAATGAACATAACTTTAAATAATCTGCATTGGATTCACTATATTGAATCATTACGGAAGGGTGATAAGAAGCAATCTTCGTATTTGTCGAAGTGGCGCATTCTTTCTCGCTTTGAAATGTTAGAGAACGGCACAGAGCATTTTAAATTTGCAGGAGGTGAAGAACCTAATAAATTATTATTTGAATTAAATCTAATGTCTGCCAATAGAAATTTGGATGAAATTAAAAATCATAAATTAGAGAATTCAGCAGGCGCTTTGACTTGCTTAGGTAATAAATATAGTAATGATTTTATTATTAGCGGGATTATTGTTCTCAACGATGGTGCCTATGATGAAGCGATTTCATCCGCTAGGTTATCGACCTTCACTTTTTCTCAATTTATTCTGAGCCTGGAAGGATTAGAGCCACCGAAATCAAACAATGCCATTCCCATCTGGAATAATGTTAACAACAAGAATTTGAAAATTTCACACGTGCAAACAAATTTTCATTATGGGCATACTCATCTCACCGAGTTTTATACTAAGAATCAACCTGCTACTTTAGTTAGATCGTTATGACATTAAACTAATATTATAATTACCCACATCGTCAAATCTAACTTATATTATCTATAAAAACTTATTTGTATACAATGTACAAGAAACAAATATTAAAGTAAAACAATAAGACTCTCTGAGTTCACTGGAGCCAATTAGAAATCTTTAAATACGTATAAGGTTATTTTTAAGTTCCATATTATTCAGTAATCAAAGATTAATGCAAAACTATAGATAGTTATGTTAACTTATTGCTATATCAACGAATTAAAAAAATACTATCGCAGCCATTAAAATTATCACTGACGGAAAAATCGATTCAAGTTCTGCTTTGTTAAAGAGCATTAGGAAAGGGCACTACAACACAAAAATAACCTCCAGACAATGTGCAAAACGCAAGCACTGATCTACCTCTAATTCCACCGGATCTGTGATGCTGATGTTTGTAAAAACAACAAATTATTATGCATACATAGACATAAACAATTTAGTTAAACTATTTACTTATGTTGCATGATTACAGTCTATATGTTTCTTTATGGAATGTATGGAGCGGAATATTGCGCCAAGAAGCACTAAGTCTTAAAAATCAAAAGATCTTACGGTAATCTGCTTCCAAAACAAATACTATAAACATGTAATTAAGGCGAATACCCAGGGAAGGGCGGTATTGCACTTGCCATCATATCCGTTGAAAAGAAGAAAGTGTCCGATCTTTCCGCGCGTCAAGTCTGCGTGTAGAAAAAACGAATTTTGAGCGTGGTTCATATTGGCAGTCAAAGTAATTGGAACATTTTAAGAATGCAAGCAATAATAAATACAATTAAATAAAGTTGAGAAGAAGATCTTTCGATCAGGTAGTAGCGAGGTAAGTTTTCTTACAGGAATATATGACAATTAAAAAGTCATTGTAAATTTAGTTTGTCGGCCGCATTTCCTACATTTAAATAGGAAATATCTGACGTATTACAACTGCAACAAATAAATCAATATGGATTCATTCGAGCCTTTCGATAAGAAAATTCATGTTATTTATATTAATATCTTAGGCGTCATTTCTAAAGTGTCTTTAATATTCTTTTTTAACTACTGGAAGTTATCGCAGAACTAATCCTTATGCCAGGAGATTTCATGAAAAGCAATTTGTTTAAAGTTAATTTTTCAAATTTCTAACATTGTATTGTATTAAATAATCAGGAAAGAAACTTATGGTAGCTAATCGGCTAAATATTTTAGTTGTCGAAGATGATAATTTCCAGCGTAAGATGATTGTAAAGATGCTGCATGCTTTAAATGTGCTATCAGTAAATGACGTGGACAATGGCAGAAGCGCGCTGGAGATTATTCGTAAACAAAGTGAAACTCCGGTAGATATCGTGATCTGTGATTTAAATATGCCCGAAATGGATGGTCTGGAATTTTTGCGTCATCTCGGAGAGAAGCAATACAACATCTCAGTCATCATAATCAGCGCATTAGACAGCAAACTGGTTTTATCCGCAGGCAAAATGACCAGAATGTACGGTGCTAAATTATTAGGTGCAATTGAGAAACCCATTTACCTGGAGCATCTGAAAGATTTATTTCTAAAATACGAACGATTCGAAAATAAGTGGTTTCCGTCTACCGAATCAATCAATTTTTCTCTGGATGAAATGAAACAGGGTATCCGTAACAAGCAGTTTGAAACATTCTTACAACCCAAAATAGATTTACAAACAAGCCGGGTGACTGGAGCTGAAGCACTGGCAAGATGGATTCATCCGGTGCATGGCGTAATCGGTCCCCATATCTTTATTCCATTGCTCGAAAAAAATAACCAGATAGATGAATTGTCTTTTTTGATCCTTGATAAAGCTGCTGCCGCATGTCGATTACTTCATAATAATAATTGCAAAATTACCGTATCTGTCAATCTTTCTCTGGTCTCATTGGACGATATCACACTGGCGAACAAGATTTCCAAGATTGTGAAAGCAGCTGATGTAGACCCCAGTTATATCACTTTGGAAATAACTGAAACAGCGGCTATGACAGGCGCTGCCCATGCATTGGAAAATCTCACGCGTTTGTGCATGAATGGATTCAAATTGTCGATTGATGATTACGGTACTGGTTATTCCAGTTTGCAACAGCTTACGCGAATTGCTTTCAGTGAACTCAAGATAGATCAGTCTTTTATACAGGATTCTGTTAATAATGAAGCAGCACGCATTGTGATCAAATCAAGTATAGATATGGCACGCGAATTGAAAGTACAGAGTGTGGCTGAAGGAGTGGAGACTCAACAGGATTGGGATATGCTTAAGGATATGGGTTGCAATACGGCACAGGGATATTTTATTGCAAAGCCTATGAATCTGCCTTCATTTATTGACTATTGTGTCGAAAAAAAACAGAAATATTAATGAAAATATACAATTTGTCGTTTTGAGTTTCCGGCGAGCTTCTTAAAAGGTATTAAATATTCTTTTTTCTACTTAAGGACACTAATATGAACCAGCTAACTTCTGCTGAGCAAGCTAATGAGCAGGTCTCCAGCCAATGGTATACGCATGCCATGGAACAGTTAGTTGAAGTGATCCAAATGCTGTCCATGGCTCGTGACCTGTCAACGGTCATGGAAATCGTGCGGCATGCTGCGCGTGAATTGACTGGTGCCGATGGCGCGACTTTCGTGCTGCGCGACAAAGGAATGTGTTTTTATGCTGAAGAAGATGCTATCAGCCCACTATGGAAAGGTCAGCGCTTTCCAATGAATGCGTGCATCAGTGGATGGTCTATGATTAACCGGAAGCCTGTGGTTATTAAAGATATCTTCGCCGATCCACGTATTCCGGTTGACGCCTACCGGCCAACTTTTGTACGCAGTCTTGCAATGGTGCCGATTCGCACTATTGATCCGATCGGGGCGATTGGCAATTACTGGGCCGAACAATATCTGCCTGCTCCAGAGCAACTCAAGCTGCTGCAAGCGCTGGCGGATACCACTGCAGTAGCTTTGGAAAATGTCCGCGTTTACGAAGAGCTTGAGCAACGAGTGCAGCAACGCACTTTCGAATTACAATCGATACTCGATAACGTGCAGGTTGGCGTTATGTTTGCTGTCGATGGGCGCATTGTTCGCGCCAATCCCAAGTCAGCAGAGATATTTCGGCACAATGTTTCGGATGCCTTGCTGGGCATTCCGCTTGATAGCATATTCTGTAAACAGAAAGATGATGCATCATTGGTTGACATTGCCAGGTCTCATCTTGCCAAAAATGATGTATTTAACATTCAATCCAGGCTTAAACGCAAAGATGGGGAAAATTTCTGGGCTCATCTTATTGTCAAATCACTTGATCCTGATAGCTACCCAGGTGGAGAAATATGGGTCATTAACGATATCAACGAAATTAAGGTAAAAGAAAAGAAACTCAATGAACTAAAAATTGCCGCGGAAATGGCCAACCATGCCAAAGATTCATTTCTGGCCACCATGAGTCATGAAATTCGTACACCGCTAACAGGCATGCTAGGAATGTTAGAGCTGCTTTCCATGACTCATTTGGACGAGGATCAAAGCGCCACATTGGATACTGCCTGGAATTCCGGTAGAGGATTGCTGCGTATTGTCAGTGACATTTTAGATTGGTCAAAGATCGAAGAAGGAAAGCTGGAACTTTCCATGCGCCATACGTCGATTGCGCAGCTTTTGCAAGAAGTTGTCAATACTTATTCGCGCTCAGCCAGTGCCAAGAATCTAATATTGTGGCAACAAACCGATGATCGCCTCAATCCAACGCATATCGTTGATCCTCTACGCCTTTCGCAAGTACTTAATAACTTCGTAAGCAACGCAATTAAGTTTACCCAGGGTGGAGAGGTTATGGTTCGTGCTGAATTAATTGAGAAATTCGAAGACGGCGAACGAATACGTTTTTCTGTCAAGGATACTGGGATTGGCATAGCCAAAGATGCGCAGCAGCAATTGTTTCAACGCTATCGACAAGAAAATGCTGACATAGCGCGTATGTATGGCGGGACCGGGCTAGGATTAGCGATTTGTCGCCGCCTTGCGGAGCTGATGGATGGGCAGATTGAGTTGGATAGCAATCTTGGTCAAGGATCGATTTTCAGCATTATATTGACATTGCCAGTTAGTGATGTGCCTGGAGAAGTTGTGCGACAAATGAATCTTGAGGTGGAACAAAGGAAAATCCAACCTATGTTGGAAGACAGTCCGGACAATCCATTGGTGCTGGCAGTGGATGACCATCCAATTAATCGAGATTTGCTGGCGCGTCAACTCAAATTGTTGGGACTTCGCGTCAAAACCGCAGCTAATGGCAAGAAAGCATTGTCTATGTGGCAAAATGAACATTTCGCGATGGTGATTACCGATTGTCACATGCCAGAGATGGATGGTTACAGCTTATCAAACGAGATACGTAGAATTGAATCAGAGAAACAGCTTCCACGTACTCCGATCATTGCCTGGACAGCCAATGCGCTTGCCGAAGAAGTAAACTATTGCCACTCCGCTGGCATGGACGAATTATTGATTAAGCCTGCCAATCTCACACACTTAAAAGCTGTAATGGAAAAATTCTTGTCAATGAATGAGAATCCGGTTAAGTCATTGACGAAACTCGAGGCTAACGAAAGTATCGATATCATTAATTTCATGGAATTAGGAAAAACTGTTCCGGATAGTTCCGAGCAAATTCAAGTTCTGCATGAGTTCCGGGAGCATATCCTGAATGATCATGCGGTGTTAGTTGAAATGTTAAAACAGAATGAAATTACTCGTGTAAAAAATATCTCTCACCGTATGCTGGGTGGTTGCAAGATGATCGGGGCTACTCATTTGGTGAAAACTTGTGAGGCGATAGAACAATATGCACAAAAGGGGGATATGGTTGGTGTTAGAACCGCAGAAGCATCGCTGGATGATGCTATAAAACAATTTGAAGACTTCTTATTATCCAAAAGTAGAAACCAGAAAAAAACTGAAGCTCTTACAACTCGACCAAAAAGGCGCTAACACAAATAGATCATAAAATCTGTTTATTTTAAGGCATTAGGATAATTCCATAGATCTATACTTACTTCGGGTTTATTTAGCTACCAGAATGGGTGATTTAAATGAATATTAACAATGTAATGAAATCTAAGTCATTTTTCAAAATGCGTCAAATAATTAAAATATTTTATTTAAACATCTTAATCCTTTCATTTTTATCATTATCAGGATGTTGGACAGAGAAACATTTACTTCAGGCAATCAAATATTCTGAAGCTTCGGTAATAGCGGATGATGGAGCAGCTATTGCAAAACACTCAACAACTGCGAGAATTCATGCACTCTTGGTACAAAACCAGAATTATATTTCATCTGCCGAGGGGATTCATTTAGCAATTGCCATTATTAGTCTGGAGCAAGCTATTGAACATGGGAAACATGAAGCCCATGATTCAGCGAGAAAATCAGCAAGAATAGCCGCGGCTCATTTCAAGGAAATTACGAAATATTAGCTTATTTCATTTCGGGTTGTTTAATGCGCGTGCATCACGGACCTAGCCGAAAATTTCCTACCGCAGCGAACTTAGTTCATGCCCTCAGTTGGTACATTTTTCTCAATCTTGCCACAAATTCATTCGTTGAACAGTCTCTTTGACAATCTTTGAATTAAACAATGTATTGAAGGGCAGTTGTACGCTTATTGTTTGCTTGGCTATGAATATTTTTATGTTCAAATTGATTCTGTTCGGCTAAAGGCCATGAAAAAGCTTCGATTAAATTAGAGGTGATCTCAATGAAAACAGACAAGCAAGTAGGAATAGAATGTTATTCAATATTTAATCATTTACAACATCTCACCGATTCACATATTCCAGAGTTAGATTACGAGATTGTCATACAAATGCCTGAAAATTCCTTTCAACTGCATACAGTAACTTTTTTACATAACTTGCGCTTAGCTGCGCTTGAAAACAATTTAGCCAATCTTTTATCAAATTGCTATTTGGAATCAGAAGACTTTGATCAGTTTAAACGTCTAACGCCTTTTTTATGCTCTGTAAGCCATTTACTGTGTATGAATAATCTAGTTCCATTTCATCAAGTAGATGAAGAGAAAGTATTGGATTTTTTCATGCGCTTTGTTGCTAATTTCGCTATGGAAGTAAACATAGCTGAATTCATCCAATTTAAAGTAATTCCTTTCATGCACAACTTTAAATTACGCAACGAAAAACAAACTCACGCATTTCCAAAGCATCGGCGCTCAGCAAGTCAGTTACTCCATTAATTTGAATCATTCGTATGTTCAAGGAACGCGCCGCGCTACGCCGCGTAGAGTATAAACTGTATACAGGCACAATAGAATAATCCAAAGACTCCCAGCAAGTGCCAGTCGATGATGCTGCCAAACGCAGAAGTAGCTATCCATAACATAAAAATATTTTATGCCTATGAACTGTTTTCAGTATTTTCTGCTCAAATGCTTTGAGATCAATAACATAAGGAGATTGAATCATGC
>NZ_PXXU01000086.1 GCF_003011925.2 Nitrosomonas supralitoralis
GATGGCAATTGTATAATCGAGTCGATAAATTTTTCATTTCCCCATTATCGTACAGGCGTAGTTAACTTAACAAACAGTATCGAAACAACGATTAGTCCGTTATTCTTCCTATTAGCGTCTCGCGGGAATGAATGGCTTTTTCCTTAATTAACTGAGTGGCGACGTCAACTTGCCCCCACGTGTTCCAAAGCAGGACACCGCGCACCTGTTCATCACGTAAATAGTAAATTACACCTTTACGGAACGGTTCCTTCCAGTCTTCGATAATATCGTAGCCAGCATCCAGTTCTCCCACTGCTTCGTAACCCAGGTCAAACAGATCGGAATAAAAGAAAGGTTGGTGACGATAAGTATCTGACTGCCCGGCCATGTTTCGACCCGCCATCTTTCCCATGACGTTCGAATTATCCTCATGTTCAACGCGCATACGCTTACCCAGCACTTGGCTGTGGAAGTTCGCCACATCGCCCGCTGCATAGATGTCGGGATTGCTTGTGTGCAGTTGTTCGTCTACGATAATACCGTTGTCTATCGCAAGTCCGGCTTGTACTGCCAACTCGGTGTTGGGTAGAATACCCAGCCCTGCCACAACTCCATCCACGGAAATCTCAGTGCCACTTCCCGTGGATACAATGGACTTGCCGCTACCGGTAGCTCGCACTGATTTGATGGTTTCAGACGCGAGTAAGGTGACTCCCTTTTCACGGTAATAGGAATTAATGAACTCAACTAGAAGCCGTGGATAAACGCGTGCGCCGATACCGCTCTCCGGAAAAATCATCGTGACACGCTTGTTGTTCATAGCTAGTGCCGCACCGATTTCGGAGCCGATGAAGCCCCCGCCGATTACTACAAAATCAGATCCTTGCTCACTTAACTCACGCAGCTTGCAATAATCATCGGCGGTTCTGAAATAGATTATGTTTTTGTCTGAATCGGGCAAGCGCCGTACTGAGCCTCCTGTGGCTAATAAAAGCTTTTCATAGGTATACACGTTACCAGCATCATCTGTCGCGGTTTTTTTAGATGGATCAAGTGCCACAACTTTCTTGCCCAGATGTACTGCGACATTGAGTCCATCAGCATTACGCCAGATGGATTCATACGGTGCATCCTTCCACAACGATTTAGAAAGGGGGGGGCGATCATAAGGCATATGACGCTCCTCGCAAATCATGGCAATGGCACCTGCTCGGTCAATTTCACGGATACCGTGAACAGCGGAATCTGCAGTCATGCCACCGCCGACGATGAGGTATTTATGATGTTTCATGATAGATTTCCTTTATGAACGGGCTCAGTTAAAAAAGTGTTGACTAGAGTAAGTATCAGATATTTTTTAATATATGGTGTAAGAAACGAATTGTCTTTCAAGAAGACGGATTTTTTCTATAGATTCCTGCCCACTTATCATATATTCATTGGTGCTTACTTGAACACATGCATAAATTCGAACCCTTTGAACATGTAATCCATGTTGTTTAGGAATTTACACCTGCCGGTGCGCCGTCGTATTCTCTGGATATTTTTTCTTATATCTGTACATAGCCTTCTTTTTCCATTCTCAAAGCCAATATTTATCTGAAGCTCAGATTTTTTGTAACAGAGCCAAAAACAAGATCTTGCCAAGATAATAACTCTCGCAGGATACCCTACTTTATATTTGACCTTATATTAACGCAATCTTTTTTCAAGAAGCAAAAATCGCCCGTCTCAAATCTCAATAATGATTAGCCGATATTCATTCACATCGAATATTGTACGATTCCAGATGGAAATCAATGATATTTGCACCGAGTCGCTAAATTTTTCATTTATTTATTATCGTTCAGGCGCAGTTAACTTTACAGCACCTCTTTTAACCTAAGAATCGCTGTTAGGTTTAATCTCGTGAAGTGACATTAGTGCAGCATTACCTCCTATTGCTGCCGTATTGACAGTGACAACTCGTTCAGTCGCAAAGCGCTGCAGATAATGAGGGCCACCTGCTTTTGGCCCGGTGCCGGACAATCCTTCGCCTCCGAAAGGTTGCGAGCCGACGACAGCGCCAATGATGTTGCGGTTGACGTAGACATTACCGCAATGGGTGTGGCGGGTGATATAGTCGATGGTGGTACCGATACGGCTATGGATGCCGAGAGTAAGACCGTAACCACTACTGTTAATGGCTGCAACCACATCATTCAGTCGACTTGCCGGATATCGAATAATGTGAAGAATAGGACCGAACACCTCATGCTGGAGCTGATTGAATTTCTCGATCTCATAAACGCGCGGGGCAAAATAATTTCCCTGTTTGCTGCTCCAGGGGAGTCGCATCGCCTTAATCAGACGTGCCTCGCAGTTCATTCGCTCGCTATGTTGCTGCAGGTCATCGTGAGCAGACAAACTGATGACGGGTCCGATGTCCGTACTGAGATGCATGGGATTACCGATATATAATTCATCCATCGCGCCGCTGAGCATTTCGAGGATTTGCGGTGCTATTTCCTGCTGCAAAAAAAGCACGCGCAGTGCCGAACAACGTTGTCCGCAGCTGTTAAAAGCAGAAGTGATAACATCTTTCACTACCTGTTCTGGTAATGCGGAACTATCGACGATCATGCAATTCTGCCCCCCGGTCTCTGCAATAAAAGGAAGAATACGCGTGCCCTGAGCAAGTGCCTGGTTGATCTGCCGGGCTGTACTGGTAGAACCGGTAAAAGCGACACCGGCGATGCGTGTATCACTTACCAGTTTCGTACCGATTTCCCTGCCGCTACCCGGAACAAAATGCAACACCTCTTGAGGAATGCCAGCTCTGTACAACAAGTTTATTACGTACGCAGCACATAGCGGTGTGAGTGCTGCTGGCTTGGCGATAACGCTATTACCGGCTGCGAGAGCAGCAGCAATCTGACCGGTAAAGATAGCCACTGGAAAATTCCACGGACTGATGCAGATGAATACGCCGCGACCCAGCAATTGCAATTGACTTCTTTCCCCTGTGATACTAGGTAATGTGATCGGGTGCTCAAAATATTGACGCGCCTGAACGGCATAGTAGCGACAGAAATCAATAGCCTCGCGCACTTCGTTGAGTGCATCCTGAATGGTACGCCCACCCTCGCGAATGATGCGCGCCATCAATTCGGCACGCTGTTCCTCAAATAGTTCTGCAGCCCGTTCCAAAAAAGCGGCACGCTCACCTGCGGCGCGATTAGCCCATCCGGGTGCGGCGTCATACGCAACAATGAGTGCTTTGTCGGCAGCGTTCATATCTGCGAGTAACACTTCGCCAATCACATCAGCACGATCAGCGGGGTTGAGAATAGTTTGCGCGTTGCCTTTGAGGACTTGACCATCAACGATGGGTGCGGCAAGCCATGGTTGCCGGCACGCTTCTTCCAATGCTTGATCGAGGTGCCTGTGTGCTTCGCGATCGGCGAAATTGATGCCCCTCGAGTTGAGTCGTGTCTCACCATAGACATAACGAGGTATAGAGATAGGCGGATGGTGGTGTTCAAGCACGCTGACAGGGTCAGCGATGATCTCTTCCACCGTGATGCGCTCATTGACGATCTGATTAACGAAAGAATTATTGGCGCCATTTTCCAACAGTCTGCGCACCAAATAGGGAAGCAACGCCTGGTAATCGCCGACAGGTGCATAAACGCGGCAATTGAATTGCGGATGCTCATCAAGTACGATGGCATAGAGTGCCTCACCCATGCCATGTAGACGCTGAAACTCAAAGGAGCGGGATTCGGCCATGACGATAAGGGTGGCGACAGTCCGGGCGTTATGGGTGGCAAATTGAGGATAGAGCAGATCACCACTTTCGAGGAGGCAATGGGCGCAGGCAAGGTATGAAATATCGGTCGCAGCTTTGCGGGTAAATACCGGGTAATCGTCGAGACCACGTTCCTGCGCCAGTTTAATTTCAGTATCCCAGTAGGCTCCTTTGACGAGACGGACTGGAATCTGGCGTTTGCACTCGCACGCCAGTTGCGCGAGCCAGTCAATAATAGGAATGGCTCGTTTTTGGTATGCCTGTACCGCCAGACCGAAGCCATGCCAACCATCAAGTTTGTCATTGTGATAGACGATTTCAAACAAGTCGAGCGAGAGATCCAGTCGCTCCGTCTCTTCGGCATCGATGGTCATGCTGATATTGGCAGCTTTGGCGGCAAGCGCTAAATCCAACAGATGCGGCGTTAATTCGTCAAGCACGCGCTGCCGCTGAGTATATTCGTAACGTGGATGGAGCGCAGAAAGTTTTACCGAAATACCGGGATGATCCAATCGTTCACCTTCGCAAACCTGCTCACCCAAAGTGGTAATGGCATGGTGATAAGCATTCCAGTAGCGTGCGGCATCAGTCCTGGTGAGGGCAGCTTCACCGAGCATATCGAACGAATAACGATAGCGTTTGTTTTCATCATTGCTACTGCGCGTGAGCGCTTCATCAATGGTGTTGCCCATGACGAACTGATGACCGACGAGACGTATTGCCTGTTTAATCGCCATACGGATCATCGGCTCGCTGCTACGACTGACAAGACGATTGAAAAATGATGAGGATACCTCAAGTTTGACAAATTTTCCCGAAAGCAACAATCCCCAAGTAGATGCATTGACCAGCCATGATGCGCTATGACCGAGGTGGCGACTCCATTCGGCGTTAGAAAGTTTGTCCTGAATCAGCCGGTCAGCAGTAACCGCATCAGGAATGCGCAACAGCGCCTCGGCCAGACACAGCAGCACCACACCTTCCTGGGTACTGAGATCATACTCATGGAGCAGCGCATCAATGCCATTTCGCGTCTGCTCTCTATTGCGTATTTTATTCGCCAATTGTCTCGCTAACACATCTATTTGTGCTTGCTTGTGCTCCCAGTGCCTAATGAAAGGAAACAAAGTGTTGAGGTGATCAGTCTCGTCGCGAAGATAGGCACGGTTGATGGCGGTTCTAGAGGGAATCAAAGAAGGAAATATGATGTCATGGATCATGATGGCCGGTATCACTTATGTCAGATTGACAACTAATTGCTCTTCCTGATTTTTCTGATCGCTGCATATCGTCAAAACAATTAGGACAGATTGGTGCCTGAATCAAGAGCTACTGCAACTCAACAGGCTTGAATTTATTAATTATCGTCATACAATTGAAATCACGTCGCTAGTAACTGAAAAATATCGCCCACTTCTCCCGCCTTGAATCTATTGCTCGCCAGAAATATCTCATCATGGAGAAATGTATCACCATACCTCTGATGTTGACGTCTTAGCTTACTGGCGTATCGAGTACTAATCTTGATGCACCATAATCGAATCGATTCATGAGTTAGATCGATCTTCTTTTCAGACAATAGACCTTCGATATCTCGATTACCTTAGGTTAAATCAGTGATAGAGCTACACTGCATATTGATTGATTTCAGATAGAAGTCGATGGTATTTGTATTGAGTCGCTGAATTTTTCATTTCTTTCTTATCGTTCAGATGCAGTTAACAAGGCAGTGCCTTATAAACAATAAAGAGTTGAATCTTTTCGGCCATCTAGTTTATCTTACACACTTGCAGGTAAACAACAAGTTAAACTAAGAACTCGATTCTGTTAGGAAATTACTATTCACAGTACACGCTCATAGCTCGTGAAAAAATTTCATTCCATAGCTTTGCCAACGATGGCGGCGACCCTTTTGTGATGAGTCGCCGTTTAAAGGTCAGCACTCTAATTAATGGGCTGTTAAAGTGACTTGAGGTATTCGACGAGATCCGCCTTTTGTGTCGCTGACAGATTCAACCGAAGGTGCTTATCATAATGATCAACCACGGCAGGAAGGTCCTGTGCACTCCCATCATGAAAATAGGGAGGATGTTGCAGAAGTCCCCGCAACGGCGTAGTCCGGTATTTCTTTGTGGCGGTTCTCATGGCGTATCCCGGGTCTGTGCCGACTTCAGATGGATCATGCAAAAATGGCACGTTCCGATTTGGCCCAAGATGCACGTCCGTAAAGTGTGGCGGTTGATGACAGGTGGCACAACCCGCCTCTTTACGGAACAGATGCTTGCCTCGATGAGCAGCTATTCGATCGAAGCTTCCTGCGGGAGCCTGTGGAGATCGTAAGCTCAATTGATAATCGAGCAGAGCCGGCAGCTTCGGCGTGACCAAATCCGGGGTCTGTTTGATAGTGATGTTAATACGAGGATCGTTGAAGCTTCCATGACCGCCCATTTGTCCTACACCAACATAGCTGTTCCAATAAGAGATTGGTCCTTCCGCAGTATATGTTTCAAAGCCGACACCCTTCAGTCCATAAATTGGTGGAATGACGACCGGCAGAGACGGATTATTGAGGGGAATGATGTTAGTGCCGTCAAAGTAGTGATGTCGTGGATCGTACATACCCGGACCCCAGCTTCTGAACTCCGCCTTCGTAGCCTCGTCCAGAACTGGCGACAATGCAACGATCGCCCCGACGTTCAAGTCGGTATTGGCCCATCCATCGAGCCGCTTGCCAATGCCCGGTGCAAATGAATTGTCGACGGACGAATGGCATAGCGCACATGTTATCCCAACACTGGTGAGCTGACCTGTATTGTCAACATTGCCCCTTACTCCGACCACCGCATTCAGACGCAGCAGTGCAATTGTCACTACAGGATCCGTCAAATCAACTTGATTTGCCCGAAGTGCCGCGACAATTTCCTGCGGCAAGGCTTCGACATCGACTTTGAGACCGACAGACAATGCAGTTGCCGGACCAACCCAAGATAACACTTCATGCATCCGTAAAACGTCGGTCCACAATTGCTCGTCGCCGAAGGTATCGAAGCGGAAAATTGCTTGCCCATCTCGGTGCATATGTTTACCATCATCGATGACATGAAATTTGTCAGATAGAATGTGATGCTGACTACCATTGTGCTTCTGTGTGTTGTTGCTCGAAGTGCTAATTTCCTGCTCTGCCCAACTTGCGGGAGCGATTGTCAAAATGGCAAAGGACATCGTCAGAGTAAGTACAATAGCGATACAAGAGAAACGATTTTCCTTCAAATACTCATAACTAGATCTGCAGCTTATAACCAATGATTTATTCATGTTATGCCTCATAAGTAGTTTAATTGTTTTCAAGAAGATTCATCGTATAAGTGAAAAAACACCCAAATAAATGAAGAGTAATTGTGTTTTAATTGCATTCACCCAATGATTATTATCCGACATGATGCAAATAACAACGCTTTAGTAATTGTGGTTTAATATAACTAAGCTATTGATCTTATTTAGTAGGTATCTCGATTTGTAAA
>NZ_PXXU01000087.1 GCF_003011925.2 Nitrosomonas supralitoralis
CGCCTCGTTATTATTCGATTGGTTAACACTCATTAATCATGATAGATGATTTGGTATTTTCCAAGTAAATAGACGTTCTTTTTCACTAGATGAGGTCACGCGTGCCCAGTATTGCCCCGGGCCTAATAAGGCCCCAACATGTGGTGAAATGGACGGGGGGGCAGAATCTTTACTGTAGGCCGCCGGAATGAACAGGGGGTTAAGGCTTAGTTCAAGTAACCAGTCACCATTCTGATCGGCAGGTAACTCAAAAGATGGTGGCGATGCACATGCGCCAAGATTGAGCAGGTTTTGGTTAATAGGCCGGGTTGGCCAAGATTGTTCCAATTTCAGTCGACATCGGTCGGTAAACCAAGTATGTGGGAAATGTTTCTCCAAGTAACGGCGGCGCGAGTCCGGCACAAAACGGTTTTTGCCGGGATCATTGCGCCACTCATGAACTACTCTAGCCCGTGGATCAATAAGTAGCTGGAAACCGGCAGCTAGAAGTCTCCTGCATAGGTCAGTATCTTCGTAATACATGAAAAAACTAGGATCAAATAATCCCCCTGACTCATTGATAGCCTGCCGAGATAATAGCATATGCCCGCCAGACAGCATCCGTTGAGAGACTGGATTGGCTGCATATAAACACTGAAGCGCCCACTTTCTGAAGCTCTTTGACAGCCTACGACCTATAGGCGGCACCCTCTCTCCTAATGAGAGCATCCATTCCCAGGTTGGGCTTTGCATTTGACCAGGTGGCAAGAGGAAGGTTGCGGCTTGATCCCATTGCGCTACTGGTGAAACTGCACCAGCATGAGGATGGCACTGAAGTGTTTCAATCAATTTCTCAAGACAACCGGGCAAGACGATGGCATCAGGGTTCAACAAAAATATCCATTCGCCGTGAGAATAATTCAACGCTAGATTACAGGCACGTCCAAATCCCAAATTACTTTGTGCGACGATCAGCTTTACTCCTCGAGGTAGGATCGCTAATAAACTCATCGCTTCCACTGCGTCGTCGCTGTTTTCTACCACGATTATCTGAGCCGAAGGTAGATCCGACAATACGCTTCTAATAGCCCTAACTGTAAGGGCGAAACTAAAATAGTTTACAATTAATACAGAAACCACAATGAGTTGATCCTGTGTTGCGGCCGTGTAATAAATCTACTTTGCACGAAGAGATGCTGAAGCGTATTTAGTAGTGGTCTCACTTGATTAATCAATTTCTCACATATTTTTAGTACGCGGATTCAATTTCGAAGTACAACGTCTAATGGTGATTTGGTGTAGCGAACTGTCCTTCCGTAGAATACTTCAAACGGGGTGCTAAATCCAAGCACTTTGCGTGGTCGATGGTTGAGTCTATCCACCGCCCATTCCACTTGTTCCTGGGTAACCTCAACCTAATTCCATCCCCTTGGGTAAGTACTGTCGCAGTAGCCCATTGCTGTTTTCATTCAAGCCACGCTTCCATGAATGGTAGGGATGGGCGAAATAAACATCCGTATCGAGTCTCGCCGCGTTGGTTTGATGCTCCGCAAATTCTTTCCCGTTGTCGGATGTCATGGTGTAGCACTTGCCTTTTTGTGTGGGCGCAGTAGCCGCGTTACTGCCGACGTCACCCGACGCATGTTTGTCGGGAACTTGGGCTGCCAGAATGTAGCGCGACTTCCTTTCGGCCAAAGTGACCAATGCACCTAATGAGTCAAAGCGGTCAAGATAATTGACGCGAGACAGGAGCAGAAAAAATGTCTTTTGCTGAACAATTTTATGCTCTGGAAGCTGCGCCTTATGGCTTTAACAAAAATCAGTTTTCTTTGCGAGAAAACAAATGATTTAAGGGGTGCTACTATCTGTTTTATAAACTTAAATTTATACCGATCTTTTCTTTCTGGGTTTGTTCGATAATAATATCGGCTGCTTTTTTTCCTGCGATAAATGCATGATCTGAATTATAATATTCCCATTCACTATATCTTCCCGCAAGAATGATTCCTTTATCCATTAGCCATTCTCTGATTAACCTAATATTATTAGCTCTTGAATGATCATATACTACATAGGCATAAGGCATATCCACGATATTTGCCGTTATGATCGTATCATCTGAAGTTAATAACCCCACTTTAATACAATCATTTACACACTTATCAATTAATTCCTGACCTTTGTGCAATAGAGGATGAGTAGTTGAATATGATATTTCACAGGTAAGGCCAAAACCCCCTACCGGATTACAGTGAGGACTTGCATTTCCTTGCACGAAAATACGATGAAATATAGTTTCTTCCGGATAATATATCCAATGTTTATCTGTGATATTTTCACGCCCTATTCCTAAATTTACACAACAAACAGAAACATGACGCAAATTTGCCGCAGAGTTATGAATAAAAGGCGGCGCTTCAGAGCCAATACAATTAATTAATTGAGGCAACGGCATGGTGCTGATTATGTTGTCGTATTGGATTTGTCGTCCATTATTAAGTCTCACGAAACGCTTTTCAGGTGAAACTTGGATTACTTCGGTATTGGTTTTAACCGAACCTTTAATAAAGGGTAGAAAGCCAGACATAAGCGCTTGGAATCCTCCTTTTAAAGGATATCCAAAACGAGCATTCGGTCCCATAGGCCTTGCAACTGGTTCGAGGGCTCCCTCAATAATTTCTTCCAGATTAGGTAGAGGCACACGGTCACCTAACCATGAAGTTTCCATCTCAGATAATGGGACTTTCCACAATTTAGTGTTATAAGGAATAGCAAAATGTTTCGCTATTCCTGCGCCCCATATTTTATGAATGAAATCTTCAAAGTTTTCTGCCTTGCTAGCTTTTTGATCATTATGCGGGATAGTATTATTTGTAAATGCAACAACTCCATCAGCACAGCAATCTTTTGTATCGTCCATTTTGTCAATAAAAAGACAATTATTGGATAAAGTGTCATTTTTTAATTTTTTTTCTATACCGTAAGAAGCTTCGATTGCACCTACGATACATTCTCTAATTACATCAGTTGGCAAACCATACAACGCTCCTTGAAAAGGGTAGCGTGTATGAACCCCTTTACTAAATATCCAAGCTTCGCGGTTTTGCCAATGTACATTATCTCCTAACAAAATTTTATAAAGCTCTTGCACATATTGATCATTGGAAAACATAATGTGACCCGCATAATCAAATGTAAATCCTTTATCATTAATGGAGCGACACCAGCCTCCTACGGTGGAATTCTTTTCTATCACTAATGTGTCTTCATCAAGATGATAGGCTGCACTGAGGCCCGTTGGTCCTGCCCCAATTATGATATTTTTACGTACTTCACTCTCAAATAGATTCGAAATCTTTACAGATTCGGACTTAAAATCCAACGAATTAAAAAGTGACGAATTTTTATTATTATTTGCGAATTCAATTAATTCATACATCTTCTCCGCAGTTTTATTCCACGAAGAATCCTCTATAATTTTTCTCGTCTTGTCTGTATTTCTTCTAAATTCTGAGAGGGGCTGAGTTAATGCTTCTTCACATGCTTCAATAAAATCTGAAGTTGAAAGCGTAATTGCTACTTCTTCACCATATAATTCACTAACATCGTTAATTGCCGTACTAACTATGGGCAATTCTGCTGCCATATATTCCAGGGTTTTAGTTGGGCTAATAAATTGAGTAGATTCATTGAGGGCAAAAGGTAATAAGCAAACATCCCACCCCGCTAAGAATTGAGGTAATGCTTTATATGGCTGTTGCCCAAAATAATGAATGTTAGAATGACGAGGCAAAAGTTCGGGGTTAATTTTTATAACAGGACCCACCAGAATTATTTGCCATTCCGGATGGGAATCAGCGATACAAGCGATAAGCTCAAAATCCATACGTTCATCTATGACGCCATAATAACCAAGCCGCGGATAAGGAATATGATCATGCAATGGATGATTATTATTACGATCTCTCGCTTGTTCGAAATGTACTGAATCAACACTACTGGGGAAACAATGAACGTTCGGATGACGTTTTTGTTTAGCTCTAAAAAGACTGGGTCCCCCAGTGAAAACAAGATCAGTAACATTGAATAATTCATTTTCTCTTTGAATAATCTCTGTAGGTGAATTTTTGAAAGCTGCAAGCTCATCCATACAATCATATATTACCAACATTGGGTTTAAATCATTTAATAAAGGTAAGGCCATGGGTGTGTAGAACCAAGCTAAATGTGCTTCGTCAGTAAGTTTCAATTGACTTATCAGCTCTCTTAAATAGGGTAATTGCTCATCATCAAAACCCTGTCCTGAAGAAATCGTGAAAGGTTTCAGAACAGTAACTCCCGGAACAGGAAGAGATTGTTGAATGTAATTATCATTTGTCGATGACCATATAGGTTCTTCAATAAAAATTATTTTGTAATGCTCCGCCAATCTAGTTAAGAGATGTTGAGGACGTTGATAAACGAAATCCCACCGAAGATGGGAAAAAACAATAATGGTAGTCATGCAAGATCCTTTAAGCTGAGAGTTTGAATTAAATTGGTGGAAATTTTGTAGAAAATGCTTTGTTAAACGTTGAGCATCGTAAAAGCCAGTGAGGTACGGTTCAGAAATGACACGGTCATAATGTTTGCTGTTATCTTCCTGAATATTTATTTCCCATAAGCCGCTTTTATGCCAATGTAGTGGATTATCCCAATCTGGGCGATCTATAATTGGATATAAGCAGATTCCATGAAAATCCACATTTTTCTGCTGAGCCAAAATTGCTTGCTGGGCTACTTCTCGTATCCATGCTCCCCTTCCACTTCCTACATGACTCGTCTCTGTCAGTAATAAAGGACGCTGATAACGTTCAAAGATCTCTATTAATAACTTACTTAATGGAATTCGCCTGGGATGTTCTAAATGCCACCAAAGCGGATCGCCTTCCATTTCCCATTGATTGCTGTGGTAATAGTTAACCCCGATGAGGTCAAGAAAATAAGGTTTCCCCCCTAACTCAGGATCTTTAGTTCCACATAGCATATCCCAAGAATCAAACTGTGCTTGTCGCTGAATTAGCGCAGAATCTACAAGATGTTTACTGTCGAATGGGGCGATAACATGTATAAGAGGATCACTATGAATAATGCGTGCGGAAGAATCGATCTGCCAAATCGCCTCACAACCTTTCAGGGCAGCCCGTATGAGCTGACGCTTTAATTCGTTGGAGGTATTATTTTCTAAATTTTTGCAAGCAAAATAGCCATTATTTATCGCCCAGCATAAAAAAGAAATCTCATTAATAGGTGAATAAATAGAAGGGGTATCTGAATAAGATTTTAGAAATTTAACTAAATTTTTGCAGTAAGCTGCAAATCGATCTACAAATGTTGGGGTAAATATATTAATATCTTCTGGGATGCCATAATGGCACAAGGTCCATATAACTTGGATGCCTAATTCATTAGCAGCACGGGCTCTCGATTCGATTATGGAGAAATCAAACTGACCATTTCTATCAACAAGCCTCCATCCGATACTCTCCCGTACAGTTTTAATATCTAATTTCTTTAATAATGAGTAATCGTGATAAGCATATTCATTGTGACGGGTCAATTCATTCATCGAAAGAGGTTGGCCCATGTTATTAATATGATCCGCTCCTTCATACCCAGCTTGCCAGTATGAAAAAAATAAATTTCTGTTATCATTTTTCATAAATGCAGATTAATAGATCAATTTCCACCGTTTTTTTTGATACGAAGTTTGTTGTAGCTCAGCCATAATCAATTGTTGAGACTGGCGGTTATCGGCATTTGAGAGAACTGGTAGAATTACATAAGTAGTTATACAACTTCGAAAGAAATGCCTGAGTACCTGTCACCTTCATTTGTCATGCCGTGTTTTTTAAGAAGATTAATGTGTTTTGAAATTTTTATCTGTACGCAGACACACATGTTATAAGTAGAGGTTTATATGGCTATGTAACAATTAATTATTGCTTTGTTTGTCCAACGTGCATTGAAAATCGTATTGCTGTGATATCTAAGTTAGGAGAAATTGGTGACCCTGCTGCTATTCCAGCCTTAACTAAGTTATTTAATGATAGTTGGCCCGTTGTTTCATTCTGGGCAAAAGATGCTGTAATAAAATTAGAGCAGTAGGAGCATTCGAGGCCCTCGATGCCCTCAACATTTTCAATGATGATAAAAAAAACATCGAAAGAATAGTTCCTCATTTAGGGGTTGTAAGCGCGTTGCGGCCTGGCAAGGCTGCATAAACTAGCGGGTGCGAATCCCGCCTAGGTAATCGCTAGCCACGAGCCTGGTATAGATTCATGCTGGCATATCGGTAACGATGTGCTTGATGCGTAGGCACAAAAGGAAGCGAGGCACAAAGGTAACAGGTGATGCTGACCTTGAAGGAAGCAGTCCCGAAATAACCGCATTTGATATGGCCGATAGTGTGGACTTACTAGCAGGCAACAGTTGTCAATGCGTTTAGGCAAGCAATGACAAACCTCCCGGGATCTTAGTCCGTATCGAGCTTTACATTGAGTTTGTGTAGTAACCAGGGGGATCCGATGGTCGGCGCATCAGCGCACCTCTTGCCAAGCTTAACAAGCAAGAAAGGAGGCGGAGGCCATCGGAAGTCGGAGATGCCCATAGTAGCGATGAAGTCTGGTAATTCGGATGGAGCCAAGGGGCGTCGGTTTGAGATATTGAGTAACGGGATACATGACCCCACACCGAGCGGACTTTGATCAAGACAACGCAACTTACTCGTTTCACAACGCTCACCACTGTGGATGACTCAAGCTGGGAGCCGGATGGAGTAACGCTCCAAGTCCGGTTCTGCGAGGGCGGCAGCGCGTATCAGGAAACTGAGATCGTTGCCGCTACTCTCCTAACCGGCTGAATTTGCCCAGCAGCCCAGAAAACAGGCTTATAAGCTGGAATCCTTGGGATTTTTGACGTAATGTGCTTAATGGTCTTGCTCACGAAAATTAATAAAACTGTAGGTTACAAGCATAATCGACCTTGCTAGTCTTGTACTACTCAGTAGCGACGCAATCAACGGACAGGGGAATTACCCTGCCGCAAATGGCAGGCGCGCACAAGTTTTCGGGCTGCAAAGACTCTATGCGTGCTAAATCGGCCAACTTCTCGGGCACATCTTTGTGTTCTGCTAGGCTACGGGACATTTTCGCCGGTTTGAGCGCAGAACTCCTAAGATCAAATCAATGTCTAAATCTCGATGAG
>NZ_PXXU01000088.1 GCF_003011925.2 Nitrosomonas supralitoralis
TCATAATTCAATCTCCTTATGTTATTGATCTCAAAGCATTTGAGCAGAAAATACTGAAAACAGTTCATAGGCATAAAAGAAAAAGTGCCCAAATTTAGTAGTATGCGACCGTCATGGTGAGACTGCAAACTATATAATGCATGGCACAAGCGCGCGGAAAATTGAACCAGTGCTTTTTCCTCTGTTAAACAAGGATGTAATTTTGTGCACCGATGGGGTTTCCACATACAAGCAGATTGCTCGGCAAGTCCATCCTCAATCGGAGATGGCATTCCTTTTACAGCCATCATGTAGCCTCACCATTTTTACAATGCCGGCAGAGTTCTCCTCGAATTGAGCTAATGTCCTTACTTAATACGGCAGAACTATCCCAATAGATGAAATGAGTTTTGAGCAAAAATGTGGGATGAATTAATTACCTATCACAAATCTCTGATATATTTGATATTTGTTCTAAACGCATCCCAGACTTCGTCCATCCGGCCGCCCAAGGCCAGTTTGGCCTGCGACTGTACATAACGGGACATTACTCCGACTGATGTATGGGGCGGCAGGGTGGGCACGTGCGGATTGGTAAAAACATCGACTAAAGCCGGGCCATTATGTAATAACGCTTCTTGGAGAGAATTTTCCAGTTTATCTGGTTTGGTGACCAAATAACCTCGAATACCGCAAGCTTCAGCCACCATCGCAAAATCCGGATTGATCATTTTAGTTTGCCAATCGGGCAAGCCTGCTACTTGCATTTCCAGTTCGACCATGCCCAGACTACGATTGTTAAAGACAATCAGTTTTATCGGAAGTTTATATTGGGCGATAGTCATTATATCTCCCATGAGCATTGAAATACCCCCATCGCCACAAAATGCGATGACTTGGCGCTCGGGTGAATGCAGTGCAGCACCGATAGATTGCGGCATAGCATTGGCCATAGATCCATGCGAAAAGCTACCAATCAAGGTACGCTTACCGGTGCCTTGCAGATAGCGTGCCGCCCATACTGTACTCATGCCAGTATCTGCAGTGAAGATTGCATCAACATCGGCTAGCCGATTAATCATTGCGGCAACAAATTCAGGCTTAATCAAATTTTCCTCGCCGGGATCCGTGGCATGTACGCGGAGATCTTCCTCCACTTCGACATAGTCCGCCAGACAGGCATTTAAAAATTTTTCTTCTACCTTAGGATTAATTAACGGCAACAGCTTCCGCAACGTGGGGCCAATATCACCGCAGAGCCCCATGTGTAATGCAACTCGTCGACCGAGCCGTTCTGGCTTGGTATCGATCTGTACAATTCTGACCGAACTGTCCAGAAATTCTTTCCAAGGAAAATCGCTGCCGAGCATGAGCAACAGCTTGCCTCCAGTAATAGCACGAGCACCAGCCTTGTTACCTAGCAATCCCGTCAATCCAACCGCGTAAGGATTATCGTATTCCAACATCATCTTAGCCTTAAGTGTATAAGCCATCGGAGCATTGAGAAGTCGAGCCAGCTCAATCACCTCTGCGCGAGCTTCAGCACAGCCAACGCCTGCATAAATGCCAATGTTTTCAGAACTATTAATCAATTCCGCCAGTAGTTCAATCTCAGCGTCGGAAGGGGTCATAACCGGCTGTGGCCGATATAAATCAGCACACAGTGCCTCATCATCAGCGTTACATGTCATCAGATCCCCAGGGAAAGCACACACGCCTACACCTTTCCGATTCCATGCGTGCTGAAGCGCTTGTTGCAACATCCGGGGCAATTGCAGTGGTGTCGTAGCCACCTCATTGTAGTAACTGCATCCATCGAACATGTCCAGATCAGTGGACTGAAAGCTTTCAGTGCCATAATCCTCAGAAGTAATGGTCGAGGCCAGGGCTAAAACGGGCGCACCCCAGCGATGAGCATCATAAAGACCGTTAATGAGATGGACATGGCCCGGTCCGGAACTGCCAGCACAGCACCCAATACCACCCAGCACACCTTCAACCATGGCAGCATAGGCACCAGCTTCTTCATGCCGAACGTGAATCCAGTCAATGCTTCCATCACGGCGCAGGGCATCATTAAAAAAATTCAGGCTATCGCCAGTGACCCCATAAATTCGACGGATGCCAGCAGACTTGAGTAATTCGACCAATTGTTCGGCAACGGTACGGCTCATGGGATTCTCCTAAAATTTTAAGGTTGGCATGAATTCAAACGAAGTGATACTTAATATGCGCGATTTTTTTTGCATATTATTTGCAAAAAACGGATCTTCCAGAATAGTAATGTAGCGATTTTGTATTGTCCTCGTATTGCACATATACAAAATAATTCTTTTTAAAGCTATCTCTATATATTTGTGGTTACTTTAGCTTTAACTTATTCAACTTTACCTTACCATACTGACGAAATTACATAAGTTCTGTACGAACGCCCACCCCGATCTATTCTTTTATAGAGCAAACAAGTACCTAAATTCCGTCGCATTAAGCCAATTGAGTCGGAATCGTATCTGCAAGGTAAAATTTAAAGCAAAGCGGCGAGACGGCATGAGTAACATTAAAGTGATGTGATCTGGCCAAGTAAAACCGGACACATTCCTTAAAATAGGCTGTGTAACAATTAGTTGTTGAATTTAACCATTGACATTTAATAAATATCTATTAATCCTATAGTTGATGAAATTTATAAGGGTTACAGGCCATTCATATTGAAGGAATTTGCGAATTTTTAACAGTTATTTGTTACATATATAGCCCGTTGACTTCGAGGGGCAGCAAAATGCTGCTTAGATTTGTGCCCAGAAAAGTGTTTACGCATCATTATGCCACGGTATCGAAAATGCAAGCTTTAGTAACGGATTACTGCCATCAAGTTGCATTAGCAGGTCTATTCCAAACAAACTAGGTTGATGAATCGTACACCTCACTGTAAGCATTTTTAATTATCATTCCGAACAAGAATATGAACCTAATTTAACACATATGGGCGCCATGATCATAGAAAATAAAAGTATTTATATCTATAATCAATTGCTTGTGGTTATATCAAGATCGACTACTTAACTATGTTTGAATTAACGTACAACTAGTAAAATCACATCAATTCAGGCAATCGATCTTTGGTTATCAATATAGATGAATACGGCGTAGCTCAATAAGCCTAGTCCACCAATCCAATACAGTTCAGTTCTTAAGACGTTGATGTTATTCACGAAATAGGCAATCGCAAAAGTTAAGGGAGTAATTCCAGTTAAGGTGGCCATAATAATTTACGATAATTCATGTTCAGTGCGCCCGCTATAAAACTGATCGCGTCATTCGAAAGAAAAGGGGAAATTCGGAAAAGAACTACTGCCCAGAACCCATAGCAACTCACCCAATGATCTGTTTTTTTTATATGCTTTTTTTTCTAATGAATTCACTTAAAGCAGCCTCGTTTATATTTTTGCCAATAAAATAACCCAGACTTGAAACCAAGAAGACACCTGCAAATGATATCAAAGCTCCCGGCAAAAACCCATACGCCATTACAGCTATAATCATTGGGATCCATGACGGAAAAATAACAAGAAACATTTGCAACACCATTAAGGAAATCAGAGCTAATGGTCCCCAAAAACCAAATTAACTAAAATAGCGAGTGGTTCGCTCAGGATCATCACTGATAAGCGCTTGCCTTGCCGAATGGATAAAAGACTTAAATGAATCAATAAAGTAATAAGAAAATATCAAGATCATTATTAATGCAATGGTGAGCAGCAAGGGGCTATAATTTTCAATCAATTGAATTCGCGTTTTATTCATAATATAAATTCAAATCCAAACGTATAAATAAAGTAGATTCAATAAGTTATCTTATCATGTCATTTTACAGTGATTCAAAATAAAAAAGCTCCATTGTAGAAGTCCACACTGAAAAAGTATCGAACAAGAATTTTTCTAGACATGCAGACTTCAAAGTTACACTTCGAATTTAAATCCGCCACTTTGTAGACCAAGCCAAATTGGATTATTGATTAATATTAATTTTTGGCTTTATCTAGTGGAATTATTTTCTTTTTAAGCGTTGGAACAATTCGTAACGCTCCAAAATTTACAATCGCAAGTGCAATCGCAATTTCATAGCGTTGGAAAGCTACCGCAGCACCTATTGCCCCAGTGTTCCAAATACTGGCCGCAGTCGCTGTGCCATGCACACTTCCATTTTCTTTGAGAACAGCGCCTCCACCAATGAACCCGATACCAGTCATTAGCCCATATAAAATTTTCGCCAAAGCTTCTGGATCGTCACCAACAATAGATTGCCCAATTAGCATATAGCCACATGAAGCGAGAGAGACTAGTGGAAAAGTGCGCATTCCAATACTACGTGTTTCTTTTTCACGTTCCCATCCAACTGGTAATGCCAATACAAACGCTATCAATAAACGGGCAAGATCACTGTATGAAATAAGCTCTTGTATGCTTGTTAAAAATTTCATTATTCAGACTTTCTAATATCTTATGATGGAGTGTTATTGAGGACTTATTCATTCCATAAATATTTTAGATTTTCTTTTTGACAAATGCTCACACAGTATTATTTTCCGCTAAACAAATCGGCCAAGTTTAAATAGAGCAGGACGCCCAAGAATTGCTAAGTTTGATTCCCCGTATACAGACTCTCTTAACCAAAGGGGTTGGTGTAAAAATCAGGGCGATTAATCGCGTATTCGATTGATGACATAAAGTAATCGGAGCGTTTATATTTGCTCGCAAAATTCTCCAGTCTGTTATAAGTGCGTAGATAGAGTTAACTTGTCATTAATCTGGTATTTCATCTCTATCTTCATTTCATGATTCTTTTTATGAAACTTGAAATCCATAAAAATCAATATGCTTCATTTTATTAATATCATTCAAGCGTTGGATCTGAAATGATAACTTCGACGCGGCGATTCTGCTGACGACCAGCTTCGGTATCGTTATCGCTGATCGGAAAATCCTCCCCTTTGCCGTAGGCAACGATACGATCAGGAGCAACCCCTTGCCTTACAAGATAGGCCATCACAGAATTAGCTCGCCTTTGTGATAAGCCATAATTGAGATTCTTACTGCCGACATTATCCGTGTGTCCTTCTATGATCACCGTGCGATCAGGATGCTCGTTAAGAAAAGTTGCAAGCTCTACAATGTGAAAAATTGCGCCACCTTTAAAGGTATCCTTCCCTGTATCAAACAGTATATCGCCTAATGTTATGACCAAACCACGTTCTGTTTTCTTAGCATTAAGTTTTTCAATTTGCCGCTGCAGATCCTCAACTTCGCGCGTACGTGAGTCAAGACGTGCAGTTGCGCGTTGCTCAGCTAGCAGTTTACGTTGATCTTCTAACAATCGAGCTTGTGCAAAGTACAAAGCAGTATCAACCTTACGGTCAGCCATATAAACCAGATGTCTCCCTAATTCCATGTCTTCCGGCAGCCGAGGTTTCTCTGCAGCATCTACTGCAAGCTCCGCCTCTTGAATCGGAAGTTGCGCGCGGCTGGCAAGTTCCGAATCAGATTGCAGTTGAATTAATTTTTCTCTAACTGCGTCAGAACCTATCGGCTTTTCCGGTACTGCTGAACAGGCTGCTAATATAACAGGTGCTAAGCTCACGACCATCAGCTTTGTAAATTTATGAATTGAATTACTCATTGTAGAATCTCCCGAGTGCGTTGCATTTCCTCTTCAATAATATTAATATTTCTTTGCAATTCATCATTAACTGCCTTAGCTTTGAGTGCTTCACCCTTTGCTATTGCCAATTCGGCATCAGCTCTTGATTCCTCTGCCAGCTGCTGGGCCAATATCATTTTTTCTTGCTGAACGGCATCCCGAGCTGCGGCGAGCTTAGTGCGTGCTTCTCGTAACTCAGCTGAAGCCTGATCCGCTATTCCTGCTTTATCGGCATTGGTAATTGCCATTTCCGCTGCTGACAGCTCTAAAGTAGGAGGTGCCGGAGGTGACGCACAGGCAATCAATAAAAATACGGCTGCAATTACGCTTGCACGACTCAGCAGAATATTATCTGATCTCCATATCGTAGATTGTTGAATCATATCAATTCTCCCGGCTAATATATCGAATTCTACTAATTCAGTCTTTTGCACAGGTCTTAGACCTAACTTGTGAAAACCCTAGTAACGAGTTTTATCAGAGTTGGGGTTTATGGCGCTATCAGAATCCTCATCAGAAGGAAGCTCTATTTCCGAAGGATCTCGGTCTCTGGGACCAGCAGGATCATCGCTTTCTTTTATATTTTGCTCACTATCAATATTATCATTTGATCCTTTTGCTTCCTCTTTCCTCTCAACATTGGTGGGATTATTTTTCTCATATTCAGCAAAAGTATTGCCAGTCAATAATGAGAAAATTCCAATTAATAGAATTGTGCTAAAAGCATTCAATAAATATTTAGTATTCATACTTTTCATTATTACTGCTCCTTTAAATGTTAAAAAATAATGCTGTGCTTACATTTATGCTCTTCGTAATTAATTTATGGGAAATATTGATTTACTTCAACGCCCACAACTATAAAAAAGCAATGATTTCCATGCTTCCCTCCAATTAATTTGGATTAAGGAGACGCCTAGCAGTGCTTACATATTGTCTACTCTTTAACAATGAATGTTCAGTACGAAAGCTAACATTGGTTTTTAGGTATCTATCTTAAAGACCTTTGCACAACTGGGTAAATGGCTGTGATAATGGTAGAAATGTCACAAATGACATTGTGATGCGAGGCATTTTGGCAAAAAGTGAAGTTTCTTCTTAAAGAGAGTTTTTCTTCTCACTACTGTCCCGTTAACTTTCACAGCAAGTCCATCTGGCAATTGTTAGTATTTTTATCTATGAGTGGATCCCC
>NZ_PXXU01000089.1 GCF_003011925.2 Nitrosomonas supralitoralis
TCCGGTAAGGGGCTGATTGCTCACTCAGATAGTAAGAATACGTGTACCAGATTTCAATAATGGGTTGACTCAATTATTGAATGAGTAATTATTGGAGCTCTGGTGCCGTTAGGGTTGCCAAGTTTCCTGACCCTCACTCAGATCGACCATTATATGTGTCATTCCCTGGATCTGTCGGTTACTTGGCAACCTCTGACGGTGAGGTTTCACCTCGACTTTGGCGTAGAGTGTACAGGGACTTACGGTGCAGGCCTGCTAAGGTATCTACAACAATTTGATATCAAAATTTTAGAAGTCACCTCACCTGACAAAACAGTTAGGCGCAAACGTGGTAAAGACGACACAATTGATGCGGAAAATGCAGCACATGCAGCCTTTGCTGGTATACGCACTGTGACCCCCAAAACTCGTGATGGCATGGTGGAGTCGTTACGAGTTCTCAAGTTATGCAGAAAAACCGCCATTGCAGCTCGTCGTATCGCACTGCAAATGATCCACATGAATATTATCTCTGCACCAGAGGCGATTCGTGAATTACTACGCACAATGACTCGAATGCAATTAATCCGTACCCTTGCTGCCTGGCGACCAGATCTGAGTGGGTATCGCGATATATCAACTGCATACAAAATTGCATTGAAATCTCTGGCACGACGATATTTGGAGTTACATGATGAAATTGCGGATTTGGATGTGATGATTTCAGTCATTGTTGATGAATTAGCCCCCGAACTGATTGCAGGCAAAGCCATTGGATATGAATCTGCGGCACAGCTACTCATTACCGTAGGAGACCCAGAGCGCCTGAAGTCTGAAGCCAGCTTTGCGGCGTTGTGGGCTATTTGTCACCAGCACAATTTACGCAGCAATACTATGCAAATTTGCTTGTTGCTTAAACCAATGGACTCCATTTTGACAGCACATATCAGAATGCTAAATCTCGCACAGAGATACTAGCAAAATAACCACGATCCTGACCCCTTTTTTGAGAAGCGGACGTAAACGGGGAAAAATACATTTATATTGATGATATTATGTAAATTTCGGATAAATTGCGCCCGGCTTAGATTGAGCTGGGAGCTAATCTCCAGAGTTCCTTGAAGAAAGTGGGTGGATTTTTCTATTTTTTCGTAAAAAATTAATAATCATGTGAGGTATATGAAAAATCAATCGGTGTACTCTAATGATTCTATCCCCTGATCTAGATGCAATGAGAGTTTCGTTTAGCCTCGTCCAAGAAGAATTCATGATCTCCACGCTGCTTTTCTCTGCAGCACCAGAGCCATCATGACGAAGCTCGTTCTAGGACCCATACTACGCTACGTCGGAGAGACCGATGCCACGATTTGGGTGGAGGTCAATGCTGCGTGCGAGGTCGAGATCCTAGGCCGTTGTGCGTCGACGTTCGAGGTAGAAGGCCACCACTATGCGCTGGTCTACATGACCGATCTGCAGCCCGCGACGCGGCACGAGTACAGCGTGCATCTGGATGGAGACAAGGTCTGGCCAGAACTAGACTCTTCTTTTCCACCCAGCGTCATCCGCACATTCGATTCGCATGCCAAGCTGCGAATCGCATTCGGATCATGTCGCGTGGCGATGCCGCACGAACCGCCCTTTACGCTGACGCACCAGAAGGATGCAGCGCACGGGTTCGAAATCGATGCCTTGCGCGCACTGACCTTCCGCATGCGTGCCCAACCGGAAGAGCAATGGCCGCACGCATTGCTGATGTTGGGAGATCAGATCTATGCCGACGAAGTCTCTCCCGAAATACGAGCGTGGATATCGACACGACGCGATATCAGTCAGCCGCCCGGCGAGGAGTTGGCAGATTTCGAGGAATTTACTCAACTCTACCGAGATTCTTGGGGTCAGGCGGATATCCGTTGGCTGCTGTCGACTATTCCCAGCATGATGATCTTCGACGACCACGATGTCAACGACGACTGGAACATCTCCCACGGCTGGGTGCAAGACATGCGTGCCAAACCTTGGTGGCAACGACGTATCGTCGGGGCATTCATGTCGTATTGGGTCTATCAGCATTTGGGCAATCTGTCGCCGGCAGAACTACACGAAGATGCGCTGTTCAAGCAGATTGACGATGCCCGTCGCGAAGATTTCGGCAGTCGATTGCGCGAGTTAGCCATGCGAGCAGACAAGTTTCCGGACAGCTATCGCTGGAGTTTCCATCGTGATTTCGGCGACGTGCGCCTAGTGGTCGTAGATTCACGTGCGGGACGAATGCTGGCGTCCGATCGCAGAGACATGCTAGACGAGAATGAGTGGCAATGGATCGAGTCGCACGTGAGCGGCGACTTCCGACATCTGTTGATTGGTACGTCGCTGCCCGTATTCATGGGCCCCGGCTTTCATTACCTTGAAGCTTGGAACGAGGCGGTTTGCAATGGCGAGTGGGGATCGTGGTTCATTAATATCGGCGAACGAATCCGCCGCAAGCTGGATCTGGAACACTGGTGCGCATTCGGAACATCATTCCGGCGGATGGTTGCCTTGATCCGCTCCGTGGCAGCCGGAGAACGGGGTCGGACACCGGAAACTATCACTGTGCTGTCCGGCGATGTTCATCATGTTTACCTCGCTAAGGTAAAATTTTCTGGCCCAGCGCTCCCTAGCATGGTCTATCAGGCAGTGTGTTCACCCTTCCGTAACCCGCTCGGTGTGCGGGATCAACGGATTATGCGCGCGGGTTGGTCCGTAATGGTCGGTAAAATGGCCAGGGGCTTGGCGCGCATGGCTGGTGTGCGTCAGCCTGAGGTGGACTGGCATCTGTGTCATCCTGAACCTTGGTTCGACAACCAGGTGGCGACGTTGGAGCTATCCGATCGGCAGGCATTGTTGCGCTTCGAGAAGAGCCTGCCAGCCGAGGACGCATCGCCGCAACTACAGCAAGTGTTCGAGCATCGATTGGATAAGTACTGACTTCACCGATCAAGGGAGCGACAGGAGCGGTAATTAATGCCACGCTGATTGAGTCAGTGGCACGCTCCAAAAAGGTTATCCTGCTTGAGGTGGATGCCGAAGGTAAGACGGTTCAATTTGAGGCTGGCAGCCAACTGGGAGTCCCTGTATTGAAGAACAAAGCGCGGATCCGGAGGCGACCTGGCTTAAAAAGGCAGAAGTCGCAATTTGGCTCCCGCAGTTACCGGGTAGTCGACACGCGAGACTGCTATGTGCGTCGGGTTCACACTGCCTCTGCCAAGCAGAGCGAAATGATGCATCGCGCGTAGAAGAGCAAACCGCTCTCGGCACGGCAAAAGTCTACGCCTAAATTATGCTGAAAAGCATCTGTATGAATCTAAAAAACCTGCCAACAAAATTCTCAGGGACAAGCCTATCAGGGGGTAGTCCGTCCAAATGCTGCATAAGGGGGAGACTTCCCTTTAAAAAGAGGAAAAAACCTCACTTTTTGCCAAAATGACACGCATAACACTTGTCATTTGAACATTTCTCCTATTATCACAGCAAATTTATGCAGGTGTGCAAAGGCCTTTTTAATACTGTGGATGTTTATGTTTCTCTATCAAATTAGAACTACAAAATTTGCAACTGCTACTGCAATCCTCATACAGCATCATTAGAAATGCTTCTAAGGCTTTCGGGTGCGAATATGCTTGACGTAATTATCATCAGTATGTTTGAATATTGAACATATTTCATAATAGGATTAGCAATGTCAAATCGTGGTGGAAAAAGAGAAAATGCAGGCAGGCCGCGCGGCCAGGGTAAATATGGTGAACCGACGATTGCCATGCGCGTGCCGGAAAGCCAGGGAGCTATCATTAAAGAATTTCTGGGTGCGTATCAGCAAAAAAGAGCGGGGGCGGATCGCGAAGCTCCGAATGTAGATGAGTTTTTGATTCCTGCTATTAGCGATCAGCCAACCCGGCTACCGCTTTTTTCTACCAAAGTCGCTGCAGGTTTTCCAAGCCCGGCGGATGATTATGTCGAAAAGCGCCTTGATATCAGTGAGTTTCTTATCGATCACGCTGCCTCAACCTTCTTCGTTACGATCAAGGGAGACTCGATGATTGATGTGGGTTTGTTACCGGGTGACAAGGTTGTGGTAGATAGATCCAAGACTCCAGATGTTGGCGATATTGTACTTGCAGTGGTCGATCGGGAATTCACCATCAAAATCCTTGATTATGGCGCGAATAAAATGCCAAGGCTTATGCCCGCCAACTCGTCAGGTCCTTACAGACCCATTTACATTCGTCCCGATACGCAGTTTGAGATTTTTGGAGTAGTAACAGGATCATTCCGTCGGTTCAAATGAGTACATTGTTGCCGTGTTATGTATTGCTTGATCTGGAAACAACAGGAGCTACTCCCACTCAAGATCGGATTACTGAGATCGGCCTGATTCGCTATAAAAACGGCATTGAAGTCGGCCGCTGGAGTACGCTCCTTAACCCGGAAGTCAGCATCTCACCTTTCATTCAGCGATTGACGGGTATTACTCAGCATATGCTAACAAACGCTCCGACTTTTTCAGAAGTTTGCGATACGTTGCTGGAATGGCTGGATGATGCGGTGTTGTGTGCTCATAATGTGCGTTTCGATTATGGTTTCCTCAAAAATGAGTTCAAGCGTCTTGACATTACATTTCAGAAAAAACTCCTTTGCACGGTTAAACTTTCAAGAAAACTATATCCTCAGCATAAAGGACATGGTTTAGATGCCATCATAGAAAGATTTAAACTGGTATGTCAGAATCGTCACCGTGCGATGGGTGATACAGAAATGATGGCGGCATTTATTGATGCTGCCTTCAATGAATTAGGTGAGCATTCTGTTCAGGAAGCCGCTCTAGCCATACTAAAACAACAATCCATTCCCCTCCATGTTGATCATCTTGAGATTCATGCGATTCCAGACACCTTCGGCGTTTATTTATTTTATGGAGAAAATGCCTTGCTGTACGTGGGCAAAAGTGTCTCTTTGAGGGCCCGGGTACTCAGTCACTTTCAGGCAGATCATAGCTCGGCCAGAGAAATGCGAATCGCTCAAGAAATCAGGCGAATCGAATACCGTATCACGGGTGGAGAGCTGGGGGCATTGTTATTAGAATCTCGTTTGATCAAGGAATATCAGCCTATTCATAACCGGCAACTGAGACGGGAGCGACAATTATGCGCCTGGCAGGTTTCGGACAATCCCAATGCAAAACCTTTGGTCACTTTGATTTATGAAAGCGATCTCGACGGCAGCAGCTTCGATAATGCATATGGCACTTTTAAAACAAAAAGACAGGCATTGCAGATTTTAAATAAGCTCGCAGATGAGGAGGGACTATGTGATAAAGCATTAGGATTGGAAAAAGGCTCTGGCATATGTTTTTCTCATCAGTTGAAACACTGCCAAGGCTTATGTGCTGGCAAGGAAACTGCAGAACTACATCGGTTACGCCTTCTTACAGCCTTAAGTCGCTACAAGTTATTAGCGTGGCCGTTTGTCGGACGAATCGGAATTAAAGAATATAATCCCGCTAATGATATGACCGAAGTACATGTCTTTGACCAATGGTGTCATTTGGGTACAGCCAAAGATCATCAGGAATTGGATGAATTATCAGAACGTCCCTGTTTTGATCGGGATACCTACCGCTATCTGCTGAAATTCATTAACCGGAAACAAGTTGAGATCATAGCGCTACATGAACATTAACAACCGTTCTATTGCGCTAATCGATGTAAATAACTTCTATGCTTGTCAGCTTTTCTATGAATATAAGCAAACCTATGGTTATCGGCGGTTATCCGATGCAATAAACGAAGCCGGAATGAAATCGGGGCATTATCAAGTTCGTCATTTGATGGCTCGGCCAGTGTTGAAGGCACGCTATTCTAAACGTTTCAAGGTGGCTACTGACAGCAATCATAACGAATTGATTTCCCAGGTGCTTTAGATCAAAAATTCGAGGTCGTTTCTTCAAACCAAGTCTGGACGATGGACATTACTTACGTTTGGACGCCACATGGTTGGCTTTATATGGCAATTGTGATGGACTTATTCTCTCGTCAAATTGTCGGTTGGGCCATTGCCGATCACATGAGGACATTCTTGCGTGTTAGCGCGTTACCAATGTTTTTGGCGAAGAAAACCGTAGCCTGGATTACTCTATTATTCCGATAGGGGAGCCAGTATGCAAACCGTGAATCGTCAGTACTTAAGGGTAATGAAAATGGAGCAAAGCATGAACCATAAAGGATGTTGCTACGATAATTCGCCAACAGAACGACTCTTTCGTAGCCTTAAACACAGAACAACTGTTCTACCAAAAATTCGAAAATAAGGAAGCAGCAAAACTTAGTATTATTGACTGTGTTGCTTTTTTACAATGGAAAACGTATTCACTCTAAATTAGACTATCATTCCTCTTTAGAATATAAACG
>NZ_PXXU01000009.1 GCF_003011925.2 Nitrosomonas supralitoralis
TTTAAATGGAAGATAGTGAGTAATTGCAGCTAACTCTAAAGTTGCTGTGAGCGTTGCGGTTATGAGCTGTACTTCTTTGTCTGATTAACAAATCGACTTTGGTGAATTTCTTGTTTTCATGCATATTGTGCGAGTATCACAGTGAAGATAATGAAGCTTAATAATAAAGAACGAGTTCACGGCACAGCAAAATTTCAAGATTTTTCCACGCAATCCTCTTTATAACCAGTAACTATAGCAACAGTTACTGGACAGAGAGTAATCGTCAATGGTCCTTTCTAAAATTAATCTGACTAGCAGCTTGCAGTAGGGAAGTCATGCGGCATGATGATTAAGGTCTTTACATAAAGTCAAGAGGGGGTAAAAATGAAGGAAAATCAATCAAAAAAGATGTGTTGTAACTTAATGGTTGCAGCATTCCTGTGCGTAGGATTGCAGGTTTCAGTGCATGGAGCATTACCAGGAGGTTCACTCGATCCAACAACGATTCCGAAGTATATCAAGCCACTCAAAATCCTGCCCGCAATGCCGAAATCAACCAACCCAAATAACTTCTCTGGGGATTATTATGAGATCGCAGTCAGACAGTTCCAGCAGGAAGTGGTACCAGGTTTAAATACCACCGTCTGGGGTTATGGCTCGATCAATGATGATACAAGTTTCAGCTACCCAGCCTACACCATTGAAGCAAGCCAAAATAAACCGGTCCGGGTCAAGTGGATAAATGATCTGAAAAAGCCAAACGGCAAATACCTACGACACCTTTTACCGATTGATCAGACCCTGCATTGGGCTAATCCAATCATGGCAGATATGCACGGCGATGATCCTAAGCCCTACACTGGACCCGTGCCAATGGTGCCGCACCTTCATGGTGCGCACGTAACCCAGGATAGTGATGGTTATCCAGAAGCTTGGTTTCTGCCGAATGCCACTAATATTCCAGCTGGCTATGCCAAATTTGGCACCAAGTATGAACAATTCAAAGGGGAAGCTGAAACAGCCTACGGACAAACATGGGAGCCAGGCACCGCCGTTTATCAATACCCTAACGACCAACGGGCTGCTGCTCTCTGGTATCATGACCACTCTCTGGGTATGACTCGCACTAACGTGTATGCCGGCCCGACTGGTTTCTACTTGATTCGCGACGGAAACGACGATTTAACCTCTGGTCTTCCCTCAGGAGCCTACGAGATCCCCCTGATCATCCAGGATAAATCGTTTAACAAGGATGGATCGTTGTTCTATCCGGACAACCGCGCCTTTTTCGAAGGACTGAAACAGAGTAAGCTGAAAATACCATTTATTCCTGAGCCGACAATTGATGGTGAGCAGAGCGATGTATCGCCTATCTTTAATCCGGAATTCTTTGGCAATACCATGGTAGTCAATGGCAAAACCTGGCCCTATCTCGAGGTGGAAAAACGACGCTACCGTTTTCGTATATTGAATGCTTCAGATTCCCGTTTCTTAATCCTGAAGATGAGCAACAATCATAAGTTTTGGGTAATTGGTAATGACGGTGGTTTCTTGGCGGCGCCAGTTAAGCTTGATAAGCTGCTGATCGCGCCTGCTGAACGATTCGATATTATTATCAATTTCACTAAAATTCCGGCAGGCACAAAGATAACTCTGCAGAATATTGGCCCGGATGAACCTTTTGGGGGCGGAGAGCCAGACTTAGATTTCGATTTGGCAGATCCTGATACCACTGGTCAAGTAATGCAATTTCGTGTGGTAACGAGTAACGGTTCCGATAACAGTATTCGACCAAGAAATTTACTATTGCCTGCGATCACCCCCATTCCCGGGACTCCGGTTATCCGCCATTTGTCAATCAACGAGCTGGTATCCAAAACGGTCTTTGTTCCCGTTGATAGCGAAGGCGATCCGGTATTGAACAACGCGGGCAATCTTGTCGCTGTGCCAGCAAATACTCCGGGAGCCGGTATGTTTGGTCCGGTAAAAGCCGAATTAGGAGCTATGGAAAACGGCGTTCCGATACCTCAGTCCTGGATGGGGCTGATCAGCAATACACCTACCGTGGGCCAAACCGAAGAATGGGTACTTTACAACTATACTGAAGATGCTCATCCTATCCATCTGCATCAAATACAGTTCGAAGTTATAGAGCGTATCGATCAAATGGGAAAGGTCACAGGTCCAGAGTCTTGGGAAACCGGGTTTAAGGATACCGTCATTGCCTATCCGGGTAACGGAGATATAAATCCAGGCATTACCCGCCTTAGAGTCAAATTTGACCTCCCAGGGCTTTTCGTGTGGCACTGTCATATTCTTTCGCATGAGGACAACGAAATGATGCTTCCGATTAAAACTGTAGCGCCATAAAAATTCAGATCAAGAAGGAATAAATGAAAGCCGCAGCTATGCTGCGGCTTTTTTTGCCTTGAGAATCCAAGTGAACCGTAATATTCTTTCAGTAAATACGTTGGCATAAGCAAGGAGAAAGATGTTAAATCAGATCAACTATACTGCGAAATGCCAGACAAATAGGTAAGGCACGCAGAGACTGGATGCGTACTGAAACCCAATCAAACGCATAAAGCTTCGGTTAATACTCGCACTTCCTCTTCAGAATCCTGCAAAACATTGCTCAGCGTTGCATCATTGGTATACAAAGTGCAACTGACGTCAACATCGCTACCTTGTTGATTAGAAGGCAAGGCAAAAGGAGATTTGACGGGAGCCAATTGATTGGCGATTAACAGTGTATCGCCAAGCGATCTGGGTGGACATGTTAAATGACCTTGCCACAGATAAACAATATTTTCCAATACAACCTCTGGAACTGAAAGAGCTTTTAGGACGGCAGTCCCGATCGTAATTTCACAATCGAGCGCGCGTTCGGCATCCAAATCTTCATCACCGCTCCATGAACTCGCCATGCTTTCATCAATTAATCCCGGATAATACTTTTCTCGCGCCAACAAGTAAAACCAGCCAATTTCATGAATCATTCCAGCGAACATGGCTGTTTCCGGATCCTGTCCAGTGACGCGACGTGCTATGCTTTGGGCCAGCGCAGCCATATATGCGGAATGTTTCCATAACTGATCGGCCTGTTCGTTTTTGACTTGTGTTCCTACCAGTTGCTGTACCACCACGGCGGTTGCCAGATTGCGCACAGTTCGCATACCAATCAGCGTGATTGCTGAGCGCACGTCGGCGATTTTCTTTCCTGAGCGGTTAAATAGAACTGAATTGGCTATTGCGACTACTTTTGTCGATAGCAGCGGTTCGGCTTGAATCAGTCGAACCATGGAATCGAGACTGCAGTCAGGATCTTCTAATTTCTCTTTGATTCTGATCGCCACAGTGGCTGAAGTTGAGAAAATCAGTCGTCCTTGTTCCACCTCGGCTGCCAACACACTTAATATTGCACTCTTTTCCATAATCACCTCGCTTTACCGTTCCGGGCAAAGCATGATTTATTGTCAATAAATTTGCAGGTTACGCCAAGATGTAAAAAATAAATTAATGAAAAAAGCAATTATTAGAAGCCATTTCTCGCGCGAATTGGGTCGACGTTATTATAAAATATAGTTTTGTAACTGACGGCTGCTATGGCAGCTTATAATAAAGCCCTTATCTTGTACTATAATTCCAAATTACTCACAGATTCAGATTTCGATTAAAACTTAATTCATGAACATCATAGATATTAAAAGTTATATGCATCTAGTTGGTCTGGAGGCGCGCACAGCCTCCCGGCTGGTTGCAAAAGCCGATACTGCGGTTAAAAATCAGGCGCTAACCGCTATGGCCAATGCCATTCGGCGTGATGAGTCATTATTATTAACGGCCAACACCAAAGATCTTGAAAACGCACGTGCGAAAGGGCTGGAGGCTTCAATGATTGATCGATTGACTTTATCGGCCAAAGGCGTTGCAACAATGGCTGAAGGTTTGTTGCAGATTGCTGCGCTGGCTGATCCAGTAGGAGAAATCAGTGGGCTAAATTACCGCCCATCTGGTATCCAGGTGGGAAGAATGCGTGTGCCTTTAGGTGTAATCGGCATTATTTATGAGGCACGTCCGAATGTAACAGCTGACGCTGCAGGTTTGTGCTTGAAAGCGGGCAATGCGGCAATTTTGCGTGGTGGCTCGGAAGCCATTTACAGTAATCAAGCGATTGCCGCCTGTGTGAAAGAAGGATTGCGTCTGGCCGGACTGCCCGAAACGGCTGTGCAAGTGATTGAAACCATCGATCGCGCCGCAGTCGGTGAATTGATTACCATGAAGGATTTTGTCGATGTGATTGTACCTCGTGGCGGCAAAGGCTTAATTGAGCGCATTGCCAAAGAAGCACGCATACCGGTGATTAAGCATTTAGATGGTGTTTGTCACGTGTACATTGACGATCAGGCTGACTTCGATAAAGCGGTCCGGATAGCGGATAACGCAAAAACCCAACGTTACGGTACCTGCAACACGATGGAAACGCTGCTGATCCATACGGATATTGCACGGAGTATATTGCCCGTGCTGAGTAAAATTTATTTTGATAAAGATGTTGAGTTACGAGGCGATGAAACGGCGTGCAGCATTGTTCCACGAATCAAAGCAGCTACCGAGCAAGATTGGTATGAAGAATACCTGGCACCGATACTGAGCATTCGCATTGTTGATGGATTGGATCAAGCAATTGACCATATCGCAAAATATGGCTCGCAGCATACCGATGCGATTGTTACCGAAAACTATACCCGTGCGCGTCGCTTTCTGCGTGAAGTCGATTCCAGCTCAGTAATGGTCAATACCACTCCACGTTTTGCAGATGGATTTGAATATGGCCTGGGCGCAGAAATTGGCATTTCTACAGACAAAATCCACGCACGCGGCCCGGTCGGTCTGGAAGGATTGACCAGTCAGAAATTTATCGTGCTGGGTGACGGCCAGATAAAACAATAAACTCAACAATCAAAGGGTATTATGACGCAAGTTGTTGAAGTAAAAGTTCCCGATATCGGTGATTTTAAGGAAGTTCCGGTTATTGAAGTGCTGGTTGAACCTGGCGCCTCAGTTGAAAAAGAAACCTCTCTCATTACGCTGGAAACTGACAAGGCTTCGATAGAAGTACCTTCTCCACACGCCGGAGTAATCAAGGACATAAAGATCAAGATCGGCGATAAGGTATCCGAAGGTGCGCTTATCCTCACTCTGGCAGTGACCGAACACCCCACAGACACAAAGAAATCCGAAAAAGCACTCGAAATCAATCAAGAAGGGCCAGTTGTACCGGTTGAAGCTCCGACATCTTCATTAGCATCAGCGCAATCCATGTCACCAGGCGATATCCATGCAGAGGTGGTGGTACTGGGTGCCGGACCAGGAGGATATACTGCGGCGTTCCGCGCCGCCGATCTTGGGAAAAAAGTGGTTTTAATCGAACGCTATCCCACGCTCGGCGGAGTGTGTCTGAATGTTGGCTGCATCCCATCCAAGGCTTTACTGCATGTCGCCAAGGTGATAACTGATGCAGAAGAGGCGCAAGCGCAGGGGATTGTATTTGGCAAGCCTCAAGTCGATATAAACAAACTGAACACCTGGAAGGAATCAGTCACCGGCAAGCTGACCAAGGGCCTGAGAGCGCTGGCTAAGCAACGCAAGATAGCAATCATCCACGGCACTGGAAAACTTGCTACGCCACATCTAATTCATGTTGAAACAAGCGAAGGTGCAAAAACAGTGCCATTTGACAACTGCATTATTGCGGCTGGATCCAGCGTTACCCGCATTCCTGGTTTTCCATATGACGATCCACGCTTGATGGATTCTACCAGTGCTCTCGAACTGAACGATGTACCTCAACGTATGCTGGTTATCGGTGGCGGCATTATCGGTCTGGAAATGGCGACAGTCTATGACGCGCTGGGAAGCAAAATCAGTGTAGTGGAATGGATGGATCAACTGATTCCGGGTGCTGATGCAGATCTGGTAAAACCATTGTATCGCCGCATTAAGAAGCGCTACGAAGCGATTTATCTCAAAACCAAGGTAACCCGGATTGAAACTGGAAAAGCCGGGCTCACTGTAACCTTTGAAGGTGATAATGCACCGAAGCCGCAAATCTATGATCGCATTCTAATGGCGGTCGGACGCCGTCCGAACGGTCGCGCAATCGGTGCCGAGGAAATTGGCATCCAAATCAACGAGCGCGGTTTCATTCCGGTGGATCGGCAGATGCGTACCAATCTTCCGCATATCTTTGCGATCGGCGATATAGCGAGCGAGCCGATGCTGGCCCACAAAGCGACATATGAGGGAAAACTGGCGGCCGAAATAATAGCCGGACATAAAGCAGGCTTTGATGCTCGCACTATCCCTTCAGTAGCGTATACCGATCCCGAAATCGCCTGGATGGGTCTGACCGAGAGAGAAGCCATTCAACAGGGAATAGATTACGAAAAAACCCGCTTCCCTTGGGCAGCCAGTGGTCGGGCGATCTCGATGGCACGCGATGAGGGACTCACACAATTACTTCTGGATAAAAAGACACGCCGTATTCTGGGTGCAGGAATTACAGGCGTTAATGCCGGTGAACTGATTGCAGAAACCGTACTGGCATTGGAAATGGGTGCAGACATGCAAGATATTAGCTTGACAATCCATCCGCATCCGACACTATCAGAAACAGCTTTATTTGCTGCTGAAATAGCAGAAGGAACTATTACTGATCTTTTTATACCTAAAAAATAGCCTGAGAAATAAAATTACAAGTTATTGTTAAAAAAACAATCTTCATAATTATTCCATAAACCATAATGGCCTTTAGAAAAATTTATCTCATTTCATTCATCCTCTTGCTTTTTATGGAAAATGGAGTAACAAATGCGTTTGCGACACATATTTCACAGCCTATCCTTGTAGACCCCAAAACACACTATACCGTTGGCGACACCATTATTCTGCATGGATGGGTGGAATATAATGCGCAACCCGCTCCCGATGTTCTACTTAATTTCAAGTTAACTCATTCTGATTCTGATGAAGCACCTGTGGCTGATCAATCATATCCTAGTGATCAAAAGGGTCGTTTTGAATTTAAATTCGATACCACGAATGAAGCTCCTGGTGCTTATCTATTCACCATTACATCGCATTGTCTGGAAATCCATCGTTATGCCTGCACTTATAAAAATCAAACGCTATCCATTCAGTTAAGCAATCCATAACAATAACTTATATATAGTGATTGAGCATCACATTGCAGAGCCATGTTTTAAACTGCATCCGACAAACGGTTAGATTAACTGATATTATTCGTGCAGCCACAATGCTTCCGTTTAAATGACTAGAAATAAGAAAGTTATGAGAATTACTCACCTACCTTGCGCGAAAACTTGTTGTCATTATTTGATGTTAATGCTTGCAATATTCTTGTTGTCAGGCTGCAATACAGATAAAAATCAACTAGCGGAACGTGAAGCTATGATTAGTGCCAGAGAATCAGAACTGGTTACCTTGTTTGCTGAACTGGTCGAACAAAAAAAGTCCTTAGAAAAGGAAAATTTCGAAAATCATCTCGAGACAATACAGGAATCAACAACTAAAACTTGTTCATGCGATTCAGATTCTAGTGAAAATACCGAAAAAGAATCATCGGAGATGACTGAGACTAAAACAGTATTAGGTGGTATCGAGAATGTTTTTCTTGATCCACCTGGCATGGAATTTAGCGCACGAATCGACACCGGGGCACAAACTTCCTCGTTGAATGCGCTCGATATTGTTGAATTTGAAAGAGATGGGAAGCCTTTCGTAAATTTCAATTTAATCCATCCGCAGACTGGAGAAAAACTGGAATTGACCCGACGCCTTCGCCGTCATGTGCGCATCAAGGGACGCGGCGGCAGGGAATCACATCGACGTCCGGTAGTCAGAATACGTGTAGTTCTCGCCGATATTGATGAGCAGATCAATTTTACACTGGAAGACCGTAGCCGTTTCAAGCATCAGATACTGATCGGACGCAACTTATTGCAAGATCTGGCTGTTGTCGACGTAAGCAAGAAAAATGTTGCGACATCCAAAACCGAAAAATCCGATATAACGGGTGATATCAAATAATGCACGCAAAACTAAGGCTCTATATTCTCGTTATCCTGATTATGGGATTTGGAATTGGTCTGATTTTATACAAGCACTTCGCCTTAGGATTTCCTTTATTGCCAGATGACAAGAAATCAGTCTGGACTATTGAAGCCAGAATAGATTTTACCGCGCGAGGCGAGCCGGTGGTCGTGTCTTTTGCATTACCTCCGCAGACCCCGGAAATTGTCTTTTTGAAAGAGGACTTCGCTTCACCTGATTATGGTTTTAGTGAAATTACTTCGCCCGCTGGACGTCGTGCTCAATGGAGCAAAAGAACCGCGACTGGTCCGCAAACAGCTTATTACCGGCTTAGTTTATATGAGACTGAGAAAATTGTACCGGTTCAATTAACGGATGATCTTCCACCTGAACCTGAGAAACCTGAATTTGATGAAGTGATCAAAACAGCAGCAATTACTTTGTTGGAGCAGGTGCACGGCAGATCCGCCAATACTGAAATTTTTACTCGTGAATTAATTACTACATTGAATTCCAAAGCACCCAGTCAGAATCAGAGCTTGTTACTCAATGAGAAATCCAGTGAAGATTATAAGACGCATCTGATTATCAACCTGTTGGCGATGGAAGGGATCAGCGCACGCATTGTCCGCGGACTATACCTTGAAGATGGCCGGCGCAGACAATCGCTGATCAACTTCATAGAAGTATATATTGGCGGGCAATGGCTCCTGTTTAACCAGAATTCTGGAGTGCATGGTAAGCCGGAGAATTTTCTGATCTGGCAGCGTGGCGATCAATCTTTGCTTGATGTGGTTGGCGGTAAGAATTCGCAAGCATCCTTCTCCATTATTAAAAATATGCATTCGACCCGCAATCTGGTAGTAAGCGATGGCATGAACAAACAAGCTGGCTTGGTAGATTTTTCCATATACAGCCTGCCCATTGAGCAGCAAAATGCGTTCAAAATGATTTTATTATTACCGATTGGTGCTTTAATAGTCGTTATCATGCGTTTGCTGATAGGTATCCGAACTTCCGGCACCTTTATGCCTATTCTGATTGCATTAGCATTGATACAGACAACTTTGCTGACCGGCATTATCATTTTTTTATCGGTCGTCGGGATAGGATTATTGATCCGATCGTACTTGTCGCGTCTGAATCTTTTGTTTGTTGCTCGTATTTCGGCTGTGATCATTGTAGTGATCGCGATTATCGCGAGTATTAGCATTATCAGTAACAAGCTCGGACTCGATCAGGCTATGACGGTCACATTCTTTCCGATGATTATTTTGTCATGGACCATAGAACGCATGTCGGTGCTGTGGGAAGAAGATGGCCCTCGAGAGGTATTTATCCAGGGAGGCGGTAGTCTGTTGACGGCGGTGATTGCCTATTTATTCATGACCAACCGGACCGTTGAATACCTTTCTTTTAATTTCCCAGAATTGATGCTGGTTAATCTGGCTCTCATCCTGGTTCTGGGACAATATACCGGTTACCGTTTAACCGAGTTGTATCGTTTTCATTCCTTGGAAAGACGCAATGCTTCTGGCGAGCGCTAGAAAACTCAGAAGCCTGGGCATCATCGGGATGAACCAAAGAAACTTTGGTTTGATCTCTCGCTATAATCCGCGCCATTTATACCCGCTTGTTGACGACAAGCTCAAGACCAAACTGTTAGCACAGGAAGCTGGTGTTACCGTACCAAAACTACTCGGCACAGTTCAATATCAGCATGATGTCAAATTATTAAAGGAAATACTTCGCCCACACGATCAGTTTGTAATCAAACCCGTCAAAGGAAGTGGCGGCAAGGGCATTCTGGTCATCACTAAGCATGATCATAACCTTTACTTCAAGCCCAGTGGTGATTCCATCCAGTTGGCGGATATTGAAAGACATGTATCAAATATTCTAAGCGGATTGCATAGTCTGGGCGGCAAACCCGATACAGTCATGATTGAATCATTAATACAATTGGATCCGATTTTTTCGAACTATAGTTACGAAGGCATTCCGGATATCCGTATTATCGTATTTCAAGGTTATCCTATCATGGCAATGTTACGGTTGACGACTCACGCTTCGGATGGCAAAGCCAACTTGCATCAAGGTGCAGTGGGCGTAGGAATCGATATTGCAACAGGTCGTGCGTTGCATGCGGTGCAGTACGGTAAAACTGTTTTGCATCATCCTGACACAAGAAAAACCTTCTCAGAATTAACTGTTCCACATTGGAATAAACTACTACAGCTTTCCGCTGCTTGTTATGAGATGACCGGCCTGGGCTATTTAGGTGCTGACCTGGTATTGGACAGAGATCAAGGTCCCATGATCATAGAACTTAACGCACGCCCCGGACTTGCCATTCAAGTTGCTAACTTCACCGGTTTAGCACCACGGGTTGCCGCAATCGAAGCACTTAAAACTATAGACACCGATCCACAATCGCGTGTTGCTTTCAGCAAGAATCAGTTCGCTATCGACACTAATACTCAATCATCTCGACAACTACGTACACGCTGTGATGATTCGTGACTTGGAAACAATCTTGCAGAATCGCTTGTCGACTTGCATGTGTTAATCGTTATTATTGACAATTACTTTGTTCCGTCCTCTTTGCTTAGCTTGATAAAGTGCAGCATCAGCCGCTTCACTCAAACTTGCAGCATCGGGGAAATGCGCAAGATCTGCGATACCACAGCTAAAATTCACTGTGAATTCCTCATCGTGACTCAAATGCAATAATCGCGAGAAAACGTTACGTATCTCGTCAATAACCTTCGCTGACGAATCGGCATCAGTATCATTCATAATAATTGCAAATTCTTCGCCTCCATATCGTCCTACAATGTCCGTTTCTCGCAAGCGTTGCTTGAGTAATCGCGCTAAGCTTTTGATAACGCGGTCTCCTGCCGCATGCCCGTAGGTATCATTGATTTTCTTGAAGAAATCAATATCCAACATGGCAAATGACAGTGAAGAATTCAATCGACTGGAGCGTATTACTTCACGTGCAAGCTCTTCTTTGATGGCTGTATGGTTAAGTAAACCGGTCAATCCATCATGAATCATCAAAGAACGTAAGAAACGTGCCCGCGTTACACGCGTTGTTACTGCCGAGATTAAATATGCTGGATCGATGGGCTTAACCAGAAAATCATCACCGCTCAAACTCATAGCCTCCGGTTGTGTATTGAAATCATTCTCGGAAGAAAGATAGACAATCGGGGTGCTCAGAAAACCGTCTATCTGTCGGATGACTTTTGCCAATTCAACCCCATTGCATCCCGGCAAATACAAATCCATCAGAATAATATCCGGATTAAAATCATTCAAATTCTCGAATAACTGCATTGGCTCGGATACCGTTTTTACATGCATTTCTGCTTGTTCTAATATGGCCGCATGATAAGCAAGCAGCGTTGGACTATCATCCACAATCAATATACGAAACGGATCCTGAATTTGCGATGCTGTGATCAAATCCAACTGATCAATCAACTCATTGGAGTTAATAGGCTTTGTAAAATATGCGACACTACCGGCGCGTACTGCACCCAGTCGATATGACATATCGTCATGCGCAGAAATAAAAATCACTCGAACCGGCTGAGTCAGCCCTTTCTGAATTTGTTCCATGATTTGAATTCCACCCATTTCATCCTCAGGAAACTCAATATCCATCAGAATAATCGCATGCGGCCTTTGCTCCACAGCGATACGAAATTTATCGAGATGATTAAAAACTTCTACTTCATAACCATAGTAGCGTAACTGCAAGGCAAGCTCTTGCGCGGCTTCAAAATCGTCTTCAACCACAAATATCAGGTTGGATGCAGGAATGTCTGGAAGAAACACATGCTCATCGGTAGCTTTTAAAATGCTGTCGGTTGTCAGAATCGATTCTTTCTCGACAGAAATTCTTTTGAGCTCCTGTATCTGTTGAAGAATCCTGGTTGCTTGCAAAGCATCGGCTGAAGTATCTTTCTGCATCAGGCTCTTGAGAACCTGTTCCAGTGCACGTGCCTCTATACTGAGTTCGGGATAACCAAATGTCTTACCATTGCTGACTAAATTATGCACTGAACGATGCAGATCTTGCAGCACTTTAACATCCCATTCAATTTGCAATTTATTCCAGAGAGCCTCAATTTCATCCATTCTGTCTGGAAGTTCATGTGCAAATAATGCTAATAACAAACGCATTCTTTCACGGAATTCTCTGTGTTCTGTCGTGTTCATAGTTTTGTCTACCTAATGAGATTAGAATTCAGCTATCACTTGTATTGAAAGGATTTTCCCGACTCTGTCGATTGTTGTCTAAGCATGTATGATTAAACTAAATTCATTTTTTGACCCAATCAGTATATTGTTAAAACTAAAATTTAATCTTTAAATCTAACATATAAAAATCAATTACTAAATTGATTCATTTCAAACTTGAGTTCGACATCATATATAAGAATGCCAACTCAATAAAATAAAATTGCAGCCTTTGACGTTGGTTCAGAGCTGCTTATTATTTATTATCTGTTTAAAGATTCGTTCAGATGTAGTGCTCGAAGCATATAAGTCACTCAGGTTTATGTTTTTGCGAATGAATATTACCTTAGCACATGGGATTATCTGATTTCACAACTGATCAGAATCAGCGCTCCAGCGCTTTTCAGTGCCTGACTTTTGTTATGCGAGCCCTTACTTCACATTAACTCTAACACTTTTTGTCCAGTGATAGAATCGTCCATTCAGTTCCACATTATCTTCAAAACAATTGTTTTATTTAAAAGCTAATCAACAACTTCAATTTCTGAAACAACCGATCTTGATCCGAATCCATAAAAATTAGTGAAATAAGCAAGCCGATCGCTATAGTGTACTTTCACGAGTACAGCGCTTTTTAAAACTGTGACTGCAAAATCATACAAATCATGGTCATCTATGAAGAAATGGCGAAATTTGCTCCCACCTGTACCGACCTGTATTGTCATAAAATAACTTCTATTTGTACTCTTGTTTTTAATCAAATTCGTTATTCTTCCGAATTCAACCCCTTGGGAAATTTCCCTATCCATAGTATAAATGCTGCCAATCAGATGTTTTTGTTCCAATGGTTGATTTTGAATCACTGGATAAACATTCACCAATTCATTCACAGCTGAGCAAGAAAGCAAGGAATTTTTTTTAGGTGTTTTAAATTCTAATACGATGTCATTTCCGATAAGATTCTCAAGCTCTTCGTAGCGATCTTTTTCAAAACAAAACTCCCATGGATTGGAAACAAGGTTAGGTGGTTGATTTCCAAGACTGATAAAGGTCATACTCTCATGTCCAAGTGATACTTCCCCAACATAAGCCCTGGTTACATTCGTGTCACGGCTTACCTTACTTAATTGACCCGAGGCGTAACCCTCCGTACTTAGCAGTAGAGGTCCGGCAGCAACCCATTGAGGGATATAAGTCAGCAAAAATAATAAAAACATCACATTGATGCCGAAATACCTAAGTGACTTAGTCATAACTCTTACGCCTTTATTTTTGTAATGAGTGTATCCAATGCACAAATCCTATATACCTTTAAAAGAGTTTCCAATATGCTTCTCGATTTAGTCAATTGATACAGGTCTATTCCTGCTGATGCTAATTTACACGGTTACAGGCAAACAATAACTGAATGAAAAACATGCAATGTGATTATTGTCCGGGTGATCACATCTTTTAGCCAGATCCGGCATGTGAGTATATATAAAAAACAGTATGCATAACTTCAATTCATCATGGAAAATCTGACGACGTTGAGAATCCTGAGTTTGAACGATGCTGCGCTAGCACAAAGATTTAATGGGCGCGGAACAGTTTTAGCTATCTGAGAGTGAGCAATTACTGTTACGTTGCGCGTTCTAAAAATCAGAATAGAGCAAAAATCCGACAATAAAGATTAAAATGCTTTTTGAGATTCACCCTCAAAAATATATCTCGGAGAATATTATGAGTCGCCATAAGATACATCGATCACATCGCATCGGATGGTTACGTGCTTCTGTGCTCGGCGCCAATGATGGCATCGTTTCAACAGCAAGTCTTATTATTGGGGTGGCATCGGCTCAAATACTGCATGCGGATATCCTTATTGCTGGTTCCGCTGGTTTGGTTGCAGGCGCCATGTCCATGGCTGCCGGCGAGTACGTATCGGTAAGCTCTCAATCCGACACAGAAAAAGCAGATCTTGAAATCGAAAAGGATTCATTAAAAAATGACTTTGAATTTGAACTAAAAGAGCTTGCCAATATTTATGAAAAAAGAGGATTGGACTCAAATCTGGCCCAGCAAGTAGCACAGCAGCTAATGGCATATGATGCACTGGGAGCGCATGCAAGAGATGAGTTAGGCTTAGCTGCGAACGCCAAAGCTCGCCCCATTCAGGCCGCTTTATTCTCGGCGGTGACATTCACCATTGGCGCTGGCTTACCATTATTGGTTGCATGGAATATTCCGGGTACTCAGCTTATACCGGCAGTTGCGGTATCTTCACTCTTATTTCTGGCAACCTTGGGCGGTCTTGCTGCACGTGCTGGTGGCGCGTCAATAGTTATTGGCGCGCTCAGAGTTACATTTTGGGGTGCACTTGCAATGGGCCTGACTGCGACAGTCGGTAGATTATTTGGTGTGGCTGTATGATCACTCGGAACCAGCCCTTATTTAACAGACCTACATGGAATCTCTTATCAAAGCAAGGTCTTGGAATATTGCTTAAGGGATAAACTGCAGCTCTAAATACGGCCTGTTAACCATCTTCAAACCGGACTATCAATGCACACTTTGTGGCTGGAGATGATTCCCGACGATTTCGGCGGAGATGATCTGCAATGCCTGCTCTGGCATCAACTTTGAGTCATCTACCAGCCAGCTCTTTCTGTTTAAAGGGTGTTCGGAATGCATAAGCTTGCTCATAAAGTCCAACAGAAAACCGCTGACTATCCGCTGTGCGGATTGGCTGGTATCGCCAAAGCTGTTTGCGCCATGAATCGCCATCTGCTGCAAAAACAAAATGGCCTCATCTTGCGCATGAAAATCATCTTTGGTCATCACTCCGGGAGAATTTAGCCATGGCTTTTCTTTGAGAAGCTCAAGAATCAATTCAGCAGCGTAATTCGAGTTAACATTTTTCATACATATTCGTCAGTTAAACAGACTCAATAGCGAATTCGTGGAAGAGTGAAGGCATATTTAGACAATGTTGAAACACATAGCAAGGCTATGCAACAAATAATCGGAAAAAATGAACTGCTTTAATTCCCATTGGCGCAATGTTCTGATCTTGAACCCGACAGATTTCTAGCAATCACCAATTCGCCTACCCGTGTAAGTATGATCTATTTCCATTGGATCTGATTGAGGCATTCTCATTTTAATGATGGCGGAACCTGTGTATTTATCTGCACTAAAAACAATTCTTCCTGCGCCTGCCATCATCAGATCACTGTCACATTTCATTTGCCAAGTCGCAGTATTTTTGGTGATTGTATAGTTATAAAATTGACATGACTCATGAACAGCAATAGGAGGTTTATCCTTATGCTTATCATTCACGCAAACTATGTCCTTATGCGCTGGCACTTGAGCTTGAACACCCGGAATCATTGTTTGCGTTGTCACTTCCCACCGACCGTTCCGAATTTTTTCGGCATGTGTACTGAAAGCGAGAAAAAACATAACATTCAACACCATGAATCTAATAAAATGATTCAACTCATCCCCCCTTACAAATAATCGAGAATAAGAAGTTCGACAAATTTAAATCGCTGCCTGCTATAGAATGAGAATAAACGCACCATCAGAGGCACTAGTTGTGACTGGCAACAGAATCTAAAAGCTACCCATAAAATCGCCTTTGCCAACTTCCAATCCATTGTGTCGCAAAATTGCATAGGCAGTAGTCACATGAAAGAAAAAATGCGGCAAACCATAATTGATCAAGTAGTTGTAGCCAATCAATTTTTTCTCTTTCGGCGTACCCGGGCGCAACACAATTTCACGCGTTTCGCTACTTTCGAATTGCGCTGGCGTCAAGCTTTCGATAAACGTCAGTGTCTTGCTGATACGCACCTGTAAGTCGGCGAAGGTTTGCTCATTGTCCTCATAAGCCGGCACTTCAACTCCAGCCAACCGTGCTGATACGCTCTTGGCAAAATCGGCGGCGACTTGCACCTGACGGAGCAAGGGAAACATATCAGGATACAGCCGAGCATTCAGCAACACTGTCGGTTCAATTTTTTTCTCGGCTGCGTAGGTTTCGGCTTTGCCCAAAATAACGCTTAAACTGTTCAGAAGCTGTTTAAAAACAGGTATGGATGTTTTATACATATATGAAGTGGTCATAAAATTTTTCCGGTAAATCAATTAAATTATTATTGAATATTGAAACCAAGTATCTCATGAATAAGCATGTCTTAGGATGGCAGCCCTTGAAATATCTCACTAAAGCCGTCTGCCCAGGCTATTGATTCTATATTACAGGAAATTTACGCCATCTTTTTAATTCTCAGGCCTGTTCATAGGCGACCAAGGATAATCCTTTAAATGGCTCTGTAATTCCTCATCACGATAGCGATTAACTCGTAACAACACCTGAATGGTTACCATGACAATCGGTAGTGTGAATATCAATATGCCGGTCAGCGCAATCAGATACTCGCCTATCCACAGTGTAACCATCCAATTGAAAATCAACACCGACAAATAGAGGGCCGGTCCCAGTAAAGAACGGAAAGGCATGGCAAATATCCCATACGGCGCTTCTTCCTCGCGCCTGCGATCAATCCGTTGAAAAGCCGCCACCAACAAGAAACTGGTCAGCAGCCACCCGACGTAGTTTGAAATCGGCACACCAAAATGCAACCCCGCTTCATAGTATCCGTATATTTGGCCGAGAAACCAGCGATTGCCTTGCAATGCCACCGGATCAATGATGATATCCAAGAATGTTTGTAGAAAAGCAGCCAGCACCAATACAGCCCACGATTGCCTGATAGCGCGAGTTTCCAACGTAATCAGATCCGTGTCTTTTGTTGCCAGAGGCGACAGAATAAGCAGCGCCATCGTATAGCTGCAATAAGTCAGAAAAACATACGAAAGCGAATCAAAAAAAGGCACTCCCCAAACCCACAGTTCCTGATGACTGGTATCGTCGATATAATAATACCAACCGTAGGGAAACCCGGTGGTAATGGAAAGCTTCTCCGATGCAAAGGCAATCAGGTAACCCACGACTGTAAATATCAGAGTCTTGCGCCAACCCACATGCGGTACACAAGCCAGCAGAAATGCCGCAAAAAAGGTAAATACATAAGGGCGCATGACTATGGTGTCAATAGCGATATCAAGCATAAGCAACTCCTAGGTTGATGAACTGGTGTGAGTCCCGCAACCGGGGATGAATCGTCAAGCCTCACGAATTTTGCAACAGTAAGATGTCGGAATTCTTATCATATAATTCCAACTTCTTGGTTAAACCGATCCGCAAAGCGATTGCAGCTTGAACGAAGATTGGATGCTCTGGCTATCGAATATCCATATCCAGCAGGGTGGCATTTGATGAACAAGAAACAAGGCAAGACTTGTGACACTATGTGTTCTTCACCATTTTTTTCAAACAGTACCGCTGCGGTAGCGTAATGCAATCCAATTTCGTCTGCAATCACTTTCATTGCTCAACTTCAACATGCCCGATGAGTAACTCACTGTTTAAGATTATAGAAGTACGGATTCTATTCGCTCCATTAAAAAACCTGAATCATGACGTCGCCGAGTGGAATTGATAGCGCCGTTAAAATCGATGATTCAACTACTGGAACTGGGAAGCCGTAATCATCATTGTCACCCGTTGAGGAGAAAAATCTGACACCTCAGTTGCTAGTGCGTCAGCAGAACCCTGAAATTGTCAATCAAGAACTAAGTATTACGATGTTGCGCGGTGATACCCAGAATTTCCTTAACAGGTCTACATGGTTTACTGCGATTATTAAGACTGCATCCTGAAGTATCAGAGAATACGTGGGCTGCAAGCTATATGTTAGCAGGCGTACAGAAAAAAACTCCAAATACTCTAAAATGTTTTGCAGTGCTCATACATCTCTTTTTTATGAGTCGACCGCACCAGCCAGGGCGTCTCATTCCGCCTAGCCGGATGGCTGGATCTGAATCCCCAGTGCGTGACTCCCTAAGCCCTCTCTCTGCGCACTGGGGTTTCATTCCCATCTCCAATCAACGGATGCAGATGAGGGATAAAATATAATTTTCCACTATCTACTCATAAAAAATAGGCTCAAGCCTTTGCAATAGGCCATAAATTATTCCATTTTTTTTATTGGCGCGATTATTTTTAACGTAATACAATCGAAATTCTTTTCAATTACTATCAGTGCATCATTTCAACACGCTGAGAAATAAATCATCGTTTATTTTTACTGAAGACCAAACTTCAATTTTCTACTTCAGTTGATTGATTCGCATCCGCGACGGTATAACGCATTGCACCAAAAAACTAAGTGATAGATACTACAGAAGCCATCAATTAAAACAGATACCACTCTATCAATGAAACAATGCCAATAGTTCGGTCTATTAAGCTGCTAGACTAAAAACCAAAACACGAGAGGGAGTTTATGCTGAACAATCAAATGAGTGACAAGGGAATAGAGCTGCTCTTGTCTATCGAGTCGTTCAGGGGAACGCCCTATGACGACCAGAACGGTGATGCGATTTCTAATTGGGTTAAAGGCGCAACCATCGGTTATGGCCATTTAATCAATCAGGACGAGTGGAATCGATGCGGTGACAATTATAAAAATGGCATTACCAAGGAACAAGCAAAGGCATTGTTTTTGCAAGATCTGGCACCTTTCGTATCTGGTGTAAATACCAAAGTAACAGCAACTATTTCGCAAAATCAATTTGACGCGCTCGTAATACTGGCTTTCAATATTGGCTTAGCTAATTTTGCAAACTCTTCGGTTCTAAAACTTGTAAACGATCTATCAACACAAACAAATTATCCAAATCTGGAAGCCGCATGGAAAGCATGGAACAAGTCACAAGGTAAGGTGATGCAGGGATTAGTAAATCGGCGCAATGCAGAATGGAATATATATTCCAAAAATGTTTACGCGCATTGGTGACAGTATGAAAAAAATAATACGACGAAACCTTTATAATTTTGTTCTGATCGTTGTATTTCTGTGCTATAGCTTATTCACTCATGCGATAGACAACCCGGATGCGCCAGATTACGTGAGTGATTTTCTAAAGCACGCAGAAGTGTATGAACGAGAAATCCAACAGACAACACACACCACACAAAGTTATCTAACCGCATACGCAGCTTACGAAAAATTTCTGGATAAGGAACTCAATACTGCCTATAACCAATTGATGGTACATCTAAATGAAGATGTACAGCTTGTTTTGAGAAACTCGCAACTCAAGTGGCTAAGCTATCGCGACAAGGAATTTGATTTTATTGCCCGCAACTGGACGGCGCAAAAATTTGGCAGTTCTGCGGTCATTTCCCGGGGAGGTTATCGCACCAAGCTTATCAAAGACCGGACTATGATATTGTTACAGTATTTACAGAATTATTGATCAAGAAGAACAGCAATTGCTTCTTTTCTTTAACTTGATTTACCTGAAAAAGTTCAATCACCTATTTACCATCACTGCATCCAACAGCCAGGATCAAACAAAGGGTCGGATACAGAATTGAGAATATAAATTACAAAACAAAAGTATATGCGATTCATCGACAATATTCTCAACTCGCGACCCTATTCCCTTGCGGGCTCGAGAACCGATTGGGTGACGGGTTAGTCGCAGGTATGTAACACACAAGCAGGATCAGCCCTAGTGGTTATGAGCTAGCGAATCACAGCAATTAATGCGAGCGTGTAATGTCGAATTCTGTTTATTCTAATCTTTTATGCTTAAAAAAGAAGCCATCGCGACTACTACCAAGTGGGCCGAGATAGCGATCCCAAACGGCTTGCTCCTTTAACGATCTTACAACGCCGTCATAACCGGTAAACATTCGAGCACCGTTTATATTTTCGTCTGCCAAAATTCTACAAAGAGTAGCGCTTTCCGACCATGGTAATTCAAATTTAATAAACGCATGGCCAACCCAAGGTTGCTTTGATAAGTGTGATGCGACCAAGCGCTTTAGTTCCTCAAGAGAGGATTTAAAGTCTAGCGTCCGCATGCCTTTAGAGTTGTGCCACCATAGGAGAAAAAGTCCTAGCTGCGCACGTAGATTCGCATTTGTCGCAGATGGAGCGGTTACAATCCGAAGATTTATTGGATCAGTGGATATATGCGATGAAAGCGAACTAGCATATACAAGAAATGCCAGCGATACTGCCCAGACACCAAGCTTACCGTTTTTTCCAATGGAAAACTTCGTTGCTGAGCTACTTGCGGCAAAATATGCAGCATGTAGGCTATTGCGAGTAAAATCTAGTAAACGCGTTGGAATCCCATGATGTTGAGCAAGCGCCATAAGCGTCTGTATCGCTGGATCTGCAAAAAATATTTCCGAATTAGAAGTACCCAAGTTAATTAATTCGCGCACACGCATATGTTCTGGAATCGCTAGCCCTGCCGCATCACAAGCATAAACGAAACGTCTTAACAACGATAGCTCCTCGCGCTCTTGTCGATCGATCTGCTCTGGATAGGTGTGCGTTGGTTGATGAAGTGGATAACCAGCAACCTGAAATGGTAACCAAGCTTCGTCGCGATACGCCAATGGAATGAGCAAACGGGAACAATCAGACTGTCCACGAAAAATCCAATCTTTTGGTCTATCGCCCCAAAGAGCTCCAGTCGGCCTTAACAATTGCAGCAAATCAGCAGCTTTTGCAACCGACACAACGTGTTCAATGCTCTCTGTTATATCCTTAACTTTTGATCTCCCCTTCTATCTGGTGAGCAAATAAGCAATCTTTTAGTTATTAACTTTCAGATATTCTCGCTCGGCACAAAATGACAAAAGCCCAAAGAAATTCATTCCGTCAACAACCTTAAAGCCTCCCGATACTTGTCCATCGTCTGTTGCAAAATTTCATCAGGCAATTCCGGTGCGGGCGCCTTTTTATTCCAATCCTGAGTTTCCAGCCAGTCGCGCACGAATTGCTTATCGAAACTGGGGGGATTCTGCCCTGCCTTATATTGATCGGCAGGCCAGAAGCGCGATGAATCGGGTGTCAATACTTCGTCGATCAGATACAGCTCACCGGTTTCATCCAATCCAAACTCAAACTTGGTGTCGGCTATGATGATGCCGCGTTGTAGCGCGTAATCGGCCGCTGCGGTGTAAAGCTGGATGGCTTTTTCGCTGACTTGAGTGGTCAGGATTTTGCCTAATTGCTGCTCCACTTGTGTTAATGCAATGTTTTCATCATGCGCACCGGCTGCAGCTTTGGTTGATGGCGTAAAAATCGCGCCACCGGGCAGTTTCTCAGCCAGTTTCAATCCGACGGGTAGTTGAATGCCGCAAATCGCACCGGTTTGCTGGTAATCTTTCCAGCCTGAGCCAATCACATAGCCGCGCACAATGGCTTCGATCGGCAAGGGTTTCAAGCGCCAGATGACAAATGCGCGATCGCGCACTTGTTCGCGCTCATTTTCAGCAACGACTGATTCCGGTGCCATGCCGGTCAAGTGATTAGGTAGGATATGCGCTAGTTTCTGAAACCAGAAATTGGATAGCGTGGTCAGGACGTTGCCTTTACCGGGTACGGCCGTGGGCAGAATTACATCGAAAGCGGACAAGCGATCTGTTTGCACGATCAGCAGCTTATCGTCACCAACGGCGTAAATATCCCTGACTTTGCCGCGATGTAAGAAAGGCAGGCTTTTGATGCTGGTTTCAAATAATGATGATGATTGCGTCATAGGCTCCGGATTCAAGGATGTTCAAGTTGTTTTTTAATGCGAATGGCTTCTCGCAACGCATTGTCAATATTCGTGCTTAGAACGGTGTAATGCCCCATTTTACGACCAATACGTGCTGCGTTTTTGCCATATAAATGCAGTTTAGCCGATGGATGTTGCAAGACTCGATGCCAGTCAGGTTTTCCATTGTGCCATAAATCGCCCAATAGATTGACCATCACTGCAACACTGTGTTGCGTAGTGGCTCCGAGCGGAAGGGCGCATAATGTTCGTACTTGCTGTTCAAATTGCGATGTGACGCAGGCATTGATGGAATAATGCCCGCTGTTATGCGGCCGCGGTGCGATTTCATTGATCAGCAGCGTATCATCCTGCAACACAAAAAACTCAACACACAACACGCCCTGATAATTCAGCTTCCTAACCACTTGACAAGCAATATCTTGCGTTTTCTGTGCGAGTTCCATCGTTACTCTGGCCGGCACAATACTGATATCGAGAATACCGTTGACATGCTGATTCTCGGAGACTGGAAAGGTCTGCAATTCCCCGTCGCTGCCACGCGCCACGACGACCGATAATTCTTTTTTTATCGGCATGAATTTTTCCAGCACGCATACAGCTTGATTGAGCTGATCGTAAGCAACTATCAATTCGTCAGTGTTAGCAACCGGGATCTGGCCTTTGCCATCGTATCCAAACTGGCTTATTTTCAGAATACCGGGAAGAAATTGCGCAACATCCAGGGCAATCAAATCTTGTTGCTGCACAATCACGGAAAACGGCCCGACCGAGAAACCGTGGTCTAACAAAAATTGTTTTTCCAGCACGCGATTCTGTGCAATCGCGACACTGTATACATCCGGCTTGACGATGCAGGACTCAGCGAGTTTCTGCAGCGACTCGGCAGGGATGTTTTCAAATTCGGTAGTAATCGCAGCACATTGGTTGCCAAGTTTTTCCAGCGCCGTATGATCGGCAAATTCCGCGCAAACAAAATCATCCGCAACTTGTCCGGCAGGACTGTCGATCGCTGGATCAAGCACTGTCACCCGGTACCCCATCTGTTGCGCCGCATGAACAAACATACGTCCAAGCTGCCCGCCACCCAGGACTCCGAGCATAGCGCCAGGCATGATGCGCATTATTTCGGCAACTCAGAAGTCAGAACAGATTCGGCCTGTTTCTGCCGATATTGTTTTAACTGTTCGCTCAGTTCATTGTCATAAACTGCCAGTAATTCAACCGCGAAAAGTCCGGCATTGGCCGCGCCAGCCTCGCCGATGGCAAACGTGGCGACAGGAATTCCTCTGGGCATCTGCACAATCGAAAGCAACGAATCCAAGCCTTGCAAATGTTTGGAGTTCACCGGAACGCCAAGGACCGGCAAAGTGGTTTTTGCCGCAATCATGCCCGGTAGGTGCGCCGCCCCCCCCGCTCCGGCGATAATGCACCGAATACCGCGCGCTTTGGCTTCAGAGGCAAATTGAAACATTAAATCCGGCGTACGATGCGCTGAAACCACTTTCGCTTCATGAGCAATATTGAATTCACTCAGGATCGCTACCGCATGCTGCATTACACTCCAATCACTTTTACTGCCCATCACAATGCTAACAAATGGTTTAATCATATAACTTCAATCGATTTTAAGTTTGAGAATAATTATTTAGTAACACGTTACTCGATTATCTCTTGAAACACGGCTGGCTATTTTATAAGTCTGTGCAATAATTGTGTGATCTATTTCGATAGCTTCAATAAAAATTGCAACTGGTATTATACTAGCCATCTTTGCAGTTGCATTTTTACATTGACATAATTATTCAATGTATTAAATTTGAAAATTGACTTTCCATTAACGACGGTTTTTATCTGAATGAATTTTCAACGCGGGAAACAAAGTGACGAACCAGAAATCAATCTGGTGCCAATGATCGACGTGCTGCTGGTAATACTGATCTTCCTGGTAGTGACAACAACCTATTCGAAGTTTGCCGAACTTGAAATCACTCTCCCGCAGGCCAGTGATGAGGAAGTCGACAAAAATATCGACAAGCCAAACAATATAGACATAACCGTCAATGCGCTGGGAGATTACACCATCAATATGATACCAATCAAGTTTTCCAGCATTGAAAGTTTACGTGACGCTTTGCAGTTCGCAGCCAAAGATCGACCCGATCCTTTTATCATTATCAGCGCAGATGCCAAGGCTACGCACCAGTCAGTCATTACAGTTATGGAAGCTGCCCGCTTGGCGGGTTACAATAAAATCACTTTCACCACGGAGACGAATAATGCAGACTAAAGATTACTCCGAATCGTGATTGAATTCATTAAAACTATTGCAATAAATTAACATTTCACTTCTAAGGAGAGCACGATGACCAATGTCAACCTCGATAACTTTTCCCAGGCAGCACAATCCGGTTCGCAGTATGTCTTAGCCCCATTGCCTTATTCAGACAATGCACTACAGCCTGTGATATCTGCAAATACACTGAGTTTCCACTATGGCAAGCATCACAAAACCTATGTCGACAACTTGAATAATCTGTTGGCAAACAGCGACCTAGCAGGCCAGTCATTGGAGCAAATTATCAAGGCAACAGCAGGACAAGCGGATAAAGCTGCAATATTTAATAATGCTGCGCAAGTCTGGAACCATATGTTTTATTGGCATAGCCTGAAACCCAATGGCGCCGGCGAACCTTCGGCAAAACTGAAACAAAAAATTGAAGCTTCATTTGGAAGTCTGGAGGCTTGCAAAAAAGAATTTTCCCAAGCTGCATTAACCCAGTTTGGAAGCGGTTGGGCATGGTTGGTGCAGGATGGCGATAAAATCGCTTTGGTCAAAACTGGCAACGCCGAAACGCCGCTGACAAAAGATGTCCGGCCGTTATTAACCATCGATGTTTGGGAACATGCCTACTATCTGGATTATCAGAATCGCCGTGTCGATTATGCGAATGCGATTCTGGATAAACTGATCAATTGGGATTTTGCTGAAGCCAATCTTAAATAATCCCACTCTATATGACTGATATCACCATCGCCCTGTCAAAAGGGCGAATTTTCGATGACACTGCACCTATACTCAACGCCGCAGGAATTGAAGCGCTGGATAATCCGGAAACATCGCGCAAATTAATTCTCTCCACTAACCGGACGAATGTACGTCTGATCATAGTGCGTGCATCGGATGTACCGACTTATGTACAGTATGGCGCTGCAGACCTCGGTATCGCTGGTAAAGATGTACTGCTGGAGCATGGTGGCGCAGGTCTCTATCAACCGCTGGATCTGAATATTGCACGTTGCCGCATGATGGTAGCGGCACCGATAAGTTTTGACTACGATTCAGCGGTTCGACAAGGTGCAAGATTACGCGTTGCCACCAAATACGTACAAACCGCCCGCGAACACTTTGCTGCTAAAGGCGTGCATGTCGATCTGATCAAATTGTATGGTTCGATGGAATTGGCGCCTTTAGTGGGTTTGGCGGATGCCATCGTTGATCTCGTTTCAAGCGGAAACACATTAAAAGCTAACAACCTCAAGGCGGTGGAAGAAATCATGACTATTTCATCAAGATTGATTATTAATCAGGCAGCCTTAAAGCTGAAAGGAAACACCATACAACCGGTATTGGATGCATTCTCTGCAGCCATCAAAGCATAAATCAATCCCTTCGTGTCAATTCACTCCACTAACATGATCGAAATAAAACGATTTAATTCAAAAGACACTGATTTTAATTCCAATCTTGATAAACTTCTGGCGTTTGAGAATGCTCAGGACGACACGGTCGACTTAACCGCATCGAAGATTCTTGCAGATATTAAGCAGCGCAAAGATGTCGCTTTGATCGAATATACCAATCGGTTTGACAGATTGTCGGCAACTTCTGGTAAAGATCTTGAACTCACGCAGGATCATTTGCGGCGATCACTCATCACATTGCCATCAACCCAGCGAACTGCATTGGAAAAGGCAGCCGAACGGGTCCGCAGTTACCATGAGAGGCAGTTGATGAATTCATGGCAATATATCGACTCGGAAGGCACGTTATTAGGCCAAAAAATAACGCCACTGGATCGTGTTGGACTTTATGTTCCCGGTGGAAAGGCTTCCTACCCTTCTTCGGTTTTGATGAATGCAATTCCAGCCAAAGTCGCCGGCGTAAAAGAATTGATCATGGTCGTTCCGACACCGAATGGCGAAAGAAACGACATGGTTTTGGCAGCCGCCGCCATCAGTCAGGTGGATCGCGTTTTTACTATCGGTGGAGCTCAAGCTGTTGGCGCATTGGCTTATGGTACTGAAACCGTTCCGCCCGTGGATAAAATTGTCGGCCCAGGCAATGCCTATGTCGCGGCTGCAAAACGCAGAGTGTTCGGCATCGTCGGTATCGATATGGTGGCCGGACCGTCTGAAATTTTGATCATTTGCGATGGTCAAACCCATCCGGATTGGATTGCTATGGATTTGTTTTCCCAGGCTGAGCATGACGAACTAGCTCAATCTATTTTGTTATCACCCGATGCTGAATTTCTTGACCGAGTGACGCTTAGCCTGAATCGCCTGTTAGCAGAAATGTCACGCAAGGACGTCATTCGTGCTTCGTTGGAAAATCGTGGTGCTTTGATTCAGGTCAAGGATTTGGACGAAGCTTGTGCAATCGCCAACCGAATCGCACCAGAGCATCTAGAATTATCTCTTGAGCAACCGGAAAAATGGATTGATAAAATCCGCCATGCCGGCGCCATTTTCATGGGTCGCAATGCCTGTGAAGCACTAGGAGATTATTGCGCCGGCCCCAATCATGTATTGCCAACATCACGAACAGCACGATTCTCATCTCCATTGGGTGTGTATGATTTCCAAAAACGCAGCAGCTTGATCCAGGTCTCGCAGCAGGGCGCAGCCAAACTGGGAGAAATTGCATCGGTGCTTGCGACTGGGGAAGGATTGCAAGCACACGCTTTATCGGCAGAATACCGTTATAAAAATCGATAGTAGTGCGATTTCACTGCGATTGTTTCGATACTTGCGGGGTTTATAAATGCCAGTTATTACTTCACGTGACCACCCGCTAGTAAAACAACTGATCAAGCTGGAGGGATCGGCACAATATCGCAAGAAAACTGGCCTGACGCTACTTGACGGCATCAACCTCATTCAAATTTACTGCTCGATATTGGGTAAACCGGAAAATCTGATTGTCAGCGAATCGTATTATGAAGATGCTGATAATAAACATTTCATAGACATAATCTTTGGACACAAACCTCCTAAAATAACCATCATTAGCAACTCGTTGTTTCGTGCAATATCTCCGGTAAAGACACCTATCGGCATACTCGCGCTTATTTCAATTCCCGCATTGAAGGAACAAGCTTATAGCAGAAAAGTAGTTTTCAGCGTGCTGCTGGAGGCAATCCAGGACCCCGGAAATCTTGGCTCGATATTGCGTTCGGCAGCCGCCGCCGGTGTCAACAATATCTATCTTTCAAAACATTGCACTGACGCCTGGTCCCCGAAAACATTACGGGCTGGCATGGGCGCTCATTTTTTTTTGCATATCCATGAAAATAGTGATCTAAAACATATTGCACAGCAATTCAAAGGAACTGTAATTGCTACATCCATACAGGCATCAAAGAATCTTTTTGAAATTTCATTAGTTGGACCCACAGCTTTCATATTTGGTAATGAAGGCGCAGGATTATCTAAGGAAATGATACAAGCCGCAGATGAAAATATCGTAATTCCCATGCCTGGTAAAACCGAGTCACTGAACGCCGCAGCTGCAGCCGCTATTTGTTTTTTTGAGAAAGTACGCCAAGAAAGAGACTCAATACTATCTTCCAATATTGGAACTAAATAATGCAGAGGTGTATCATACTGCACCTAACAACACACTCGTTTGGAGTATTATGAAAATTACATGCTTATCCCTCGTCATCCTGCTTGGATGCTCGTTATTCAATCCTGTCAATGTCATGGCGTCCCATCATGAACCGCAGAATCAGCAGGAATCCAAAGCAAAAATGCTGGATGATGAAGGAATTGTTGTCAACACTATGGATGCTGCTGGTTACACCTATATGGAATTGGAAAATAGTGGACATAAGTTCTGGATTGCTGCCCCCACAACCAAGGTTAATATAGGTGATCATATCCGTTACTCTGGAAGTATGGTCATGTCCAACTTTACCAGCAAAACATTGAATCGCACATTCAGTACAATCGTTTTTGTTACTTCTACGCAGGTTAAAAAATAACCTTTCAAGTCACATCAGTAAAACCAATCAGTAATTTATTCTTGAGACTTTTGAGCTCATCACGAAATTGCGCTGCCTGCTCGAATTCAAGGTTTTTAGCAGCATTGAGCATTTTCTTTTCGACGCGTTGTATCTCCTTGGCCAGTTGAGCTTCACTCATGGCATCATAACGAGCCTGTACTTGCGCTGCTTTGAGATTCTGCTGTGCGGATTCATAGTTATAAACACCGTCGATCAGGTCTTTAATTCGTTTCTGTACCGATCGCGGTGTAATGTGATTTTGCACATTAAATTCCAATTGCTTCTCGCGTCGACGATTGGTCTCATCAATCGCTGCACGCATGGATCGGGTAATGGTTGCGGCATAAAGAATAGCCGTGCCGTTGATATGACGAGCAGCGCGGCCGATGGTTTGAATCAGTGATCTTTCCGAGCGCAGGAAACCTTCCTTGTCGGCATCCAGTATCGCGACCAGTGAAACTTCCGGGATATCCAACCCTTCGCGCAACAAGTTAATCCCGACCAACACGTCAAATTGCCCCAAGCGCAAATCGCGGATAATTTCAACACGCTCTACCGTATCGATATCTGAATGCAAATACCGCACCTTAATTTGATGCTCGGAAAAATAATCCGTTAAATCTTCCGCCATGCGCTTTGTGAGAGTAGTAACCAACACACGCTCATTCTTGGCTGTGCGTAAATGAACCTCGGACATTAAATCATCAACTTGAGTCGCTACCGGTCGCACCTCAATCGTGGGATCAATCAATCCCGTAGGCCGCACTACTTGCTCTACAGTCTGCCCGCTGTGTTGATGCTCATAATTCGCAGGTGTTGCCGATACAAACACAGTCTGCGGCATTCTTTTTTCAAATTCTTCAAAGCGCAAGGGACGATTATCCAAGGCAGACGGCAGGCGAAAGCCATAACTCACCAGATTTTCCTTACGCGAACGATCGCCTTTATACATTCCTCCGATCTGCGGCACCGTAACATGGCTCTCGTCAATAATCATCAAAGCGGTGGAAGGCAAGTAATCCAGTAAAGTCGGAGGCGGTTCTCCGGGCTTTTTGCCGGAAAGATGGCGTGAATAATTTTCAATGCCTTTGCAGAAACCCAATTCATTGAGCATTTCGAGATCAAACCGGGTACGCTGCTCAAGACGCTGCGCCTCAACCAAGCGGTGCTCCTGGTAATAATATTCCAGCCGTTCGCGCAACTCATCTTTGATGGTTTCCATTGCACGCAATGTAGTGCTGCGCGGCGTTACATAATGACTGGAAGGATAAACAGTAAATCGCGATAATTTTTGTAATATACGACCGGTCAACGGGTCAAATAGTGACAGGCTATCCACTTCATCGTCGAACAATGACACTCTTAACGCAGCTTCCGAACTTTCCGCCGGAAAAATATCCACCACATCACCTCGAACTCGAAATACCCCGCGCTTGAATTCCAATTCATTACGTTCGTATTGCATCTCAGTCAGACGTTTTATAATATCGCGCTGGGAAATTTTCTCACCGTTTCGCAAATGCAAAATCATGCCATGATAGTCCACCGGATCACCGATACCGTAAATACATGACACAGTAGCCACGATAATTGCATCATCGCGCTCCAATAGGGATTTGGTCGCAGACAAGCGCATTTGTTCGATATGTTCATTGATGCTGGAATCTTTTTCGATAAACAGATCCCGCGCGGGCACATACGCTTCGGGCTGGTAATAATCGTAATAAGAAACAAAGTACTCGATGGCGTTCTCGGGAAAAAATTCGCGCATCTCAGCATAAAGTTGTGCCGCAAGTGTTTTGTTTGGCGCGATTAAAATTGCCGGACGCCCCAAATGAGCAATCATGTTGGCAATCGTATAAGTTTTCCCCGATCCGGTAACACCCAATAATGTTTGAAACGCAAGGCCATCATTTATCCCTTCAATTAGTTGCTTAATTGCCGCAGGTTGATCTCCTGCAGGTGCAAATGCCTGATGTAATTTGAACGGACTATTGGGGAAGGTTGCGATCACAGGTATAATTCCAACTGAACATTTTATGTGTTTGTATCATTCTAACATGCCGGTCTATCTATTTTAGTGCGAGGATTTTCTGTGGAACTCTCTAGTCGCGTTCAAGCTATAAAACCATCCCCTACCCTTGCTGTTACCGCGCGCGCCGCCAAGCTCAAATCTGAGGGCAAAGATATTATAGGACTGGGTGCAGGTGAACCTGACTTTGATACTCCTCAGCATATCAAGGATGCTGCAATCGCTGCAATTAATAAAGGCCAGACAAAATATACTGCGGTCGGCGGAACTCCCAGTTTAAAAAATGCCATTGTGGCAAAGTTTAAACGAGAGAATAATTTTGATTTTGACACCAAACAGATTTTGGTTTCGTGTGGAGGCAAACAAAGTTTTTTTAATCTGGTTTTGTCCGTAATCAATCCCGGTGATGAGGTGATTATCCCGGCACCTTATTGGGTTTCCTATCCAGACATTGTGTTAATCGCTGAAGGTAAACCAGTATTTATCGATACCGGTATCGAACAGAATTTCAAGATTTCTGCGCAGCAGTTGGAAGCTGTCATCACGCCAAAAACTAAAATGTTTGTCATCAACAGCCCCAGTAACCCATCGGGAGCTGTTTATACCTTGGATGAACTCAAAGCACTGGGTGAAGTTTTACGTAAACACCCCAAAATTCTCATTGCCACCGATGACATGTACGAACACATATTGCTTTCTGGACAACGATTTATGAATATCGTCAATGCTTGCCCGGAATTGTTGCCTCAGACCATTGTTCTTAATGGTGTTTCCAAGGCTTATTCAATGACAGGATGGCGAATCGGTTATTGCGGAGGCCCTGCACACATCATTTCAGCAATGGAAAATATTCAATCACAAAGCACATCGAACCCCAGTTCCATCTCGCAAGCAGCTGCAGAAGCGGCATTAAATGGCGATCAATCCTGCATCAACCCCATGGTCGCAGCTTTCAAAGAACGTAACACCTATATGACTGAACAATTGAATCAGATGAATGGTGTGCATTGTTTATCATCGCAAGGCGCATTCTATGCATTTGCAGATGCTCGTTTATCAATCCACACGCTATATAAAAGAAACCTGATAAGCGCACAAAATGATATCGCGTATAGCGAATATCTACTGGAGAAATCAGGAGTCGCTGTGGTTCCAGGTTCCGCATTTGGGTGTGAAGGCTATATGCGACTATCCTTTGCAACCTCAATGGAAAATCTAAGGCAAGCATTAAGTCGCATGAAAAATCTGCTGGACTAAATTCATTATTCCTGCAGATTTTTGATTATTATTTTAATGAAGCGCGGCCATTGCTGCTTTCTTAGTTTTTCCAGCCCGAGAAGGTATATTACATAAACCGCACACGTGATTGGAGTGAATTTCGAGGGAATGCACCACATACTTGCCATGACACCTCACACAGGGCGCTATGCACAACACGCCACTGACAACAAAGCGCACTAAAGTCCAGGCACGCGTTAAGCTTAATACTTTCTCTAACTGGTTAACCTTAACGTGCTCATTGTAGAGCTTGTAACTTTTAATTAAAGCATCAATACCTTCAATACCGGTATTTGCGGTCACATAATTGTATATATTAATGAACAACGAAGAGTGCATATTCGGTTGCCAGCTCATAAACCAATCTTCCGAATAGGGCAGCATTCCTTTGGGGGGCGAAACTCCTCTAATTTCTTTATATAGCTTTACTAATCTTTCTCGACTCAGATCTGTATTCATTTCGAGCACCTGTAATCGGGCCCCTAATTGAATCAATTCAGTTGCCAGTTGAATTTGCTTGGCTTCGGTGATAATGCTTCGATTGCGCATGAGGTTAGCCTTTTTTATATATTTACTTCTATGCCACAGTTTCTGCAGGTATTCCTGCCATCAAAATAGCTGCGTGCGACTTAGCGACGGATTGTTCACGATTATCGTTGGATAGCATTTCGGCAATCAAACGATCATCAAAACGGAAACGACAAAGTAACAAATTTGATGCAGCCATTTTAATTAATTGTGCAGAGGTTAATTTATCCAGAATATCAGCAAGATCCTGGTTGATGCCTAATCGATACATGGCAGATACCTTATCGTCATGCAACATTTGCTTCGCAAGCAATAAATAGCTCAAATTAATATCTCTGATTTCATCCAACATTTGATCTGTATGCATTTTAAATTACCCCCTAAATGAAATAAAATTTAATTCAAAAACATCTGTTCGTGTAGATGATATTTTCAATTATGACGTGAAGGAAGTAAATGAAAGATAGGCTTAAACGAGGTTAGGTAAACTTCTTATCGCAATGTAAGAATATTACCTACACCACTCGAGCCATATTTAATTGAATCTGGTAGATTTATTATTAATCTGGGCAACTAAGTCAGCATGATAGCTACTTGTGACTTGATAAAAGAAACAAATATCGTGCACGGTAATCGTGTAAAAGATGATAATGAATTCAAGCAAATCTTCAGTCCCAATTCCCATAATAACTGGTCATCAGGTCAAAAATAATAGTTGCTTCGTTCATTTATTTCTGACCGCTGAACGATCAATAGAATTCATAATATCATGAATCCAAAGAGTATCAATCTTAAGAATATCGACGGAAAAATACTTTAAATCAGCAATTTTAAACAGTTAGAAATACATTTATTTTTCTAAGGTCTTGAGTACTCTAACCACTGGTAATTCAATTGGATCAATGTTTTATGAAGTTGAACCCAAAAACAAATCCGGAACCATTTCCTTGCGTTGCAGTAGGCTCCGTTCCACTACGCGCACTTTATTGAACAGAATGGTCAATTGTGAATAGAATTGTTCGCTAGCCATCAATTGTTTCCACTCATCGCCATCCGGATCATCTTCATCCAGATTGCGCCAAAAAAGATTGCCGAAGCTATTAAATGAAATGGGATGTCCTGCGACCAAAGCAGCTTTAATTTTTTGGTCAATCCAACGTTGTCGTCTCTCGATTAAGCCCTCTACTCCATCACACACAACAACAGATAGATAATCATATAAATCTGTAATTCTACGTATGCTTTCAAGTTCAGAACACTTTTTTTTGTTGATGACATTGGCCATCAATTCTTGCAAAGCTATAGTAGAAACTTTAAGACTTACACCCGTTTGTAATACGTATATTTTATCAAGGCACATAAATCATTAAAAATATATAAAACAGCCGTAGCTAATGAACACTTCGATTGAGAATCGAAGCTAAGGTTCATTCTTGCTGTAATTACTGCGATACACCTTATATTATTCGTAGCGTATAAACTCTTCAGCAAATGCTTCTGAACCATGTCGATCAATCAGTGATTCAATTTCAGCAAGCAAATTATCATCTTCGTCCTCATCCAAAACACCAGAGCCCACCAGGCTTGCGGTTAATCCTGAAACCATCGCGTCCCTGACCATATCCAGGGTCGGTGGATTTTCCAGATCCATGTCACTAACCAATGCTTCAATGACACGCGACAAGGGCTCGCTGGCGACTCTCTGAATAAAATCAATCGCAGCGGCCGTTTCCCCATATTCTTCAATCAATGCATTTAATTCATCGACCAAGGATTCATTAATATCAAAATGATGAAGCTGTTCTGTTTCAGTAAATGCCTCCGTCAATAAACCGGTTACAAAATCACGGGCCATGCCCAGTGTAACATCCTGCTCAGGTTTTGATCGATTTAAGCAATTTTCAAATAATGCAGATAAATTGGGGCTGACACGGGTTGCAACATCAATCGGATTTCGTATCATAAAAAGCTCCTGGCTAATAATTTATTATTAATACAATACATCATCAATCCATTAGTGATGTATCGATTCAGCAAGACAAGCAACCACTTCTTCGTCACTCACTTGTGGGAAATTCAAATAATACTGACCAACTGCATTGAAACCCGGTGGCGATGACAAGCACACGACCCGATTCGCCTTTCCGTGCATTTTTGTGAGCATTAGGCGGTGCCATGGGCACAGCACAAACCAACGGGGTTGGGCCACGATAATCAGAAAGCACTCCTGCCAATTTGTTAGCTGCAGCAATACGATCAGAAGAAATCATGACTTACTCCTTAGCATGATGACAGCATGGTACGTTTAGCCAACGAATCCAATTCTTTCAGTGAACGAGATTTCAACACAGTGTTAATTTCCAGCCAACCGCACCTAGTTTGATCGATCAGCGCGAAGAATGGCAAAATCGCAGTGCTGGGCATCGTAAAATTGTCGCCCCTTTCCAACATATAAGCAATTTTCTTAGAGATCTCAGCAATGACAGCATTGTGTTTCGCATACAACTCAGTTTTTGCACTTTTTTTGTATCTCATTTTCAGAAATTGATTTATCTAAAAAATGCCAAACTAAAATATATTATTCAAAATAATACCACAGCTTACTCGTTGCGCCGGCCGTTCGAGATTCTTTCAACCATTTTGAGCAAATGGAGAAATTGATTAATAGATTGAATAAAAAATGTATTCTATATGTGTAGGAAGCTACCAATGCTAAACGCAGCGATAATTTTTGCTTGATAACAAGCAAGGCTGAAGCTTGACAAATTCATCAAAGCGATCAAGATGTATGTAGTAGTGCTGACATTGTTATAAATGCTTTTATCCGGATAAATGGACAGTGTTTATAATTTTGAGTGAATCTGTTGTTGCAAAGGAGATTGATCATGAGTACCCGAGTCAAACACCCGGATTGCTATAAAATCGCTCGACATGACGACATTAATCAGGAACAAAACATGATTGTTAGAGAATAATAGGCAAGCTAACGAAACTAACAGCTCTCCTTAAACATAGCACAATGTTCTACAACGGCCATTGGCATTGAATAGAAAACCGTAAACGCGACTTGGGTCACATTAATCAATCCACAGCTGTTTTATTCAAATAACAAGAAAGGAGCATAATATGACTATCGGTGAAATTTGTAATCGTGAAGTAATTGTAATTCAGCGGAATGAAACTATACAGGAAGCTGCAAAACTGATGCGTCAGTTTCATGTAGGCGCTGTCATCGTGATCGACAAACCCAATGGCCGCGCGATCCCTGTAGGGATAGTCACGGATCGTGATTTGATTGTCGAAGTTATGGCTACTGAATTGGACGAAACGGTCATTACGGTTGGCGACATCATGTCACCGGATATATTTACCGTGAAAGAGAGTGCCGAAACACTTGAAGCGATTGAATTAATGCGTCGCAAAACTAGCCGTCGCTTGCCGGTCGTTGATGATGCCGGAGAATTGGTTGGCATTTTAACTCTGGATGATGCCCTACAATGGTTATCCGAAGCACTGCTTGATCTCGCCAAACTGGTCAGATACGAGCAGAAAAAAGAAGTTCGTCATCGTCCGTAATGATGTTGATTCAAGGTAATCGGAAAACTGTATCGCTGACCGATTACCTTGAGTAAGATTGAGAAGTCTCACTTGAACTCCTGTAACAGCGGCAAATATTCTAATGGAATACCAGCGGAATTTGCGCATGCTTTACAAGCAACGCACCGTCTGATCTCGCCGACATTACCGCCAGCCTGCTTGATGCTGAATTAATGAGAAACAAAAGTTACTAGAACGATTGATACGGATGAGCGCCTGCAAAAATGCTGCAAATTCTGACACGCCACATAGAAGTTTTGCGACAATTATCTGTGTGTAACCGCTTGACTTAAGTAGAGTGATTTTCATAACAATGGAAAACGTGATTGACAATGTTTCACTGCAGAAGTATTACACCAATCCTTTGTCTCATAGCATCTCCCGGTAAAACAAGGCAGATTCAACAACTAATTGTGACATAGCCAAAAATAATTCAATTCAGACCAGAAAATTCTGAATTCAACCCAATATCCAAAAAAAAACCTGCTCGATACGCTGCTGCGCGGTGAATTATTCAGTGCTTCCATAACTTCTAAAAAACTGTTGCTTAAAATTTCTGTCAGAGTATAGTTAACTGAAGCAAGGTTATGTTGCATTTTCATATTACTGAAATATATCTTTGCTATCCTGGATTCTAACACTTTATACAAGGAGTGGCGCCAGATGAAACAATTCTCAATTGCAACCGATCTTAATATCGATTTTCCGCTAAACCAACGAAAAAATTGCAACCCATTTTTTGAAGCAGGTCAGTTAAGGCGTGCAAAAATGCATGCATCACGCTTCATTGAAGCATTAGATATCAAGAGACTACTGACACCTTCCATGTATCAATTATTGGAAGCAAGCCTGATACTGGAATCAACAAACACGCGAGTTCTCGCTTTCTATTTAAAAAGAACTCCGGCCAATATCCGTAAAGAATTCGAGAAAATCTGCGCCACGTTAGGAAGATACGAGGAGTTCTCAAAAGATTTTTATAAACAACCCCCTCCTTAATTATGCAATCTGCCTGATCAACAATTCAATCGTCAAGCAGTTAACTATCAAATATGACTGATATTTCTTCGAAAGCAGTAAAATTCTTAACAGAAAATTTACTGCTTCACCGAAAGCACTACTAAAACAGTTATTGCTCTGGAAATTCGAAAAATCTATTTCATTACAAATACTTCATAAACCAGTGAGTAGCATGCTGTGCAGCCTGCTCTAAAGTGTCAGGTTCTTCAAACAAATGCGTCGCTCCCGGAATCAAAACCAGATCTTTTACGCATCTCATTAAAGCATAAGCCTGCTCGTTCAATTCAATTACACCGTAATCCTCACTGCCAACGATGAGCAATACCGACGCGGTCACTTGGCTTAAGGCAATCTCACCTGCCAAATCCGGACGTCCGCCACGCGATACCACGGCAGCAATAACCGATCCCATTCTTGCCGCAGCTTGTAATGCAGCGGCTGCGCCTGTACTGGCTCCAAAATAACCGATTTTCAGCATCTGGGTTTCCGGATTAGCCTGGATCCATGCGGTAGCAGCGAGCAAGCGACATGTCAGAAAATCAATATTGAAACGCATCGCATAATCTTGATCTTCTGCATCTGTCAATAAATCGAACAACATCGTGCCGACACCCTTTTGCTGCAACTCTCTGGCAACATAAGTATTGCGCGGACTGAAACGGCTGCTGCCACTGCCATGCGCGAATAATACGATGCTCCGCGTCGAAGCTGGCAACACCAGTTCACCGTTCAGCTCAACGGTGCCGACTGTAATTTTTACCATGGTCATGCTATCGCTCTAATTCTGACCGGAATACGTTGTCTGCCGAATTGCCCAGCACATTGATCATAACGACCTGCAATTGCCGCATTACAATTTGTGCAACGTCCATCCGCAGTTAAGTGATATTGCTTAATTTCATACCAATCGCGCACGGTGGCTGCACTTCCGCAGGATGGACAAAAAGTGGTATCGCCCTCGATATAGTGCACATTACCGGTATATACATAGTTTAAACCGGCATTCAATGCAATATTGCGCGCCCTGATTACAGTTTCAGCCGGCGTTTGCGGTATATCGTTCAGTTTGTAATCAGGATGAAAGGCACTGAAGTGCAGCGGCACATCGGCCCCCAATTCTTTGATGATCCACTCGCTCATCGCGCTGATTTCCTGATTTGAGTCATTTAAACCAGGTATCAGCAATGTCGTCAATTCAAGCCATACATCAGTTTCATGTCTCAGATATTTTAAGGTATCTAACACCGGTTGCAGATGCGATCCAGTTTGCTTGATATAGAATTCTTCGGTAAATGCCTTAAGATCAACATTAGCGGCATCCATTTTGGCAAAAAAATCCCGGCGCGGTTCGGCATGGATATACCCCGCCGTCACTGCGACTGTCTTGATACCCGCAGCGTTACAAGCATCTGCCACATCCATCGCATATTCCGCAAAAATCACCGGATCGTTGTATGTAAATGCAACGCTTTTGCAACCATATTGTTTCGCACACTGCGCGATAGCCTCCGGACTGGCCTGGTCTAGCAATTTATCAAAGCTGCGGGATTTGGAAATATCCCAATTCTGACAGAACTTGCAGGCAAGATTACATCCTGCCGTGCCAAAAGATAAAATGCTGCTACCCGGAAAAAACTGATTTAATGGTTTTTTTTCAATGGGATCCACACAAAAACCGGATGAGCGCCCATATGTCGTCAGTACCATGGCCGCACCAACGCGCCCACGAACAAAACACGCTCCACGTTGTCCATCATGCAGTTTGCAATCACGCGGACATAAATCACACTGAATTCGGCCATCGTCAAGCAAATGCCAATATTTAGCCGGATGTTGTTGAGAGGTGCTAATCGGTTCATCCATGTGTGAGCTCCTTAAAATTATCCTTTTCGCGCCATTTACTGACAGTATATCGAGATAGCTTAATCTCTTCAGACCAGAAATCTTCGGCTAACCGTGCTTTCGATTTTAACTTAGCCAGAAATTGTTGGGGTTGAGGAAGGCTCTCCCATACTTGAGGCAGAAATGTACTGCGATGCGGCCCACATTCGAGCACAATGCCGTCAATATTCGGACGCAATTGTGACAGTACATCGACTTCGCTGTTAAAACCCAGCGGTTGCAATTGAGAGAGCAACGACACTTCGACTTCTATCGTATCGAGCTCTTCTTCCGCCAACGGTACGAAGCGTTGATCACGCAACGCAGCCAGGACGGCATTATTACTGACATCTTCAAGCAGCGGATCACATGCTTGCAGAGAACCGACACAGCCCCTTAGCTCACCATATTGGATTAAAGTAACAAAGGTTGCTCCCGGTTTGTTAAGCCAAGACATATTTTCTTCCACCTCTGCCGCTGTGCAGGATACATGCAAAGCTTGTGCAATGGCCGTCCGTGCAATTTGCAGCAGAATCTTTCCCTGTTGAGCATTCTCCAGTAACATGATCAAACCTTCCTTGAATTAAATGCAATGGCCGCATAACCCACCACTTGATCTCTAGATCCCGCAGTATCGCCAGAATTCCTCAGATCCAGCAAATGCGCCGTCAGGTGGTGCTTCTGAGCTGCGATGATCAAGCCGTTAATAACTCTGCTCCCACAGGCATGATCTTGTACTATCGGTTGTTGCAGTTGCAATATCGATTGCACTGTTTGCTCGTCGATACGTTGTGCAGTTGCATAGGGTAAATAATGCGACAAGTCCGAGCTGATCACGATCAACGTTTCGTCACCGCCCCACAGATAATCCAATACTTCAGCAACTTCTTCGGCTGAAGCCATGCCAACCGCCAATGGCAGCAGGGTAAAGTCACCTAATACACTTTGTAGAAACGGAAGCTGTACTTCCAAAGAATGTTCCAATGTATGCGCTGCTTCGCTTACGCCCACTTGCGGTAAGTGGGCGATTGCGTTAACTAAATGTGCATCCACTTTTACGTTGCCCAGCGGTGTAGAGAAACTATCCACGCCTGGTAAAGCCAAGCCATGTATGGCTACCCGATGCACTGGCCCTAGCAATACCACACGCTGAATGTTTGCTGCGAGCGCACGTAAGGTGACATAAGCCGTTGCCGCGATAGCACCTGAATATTGATATCCGGCGTGTGGAACAATTAACGCTTTTGGATTGAAGTCCTGTTGATTCGCTTTTTCAAGCAAAGATTGCACGTCCTGCCTTAATTGCTGTACATCAGCTGAATAAAACAAACCGGCGACTGCAGGGGAACGAATAGTTGTCATAATGCATTCTCTTGTTGATTCACGCTATCATTATCAGACAGGGAATCAAGCAATAAATTGCAGCTATCTAACTAACTGACACACAATTTCTTTATTGAATTCACTATTGTTTCAATAAACTTGGTTCCATATTGTCAAAAACAAAATGTAACCTTAGCAAGTGTTGCAACTTCAAGACTTAACAATAATAAACCTGACTACCAACCATCCCGATAAATAGTCATAAGTTTGATCGCATTTTCGGCTAGCTGGTCAATACTATGGCGGCCAAGTCTCAAATCTTTCAGATCCGCCTGACGATTTGGCAAAATTTCTCTCGATTTAAAATCAAATTGAATCAAGGGTGTGACATGATGAGAATTTAAATATATCTTTCCAGTTTTATCGGTATTAGAAAACGGGTCATGAATATCGACAATCACATAAATTAAATCTTGAAGCTGTTCTTTGGTGAGTGAAATCGTATAGGTATCAAAGAAATGATCAGGAACAGGGGAAGAATTAAAAGCAAATGTTTCCAATCCCAGAACAGCGCCAATCGCTTGCGCTAATCCACCACCTAAAGAATGCCCTGCCACGGTAATTTTTGCGCCAGGGTGCCGATTGACCACATCTTGAGCAAATCTAAATGCATCTTTAAATTGATCACTCACGGTACCCGTGCCTATGGCAGCATCTGCAATGGCATCGCGCGCAGTATCTTCCAATTCCTTAAACGAGCAAGGAAAGCTGCAGGTTTCCGTGCCACGAAATACCAGTGCTAACTCACTGGTATCACGGTTCATGAACACGCCTGCATCCATTCCCGAGCTTTTTCCATTGGATTCAATCAATTCCCAGGAGCCTACCGCAACATTATCAAAATCATAGATCGCATCAGCGAGTTGCGCATAAGGAATAGACCGTACCAGTAAGTCAACCGCACGCCGTTCATTTGGAAACAACATGCCATAGGGTTTCCAAGTGACATTGGGCACATACTCGGGATTGTTATACAGCGCGACTGAATTCAGCTCAAATACTGAAACTGCATCTACGGTCGCATCATCGCCATCTGTCACCCAGTTTAAACTGACAGCATATCGCTCAGTTCCATAAAGCTTGGGAACATTAACCTTAGGTAAGGTCAGCACACCGTTTAGAAGGGAGAAAGTTGGGCTATGCGACTCGGAATCATCGTCAAACTCAGTGCTTAACAATATAAATCGGTTCGGATTATCCGCACCCTGCCACTGCAACAACGCTTTATATAATTGATCGCCAGATGAATCGGTCACGATGATTTTTTGTAAACATACTAACCCGTTGGATTCAATAAACGTAACCGGGGCTGTCAAATTGACGCATTCATCCGGTAATGCGTTGACTGCGGACACTGCAAGGATCAGTCCAGCAGCGCTGATCAGTCTGACTAAATTGAGATACCACTTTTTCATTAATTGACTCATGGGTTGGTTAAATCATAAACCCTAACAGGATAACCCTTATTCAGAATATATGTGGACTTAAGTATTATATTTCAGCCCTCTCTAACAGAGACCCTCCGGATTCCCCGCTCACATTAACCCACAAGTGCGGCAAACCCAGTGTATTTAACCACTCAGCTCCAGCTTCCCCTTTCAACATACCAATGGTTGATGCACTGCCAGCAACGACACAGAATTCACCCAGCACGCTGACCGCCGCCATATAATGTACCGGCCAACCGGTTTTAGGATTGAGCACATGGCCGTAACGAATACCGTTCAGTGTGATACAACGCTCATAATCCCCACTACTCGCCAATGCTCCTGTATGCAATAACAGTGTTTGCAATACCCCATCCGGATTTCGAGGATGACGGATGGCAACACGCCAAGGGCTGCCGTCCTGATGCGGACCAATTACTCTAATATCGCCCCCCAGATTAATCAGTCCATGGTGTATGCCAGCATCCCAGCATAATGAAGCAGCGCGATCGACGGCATATTCCTTGACGACACCGCCAAAATCAATTTCCATTTCCGCAGCAGTGAACTGCAGAACTGGACGCTGCCAGCTAATTCTATGCCAACCGATTTTATTCAAAAGAGCTCTAATTGCTTCCGGAGCAGGTATATTTCCTGACTTGAAGTTCCAGGCGCGACGCAGAATTCCGGAAGTAATATCAAACAAACCATCGCTTTGCTGATAACAAGTGTCCGCATAATCAAGTAATCCGGCAGTTTCATCATCCACACGGATATGCCCACCTTGCGCTGCAATGCGGTTTATTTCGGACAGAAAACTGTCTGCCCGATAACGAGAGTACTTTGCTTCAAGGCGATGCACATCATTCATAGCCAATTTGGCTGTACGCGCGGCCTTCATTTTGTGACTGGCATAAAGCTGAATCGCGCAAGGCGAGCCCATTGCGCTGAAAGCAAAATGATAGTACTTTAACTGCGCCATCACAAATTACTCGCCCAATAAAACATAGCGTAATGACTCAATCCATTTAGAACTCATAACTCCAGGTTGCCGACAACATTCCCTGCCGATCAAGCTGATATCCATTAAAGTCGCTCCTGATCGGTTGCAGCCATTCTAATCCTAGCTGGTTCCCGGCAAAACGTCCGCCAAGAATCCGAACGTTCACACCAAATCCCATATCAAAGAATTGCCCGCCATAATTGGACGGAAAATCCATCGGGCCGATACGCGCGTTAAATTTATTAAAATCCCGATGAATCGCATCCTGCCAAGTGTAAGCACCACGTATCGTGGCAGTCAGCCAATGCTTCAAATCATAACCACCCCAGGTTGTAGCCTGAAACTGGTCACCCAAGCGATAACCTGATTTATTCTGCTCTTCCAAACGCTTGATACCGCTGAATTGCGTACCCCATGACCAGCGGTTGTATTCACCCGCATAAGTCAGGCTTGGGGTAAAATCCCAGGTACCGCTGCCCAGTTGCATGCCAAAATGGATCAAGCCACCATCAATCTTAGCGATGCGGCGCAGCTCGATATCCACTTTTCCTGTGGGCGCGCTGAATCCGAGATTCGCGTGCACACGATGACCGGGAATGTCCAGCAATTTTATCATCGATGAGAAATAGGTATCGCCCACTGCACCGGTTTCATGCCCGGCTGCGCCTGTGTGTTCATGCACACCCGGCCTAGGAGGCGGAGCTCCGTCCAGCCTGCGCAAATTCATATCCATGTCCATGAAGGTCGGCATCAACATGACATTGAGCCAATGGGTCGGTGCATACATAAGGTCCACCATATGCATACGCATGTTCATGAATGTCGGTACAAACCGGCAAAGCCCGATATCGCTGCAACCCTGATCAACGATAGTTTGATCATTTACCGTCTGGGTGCCATGCATCATATTTCCACCGGTCCAATTGTACATAAACCGATAACCTGCCATGAAATCTCCAGCCTTGTCGAGCATGTGACCAAACATGATACCTGCGGGAGGAATTTTGTGATGCTGATGTGAAGTAGCATGAGAATGTGATTCAGAAGACCCACCAGACGTACCCATCGGTGGTAATGTCGCGGGTTCAATATCGAACTTTATCGCCGCATTCGCCACATAGTAGTCAAAATCTGCAAAACTGTTGCTTCCACCGCCGCCGATCTGCATTGAGCTGGCACGGGTATAGTATTCAAAACCGGCCTCCAGCGCGACACCTTTGCCAAGCGTCTTACTCAATATTACCCCGCCGCTTAATGCGCCAAAGCCTGCCAAGCGGTGATCACTGGAAAAATGATCGGGTAATTTTCCAGAGTCGTATGATGTCATTTTAGGTGCGGCATTCACTGAAAAATCCACCGCATTGCCATTTTGATCAACCAGATCAAACTGCGTCTCACCAAAATACTGTTTAGTTAGATTATTCTGATCAACCCAGACTTTTCTTCCCAAACTATCAATTTCCTGTTTACTAAAAGCTTGCTGAGAAAACAAATAGGGTCGATAAAAACTGGCAGAATCTTGCGAGTAATAACGAATCCGGGGTGTCAACGTCCATCCGCCACCAATCGGTTGCACCCAACTGGCATCGAAAGTATGCGTATTCACCCCCCAATCGTCAACCGACAGTCGATACCCTAGATGCATTGCCGCATTGAATGGGCTGATATATTGAATGTATTTGGCATTTAAAGCGATTTGATTGCGAATATTGGGACGTTGTTCGATAAAGGCACGCACATCTCCACTAATTAAACTATTGTTTAATTGAGCCGGATCAATAAAAATAATCGATGTCGCCTTATAAGGATTTTCCAGGAATCCAGAGCTATGCGTGTAACCCACATTAGCATCAATCAACGCATTTTTTGTCAACACCTGGGTTAGCCCCACGTTCGCCACCCAGTCTTTCCGGTCTCCTCGCAGAATCTCAGAACCATCACGTCTCACTATTTGCTGCGCGTAAGCTTGTTTAGTGATATATGGCGATGAATCATGATCCAGAATTGCGCCGATTTCGCTGCTGGTGTAGCCACCACCAAATTTAACACTGGTGAGTTTCTGATTAAAATCCAGACGACCACCTATATTACCAAAACTTGATTGATAATCTCTTTCACGGGAGAATCCCCCTCCCACATTCATAGCCGCTTCATTCCATTCATAACTTAAGCCAAAATTAGCTTGGCGACGTGTTTCCGGAGAAGCTGATGACATGACCAGGACCGATCGGGTATCGATACCGCCCACTAATTGTTTGGTGATGGGATCTCGTCCGATAGGATTTAAATCATGGTCTAAAAGAACCTGACTATTGGCTAACGGAGAGGCCCCGACGACTACCCCATTAACTGTATAGGGGCGATTACCGCCATCGGTAGCCAATGGCGTCGTAGTGACTGGAGTTGCTCCCGACCAGGTATCTTGGGTATAACCAAACGTGAATTTGAAGCGATCAGTGAACGAGAAAACCCCACTGCCGTGCAAAACATCTGCTGAAATAGGTTTTAAATTATTGGGAGCACCAAACAGATTGCGTTCACCTTCCTGGTAACGGCTATATTGAAAATTAACCCGGTCTTGACCGGCCGCATGTCCCGGTGATAATAATAAACCGGGCAATACCATTGCCGCGGATGTAAGCGCCTGGAGTGTATTCCTTGGCTTTACTGATGAGGTTATTTCCGGGAGAGGGATTGGCTGACAGCCACGTTGACGCCGAGGCTTACTATTTCGCTGCAAATTGTGTTTACCTCAATTGCCGATCCGAAATGGATCAGCTTAATAACAGCCACAACCTCCACCGCCGGAAGAGGATTTATGACTCGGTGCTGCTTCCCGGCTACTATAGTTATGGGATTGCATTTCGCTTTGCAAAGGATAAGGATCAATTTCCATTTGCGTTTTTGCCAGATTACCGCGCTCCCATGGAGCTACGCTCACACAAGCTGTCAAAAAAATACATGCTATAAAGATATAACAGCGTGCAATTATAGCTCTAATATTTAGTTTAATCATGGGAGATATAGACATTGCAAATCCTGACAACTGGAACTCATTCCTTCAGCAGTTGCGTAATCAAGGCACGTAACTTTTCTGATTCACCCGTACGAAACCCTTGATGAATATGACGAACATTACCATTGCGATCAATCAAAAAGGAAGTTGGCATTGCCATTAACTCAAATTCTTTGGCACATTGTTTACTGAGATCGGCCACAATCGAAAAATCAACCGGATTCTTGGCAAGGAATGCTTGCGCATCGACAACTTTCTCATCCAGATTGATACCGACCACATGTAAACCTTCATCCTTCAAATCCTGATCCAGTTGATTCAGAAAAGGAAAAGACTTTATGCAGGGCGGACACCATGAGGCCCAGAAATCCATGTATACCACCTTACCTTTCAATTCCTGCAGATTATAGGTTGGATCCCCGTCCAATGTAGTAAATTGACATGAAGCTGATGCTTGTTCCAGCTGTTCTGCTAATAATGGCCCTGTAAACAGAAGCAGTACAAAAGCAAAACAAGATAATTTTATATTTTTCATAGTTAAAACCACCTCAATGATCTCAAAGCGCTCTTATGTAAACTAATATGACCGTTATTGAAATTGATGAACAAGAACTTCCGACGTTCCTGTATGTACATTATCGAATGTCATACAATGATAAGACACAATAAATTTACGTAGGCCCGGACCAGTTTTGTTAACAAGTAAAAGATAAGGGCCTTGCCCACCAAACACACTGATATTATCGCTAAACCTACCATCACCGGAAATTGCGTCAGTAGTATTAATTGCATGCTTGCCTTGAATTATCTGCAAGTTCACCAATAAGTTTTCTTGTGGCAACGAAGTATCTTGAACACTGGCAACCAAATGATCTGGGGGTCCATTTCCATCATCAAAACATGTAACTTGCCCATATCCAGTAAAACTCGCAACATTACCATTAGGATCCATGATAGCCCCGGCATCATGCGCACTACTTATACATGCATACCCAAGCGTAGCTAAAGTAAAAACAATACTTAATGCTTTTTGAAAAAATAGCTGTGACATGATCGTACCCCATTGATAGTTTAATAGTTTATATTTCCAAATAGCGTCATATCGCTCAGCGCATTTGACGATCCAATCGCAGGTGTTTTATACATCTGTGATTACGTTCTTTTCTGGCGCAAAAGCAACCTTGAATTATTGCGGCCAAACCTGATTGCCATTAAAAATAATCGGCATATCACGGTTAATTTGCGCTGCTGATGGCTTTACTTCGACCACCTGACCGGTTCCACAAGATGCTGGCAAAGGATTAGTTTCGCTACGAAGAATGGTCAGTGATGCAGGACCATCATCAGTGGTGCTGACACGGTCGTAAATGGTCCCAAGATTGTTATGCGTCCAGAAATTAACTGTATTTTCATTAAAACCGGATGCAGGTGTGATTTCACAAATATCCGCGATTGAGATATAAAATTTCACACTCGCTGCACAGGATGTAGGTTCAATGAGCGCCGCACTGGTTCTAAAGGGGATATAGCCAGACATATCATGTGGCAGGGAGTCACCACCGCCAGCCCAAAAACCAGAAACGTTTCCATTGGCATCCGGTTTCTCAGCCTGGAAGGTAAAAACTGCTTTACTATAAATTTTCGTATTAAGATTTCCCCAGTTTTGTATAAACTCAGTCAGGTCACCGGTATGTGGCTGACCATCAACCAAAATGGATGAATCCACTCCATCTGGAAACACTACGCTGGTGCCAATTACATTATTCTCACCACAACCATGCCCAATTACCACGTTATTGGTTACTCTAATATTTTCGGAAACTTCGGGTACTTCCAGGCGCGTATGAGCTAACGCGTTATGTCCCAATGTTGAAATTACAGCAGCAATTACAGAACACGATATGAATTTTATTTTATTATGACTTATCATCAAACTTCCTTTTTTGTTAATTCAGACTCCGTTGATATTTTGTTATTTCCTGATGATTGCAACTCGATACAATTTTCAGTATAAGTTTTTAGAATCCTGAAATCGCAATTTCAACCACCCGTTGATCACATGCCAATTGCAATTTCATTCAAACTATTCACTTTTTTAATTATCTATTCCCTGGACATGATTTTCAATGTGACAAATTGTCGCACCTCTCATCCACAGTTTAGGAAAAGCACTTTTTATTCTATTTTTGTTTGTGTTTCAGGCCGGTGCGACAATATGTCACATTGATTTTGCAGTAATAAAAAACTATTATGGTCACACAGATTGTATTCGAATAGTTGTGTTTGCAAAGCATGTGTGATTGAAACGAAGATCCTCGGTTTTTGCTAACTTCAATGGTTTATTGTTACTTCAGTTCCAGAATCTGGAGCTTGTTAAATACGTCTGATTGGGCTCAATTTACTGGACTGCTCAGTACTCTGCCCAAAGTTGTTTTGTTTGGTATTTACTCATGATTTACCCTCCCTTGACCTCCGGCTACGTCGGAGGTTTTTTCAAAAATGAGCATTACAGTTTTTATTTATTCTTTTTTAATAATCGTAATCTCATTGACGACGTCATTTTCATCATACTCAACCTGAAACGCCATGTCGTTCCCACTGAAGGCAATTTCGGTCGGCGTTCCAACCAGTTCCCATAGCCCTAGCGTTGCAACATTGGCTGCACCATGCAGAAATGCCCTACCAGCCTTAGTACCTGTGCTATAGCCTTGTATGAATTTAAAAATTTCAAACCGTTTGCCGTCTTTATATTCACTCATAACAGGCGCACCAAATTCTGAGATTAATTGGGTTCTTGTCACACCTTCCTTTAATAGCTCGATGTCTTTCTTTTCCGGTTGTTTAGCCGCCATAAAAACTGAGCACCCGGAAACCACCACTACCCAAACAAGCCACTGTGTTGTCAATAACAACCGTCTTTTTACTCTTCGCACATTTACCAACAAGTCATTAATCCATTTTCTAACGTTCAATTAATATCAGAAAAATTCATTGAATCGGGTGATATTATTTCCCTGAATTCAGAAAATTCTGTTCCTTTGCTTATTATTTCACCAGTTAATTATTACAACGAAATGCAGCTATCCAGATCGAAAATCAGCGTTCATAATATGATTTATGTATATATCTAATTGATATAATGGAATCAATAAATAGTATTTCTATTTATATCTAAAAATTGCTATATTTCGCTCCTATCAATTTTACGAATGTTCAATGTAGCTCAAAAATAAATGGCTCAGATATACAGCCGAACATCGTTTAACCTACCAAGAAAATAATAATTTTAATGATCTTACCGTAATACCAGGTAATTCATGCAGGAGAATACAGTGAAATTTGTTTGGTTTTTCTTACACATCGTGGCTGTAAGCACATTTATTCAGCCCGTTGAGGCTGCATCCAACGATCCATCAACGATTGAAGGAAAAGCAAACAAATCGAGTGTCGTCCGGATAGTTCAGACAGGCGCCGCAGATTTAAAAACAGCCAGCAATGAATCGATTGATCATTCAAGGTCATTGCCAGCCATCGTACCAGAAGCAAAAGCGAATGTAAGCAAGCAATTGACCAGCTATCATAGCCGTTCTGATAGTTACGCCACCAACCCGGAATCCGACCCGCCACGTTATGTGCGTCGTTTAAGCGATGTCGGCATTCCGGCATTTAACGATTTTACCTGGCTCGATATCGGCTTGGAGCATCGCACCCGATTCGAGCACCGCCATAACGATATCCGTCGTATTGAAGGAGGTAATGATGATCCTGTTTTCTTCCGTCATCGTGCCTGGATTGGAATAAGGGACATCCTGGACCCATTCCGTTTTGCAGTAGAATTCCAGGATTCACGAATCGCTAACAATAAGCACCCTTCCACCGACCAGGAAAGAAATGAATTCGATCTCCTCAATGCTTATGGTGAGCTATATTTCAAAACAGCACTCGGGGTCGATGACCGAGGCAATGATCGTCCGATTCGATTCCGCGTAGGACGGATGGCATACGAAACAACCGACCGGCGATTTATCGCGCGCAATGAATGGCGCAATACCACCAATACATTTGAAGGTTTTCGCCTGAACCTGGGCCGTGAAGCCAATGACTGGGAATTGGATCTGTTCGGAATGCAGCCTGTTAGGCGCTTGCAAACCAAATTTGATGTAGCCAATGATCACTTATGGTTTTTTGGTGCTATCGGCCACTGGCGCAAGTGGTCTGACATCATCACAATACAACCGTATTATATGGGGCAGAAACAAACGGCCAATCCAGATGGTTTTACCGCCACCAACCGACTGGATCGGGAAATTCATATGCCTGGAATTCGGGCTTACGGTAAGGTGGCTAATCTATTTGACTATGATTTCAGCTATAACCATCAGCTAGGATTTAGCGGCCCTAATCGGCAGGATGCACAAGGCTATACTATCGAAGTAGGGCGTAACATTGATCATGCCTGGAAGCCCCGTATCAGTTTATTTTACGGATATGCGAGTGGCGACAAGAATCCCAATGACAATGTCGACAATCGTTTTGACCGCTTTTTTGGATTTGCGCGTCCTTGGTCAGCTGATCATTATGTGGTTTATGAAAATCTTAAGGCTCCAAAAATCAGATTTGATCTTCAACCCATGCAAAAAATTGGATTCGAACTCACTTATGGCGGATATTGGCTCGCTAGCAGTAGCGATCGTATGTTTGATTTTCTCAATGGCAATATCAGCAACACCGTCAAGGACCCCGGATTCAATCGCGACCGGACTGGTCAAAGCGGCGATTTCATCGGTCATTCATTGGAAGGACGCATACGCTTCCAACCCACGCCACGAATAAATGCTATCCTGGGCTATACGCATTTTACCGCCGGAGATTTCGTAAAGAACCGTATCGCAGCTAGTCCATCCTGCGCGAATGGCAACATAAATATTTGCGTTGATCACCGCTCTGGCGACACCGATTTCTTGTATTTTGAAGTATTGATCAGTTTATTGTAAATCATCACAGTTATGAAACACCGGATAACTGCAGATTGGATTGATTGAATTAATTCATAATTATGTTAAAAATTTTCATAGCGGTTGATATCAAATATACCCGCGATCAAAGGTTGCCGCTCATTCTGCCAGGCAGTAAAGTCGTGCAGAATCTCCCAGAATTGAGGATGTGTACGCCGCACACCCCATGTTTCTACAATATGTTCGAAGTGCTCCGTTTTCTCAGCATTACTGAGTAATGAAACAAATTTTTCAATATATGCGACAGGCACATCAAAAATGAAATTAGGGTAACTACCAATAATTCCTGGATATATTGTGAGCTGATCTTTCTCAGGCTGGTACCTTAATTCCTCTCCCAGGATAAACGCAACATTGCTATGCGCGCGATCTCGCAGCAACGTATAAACAGTACGCTCATTTTTTTCATTTCTGACACGAACAAATGTCACATCCGGCAATTGCTTGATCCCAGCCAATTCGGCAGCGGGTCGAGCCGTTATGGTGGAAAAAGCCGCATCCGCTTTTTGCACCCAGCGCGGTTGGTCCGATCGACTGCAATTTAATTCTTGACATCGATTCAACGGATCGGATGACATGGTATTAACCGATTGGAAATGCTTTAGAATTCTTGATGCCAGCTCTTGTTTAGGGTTTTCTGTTGTAAAAACCTCTGCCGAGGGAGATTCATCATCAATGGTTGCGTAAATAATTCCGAATTTTAGCTGGCCCGAATCCTGATACCAATCATGCAGTATGTTTTCCCGCTGTCCGGCTGGCATCAAGCGCATGAAGTTATGCTCCGAACCATTGCGTATCAGATCGAAATAAAGTCGAGTCAATAGTTTATGTGCAACATTGCCGAATACATCGAAATTAACCACGAGCTCGTAGTAAGTTTGCTCAAGCAACGGATAATCCATTAACCATAGTGTCTGTGGAATATCACCAACAAGCCCTGCGACAACCGATGCGCTATCATGGTGGCGAAAAATAGTCAGCAAGGCATTCTTATTTTTGCCATCGCCATCCCATATATGAGCGAGTGAAGCGCCTTGCTGTTGCTGTGATATATACTGATTCTGACGCAATGCCAGGTAATCGTTATGACGTTTCAGATAATGCAGCCAGTTTTCCCCCATTGCGAGCAGGCCATCGTCTTGTCCGGGTATTCCCAGCAATGGAATCACTTCACGCTGATAAGAAGCATTGGTTACAAAAAGATCGGATTCCGGATTCTGGAACAATGTCCAGAAATGGTCACGTATCACATCGGAAGCAATCTGGCCACGGCAAACCGGCCCATGAATGAAAGTACGCACGAAATATTCCGCACTATCCAGCATAAACTGATAGCGGGCATAAGCTGGTATATCGGCAAAAGTCACAAACGGATTGGCGCGTTCCGTATAACTGTAACCTGGCAATTCGCCCATTGGCCAGGGTTTACTGAAAAACAGAGTCTTGATTCGCTGTTGTCTTGCCTGATCGAGCGGATACGGAATGCGACGTTTGTGCATGACGCTGCCTGCGATCGGACGCAAGCGGTAGAAAAACGGTCTCATGGGATCGTCATTCGGGCTAACTGTAGCTATAGGTTCGATATCCTCGCCGGACGGCGTAGATGAGCGTAATAACTCAAAGAAGCGAAGTTCTCCATCCAACTCAGGAAAATACAAAGATGCCACAAACAGATGTTCATACAACCAGCGCGCCACGAGTTTGCTGCGTTTTTCATTCTGGTTGAAAAATGATTCCCAATGCTCAATTATTTGCCGCTCGCCACTTGTAAGCGTAATAGTCTCATTCGGAATCACCGCACCTTGATTGACCCATCCGGCCAAGAGCGAATATTCCTGATCGCTAAGTCCGGTTACCGCAAATGGCATACCACTCAGTGGATAATCATGCGCATACTCTGCAAATTTTTCACTGGTTACACATTGGTTTTTTCGGTTAATGCCCAGCTCAATTGAATCCGGCAATTTACTGTTAGGAGGAAAAGGAAATTGTTTAGCCAGCGAGATCATGCCTGATATCAAAGGTTTCGTCTGCTCATTTTCAGCTTGTAGAACAGAATGAAAACCACGTTCGCGCCAACCAGAAACAGTTAACTCGTCTATGCCCAATCGAGTGGGTTGCATAGCTTCGGTACGCACTCCGCCATAAATTGATTCGCGAAAAGCGCCACGCAACAGTCCTTCCGCGCTTTCTAACTTAAGCTGGCATGGCGCATCGAAACAACTGTGGCATGTTAAACATTTGGTTTCAAGAATCGGTCGAATTTCTTTGGCATAGGAGACTGGATGTTCGGCGGGCGCAGGCAAAGCAACCGGTGACGATGCAGGAGTGCTGCTGGGCAGCATAGTGTTATTATTCTGACAAGCAGACAACAAAAAAAACAAACTTAACAAATACATGCATGGATGATATATCCACATGAAAAAACTCCATAACTTGGTATTGATCGAAGAAATTCTACTTAATGGCTTATTTATTGAAGTCGTTGACAATTTCTCCGTTGACTCACGAACGATTAATTCTAACGTGACTCGCCAAAAAAAATTCGAACTTTGGATTGCTCATTTATATATCAATCAAATATAAACCGAGTATTGAATTGAGCGTTCAGCAGGTAGAATTTCTTATTCTGTTGCGAATAAATGTAAAGATTCGCTCATCAATCTATGCTTCAGATTCACGCCAGAACATTCATAGCAGGCGTATACATCAATCCTAGATCGCGCGCCACTGCCTCATAAGTCAATCGACCCTGAAAAATATTCAGGCCATTGCACAGATGCGGATCTTCCATCATTGCTTTGCGATAGCCTTTATTGGCAAGCGCCAACACAAACGGCAAGGTTGCATTATTTAATGCAAAAGTGGAGGTTCTGGCCACAGCTCCCGGCATGTTGGAAACACAATAATGCACCACGCCATCGATGGTAAAAATGGGATTGGCCAGCGTTGTGGGTTTGGAAGTCGCAAAGCAACCGCCTTGATCAATCGCAACGTCAACCAGCACAGCACCGCGGTTCATACGGCTAACCATTTCACGGGTCACCAGTTTGGGAGCTGCCCCTCCTGGCAGCAACACAGCACCAATAACCAGATCGGCGGACAAAACATGTTCTTCCAGTGCATCCACGGTTGAAAAGATAGTATTAATTCTGGACCCGTACTGAAAATCCAGCTGCTGCAGGCGGTGGATCGATTTATCCAGCACTGTCACATGCGCTTCTACGCCCATGGCTATCCGTGCGGCATTCGTACCAACCACACCGCCACCAATGACCACAACGTGCGCAGCTGGCACACCGGAGACGCCTCCGAGCAGCATACCACGACCACCTTGATCCAATTCCAGCGCATGAGCACCCGCCTGAATCGCCATACGTCCTGCGACTTCACTCATCGGTGCCAGCAACGGCAAACCACCAAAGCTATCGGTAACCGTCTCGTAGGCGATGGCGATGCAGCCTGAATCCATCAACCCTTTGGTTTGCACTGGATCGGGCGCAAGATGCAGATAGGTGAATAGCACTTGTCCCTCACGCAGCAGCGAAATTTCAGCTGGTTGTGGCTCCTTGACTTTGACGATCATGTCCGTTCTGGCATAGATCTCCTGCGATGACTCCACGATCTCCGCTCCTGCGCACTGGTACTTGTCATCGCCCAAATCAATTTGTACCCCTGCATTCTTTTGCACCATGACCTCATGGCCATGCGCAATCAGCTCTCGTACCGCCGTCGGCGTCAGACCCACACGCGATTCATGAGTTTTAATTTCCTTCGGTACGCCGATACGCATTATTTGATTCTCCGTTCCTATCCGCTAAATAATTCCACCGTTGACACCAATATTTTGCCCCGTAATCCAGCGAGCTTCTTCGCTAACCAGAAACAACACCACTTGGGCAATATCGTCCGTTACTCCAATTCGTCCCAATGCCGCCATTCCGGACATACGCTCTATGTCCGCTGCAGTTTTTCCCGTGCGAAACAATTCTGTATCAACCGGGCCAGGTGAAACGATATTAGCGTTAATGCCGCGTTTTCCCATTTCACGCGCAAAAATACGCGTCAATTGTTCCACAGCTGCTTTAGTCGCGGCATACGCACTGTATTTAGGCAGCATCAAACGTGTCACGGTACTGGATATTGTCACGACACGTCCATGATCTGCCAGTTTTGCAGTCGCTTCACGCAAGGTATAAAAGACACTCTTGAAATTGATATCAACTATACGATCAAACTCATCGTCGCGGATTTCGGAAATTTCTTTAAACAACAGGATTCCGGCGTTATTGACGAGAATATCAATCTGGCTAAACTGTTCAACAGTTGCAGTGAAAAGCTTTTGTACCGCAACCGGGTCACTGACATCGGCTTGAATAACTTTGCACTCACCACCCGCTTGGGTAATGGCTGCACAAACTTGATCCGCAGCCATCCTATTTTCTACATAATTAATAGCAACCTTTGCACCCGCCTTGGCTAATGCAAATGCGATCTCCGCGCCTATCCCCCGTGCGGAGCCCGTAACAATTGCAACTTTTCCATGTAAGGATTGCACGGTAAATTATTGCTGGAATGCAGTGCGTTTATCCGGCTTACTTGGATTCGTCATAGCTTTTAAGGAATTTCACGATACTCTGATAATCATGCTTCTCAGCCCATGTCAAGGCATTGTCACCGTGTTCATTTTTAATCGCCAATTCAGCACCACGTTCCAGCAACAAAGAAACCGCATCCAGATGATTCTCTCTGACCGCCATCATCAAAGCAGTCGATCCGTTTTCTGTTGTCGAATTAATATCGGCGCCGCCACTCAGCAACAATCGAATGATCTCCAGATGTCCTCCAGAGGCAGCATAGATTAACGGATTCCATCCACTGTGATTAATTTCCGCACCCTTGATATAGAGCTGCCTCACTATTTCGGTTTGACCATGATAGCTGGCCAGCATAATCGCTGTTTCTCCATAGCCGTTCCGAATATCTGGACTGGCTCCAGCTTCCATCAAGATTTCCGCAAGTTTCAAATTCTTGCTTTTTGCAGCAAGCATCAATGGAGTGTAGCCTTCCTTATTCGGTGTATCTGGATTCGCGCCCTTGCTAAGCAACTTGGATACTTCGGAAAGATTATCCTTTTCAATTGCCCAGATCAAATCTTCTTGAATACCGGCAAAAGTCGTAAGTGGCCAACTAAAAACTGCGACTAGGACTAAAGCCAGAATACGTGGTCTAGTTAGATAAGCCATTTTTTGAAATTTTAAATAAGTTAAAAAAATTGTTTGTTGTTGCGACAGCAATGTCATTTAATTCCACAGCACGTAAACGCGCGATTTCTTCTGCTACATGACGCACAAAGGCAGGCTGATTTTGTTTGCCACGAAATGGCACCGGAGCAAGATAAGGCGAATCAGTTTCAATCAGCATTCTATCTAACTGAATGTTCCTGGCAACTTCTTTTAACGCTAATGCATTTTTAAATGTCACAATACCAGAAAATGAAATGTAAAAATTCATCGCAATCGCTTGCTCCGCGACCTCCCAACTTTCGGTAAAACAATGCATCACGCCACCTACTTGATCAGCACCCTCCTCGCGCATGATTCTTAGCGTATCTTCAGCAGCCGCGCGTGTATGAATGATCAATGGCTTGTTTGCTTTGCGTGCGGCACGGATATGTTGACGGAAACGCTCCCGCTGCCATTCCAAGTCCCCTTGCAAACGAAAATAATCTAAACCAGTTTCACCAATAGCAATGACTTTGGGGTGATTGGCCAACTCTGCCAATTCGTGCGCCTGCGGTTCAATCTGATCTTCGTAATCCGGATGAACACCTACGGATGCAAACAAATTGTGATGCGTTTCCGCCAAGGTGCGTATCCGCGGAAAATCCGGCAAATTGACACTGACACATAGCGCATGCGTGACTTGATTCTCCTGCATGTTAACTAATAGTTGATCAAGATCTTTTGCAAGATCGGGAAAATCAAGGTGGCAATGTGAATCTATAAACATAGAATAAAGTATTAAATAATTATCGGACACCGCGCACTGCATCAGCCCAACAATTGGGCGTTTCAAACAAGCGCACTTGTTCTAATTGCAGATGATTGCCATAGCTATCCTGGTAAGCGCTATCCAAAATGTTAAAAGCGATAAGCGCCAGATTCTCAGCAGTAGGCTGAACATCCAGGATGACAGTTTTATGATCTTCGATTGATTGCAAAAATTGCAAAACTTGTTGATCTCCGGAATAAACCAGAAATGCATGATCCCAGTGATCCACCAGGGCTGATTTTGCAATTTGCTTCACTTCGGAAAAATCCATAACCATACCTTGCTGTGCGACGCCTTCGTCAGCGATAATGTTACCCGACAAGGTAATTTCAATACAATAGCGATGACCGTGTAAATGACGGCATTGGCTGTTATGCGTTGAAATGCGATGGCCCGAGTCAAATTCCAACCTGCGTGTGATTAACATACGTACAATTTTAATAGCGCTAAATAAATTAATTGGATTGTAACATTGCAATCAAAACCTAACTTATTGAATACGATTGATCACAGTCGTGACCGTGCCGGGCTCACTTATGTTTATCCGGTCATATCCCGCCGTGCCGGTGGTGTATCGATCGGTATTAACCTTAATCCAAACAATGCCTGCAACTGGCGCTGCGTATACTGCCAGGTACCGGAACTTAAACGCGGCTCGGCGCCTCGCATTGACCTGAACAAACTGGAAATAGAATTGCGATCATTCTTGCACGAATTGATTCATGGCGATTTCATGCACAAACAGGTACCTCCGGAAGCCAGAAAAATTCACGATATCGCTATCTCCGGTAATGGTGAACCCACCAGCGCAAAAGAATTTGATCAAGTTATCGAGTTGATTGGTCGCGTCAAAAAAGACTTTACATTGCCGGCAGAATTTAAAATAGTATTAATTACCAATGGCAGCCTGATTCATCGACCTATGGTACAAGCTGGTCTGAAACATATGGCTGCCCTGAATGGAGAAGTCTGGTTCAAATTTGACCGCGCATTGGCAAAAGAGAGGCAGCGTATCAATAATACCTCGATTAGTCTGAGAAAAATCTATGATCATTTGCGAATAGCCACTTCACTCTGTCCTACTTGGCTGCAGACCTGCATTTTCCAGATTGATGGCGCCCCCCCTGCTGAAGAGGAAATTATTGCTTATATAAAATTCTTACAGCATCTGATTGATCATGAGATTCCAATTAAAGGTGTTCTATTGTACGGCATTGCACGCCCTTCGCTGCAACCTGAAGCAGCACGGCTATCAACAGTGGATGAACCATGGCTAACGGATTATGGAAATAGAATTCAAGCGCTCGGCATAACGGTAAAAATCAATCCATAAGTATCATCACTCAAATTTTCTGTTATCGCCATGAATTTATCTCCGTGTTGCTAATTTGCAACAAAAGATAATTTCTTGATATTGATCAATACTATTATTTTGTATAATTGATTTTAACGTAAAACTGTAAGAATAATCTGATGAGATTTTATACAGAGATGATATCCATCCAGGCCTTAGAAATTGTGCTTATCGCTAATAATGGCTGCTCTAATCGTGCAATAAAACCATAACTCCACCAGCAACAATGTTTTGTGTTCTCAGTAATATCGTATTAATCCCACTCACAGGAGCTTCGTAATGAATTCATCGCGCGTGTTTTCTTTTTCAGCAGAACATTCTGCCGAGTTAAGAATGCATTGGATAAAGAAAACACCACATTGGTTATCCAATATCGGCTTTACTTTTGTTGTTGCTATGTGCCTAATTTCTCAGGCCCACGCAACAAATCCAGCACCTACAAATACAAACACTCCGACAGTTGCAACACCTGCCGATGCATCACAGGCTGCGGATCGATTTGATATGTCGAAGGTACCTCCTATCACTGCGGCATCGCGCCCCGGCTTGTTTTCTCTGCCGTCCTCTGGCCCCGGTTATTATTCTTTCTGGGACATGGTTACCAGCAACAAACGCGAAAAACCACCGGTTGCGCCTTATGCTCCTTTTGCGCTATTGACCACGCCAGCCTATGACATCGACTTTCGCTATCTGGACAACCCAGATCATGAAAAAGACATTTTTGATCCGGTCAAAAGAATCCATTTAGCCAGTGATTGGCTATTATCATTTGGCGGCAGTTTCTGGTATCGCTACGCAAATGAAACCGACAGCCGTTTAAATGCTGCCGGTACTGACAATAGTTTTCATTTGCTGCGCACACGGTTCCATGCCGATTTATGGTACAAAGATAGAGTACGATTATTTGCTGAATTTATTGATGCCCGTATTCTCGGAGCTGATTTACCTCCCCTCGCAACGGATAGAAACCATACCGATATGCTCAATTTGTTCACTGATATCAAACTGGCCAATGTCAACAATGGTCCTGTTTATATCCGTGTCGGACGGCAGGAATTACTGTATGGTTCACAAAGATTGATCTCCACACTGGATTGGGTCAATACTCGTAGAACATTTCAAGGTGTAAAAACTTTCTGGCGTACACCTGAATGGGATGTTGACGCATTCTGGGTGCGTCCGATGATAACCGAAAAAGGTAATTTTGATAATTGGGATACGCAGCAGAATTTCTTTGGTTTGTGGGCTACCCACAAACCAAAACCCGGTCATTTGATCGATCTTTATTTTCTCAGCCTGGAGAATGACCGCAATCTTCCTGCAGCCAATGTATTGGCAGGGAATATTCTGCAGGGTAATTCTCATGTACATACCTTAGGCAGCCGGCTTGCGGGCAATTTTGACAATTTCCTTTACGAACTGGAAGGTATGTATCAATTCGGCCAGCGCTCCGGTCTGGATGTGTCCGCTTTTGCTGTGGCTACCGGAGTCGGTTATCGATTCGCTATGCCAATGAACCCGCAAGGCTGGATCCGTTATGATTTCGCATCTGGCGACAGTAACTCCAAAGATGGCAGAAGCAATACTTTTAATCAACTGTTTCCGTTCGGTCACTATTATCTGGGTTTCCTGGACCGTGTAGGACGTCAGAATATTCATGATATCAATGCACAATTCACCATGAATCCAATGCCGTGGGTTACCTTTATTTCACAGTACCACCGATTCTATCTGGCGAATGAGCGCGATTATTTGTATAACGCTGCAGGCGCAGCCACGCTGCGAGACATTACAGGCCAATCCGGCAGCCATGTGGGGGATGAAGTTGATTTCCGGTTCAATCTTCATATCAACCGTCATCAGGATGTACTGATTGGATATACAAAAATGTGGAGTGGCAATTTCTTGAAGAAACAAGTGCCTGGAATCTCCCCTGATCTCTTCTATGTTCAGTACAATATCCGGTTTTGAACATTACCAAATCAACACAACCACCGGAAAACACCGGTGGTTATAACTCTCTGATGAACGATAAACACGCAAACAACTAACAACTTGATAAAAACTAATTGCAGTGGTTGTGCATGTCGTAAATAGCGGGAAACAGTTTTAGAATTTAATATGCATGCTCCCACCAATCTGCAATGATTCTACTTACTGCGGAGTTTAACGAGCACGTTCATTCAAAATAAAATCCCGCACTATCTTGATCTGGTGATCATCCATTAGCATTGGGGCATGACCGATACCAGGTAATTCAACCACCGCAGCCTTTGCACCTCGCACTTGCATTTGTGCTGCCGTTTCTGCCAACAAAATATCTGATTCCATACCGCGTAAAACCAAAGTAGGAACGTTGAGTTGATCCCATTGTGCCCATAAATCAATATCAGAAATTTCGTGCGCCTTAAAACTCACTGCAATTCTTGGGTCGTATCGAAAACCGTAAGTACCATCGGCATACTCACGAGCACTATGAATCGCCATATGATTCCATTGCTCGTCAGTCAGAGGACCAAAAGAAACTGAAATCATTTTCATGTAATTCTTAAATTCCTCAAAACCAGCAAAACGAGGATCTTTACCAACATAATCGGCTATTCTTTTTAATGCTACCGCAGGAATTAACGGGCCAAGATCACTTATCACCAACTTATTGATTGAAACTGGCAGATTTGGTTGCAACGCCAACACCATTCCAATCAATCCTCCCATAGAGACACCCACCCAATCCAATATTATTTCCGTGGTGTATTGTGATTTGAGATAGTTCAGTAGCGATATCGCATCCGAAAGATACAATGGGTAATAATCATAATCATGCGCATGCTGCAGCCAATCACTTTGGCCTCGTCCAACAACATCAACGCAAATCACCCTGCAATCCGTCTGAAGCGTACGCGCCAGATAATCGAAATCACGACAATTACGTGTCAATCCATGCACACAGAGCACAATATGTGGATTCTTACGGTCACCCCAATCGGTGTATGCAATATGATGGGGTTCTTTTGGCTTATCGTCAGATGACAGAGTTGGTACAAGTAGTCGATTTACAGGGATTTTCATGAGCTTATTATGCTATCTTTTCAGATTTAAGGAATTTGCTTTTACTGTAAGCAGATACCGTAAGATTTTAAACAACTATCTCCGGTATCACCAGAGTAGATATCTCTCTAACAAACTGCTGAAAAAGCATCTGGACAAATCGATACAAGGAATAAACGGGCAAAAATCGCAGCTTACCCTAAAATAAGCACTTTAAACTCGTTCCTATCGCAGCACCGACAATGCAGATGGTTTTTCAAAGGGCTCCTAAAGCCCCATGATTTTTTGTTGCGTATTGAATACTGGCTGTGTAAAAATTTTCAAACAACATATGATTGCTTTCTTAAACAAACAAGCTACCTTAACTAAATCTTGAATAGAAGTAAAATATGAAATTGTCTGACCTTTACTGGCATCGAATCACTCCACTGCATTTTCTATTGTGGCCAATAAGTGTTCTATATGGTTTTTTCTTATCTCTGAAAAGATTATGTTATTGGCTGGATATTTTGCCTTCTGTCAAGTTACCTGTACCTGTCATTATGGTTGATAGTATAAGTGTTGCTGATGGCGGCAAAACCCCCTTGCTTCTTTGGCTTGTGGATTTCCTGATAACTCAGGGTTATCGGCCTGGAATCATAACGCGTGATAACTCTGACAATCCCGTCTTACCACATGAAATAACCTCTGACAATGATTTACTTAGCACTGATGGAAAAGCATTTTTATTAGCTCATCACTGCCGAAAATCCTGTCCGGTATGGGTTGGAAAAGACAGAGCCGCCACCGCACAAGAATTATTGAGCACTTATCCGGCATGTAATATCATTATCTGTAATGATGGGATGCAATATTATCGACTTGAGCGCGATATAGAAATCATAGTCGTTGATTTCAGCGAACATAGTTCTGGCAATGGATTATTACTGCCTGCAGGACCGCTGCGCTTGAAGCCTAATCAGTTAAGAGAGTCCGATATTATCGTAACAAATGGGAAACCAAATTTTCATCTCGACATGAGCAAGTGGGGCAAAACCTATAATATGCGATTGACAAACGATACTGTATATAACGTGCTTGATCCTGAAATTCAGCGACCCATCTCCAGTTTTAAAAATAAACAGCTGCATTTTCTGACTGACATTGATAACTCTCGCTGGTGCTTGGATTACATACAAAAAATGGAACTGAATGCGGAATTACACTCTTATGCAGAAAATCATCGATTTAGTCAGCACGAGATTTATCTCCCTGAAGCTGATGCTATACTAATGCCGGAAGAAAATGTGCTACAGTGCAAAAAATTTGCTAATGACAAACTGTGGGCTTTGCCGAAGAGAGCTTGGATTAATGACGAATTACAAGCACTCCTACTAAAGAAACTAAAAAACAAAAATTAATCCCAGAGAATCATTACATTTTTTTAAGTTACAAGAAAAATTTCAACCTGGAAGAAATCGTGGATAGGTACTTTGCTATTCACGGTTTTGTACGTTTAAGCTATGAAAAAAAGCATCCATTCCATCCTAAAAAAAGCTAAATCTAGTTTTCTTTAAAGGAAGTGTGTAGAATCTTGCGGTTTTCCAATTAAGAAAATAAGTGGATCATTAATCCTGTGGCATTTTTCGTACAAAAATATGGCGGCACATCAGTCGGGAGTACCGAACGGATAAAGAATGTTGCTCGCAGAGTGGCAAAATTTCATTCGCAAGGACATCAAATTGTAGTTGTCGTTTCAGCCATGAGTGGTGAAACAAACCGCTTGATTGCATTGGCTCATGAAGTACAGGAGAATCCGGATCCACGTGAACTAGATGTAATGATCTCTACCGGCGAGCAAGTGTCGATTTCATTATTGGCAATGGCATTAACGGAACTTGATATCAAAGCTAAAAGCTATACTGGATCCCAAGTTAAAATTTTAACTGATAGCACACACACGAAAGCTCGAATACTGAATATTGATGAAGCTGGGATTCGAGCTGACCTCGACGCTGGTTATGTAGTTGTCGTTGCAGGATTTCAGGGTGTAGACGAGAAAGGCAGCATCACAACACTTGGTCGGGGTGGATCAGATACTACTGGAGTTGCCCTGGCTGCAGCTCTAAAGGCTGATGAATGCCAGATTTATACAGATGTTGATGGAATCTATACAACAGATCCACGTGTTGTAGCTGAAGCAAGAAGGCTAAACACCATAACCTTTGAAGAAATGCTTGAAATGGCTAGCCTTGGCTCCAAGGTATTGCAACTAAGATCTGTTGAATTTGCTGGAAAATACAAAGTAAAACTGAGAGTTTTATCGAGCTTTGAAGATGAAGGTCAAGGCACTTTGATTACTTTTGAGGAAGATGAAAATATGGAACAAGCAGTTATTTCAGGGATCGCATTTAATCGCGACGAAGCAAAAATTACTGTATTAGGTGTTCCAGATCATCCTGGTATTGCTTATCAGATTCTTGGACCCGTAGCTGATGCCAATGTCGATGTGGATATGATCATCCAAAACGTTGGTCAGGATGGCTTAACAGATTTCTCATTTACTGTTCATCGTAATGAATTTAACAATACGATGAACATTTTAAAAGAAAAAATTCAACCTCATATTGGTGCACGTGACGTACTTGGAGGTGATAGAATTGCGAAAGTATCAATTGTGGGCGTTGGAATGCGCTCGCACGCCGGCATTGCCAGCAAAATGTTCCGGGTATTAGCAGAGGAAGGAATTAATATACAAATGATTGCCACTTCTGAAATAAAAATATCAGTTGTCGTCGATGAAAAATATATGGAACTAGCTGTCCGAGTTTTACACAAAGCTTTTGATCTTGATCAAGAACCCTGAATTTAATCTCATGAATTGGTCAATGAACTAACATACAATTAATTACATTTAATATTTTAACGGAGAGATGGCCGAGTGGTCGAAGGCGCTCCCCTGCTAAGGGAGTATAGGCACAAAAAGCTTATCGAGGGTTCGAATCCCTCTCTCTCCGCCAACACATTGTCCACCATCATCCAAACAAGTACAAATATCACTAATAAACAATAAGATCTCAGAATAGTTTGTCTAATGCCGTCTTGTGAAATATACTACCATCCAACATTCAGGGAAAGACGGATGGTAAGACGGTGGCAAAGGAAGTAAAAAAGCTAAAAGCAGTACAAATCAATTCACTTTCTCCTGGTACGCATTCAGACGGAGATAATCTACTTTTGCGTGTAAGAGAGTCAGGTTCAAGAAGCTGGGTATTCCGGTATAAACAGAATGGCCGGGCAATCGAGCTTGGACTGGGCTCGATAAATGATAGAACACTTGCTGAAGCGCGAGAGATAGCCAATAACATGCGGCGTGCCATTGCACGCGGTCAATCTCCCAATGAAGTTTTACGGATAGAAAAGCCTGGCAAGAAATTTGCTGAATATGCTCTCGATTGTATAGAACATAAAAAAGCTGGATGGCGAAATAGCAAGCATGCAAGCCAATGGATAAACACACTCCAACAATATGTGTTTCCTACCCTAGGCGAGAAATCAATTTCAAATATTGGCGTGGATGATATCAAATCTGTACTCACCCCAATCTGGAAAGGCAAGACGGAAACTGCCTCAAGGGTAAGACAGAGGATAGAAGTTGTTCTGGATTATGCATTTCTTCATGAAGGTATCGATAAAAGTAACCCTGCTCGTTGGAAAGGCTGCTTGGATCATGTGTTTGCAGCACCAAAGAAAGTAACTCCTGTTGTGCATTTCAATGCGATTCCTTATATCCAATTACCGGAAGTAATGCAGGCGCTACGTGCTAAAACCAGCATGAGCGCTTATTGTGTTAGATGGATAGCTCTGACAGCTTGCAGAAGCTCAGAAGCGCGTGGAATGTCTTGGGCGGAAATTAACTTGGCTTCAAAAACCTGGACAATTCCATTCAGCAGAATGAAATCAGGTCGAGAGCATCGTGTTCCGTTAAATGATGAATGCTTGGAAATACTGGCCTTTTTGGATCAATACAAATCAATCAGTAAGGACATGGTGTTTATTAACAAGCTTAGCGATGTGGCTGCCAGTAAGTCACTAAAAATGGTATCTTATTCTGAAGCTACCGTACATGGTTTGCGAAGCTCGTTTCGTGATTGGTGTGGGGATAATACCAGCTTCTCTAGAGAAGTATGCGAAGCTGCTCTAGCCCATGCGGTTCAAAATCAAACAGAGGCAGCTTATCGAAGAAGTGATTTATTTGAGAAGCGGCGTGATTTAATGATGCAATGGGGAGAATATTTACGTAGCTGCAAAGTCTCGTTAGTTTAATACACTGATTCGTAATCAGTAGGTCCGCAGTTCGATTCTGCGCAACAGCACCAATAAACAAAGACTTAGAAACATAACTGAACCGCTTTTACTTCGATTGTGCCAAATTTGTGCCATTGAACACGTCATCTACGACTCGGGCATGCTGAGCAAATTGCTCAGGTGCAAGGTGAGCATAACGCCTCACCATCTCAGCAGATTCCCATGCGCCCATCTCCTGAATGACATTTAATGGCACACCATTCTGAGTTAACCAGCTTGCCCAGGTATGGCGTAAATCATGCCAGCGGAAATCTTCAATACCAGCACGTTTTAACGCCTTATACCAGGCTTTTGTATTCACTTGCGTTATTGGGTTGCCCTTGTAACTAAATACCGATCTTGCATGCTTACCAATCTGCTTAGTTAATACCGAAATTGCCGTTGCATTTAACGTCACATGAATCGGTTTCCCTGCTTTAGCCTGATCACCATGTATCCATGCAACCTTTCTTTGCATATCCACTTGCGACCATTCCAGATTCGTAACATTTGACCGTCTCAAACCTGTAGCCAGTGAAAACGTCACCATATCCGCTAAATGCTGCGGCAATTCCTGAATAAGCATAGTTGCTTGTGTTACATTCAGGTAACGCACCCGACGCTTAGCTTCACGATACAGCTTGATCACTGGGGGTTTGTCTATCCACTCCCAATCAAGAGCCGCACGGCGCAGAATTGAGCGAATCAGAGCGAGTAAACGATTTGTTGTTGCTGGACTCGTATCTTTCCGCTTTAACTCGCCAATCTCTGCAATCACATCTCGCGTCAATTCATCGAGATATTTGCCTCTAAAGAACTGTTGGAGCCAGTTTATTTTAGCCACGTCATCATGATGTGTCTTTTTATGCTGAGTCTCCATCAGCCATTTATAAGCCGCTTCATCCCAAGTGCGTTTTGGCTTATCACCCAGCTTCACAACCCGCCAAGATTCAGCTTTTAGCTTGTCGTGGAATTCCTGTGCCTGGGTTTTATCTTCAGTTGCAGCAGAGCATCTAATTCGCTCGCCGCTTGGTGTGGTGAAACTAATCCACCACGTCTTACCACGTTTACAGAGTGACATAATTGTTTTTCTCCATGTCCCACTTGCAACGCTTGCCGAGGGCTAGCATATAACGAGCGTATGTGAGCAGCAAGATCATCTTCAATAAATACCCAGCGTTTACCCAATTTAGCGCTCGGAATAATCCCCGCTTTGGCACGACGGCGCACTTCTTCAGGGTGTAGTTTAAGAAATTGAGCAGCTTCATCTAAGTTAAGGGTTTTCATTCCCCATCCTTTGCCTTGCGGTAAACTTTAGCAGCCCTCTCTATTACCAGACGCTTTTGTTCTGCTTCATTGATATTTAAGATCGTATTGAATTCTTTTCCACGCAGACGCACTTTTTCTAGGATCATGTCTTCTGCTGATAATCCGATAAATTCACCACTAGCATGAAGATGCTGATGGATAGCTAATAAATAACGACCCAGCCCCTCATCGAAGTCAGTGATGGCATGTTTAGCCATAAAGGAAGCCATTGAACTGATTCCCAGTGCTAATATTCGCTTATCATCGGGTAATCGTGTCGCTTGAAACGATCTGGAAAGCGTGTTCAGGTTTGTTTCCCAGTCAATGGATGAAACATATCCCCACAGTGGATGAATCGGCCAGCGTGAGCGCGTTTGATCGTCAGGATTAGGCAGTGTAAGGCGCAACCATTCTGTTGAAGCATAGCTCCATAAACCGTTTAGATTAGCTAATACGCTGCCAAGGCTAATCAAGCCATGTTCTGCCAATACATCACGCATTAACTGAAATTCAACGCGCCAGACTGGTTCACCCTCGATCCATCCGGCTTCTTTCCATAAGGGAATAAGATCAGTTCTACCACTGCTATAGATCTCGATTAACTTGTTATACAAACGGCATGAAATCTTTCCACCCAAACCAATAGACCAACCTGTGAATTTCTCATTGACTGCATGGGCATCTATCTTTTTACCCCGTGCAATCCATGCCTCACGACCCCAGGATTCCATGTTTTCATGGGAAACGAAGTCAGCACAGAGATCAATACGGCTGACATGAGCATAATCTGACAAGATACCCAATTCACTCAGGATATGGCGTAGCTGCGTTTCTGCTTCAATAGGGGTAATATTGCATAGATAGCGTGAAGATAACTTCACATAGGCCATTGGTGTCTTTTTGCTGGTTCTGGATAGACTGATACGAAAAGCGCCATCTTCCATGATAAAGGGAAATATTGATGAGCCTCTATCCATGACTTCAAAAATATGTCCGGCAATGGCATATTGTGCTTGCGCTTGTTGATCAGCTTCAGGATGCTGTGCCAGTTGTTTAAGCTTAGTTAAACGTTCTTTTACTTCAGGAAATAATTCACCTTGATAGGATAGATACAGGCTATCAATTCCAAATCTTAAAAGCTTGAAGTAATCAGTATTGCAGTTATAGGGTACTGTGTTACTAGGCGGCGTACCCTGTGGGGATGAATCAGACTGATGCAAAGCATCTGTCAAATCCTTTTCCACCTCGCCCTCGCATTGCTCCTCCTCGCTGAAGCTCGTCGTCCACTGCGGTGGCTCGGCGGTTACAATTTTATTAGATGCTATAGCTTCAGGTGAAACGTTTGTTTCTTTCTTCATGATAAACCTCGTATCCACGGCGACCATGCAAATGCTTGTCGCAACGGATAGAGATTTTGTAACTCAACTCAAGATTTGTATTCCACCCAAAAAATGAATTTTTAGGTTGTTGTATTCTTCTTCATATAGGTATCAGCAAATTTACGTAATGCTTTTTCACTTCCGCCACCTTTTGAATTTGCGGTATATAACTTTAATTCCTCGACAAATAATTGGTAGAGTTGCTTATCAGTTAAGCGTAAAGCACCAGCTTCATAGAGTATTTCAAAGACCAAGCGCATTTTTTGGAAGTTATCTTGTTTGAGTTTTTCCTTCTTGCCATTAATGGCGGATTTTAGTTTTGCAAAAAACTTTACGTCTTGTAATCGGGTAGCCTTACTTATTTTACCGACAACAGTTGGACAGCCTATCACCGACACGTCGATCTTTATGGCATCAGTTAAAGCCTTATTATCACCATTGCGAATACGTTCGATTAACTCGTTTAGAAAGCAACCGTGATAGAGCACACAAAATAAAGAATATTGCATTGCAATAAAAGCAGCGCTAATCATTGGAAGAATAGGACGTAATTTGTCAAGATCATCTTTCGTGGGGTTTTGTCGATCTTCAAAATGTTCATCTACTTGGCAAAAAATATCTGGCTATGCTCCAATATTGCCTGAAGTATCAGCCATCTGTTTAAACCAGTTTAAGATCTGATCATGTGGAACAACCCCACAAAGCGTACTAAAAAGAAACACAACAAGATCATAAGTAGGCAATTCGTACAAATAGCACCAACTAAAATCATTATCTTCCTTATCAAAGAATTGATCACTACATTCATTTATCGTTTTCTTACTATCTTCGATTCCGATTGCAACCAATGGCCACAATTGAAGAAACGCCCGTAAGTTCTGTGCTGTTATGCCGCTGGCATAATTAATTTCATTCATAAAAAGTCATCGCTATTATTAAATTGACTATAAATAAAAATACCACTTGTAATTTTTGAGAAGATTTTGAGACAATCATTTAAATTTACGACAATATATACAAATACTGAATATCAATATTGTGCGCAACAGCTTTGCTCTTGGGCATTGAGTTGAAGCCAGACTGGATATGCCAGACTGTAATATGTAACGGAAGTGGGCTATTTTTTTAATGTGGATAAGCAAAGTAATAGTTGGGATTTAAGTGATCATCTCTGTTCATGTAAATGAACGAGAAACAAAAACAGGATTAAAATTCAGAAGCATATAGTTGGTTAGTAAATATTAATTTACGGGTAAAATAATGAAAATATCATCATTTGAAGATGACTTACTTGGATTAGAAGATTTTGCACGTCGCCTCGAACAGTTTATAGCTATAGAACATCAATATGTAGAGGGAAGTCTTGTTGTTGGTTTAACCTCAAAATTTGGCTCTGGAAAAAGCAGCTTTTTACAGATGTGGAAATCTTCACTTGAAACTGCTTCAGAAGCGGAAGGTAAACCAAAGGTAATCTTATTGAATGCTTGGGAAAGTGATTATTATGGAGATCCACTTTTTGCCATTATTTCGGCAATTGCTCACTGCAATCAAATTAATGAAAAATCTACTGCTAAAATAGTCGAAGCTGCAAAAGACTTTGGCTGGTATGCAACGGCTATTAGTGGACAAGTTGCCAAGCAAATGACCGGAATTGATCCAATAGCGGCTGGAGAATTTGCAGAGAAGAAAAAGAAAGAACGGGAAAAAAATCAAAGATTATTGAGTGACACATTCTCAATCTATGAAAAGAGAATAAATGCAATGGCCTCGCTAAAAAGCGCGATTCAAGCGCTTGTTGAAGGTGAAAATACTAAAATCCTATTTCTTGTTGATGAACTAGATCGTTGCAGGCCAGATTACGCCATATCGTATTTAGAGACGATTAAACATATATTTGATGTAAAAGGGGTTATATTCTTATTAGCTACTGATCGTAGTCAACTTGAGAATTCGGCAAGAACCGCCTTTGGTGCCGATCTTGATTTTGAGGAATACTACAGAAAGTTTGTTCACAGAGAAGTGACACTTCCCAACATTTCAGACGAAAACTATCAGAGATTAGCACTGAAGTATGTAAATTATTACCTTGAACGTGAGAACCAGAGGAGTTGCTATATTCAATTTGACCATTATCAAATTGATAGCATTTCCAAACTTATTGGTACATTAAAACTAACTCCTAGGCAGATACAAGAAGCATTCAGAATTATTGGACATCTCCTTGAAACTACGCAAGATAAAAAAGGAGGATTATATTGGTGCCTGGGCACCGGTTCGATTTTGATGTCAGTATTAAAAATCGGAAACTCCAGAATTTTTAACCTTTTAGGAACTCAACAACTATTACCTAAAGAAGCATTCAATTTCTTCAATCAATTATTTAAAGGAGAAAGTGTGAATTGGTGGTTCACTCTGTGTTTCACGGGAGGTGGATTAAAAACAGAAGAAGATGAAAATTTTAATGACATAATGAAAAGTGTTGGATCTTTGAAAGATAATGGATCCGATCTACCCATAGATCTTGCGCATTGGCATATTGGTTGGGGAAACTCAGGATCCAGAAGATTTGCTGAGATTTACAAGAAAATAGAACAACTTTATCAATGGAAATAAATCAGGCAATGAGTTAATATATTATATTTTATAGTAATTCGACAATTACTTAGGTTTCATTCTGAAATATTTTTTTTATTATGAGCGCTGACTGGTCGAATTATTACAAAACTCATTGAAGCGATTGATTCCTTCCCCCAAAAAAAACAACATTGATCTAGTAAGAAAGAAAAGTTTCAGAAAGTTCCTTACCAATACGGCAAAATATTACTCACTGTCAGGCTTTGACTCTAGATACGATTTTAAAGAGCTAACAAAAAGCAACAATACTGCACCAATGCCTATTCATCAGGGAGATAATTTTATTACAACAAATGGCAAAAACTTATCTACAAAAGTGTTATTTTCCTAAAAATACAAGCCCATAAGGTTAATTGTATATCATGTCTGAGAAGATACTTGTTGTTGATGTAGGCGAATCCATTATAGGCATTCAACCTGTCAAATTTGGGCGGTACATTCCTTACTATGGAGACAAGCGTGTTCGCGCTCTTGAAAGACTTGAAGACGCGGGTGAGGTCGTAACGTATAACGGCAATGAATACGACATCCGTGAGCTTAATAAGTTATCTATTCGTCTGCGAAACACGGATTTTATTATGCGCGGAATCCATACTGACATGCGAGAATTGTGCTGGCCCAACATTTGGGGTTCAAATCTCAGAGACACCTACAAACGTTACTGCAGTATTAAAACAGAATTCCCTGACACTTATGAAGGTTCTAATCGCAGCGATGTTTTTAGAACGTTGCACCTATGGCGTTATTGGAAAAAACATAAGGAGTTCCGGTGGTAATACAACACAACAACTACAGGCAGCGGAACAGTCAAGCTCTACACGCTTGCTTGTTCGTATTGTAAGCAATACATATTATGCGTACGAGATAGAATTTAAAAGCGAATTTTAATAAACCAGTGCCCACTTTTATCCGGCTTAAAGAGCCAAGCAGGTCAAATGAATACTGTGTCAAAATTGTGTCAAACTTCTCTACAAACACCACTGCTTGGGGCAGCGTGACATAGTTTTTATACGTGGCAAGCATTGTAAGTATTTGATTTACATATATACCAAAATTACAGTCACGTTTCGTAATCAGTAGGTCCGCAGTTCGTTTCTGCGCAACAGCACCATATAATCAACAGCTTGTTATAATTATGTTAAAAATAATTTATTAATGTAGACGGTATGTAGACAGATAATCACAGATTAGTAACAGATGGAAAGTTTGCTTTAGAAATTTGACCTCAATGTAAGTCAAATTTGCAATCAGAAGGCCCAGCGTTCGATTCTGGGTTTCGGCCCCATAAAAACAAATAGTTGCAAGTTAATAAAGAAAAATAATTTATCCGTATAGATGCTATGTAGACAGCAGATGGATAAGTGATAATTAAAATTAATTTTTAGTTTTCTTGTTTATTTGTATTTTAAATTTAATGATTAGTAGGTTTATAGTAGCCTCAATAAACAAAAGTCTACTGAATTTGTGTTTATTTTTAACAACTACGCTCTTGTACAAGATATTAAGCTGAATAAGCCACTATAGCCTTTAACAAGGTTATTGCTATAAGGATGATGCGTCTTTATCAGTTTGTGGTGGACTCCAATACTTTCTGTAGAGTATGATAACAGCAGCATTACTACCAATATAACTAGAAACATATTCAAGTTGATTTTCAATATTAACGATGCCACATAAGTGCAATTCTTTAATTAGTTTAAATAGGTTTTTCATAAGCAGATTATCTGGCGAGAATTCTAGTTTAAGTAAATTTTCGGTGGATTCGTTGATTGTAAATTTGTGCCGGATTATTAGGTAAAGAGTCTTTACAATACAATAGTTGATATCAGAAGGCTGCGCATTCCTTATAAAATTAGGATTTATACTAAGTTCTCTACGGGCCACAGTGCTAACACTTGACAATGAGCCCTCAACAAACATTTCTTCTTTCACAGACCATGCAAGCATATCCGCACTGTGGGCATACTCTGTAAAATGCCCATCTAAGTTTGATGTTTTGGGAAGTGGCCAGATGTCAGCTTTCCTACCGTTGTTTAGTGTTACTTTTGGGTTTCCATAGAAATTTAGAGAGTAAATTGCGCCTACTGAAAACAAATGATCAATTAAGGTTGACTTCTCGCACTCTACAATTACATCAATATCGTCCCAGTATTTTAGGTCGCCCAAGATTGCGCAACGTACAAAACCTCGAACAATCCACCCATTGAAACTTACTGGGATGAGCACGTTTATCTCGTTCGAAGCTAAACGAAGTAAGCCTTCGGCATTTTGCTCGGATATTGCTTGTTCCAGACCAAGAACGTTTCTTTCTAACCAATCGAGATTGTTGTGAGGTCGAAGTCTATAATAACTTCTCAAAACTTCAAAGTCGTACATCAACGAATAATCCAGAGTTTGGTTTGATATCGCATTAATATTTTGGAATCTAACTGAATTTGATGAAATATCTAGTTCGAATTCTTTTGTTGAAATTAGTTGGTTAGTCAGAAGATTCAAGGCGGCAGAGTTGACGCTGTAGTTAAAGGATCTCAAAGCTTTTAGAACATCATGATTTCCACAATGATGATAAGTGCTCATTATGTCAAAATGATTCCCATCAGGAAGCCTAATTCTAAATGCACCTAAAGAGTTTTTTTGGTAGTTATACCCGGAGCATTTTAGTGTAGCTGCTATCTCTTCCGGTGCCAATGGAACTAAACAATCAATGTCGCCTACATACTGATATCCGAGAGCAGCGTTTCGAACCCAGCCGCCTACAATCCAAAGACGATTTTCGAAAACACGCCCTAAGTCCTGCACATCATCGGCGTACCCCCAGTCCTTCAAAGCAGAAGAACATCTCTTTTGAATTGTGTCTCCCGAATTTATTATTACACTTTTACGAAATGATGTTCTACTCACGCCGACTGAAATAATCAAACCAAGCAAGAAAACTCCGAGAACAGCTTGACTTGATGCGACAAGTGCAGCAGGCGTTCCTGGTAAAGCATAAACACTGCCAAATCCTAGCGTTGTAATAGTGACTATCGAAAACTCAAAAGCTATTGGCATTGTCAGTTCTATTTTTTGGCTGTTAACAACAAAACTGTCTTTGAACCAGCTCAAGTAAATAAGCGCGAATGCAATGATTGTGTGTATATACTGGCCTATAAAGATTAAGAGAGTTCGCTCGGCCGAATAAGGTTTGTAATTCGTTTGAAAAACTGGGCGAATAAATATGGTTTGTAATTGATATTGAATATTTTCAATTACTACTAAGACTGCCCATGCACCTGAAAATATTAATACTTTATCGAATAGCCATGCGGAAATTAGTAATACGATGCTCGCAAATGAGGCTGTAAGTAAATAAACCTCTCCCGTGTTTGGGTGACTGTATCTACGGCCATCGTGCTTAAGCGAGAAAAATGGCGATAACCATGAAATCGGCGAAAATAGCCGTAAACACCAAACTATCTCTCTTAAGATACTAAGAAGAAAATAATCACTTTTTGTTGACCACATCCCGCACCTTTTAATCGGAAAGTCGTCAGCTCTAGGTGGAGGATTCATTAGTTAGTCCAAACAGGAAAAATATTGTGGCATAATTGCTCCTGCTAACGAAGGAGAGTTTTTTTATAACCTAACGCATTAAATACCGGAAGAGGGTAGATAATAGGTTGCATAATATTGGATACATTTTGATAAGTAATTAAGAAGTTCTCGGTTATCTGAATAGTGCTTTCACTTGCGGGGTAACATATTTTATATTTCAAAGAGGGTGTCCTTGATTTTGTGTAAACGGCGGTTAATAATGCCGAGGCATTCTTTCTTTAAATTGGATAGTAAACCTATTGAGTGCAGGTTTCCAATCTCTTAGTGGCATAGACCATTTTTTGGCGATATTGATGAGTGCCAAATAGAACAATTTAATCACAGCTTCATCGTTAGGAAACGATCCACGGCTTTTGCTGACTTTGCGCAAGCTCATGTTCACTGATTCAATCGCATTGGTTGTGTAGATGATGCGCCGTATCTCGGGTGGGTAGTCGAAAAACGGAATGATGCGTTGCCAGTTATTGCGCCAGGACAGGGCAATCGGTGGATAAGCATTGTTCCATTTGTCTTCAAAGTCTGACAGTGCCTGTTCAGCCTCATCAATAGTGGCGGCGCTATAGACCAGGCGTAGATCGGCAGCCACTTCCTTGCGTTTATTCCATCCAACGTAGTTAAGACTGTTACGCACCATGTGCACGATACAGAGTTGTACAATGGCATATGGATAGACGGTTTCAATTGCTTCCGGAAAGCCCTTCAAGCCATCGACACAGGCGATGAAGATATCCTGCACGCCACGATTTTTGAGTTCAGTGACAACGCTGAGCCAGAATTTGGCACCCTCGGTCTGGGCAATCCATAAGCCCAGTATTTCCTTATGGCCTTCCATGTTAAGCCGACCGCCAGGTAAATCGCTTTGGCACGAACGCTACCGGCATCACGGACTTTAACATGGATGCAATCGAGATAGATTACAGGATACACCGCATCGAGAGGCCGGGATTGCCACTGTTTTACTTCATCCATTACGCTGTCAGTGACCGTGGAAATAAGCGTGGGCGACACTTCCGTGCCATATATTTCGGTAAGGTGTTGCTGGATTTCACGCACCGTCATGCCTCGGGCATACAGCGAGATGATCTTGTCATCAAAGCCCACCCAGCGAGTTTGATGCCTGGGAATGATTTGTGGCTCGAAACTGCCTTCACGGTCACGGGGGATCTCGATGGGCAATTCACCAAATTCACCTTTCAGAGTCTTGCGACTTTTACCATTTCTGGCATTGCCGGTGGAATTGGTTACAGTTTCGTGCTTATCGTGACCAAGATGCCCGGCCATTTCTGCTTGCAAGGCACGTTCAACCAACGCTTTGGTGAGTTGCTTGAGAAGACCATTCTCACCGATTAAATCTTCTGGTTTTTTGTAATCAGCCAGCAGGCTATCAATTAAGTCGGTCGGTAGGGATTTGCATGTAGTCATCTTTACTCCAAAAGTATATAAACAGTTTCCTGCTAAATGACCATTTACACAAAATTATTTACACCCCCATTTCAAATACAAAAAAACTTCATATCTTCATCCAACAATAATATTATATTTGACTCGTATTTCTTATACACTTCCGTACTTATTTTATCCGAAAGCAATGAGATTATTTGCTGGCCAGGCACTTTAGTGGCTTCATCAAAAATAATCTCTATTTGATTGCTATCAATATCCTCGATACTGTCATGAAAAACAAATTTTGGCCTTCTATATTTACTGTCATTAACGGCATATATATATGCAAGATCAAAAGCAATTACCTCAGCCTTCTTTTTCCCTCCTTCAGGGTTGGTGACAGTATTTTTTACCTCTAACTTGCAGTCTCCTGTGCTTTCATCGTAATTCAGATTAAATGCATATTCTTCGTTAAGAATTTTTTTTGTTAATAACTTAAAGTGTTTATTTAAAATATTCTCGAAGCTATATATATTTTGAATTTCACGTGCAATTTCACTCAATATACTTTCCAATTCCACCTTCGAAAATTTAAGATCTTCGGCAGCTTTTTCCTGTTGCTCCACCAAACCCTCAAGTTTGCCGAGTTGAATTTTTAACTCCCCCAGCTTTTTTAACTTAGTGGTAATATTCTTAATACTTTCAGTGGAGCGCATATCAGAAAATACCCTTAGCTTATCCTTTCTTACGACATCTAATCTTGTCTGAATGACTAACTTTTCTTCCTGAATATTGGGAACGTCAATTGTCAAAAATTGTTTCTTTTTATTTATTAAATTTTGATGAAATTTTAGAACTTCATGAAATTCCTTTATTGCACCGTCGAGTTTAATTCCTGCATATTCATATATTGCCTTAACTTCATTCTCAAGATAAAGACCGTCCTCATGAGATAACATCCTGATGGTTCTTTCGATATTTGATAGTTTTCGATCAATAGACATTAAATCTGCTGTATATGCATCTTCCTTGTGCTGCAATTCAGTAAGCCTTTCTAAAGGATTGTCATATTCAGGGGAATAGTCAAATTTCAATAGCTCTGCTTCTAGAGCTTTTGCCTCACTAAAATATTTTTTTACTTCAGTTCCTGGTTTTTGCTCTTTCACCATTGCATTAATCGAAAGTGAATTTCTTTTTCGCCGCACAACTAAATTACTAGCATCCCGCTTGTCGGTTAATAGTTGGCTATTATTAAAGCCAAATAAATATAAAAACAGTTCGCAGTAATCTTTCATTCCAGCCCGATTATCTAGGAACTTAGTTGTATTAAGCATCTTGTGACTATCATTACGAATGAATTTTGGAACAATTGATCTAATCGAAGGCCTTCGTGTATTTATACCAAAACAAAGGCTTTGAACTTGGATCTCAAATTTATCTTGCTCCATTTCAAATCCATCCAACCAATAACGATATTCTTTGCTAATAACACTTAAATTTCTTTTTAATTGATGAGCTTTATCATCCAAACCAATGAATGACAATTCCGCTGTCACATCATGCTTAATAAATAGTTGTTCGATATCAATATTGGGTTTTTGGAATTCTTCATCAATATAAATCGGATTAATAGAACCTAATAACAGAAAATCTATTACCCGCGATAACGTGGATTTTCCAACACTATTCCCAGACCTACCTACACCTTTATTATTAGTTACTAGGTTTAATCCATCATGGAACTCGACTAACCGGCTGACGGTGGTATCAACTTTTATTTTCAGACTAATCAACTTCATTTATAAAAAGCTCATTTCTATCTAGAAAAATTGCATGTATTGAATATAACCAGTCCAGCGTTAGAATGACATGATCCATTGAAACTCCTAACTCATTAGAAATTTCAATAAGCATATTCTCTGTTGTCACATGACCATTTTTCAGTCGTTTCAGTATTTCTGATCCAATAACAAGTATATTGATTTTCGGGTCACAACCCGGACTAGGAATCATCTTATGGATTCTCCAAGATAATGCATTCAATAAATGCATGAGCAACTACAACATTTACTCCCAATTCAATGTGTTCTTTTATTACAGGTGTATTTTTCGATTCAAAAACTGTATTTTTTAGTTTTTGAACAATAAAATCAAATATAAAATCTGAATTCCTTCTTATAAGATTTATATCAACGATTGAAGACATATAATCAATTCCAACTTCGTCCAAAGCAGAATAATATAAATCATATATATTCCTCAAAATTGTATTTTTCCCAAAGGCAACTAACGAATCAATCTCTAAATAAGCCTCTTCAATTTTTGAAGAGTAATCAAGATACTGTTTAATTACATGTTTTTTTGATCGAAGATTATTGTGATTTATTTTAATGATTGTTTCAGCAGAAGGCCTCCGCATCATTATTTCGAATTTAAAAGGCTTGTTAGCAAGAACCTTTAACAGTTCATTGATGGCAGAACTGACTTGATACTCCGGCGAATCCCCAATATTTACATTACCGGAAACATTTCTTATATGAATTAACTTTTTTGTATCACCCACAGCTAGATCATTAGCTCCTTTAGAAACCAGATCCCATCAACCTACATATTTATTTTCATGCCCCCAGAATTGTTTTTGGTATATACGTTTCTCTTCCCATTTTGTGATACTTCATCTGCACCCTGATCAATACGTACGTTTTCTAATTTTAATATCTCCTGTTTGAGCGTTTTGTTCTCTTTTATTTTAATTAAGGCAATAATAAATCCCACGACACCACATATCCACGCTATCGCAACTCCTATATCAGACCTAATAAATTCGTTCATTACATCCATCTTACGCCCTTATATTGGTTGCTATGTCCTAGAGTTCTAACAGTAAGTCAATGCGGAATTCATCTTCATTAACAATATTGTCAAAGATTCCTATAATTTAATGGCTTCGTCATACAAATACATAACAGTATAATATATTAAATTAATATTAATAAAATCCTTAATAAAAGAAAAAGAAAAAGAAAAAGAAAAATAATCCAGCATTTTTTTATTGATTTTAATTTATATCCTATCAATCTCTAATGATATCTTGCAATCATCACTTCTATTTAATTGTACGGAAGAATTATTATACTACCGTACAGTTATTAACAGAACTCCAAGGCGGCTGCGCCGCAAATGCGGCCTCGCGGTCGCTACCGCTCCCACTCGTGCTCTTTGCGCTTCGCCGTTCATTTGGTTCTGTTTCCACTGCACGTCGTTCAATACGCCATTGATGCAATCGTGTTGATAATTTAAACGCATCTGTTTGAACGCCGCAAATTTTTTGTCCGACTGGATCGCCATACTTGCCAGGATGTAGCGCCACCCATCAATTTAATGAACTGACCCCATTTTCCTTGATCGGCAGCTTGCTGAGCTTGTTGCAAAATTCCCTCAGGTGCGTTGTTAATTCGACGAAGTTCACGCCAGATAGAAACAGGTGGACCGCCGATTTGTTGAAATTGACGAATACCCCAAGTAGATGCCCAAGCTTACACCCATTCGGCTGCTTCCTGTATTGGGTTACCGTCAATATCTTGTTTTAGGCCGTAACCATCAACGTTTTTGGAAATAAACTTAGCAATATAACCGACTGCTGTGCCTTTGCTTTTATCAATGGATTCTGCAACAAATCGATGTTCTTTTGCACCTGGTTCATCGCCATCCGTTTCCAACGCGTAGTGCCGGATGATCTCTTTAACCTTTGCGGTTTGCTCGGGCGGCATGAATAACAGCATGTGCCAGTGCGGTGTACCGTCATGCTGCGGTTCGGCAATGCGGAAACCATAAACTTCCAGATGATCCCGCTTCAGTTTTGCGCGAATTCTTGCCTAGACCGTATTGAGATACTTTTGAGCCTGTTCCGGTGTAGTGCCTTGATATTTATGGTTTGGATTACAACTACCCGATAAACGCGCATGCATTTTCGACGGACAAGTGATGGTATAGAACTCCTCTACGTGTCCTAATTCATCGGCAATGAATTCAAATCCAAAAATGCGCACCATCAATTCACTACGGCGCACATGCGGATTGGCAAGACTATGTTCTGCCAGTTCGCTGAGTTTGGCACGCTCCCCCAATTCATTAATGGCGTCCCATCCTTCCAAGAAACGGTTATTACGTTTTTTTTGTTCTCTACGCCGCTGCAAGGTTTCATCACTCACGTATTTGCCTTTACGATGATGCACGAGGCCGGATTGAATATTTTTTGTTCCAGTTTTTTGCCGTGTGCTTTACGCAATCTGCGCAACCACCAGTTTTCATCGGTCAAGCGGGTATAAACACCTTTTGCGGAGATATTAGGCTGATCTAAAGTGGGAAGCTTGACATCAAGCGTTCGTGCAAAGTGCAGTAGGTTTGCTATCCTGTCTTTTCGATTTAGAAGGAAATTATTATAACTTTTGATTTTCTGCACGAGGCGTTTACTTCACTACTTCACTACTTCACTACTTCACTACTTCACTACTTTAGATTGGATCGAAAAACGAAGAGACTACAGCACAGGATGGCGATGATGAAGAGCAGTGTTAATGTGGAAAGGTTGGAGGCTTACAATAGGCAGGAATATAATTACTTCTAAACTCGTTTTAACCTCTTAAGAACCCGAAAGAAAATGAGAAAAAATGTTATAGAACACACTCGCGCTAATGACGTATTAGCAACGGCTCGTTGGGGAGAGCCTGATTTTATGGCACAACTCTATCCATACAAAGAAGGTTCCTTTTGGTTGGGTCGCAATCCGCACAATCCTTATCAAGCACTTGGTTACAATGGGGAAGGGCATGTTTTTTTAGCTGCAGGATCAGGAAGCGGCAAAGGTCGATCCATTATTATTAATAACCTTATAAAATGGCCTGGCTCATTAGTATCCATTGATCCTAAAGGTATAAATGCCGCCATTACAGCTATTCGCCGGGGACAGGGCAATGAATACTGTGATGGTATGGGGCAAGATGTTTATGTTCTGGATCCGATGAATTGCGCTGATGTTCCTGATGAATTAAGAGCGCATTATAACTTGCTTGATGCACTTGATCCCTACAGTGGTGACTTATCAGCGCAAGCCGATCTCATTGCCGATGCTGTGTGCGTCATACCCAAAAGTGGCGGTGATAGTGCAGAATGGGCTGAAGAGGGACGTGAATTTATTTCCATTATCATCCAATGGGTTGTTTGCTCACCCTATATTCACGATAAAGATCGAAACTTGCTGACTGTAAAAAATTTGATTATGGAGGGTGAATATCAACGTTCAGTTGAACTGCAAAAAAAAGGGATAAATGTCGATCCTTATCAAATCCTTCTGGATGACATGAAAGAAAGCAAAGCAAATAGTGGAAGAATTGCGCGGCAAGCGCGAAATTGGCAACAGTCTGTGAAAGATTTAAAAAAATATTATGAGAGCATCCGAATATCTGCCAATAGACAATTGAAGTTTTTAAATACCGATGGAATGGAGAATACTGTATCCAATACCGGTGTTTATCCTCGCACCTTCAGGCTTTCTGAATTAAGGGCGAGTAAAAAAGGTATTAGCATATATTTATGTCTACCTCCGAGTAATGCTAACCCTTTTGCACGTTGGCAAAAAGCGATGATCCATCTAATACTTGCCGAAATGCAGAAATATCATGTTAAGCCCGATAATGGGCATGATTTACTAATATCCATTGATGAATTTCCAATATTGGGGCATATGGAAAAGATCATCGACAACATGAATTATATTCGTGAATCAGGAGTAAAGCTATTTATAGCCTGTCAGCACCTTAGTAACCTGAAAGACATTTATGGCGACAACTTCGAGCAGTTCATAGCCGGTGCAAAATTGCAGATATGGTTTTCTCCCGGAGGTAAATTTACCGGAGAATACTTATCTCAACTGCTAGGTGAGACTGAAATCATTAAGTATCAGAGAAGTATAACAGAGGGAAGAAACAGTTCTAACGCCCAGGCGACTACGATCCAAAATTCAAAAACTGCATATGAATCTACTGCCTATACAAAAGGAACAAACACAAGTCAGAATTACAATTCTAGCCATACCGACAACAGAAGTTTCTCTCATTCTCGCAGCAACGCAAATAGTACTGGAAAATCGAATAGTTGGTCAAAGACAAGTTTTTCGAATAAAAATTGGCAGCATAACAACAGTAGTAACTGGGGTATAAGTGAGGGTAAAGCTGCGGGTAGAAATTATGGCCCACATATTTTTTTCGAAAGCTTTGAGCATGCAACTAATTACAATAACAACTCTAGCAATTCGAAAGGTGGCGCTTCAGGTTCAGGTTATGGCGGAGGCTCTGGTAATTCTGATACTTTTGGCGGAGGCTCAACATTTAATAACACAAAAACCTATACCTATACCAATACCGATGGCAGCTCAGATACTCAAAGTTATGGCAATACAATCGGGCAATCCAATGCTGAAACCGTTCAAACGGGTACCTCGAACACGGATACGATAGGTTACCAACATAGTAATACACACGGTGAATCGTCAAGCGCTGGCGTTACTGAAACTTTTCACAAAAAACCACTATTGACCGTTCATGAAGCAGAACACTATTTAAAAACGATTGAGAATGACAAGCATGATGCATATCCTGGTTTAGCTTTAATTAAAATACAAGGTGAATTGCCATTTTTGATTCGAAGGATTAATTACGATCAAGACAGCATATTCGAACGATGCTTTAACCCGCACCCTTCTCACCCATACTTGCCTTACAGCAGATTGCCATTATTAGAATATGAATATACCGAGGATTACTATATACCAATCGTTACTCCAAAAGAATTATTGGATAAAGGATTTATAATTTCACCAATAAAAGGACTGATACAAGGTCAATTTATTGAGAAAAATATGGAGCTTTTTGGCATTAAAAGCCCCTATTCAGGTAACTGGAGAAAAGTTCGATCTAAATTTGACATTGAAGTAATTTATGTCTTTGAGCTTAATAAGAGATCAGAAACTGGTGAAGCCATTATTGTGCGACATCGTGAGAAATTTTCTGATCCGATAAAATCCCTAAAAGAATTCAAGGCTATTTTTCTAAAAGAGATGTGGAAACCAATCCTGCATTGGGGTCTTGAAGAACATGAGCAATGCAAGAGATCCGAGGATAAAAAACGCCAGGAAGAACGAGAAGAAGCAGAAAGAAAGCAAAAGAAGCTGAAAGAAACTGAAGCGCGCGTTGCGTGGCAGAGCTTTACCGAAGAAACTATACAATTGAAAAAAGATTCTCAATTGTCTATGGGTAAGGTTGTATGTTCTATTGTCGGATTATTTATTCTTTATGAATCTCTATGTCTTACTGGAGCGTTCTTCGGATTTATTGATGTTGATCCACTAGGTATCTTAGAAAGAAATTTTCTGAGGAATACCTCATTTATTTTCAAAAAAGGCATTAATCTGTTTTTTATTTTTTCAACTGCATTCTTAGGTTTAATATTTAGTGATCCGATTTTAAAGTATTTTATTTTTCATCCAGAAAAGAAACGTGAATTAGATATTAAAAGGAAAACTCTAGAAGAATCATATGGGAAAAATCCGATAGAATAAAAATTCCGGTAGAGGGAGGGTAAGCAGTATGTTTACCCCCATCGCTTCACAAAGAATATCCGTTATCCAGGTGTGGACGCTCTTCCAGCTTCTTTTCTTGATTATCATATCGTTCTTTTAATTGCTCTAAACGCTGCTCTTTTAATGACTCTCTGTCATCAAACTGCTTCATTGGTTGCTCGCGATGAATTTCAGTCGATTCTACTTTAAGATGATTATAACGTTCCATTAAGTCATCAATTCGCTTTTCATTAGCTTCTATTCTAGGTTCATTTGTTGCCATCAAATTAAATACTTCTCGACTTTGGATGCCTTCTTCACCACGCCCACCTTTTTGTTTCCCTTCTTCGGTTCGTCCAATATTCTCCTGAATAATAAACGGATTGCTATTATTGTTAAATTCGTTACTAATCCCGTCTCGCATATCAAGACTATTAGCTTTGTCACTCTCCAAAGTGATCTCTTTTGCATACGAGGTTATATGTTTATCCATGGATAATTGTCCTTTCTGTTAGTTTAATCATTAAAATTATACGAAGTGTAATATTAAAAATTTAGAATTCCACCATTTATGAGATTCTACAATCGCTTTTAGGTACTATTTTGCATGAAAATCCATCCTTTGCGGCGTCAGACGATACCCCATAGCATTCATAATCGCATTAATACTTTCAAATCTAGGGTTGCCATTTTCAGATAATGCTTTTTGTATGCCGTTTCGGGTAATACCTGTTTCTTGAGATAGTGCTGTAACACCTTTGACACGGGCAATCATACGTAATTGAGAGAGTAAAGCAGCAGTGCATCCATCCTTCGCATATTCTTCAAATGCCGTGGAGAGGTATTCATCAATTTCATCGGGATGATTGCGGTAATATTCCTCTTCACTTTCATCTAAAGTTTTGTAAGTCCGTTCTTTAGCCATTGTTTTTATAATCCTTCCAATATTCCTTGGCGTTTTTAATATCCTGTTTTTGACTGTCTTTGTCACCGCCACATAATAAAATCACAATATTGCCGTAATCTTCACCGAAATAAATCCTGTATCCAGAACCGAAAAACATTCGGAGTTTAAAAATACCTTCTCCTACCGAGTGGCAATCGCCGTAAAGACCTTCCGCCAGTCGTCGGATACGTGCTCTGATTCGCTGTTGGTTCTTTTTGTCTTTTAAATTCTCTATCCAATATCACTATTGTCCCGTTAACTTTCACAGCAAGTCCATCTGGCAATTGTTAGCATTTTTATCTATGAGTGGATCCCCACGCAATAAAGCCATGAGGTCACGCTT
>NZ_PXXU01000090.1 GCF_003011925.2 Nitrosomonas supralitoralis
TGCCTTTAAATAATTAGGTATGAGCTTCCAGTCAGCATCGAATGATTTTGTCTGCACTTGAATAACCATGCGTTTTCCCATTTTAGTGAGTTCAGCAAGATGCTTGTCAATGATGGAGAAATTATATACGCCCGGGGATTTCTCCAGCCAACCCCATAAGAAGCGCATTTGCATTCCACGCAATGCAGGCGTTGCTTTCAGCTCTTTGTAAACTTTTGCCATGTAGATTGGATCATCATTAGCCCAATTCTGAATCGTGTAATAGTGACCTGGATGCCATTTTATCCCTGTTCCAGGAGCAGCACCTGCTATTCCCCAAGGAACAAGCGTCAGGCATATGACGAATAAAGCTGCAATGGAGAGCGTATTTATTCGTCGGTTCATAGTGGGTAAGATAATTCTCGATTTCATGGAATTTTTCCTATTCATGCATGTTTCCTTTGATGAGTTCGTAAAAATTGTTGTATTGCTTAATATTTGAGACTTGTTTCAGAAGATTTTCTGATTCACTTGATACAACCTGTAAATGAAAATCTTTTACATTTCGATTACATATGATCACCCCCTTGAGTTTTTCCTAGTGCAATTTCTGTTTTCGAGTAGTGTTTGCTTTCTAACTGGTGAAATTCTTGATCGCCGTTCAGAAATACGTCTTATGAAAAAATAATGCCAGCTATTCCGAAACAGAAAATTTTTTGATTGTTGCTGTAAAAAAAATGTTGGTTTTTTCTAATGAACAGAGGTCCCGTTTTATTTATCTTCAATTTGCCGGTTTATTCGGAAAAATGCGATAGACAAAACTACCTAATGAGATTTTTCTCAAGAATTACTTATGTTGACACTTTCTGGCAGAATATTGCATATGAATATCCACAGAAGTATCCGATTGGCGCTACTTTCCAGAACAACCAGTAGTTATGATGGCTGCTTTATCCAATAGATAATTTTTATGGCGTAAATTTCAGAGCCAATTGACTATTGATTTATCTGCAGTAGTTCCGACTTGATCAGACAATTGCCGCATTTGATGAAATAATTGTCGAAACCGGTCGCAACTACTACAGATCAGGAAAAGATTAATTCCAAATACAGGAAGGATAGGCCTTCGGGCAGGCAGATTTCAAGCCGCCTGACGGAGTATTTTTTTGGCTATTAAAACTCATTACCTCTAATACTTTATCAACATATGGGGGAACGCGCTGCCAGAAAATATAATTAGCTTTTAAATCATCGCGTGCAAATACAAGTAATTCCTGGACAGTTGGCACATGGCCTTTTTTATCACCGCGAGTGTTTAAATAGTTGACCTTCTCAACGGTCGGAGCGATTGGTATAACTCCTGAAAGCTGAGAAAAATAGCGGTATGCTCCTTGAGGAGTATATTGATTACCAGGAAAATTCAACCCTGGTTCATCAGGATAAACATCCGGACAGCCGAGTGCGCCTCCCATTTTTACCATCGCAGTTGTGATTTGTTTCAGATAATCTCGTGGATAGTTAATCTCTTGAATCGTCATGGTGTTAGGAAAAAAGTCACGCATTCTCTGCTGCACGATGATTAAATTATCGAACCATTTGTCAGTTTGTGCAGTCGTCAATGGCTTTACCGCTTGCCCCATTGCTGTTTCTATCATGCCGATACCTTCCACATTCGGGTGTGAGTTGTAGCGCTTACCCAGTGCCCTGTATAAGGCAATCAGACGATCACGTACATTAGGATTCCATAATTTAATGTTATGGCCGTAACGGCTGCCATCATTACTGGTTATGGGTCCATAGTCACTATATTTAAAAGCTCCGCCTTCATATTTAGGTGCCTTTAAATAATCTGGTATAAGCTTCCAGTCATCATCAAAAGATTTTGTTTGTACTTGAATAACCAGGCGTTTGTTCATGGCAGTCAGTTTGGCAAGATGTTTATCGATAATAGAGAAATCATATACGCCCTGTGATTTCTCTATCCAACCCCATAAGAAGCGCATTTGCATTCCACGCAAAGCAGGTGTTGCTTTTAGTTCTTTGTAAACTTTTGCCATGTAGATCGGATCATCATTAGCCCAATTTTGAATTGTGTAATAGTGCCCTGGATGCCATTTTACTCCTGTGCTTTGAGGCGGTATTGGCGCTGCTTGTCCTACTCCTAACGGAGCAAGCATCATGCATAGTACAAATAATATTGCGATGGATATGCCATTTATCCGTCGGTTTATATTGGGTAAGATAATGTTTGATTTCATAAAATTCTCTCTTTTCATTTAAGACTCCCTTGATAACTTTGAAATGGCTTTGTGTTGCTTATTGCTAAGATCTGAAAAATTGTTTCAGAAAGCTTTTTAATGCGCTTGATGCAGTTGCAAATTAAAACTGTTTACATCTTGATTACATATAAATATCTCCATTGAGTTTTTCCTAGTACAGTTTCTATTTTGAGTGCTGTTTTTTTCTGGCTGAAGAAATACATGAGCGTCATTCAGAAATGTATTTTTCAAAAAATAATGCCTGCTATCCAGAATCAGGAAATTTTTTGAATGCTGCTGTAAAAAAATGTTGGATTTTTCTAATGCCCAGATGATTGTTCTGTTTATCAAGATCTTGTGATTTATACGAAAAATTGATAGACAAAACTACCTATGGAGATTTTGTACAAGAATTACTTGTGTGCTTACAGTTATTACAGAATCAATTGACCAACGATTAATCTGCAGTAATTCAGATTGAACTGACAATTACCCGAATTTGACGAAGCGAATGCCAGATCAAGTCCTCATTACTACAGATTAGAAAACAATTAATTCCTTATGCAGGATGAATAAGCACTCGGGCAGGCAGATCTCAAGCCACCTGAGGGAGTGGTTTTTTGACTATTAAAACTCATCACCTCTAAAACTTGATTTACATATTCAGGTAGACGTTGCCAGAATATATAATTGGATTTTAAATCATCGCGTGCGAAAACTAGAAGCTCCTGGACAGCTGGTACATGGCCTAGTTTATCGCCACGAGTATTAAGATAGTTGACCTTTTCCACTGTGGGAGCTATAGGCACAACCCCCGAAAGCTGTGAGAAATAACGATAAGCACCTTGAGGAGAATATTGGTCTCCAGGAAAATTCAAACCTGGCTCATCAGGATAAACATCCGGACAACCGAGCGCTCCCCCCATTTTTACCATCGCACTTGTGATTTGTTTCAGATTGTTGCGCGGGTAGTTTATCTCTTGAATCGTCATGGTGTTGGGAAAGAATGTACGCATTTTCTGGTGTACAATAATCAAATTGTCAAACCATGTGGCGGCTTGATCAGTAGTCAGCGGTATTATGGCTTGCCCCATGGCCGTTTCTATCATACCGATACCTTCAAAATTTGGATGTGAATTGTAACGCTGTCCCAAGGCTTTAAATAAAGCTATGAGCCGATCACGTACATTAGGATTCCATAATTTAATGTTATGGCCGTAACGGCTGCCATCATTACTGGGTTTGGGTCCAAAGTCACTATATTTAAAAGCTCCGCCTTCATATTGTGGTGCTTTTAAATAGTCTGGAATGAGCTTCCAGTTAGCATCGAATGATTTTGTTTGTACCTGAATAACCAGCCGTTTATTCATGGCAGTCAGTTTGGCAAGATGCTTATCGATGGAAGAAAAATCATATACGCCCGGTGATTTTTCCAGCCAACCCCACAAGTAACGCAGTTGCATGCCACGCAACGCAGGCGTTGCGTCAAGCTCTTTGTATACCTTTGCCATGTAGATTGGGTCATCATTAGCCCAGTTTTGAATCGTGTAATAGTGGCCTGGATGCCATTTTACTCCGGTGGCACCAAATGGCAGTGAAGTTGCTTGCACCTTTCCCAAAAAAGCAAAAATCAAGCAAATGACGAACAATAATACAATGTAATTCGCATTAATCCGTTTGGACGGAATTGGTAATACAATGCTTGGTTTTATAAAAAGCTCTCTATTCATTTACGACTCCCCTGATGAGTTTGAAGAAATTATTGCTTTATTCAATAATTGAAACGTTTTCCAAAAGATTTTCTAATTCACTTTTACAGCTCGTAAATGAAAACCATTTACTTCTTGAATGCCTATAATTCACTCTTTAAGTTCATCTAATGCAATTTTTTGTTTCGAATATTGTGGTTTTAAGAATTGGAAAAATTCATGAGTATTTTCAGAAATACATTTTCAAAAAAATAATGCCGACTCATTCTGAGCTAGAGAATTTTTTGAATACTGAAATAAATTTAAAATGTCGATTCTTTTAAGTACAAAACGGATCATTTTAATTATCATTCACTTGCCTCTTTATGTGAAAAATGTGATGCACAAAACTATTTATGGAGTTTTTTACAAGAGTTTCTTGCGTTGCTAGCAGTATTGAAGAAAATTCTGCTTATGAACATCCACAGGGTTTCCACTTAACACTACTAGACCACTAGCAGATCAAGTATCTTTATCAAACAGTGTGTGTTGGAAGGCGATTTTCTGGCTTAGCTTTACAGGACTATTCGACTAACGATTTATCTGATTCCAGCCAATTGATCGTTTACTGTCAAAAACCTATTTTAAGCTGCAGTACAGGTTAGCCTTGTATCCTTTGTTTGGTGAAGTGCGGCTTGCTGAAGCTGAGAAATCCATTTGAAGTAAGTAAAATTCAATCTATATAAAGGTGCGATAGATTTCATTACTATGTATTGATTTATTTTGAATCAAACTCTAACAGTTACTCCAAGCATAATGATAAGTCTCATCCTAAATACACTTAAGAATCATTAATGCTTTCTTGTTTGAATCGTTTGTTGTCACTTCATCCGACAACTACCAATACACCTCCCATACTCGCAACAAGCAAGGCCATTGCCAAATAGCTAGTTAGTTGATACTTCTATGTCACTGAATTTTTTTAAAGAGTAACGAAGCTACGAATATTGCTAGTATTTCAGCTAAAGACATTGTTATTTTTTCCGTCATTAATTTCATTGTGGTTATCCTTTGAAAATTAAGTTTTCATCAATTCAGTTTTTCCTAATGAGGAACATCAAATTATGCGAGATATTTTCCCGCACGCCGGAACTATACGTGGGAATAATAACCACGTCAACAGTTCCGACATCTAATGCCAAACGACGGTATTTTTGCATTAAATATAATATATTCAACAGATTGGTTTTTTTGTGCTTGAGTATTCATGCATATAATAATATGAGTGGTTGATTTATATGGTTTATTTCAAGGTGAATTAGGTCGCAGAAGTTGTAGAAATGTGTGAGCTGAAGCCTCTGTATTTAGTTTGTTTACGATGGCAACAATGCTATAAATCCGAGATAATGATCAATATGTGTGCCTTGGCTTAAGTCATTATTGATTCATGAGAATGGTTGTCACGAAATCTGTTTGATTCGCTTGAAGAAAATAGCTTGAATCGGAGGCCACTGCTAGCAGTGAGCCGTTTCAGCAAAAGGAAATATAAGATATTGATATCATATATCAAATTTTATGGCATTCGATATCATATGATGTGATGAATCTTAGGTGCAAGACTTATCCTTGCTGGTTTTGTAACAGTCAGGGGCAACTGTTCGCGATTTATCGAAAAGATATTCACTTAATCAGCCAGCTTAATTGATCGGTAATCTATATATAGTTCAAATATGAGATCGGGATGTTAAAGCTGGCTTTGGGTTTTTCAGTAAAACGGAAAGCTCAGTAATGATCAAATGGTTGACGATATTAACCGTGGATCGACAATTCGATTCCAAGCTGAGGCATGCTTCAGCTTTCCCAGGATGGCGATAAGCAAACGCAACACTGGATTGGTTAAAGGATAGATCCAGTGTGTCGTGGCAAGTTCGTACCAGAGGTTTTCTAAGAATTGCTAGAATGGTGCAAGCGCTGATGAGTCTCAAAGCGTTATGGTGGCTTTTAAAAATAAAAAAACAGACAGTGCCGGCTGATTCTGCTTGATTGGTAACTGCCTCCAGAAGTCAAGTGTTAGTCTTGAGTTTAAGGTCAATTTGTGTTTTCTATTGCATAACTTATCATCCACACTAGCGTAGCAAATTAATTTCTTAAATAGTGAGCCAGCAGATGCGATGATTTGTACAAATCATTGATCTTTTTTGGTGATGGCTTTGTCATAATAAGAATCGCCGGTGCCATTTCCAGTCAGTAGTAATAATGACCTTGAACTAAAAGCTCAATCAAGTGAATTGAAAAATATAGATACCTGAAATCAGGCCCTTCTTGAGGCACTGACAAAGACGAGGCGAAACATCACCGTCAAATGCTGCCAAGTAACCGATGATCCGAGGAATGACGCAAATTGATAGTCAGTCAGAGTGAGGGTC
>NZ_PXXU01000091.1 GCF_003011925.2 Nitrosomonas supralitoralis
AAGATCAATCCGAATACGAGAAAGCCATAGAAAAGCTTTCCGAGGGCATTGAGATTGTTAGCGATAGCTGGTTCAACGATCTTGATCCGATTGATCAGGGAAACCTACTTGGCAAGTGGGGTGGGCTGAATGATCCAACAGCCAAATACATTGGTTCTTGGGGTGGCTATAGAATATTTACCGGCAAGTTCAAGAATGTTTCAACGAGGCGCATTGCTAACGGGTTTGGAGTTGCTTTTACACATCAAACCGGTTCATTCGTTTATCCGGAACAACCTAATCGCAGAAATATACCGCCCTCTGTAGCGATACATGGCGATATGCCCACCTTAAAAGCCTTTCTACGCATATCAAGTATGTATGACAACAATATTGTCGGCGTTCTCTACAATAGATTTAGAACTAAATATGCGGTTATAAACGAAGTCGATAATTTGCCAGGTGAACAATCATGACGAATAGCGTTTACAAGGTTCTTACGCCAGCCGGTCAATTCGATGCGATCTTCGCTGAAGATGAGGATATCCCAATTGAATACAGCGGCGATGAATTGGCAATCTGCTTTTTTAAAGACTGGTTATTCATCAATCAGATTAGTGGTTCGCAAGGGTATTTACTGGATAGCGATAAATTGACGCCCGCCGATTTATATGGATTCTGTCAGCCTCTAAATAGCGGGATAGAGGTTATCCCTCCATTTGATGATTTTATGTCGTATACGCAAGAGGATATCGCTATGCCCAGGGATGAGCTTGACTCTGCAATCATCAGCGATGAAGTTAAAAACACGGCTGATTTGACGTTTGATGGCATATCTGGAATGGACAAAATAAAGCTGATTAAAGAGGTCGGAAGTATCCGTGTGAACCTTAAAACCGTTCAATCCGGCATCGAAAAGCTGAAGATGGTTAAAAGGATTAAAGAAATACGCGATGCATTGGGTGTTGGAAGTTCCGGTGGATTGGACAATAACGGACTCGATGCTGATGGAATGTGGCCGATGACCAGAGCAGAATACGACAAAATTCACAGCGACTTTAAAGGAACCTTGCCCGATCGAACACTTACCGCTCTTAAACTCATTAACGGCGCTACTACTGTCGTTCCTGTGAAAATCACGGGCGAACAGCAAAAAGACCCGGAACCAGAGGGGGAGCCACAAACCACCGTGGCCGATGTTAACAACGTTATGCCTTTGCTGAAAAACTTCATTGGTGCCGCGCAACTAGCAGCCGTCGGTTCCTTAATTCGTGGCGAGGAAGGTCAATTCTTTAAAGATAAGCTGATCGAAATAGCCAATGAAATTAAAACCATGCCAAAAACCTACGACCAGGATGGTATGGGTGATAAGGCGATTGCCTATCTGCACTATTTCAAGGGATCCGGCGATTGGTACATAACCGAAAAGGATATGGAGGACGACCAAATACAGGCGTTCGGTCTTGCGGATATCTTTGGAGATGGCGGCGAGCTCGGATACATTAATATCGAAGAAATCATTCAGCACGGCGTAGAGCTCGATTTTCACTGGACACCTAAAACCCTGGGTCAGATCAGAGGCACGGACAGCAAAGATGAAACTCAAGGCACTCAGGCCGGTGACGAATCGAGCGAGATTAATGATCCTGCAGAAACGACCGAAACTCCCGAAGATGCATCGCCAGAGGATAGCGCCAAGTCAGGATTTATATCAGAACTGGAATCATTGAAAGCGGAAACCGATATCATTCGATTCAACGAGCGACTGGATGAGATTGCAGCCAGAGTTGAACAAGCTGGTTTGATGGAAGCGCTTGATATAGAATTAAATGATACGGCTGATGTTCTCACCGCATTGTTGTCGGCAGCGGAGAGTGGCGGCAAATGATAACAAAACGTCCTACGTGCATTAGCAAATTTGATCCGGCACCGCGCCAAAATAATCTTGATACGATCTGACAATCGGCTGTCGGTCAAAAGCAGCCAGTCAATTTTTTTTAAGTCTCCGAAATCTGGCCAATAATATTACACAGCCAGTACAGATATGATCTTCAGCTCTGTATATCGTATCATTTAGGATGATATACGGTTAGCGAACCTGATAAGTATAATGACTCTGTTGCTCTTATTCCTAAAAGAATGGAGTATCTACGGAAACTATATAAATACTTGCTAACTGCACATGAAAATAATGACTTGGAATTGTAATGGGGCTTTAAGAAAAAAATTTCGGGAGGCAGACGCCCTTGATGCAGATGTTTTGATAATTCAAGAGTGTGAAGATCCATCAAATTCAGGTGAAAGTTTTAGTTCTTGGGCTGGCAACTATTTGTGGGAAGGAACTTCAAAACACAAAGGTATAGGAGTATTCCCTAGAAAAGGAAATAGTGTAAAAAAGTTGTACTGGGAGGGTGAATTTCTAATTAAAGGTATAAATAGTAAAAGCCCTTCGCTTCGGTGGTCAACTAATGAGTTAAAACTATTTCTCCCTTTTCAGTTAAATGAAGAATTTAATATCTTAAGTGTGTGGACAAAAGGCGGTGACTCTGAAGTTTTTGGGTATATGGGACAATTTTGGAAGTATTTGCAGATCCACGGAATAGAACTTTCCCAAAAGAATACTATAGTATTAGGTGATTTCAACAGCAATAAAATATGGGACAAAACCGATAGGTGGTGGAACCATACCGATGTAGTGAAAGAGCTCAAGGAATTAGGTATAGAAAGCTTGTACCACTATCAATATGAAGAGGCACAAGGAGAGGAGACTTTGCCCACGTTCTATCATCAAAGAAATACAGAAAAAGCCTATCATATTGATTATGTTTTTGTTTCAAGTGATTTATTACAACGGTGCCAGTTAAATTTTGGCGCAAAAGAAAAATGGCTACCCATTAGTGATCATATGCCACTATGCGTAGAAATCAGCAGTTAACCAGTGCTTGCACTTTGACTCGTCGCCGCGCTGCGGTTCCACGCAAGTAAAGCTTATTTCTATTATACTCCTTACTAGTCAAATTTCGGCAGCCTGTTTTTATTTCTAAAATAAAAATATATAGTTACATCAAGTGCACGCCAAAATTTTATGAACAAACAGTATAAAAATTGAATTTCATCCTATCTCACCGCCTGCTTTGAGTTTGAAAGTATCCGATCACGTGTGAGCCAATACACTCGATGCTGTTAACATCAAGCGACTGTGTCGTATCTTAATTACCAAGTTATACCTCCAACTTCTACCGATGAAGGACGCGCCATTATAGGGATCAATAGCGCGTAGTTGTTCACCGGAAAACCGCGCAAATAATGCATTGCCACGTCTTTATGATAGCAGACATAAATTGCCATCATCAGGACTTTAACAATGATTTCCTTCGCAGAAAAAAGATCCATTCAAAACACGATACTAGAGCAGAACAAGATACTTGCCAGCAATCCGTCATTTAGCGACAAACGGCAAGCGCAAAAAGTTAAATCCGAGGCAATGATTAGACTTGGTTTGGTCAACCAGCAGGCATCCACCGAATTTGTGAAGCCACCAAAGCTAGACCTGCCTATCATCAATGTGGATGGCGATACCTGGTATATCTTGAACCAGGGGGCGACGCGAGAGGACGGCAAAACATTGTTGCACTTGTCGAGCACGACTCGTGGCAGACAAACAAAGAATGGCGTTAACCCAGTCCAAATGCAGGACTGGGTGGATTTGGAGCAAGTGTCAGATCAACCTCCCAGTCAGCAAGACAATGAAGAAGTAATAGCCCCACGTGAACCAACCTCGCAATACTATGAGTTTGATCCGAACCGCAAACAGTCTCAAAGAAAGAAAGACAACGAGGCCGCTATGTCGCTGCTTGCGCGTATCGATGCCGGTGAGATTGATCCGAACAAGTTAACGGGCGAACAAAGACTGACGCTTGCTAAATACTCGGGCACTGGCGGGGCGTTAATTGGCGCGGATGGCAAAAAGGGTTCAGCTTACGAATATTACACTCCAAAACCGATAGCTGAAGGTGTCTGGACCCTACTCGAAGAACTTGGGTTTGAAGGTGGCAAAGTTCTGGATCCTAGTGCCGGTGTGGGCATATTTGGTGCCACAGCGCCTCTGAATGCGGCGATTGATGCTGTTGAGCTCAACGAAACATCAGGCAGAATCAACGGTCTGGTGAATGGTGGACCGGGTTACGTTGCAACAGTATCGCCATTCGAGAAGGTTGCGGCCAATACTCCGGATGAGCAATTTGATGCAATTGTCACCAATGTTCCGTTTGGTGGCGTAGCTGATCGCGGTGGCAATCAGTTGCTCGATAGCCGGTACCAGAAAGAACCGCTGCAGAATTACTTTATATTGCGATCGCTTGAGAAACTAAAACCAAGTGGCCTGGCTGTCTTTATCACGCCACCACGATGCGTGTCCGGCAAGGGTGGAAAAGAAGAGGATTTGCGAGTCAAGGCAAGTTACATGGCTGAATTCATGGGTGCTTATCGTCTTCCGAATTCAGTATTTGGCACTGCCAGTGCGGATACCATGACTGATGTTATCGCTTTCCGCAAATATGACCGGGAAACACTCGACAAGATTGCTGAATTGCGCGAACAGTCACCTCAAACGCTGATCGATGCGAACGTGCTATGGCAGACTTTCATTGAAGGTCAGTATTTCAATACCGAAGGCAAGCGATTCATCCTGGGCGAGTTCGTTCCAAAAGACCCGCATAAATTCCGTGACGTAGATCGCGTTATGAACCCGGCCAGCATGCCAGAAATAGCCAGAATGCTAAGGAGATTCCCTGACTCAAGAATCGATTGGGATTTGTTGGGCACCACAGAAACATCACCGATAGTTTACCGCGATGGCGACACTATTACTCAATCCGGGCAAACGCTGCAAATGCAGGTTGGCCGGTGGGTGCCAATGGCGCGCAATGAAGAGAGCGCTGACATGGCGGGATTGCTTGGCAAGCTGGCAACTCCCTACTCAGCCTTTGAAAACAGAATCCAATGGACCGACGCGGAGAAATTATTCGATTACATGAATGACACCTCGCAGGCGCTGGATATTCCTGGCTGGATGCGTGCCGCAGTCAATGAGCTCCGACGCCTGCCGGACCATGGTGACCGGGCAAAATACTGGAATGCTGGCGTCGTGGGTTTGGCTGTATCTCAGGTGCTTGATGAGCGCTTGAGTGAAGAAACCGGCGTGAAGTACATCGATGAGTATCCAGCGCTATCCGATGCCATGCAGGTTGTCTACTCAGCAGCAAAAAGCCGCCCTTCCAGTCTTGGTGGGAAACTCCGCGATGCCATGAAGCGAATGGGCAATCATTACCAGAAAAAAACTGGATTCTCTGCGGTATGGCGCGGTGATGTGCAGCAATCGGTGACACCTCTTGAGATAACGGCTGATTCTGGATTCGAGGGATTACGTTACAAAAACCGATCGATATGGGCATCCCTTGATGATGCCAGGGAAATATTTGGGCAGGACTTTAATCCGATTGAGGATAGCAACTGGTGTATTTCTCCCGATGGCAGGCATGTCACACGTGCAGATGATTACTACACCGGCAATTATGCCGATTTCCTGCGTCGGTCCGATGCTGAGATTGCCCAGGCAACGGATGACACGATTCGAGCCAAGTTGTTGCGTCAAAAGCTGGATGCCGAAAGTCGCCTGGATAAAATCGATGTTTCAAAACTGACCTTCAATCTTTTTAGCCCATATGTATCATGCGAGGAAAAAGCTGAATTCCTGCGCCGGTTTGTTCATCCTTCCGCTTCGGTTGTGTTTGATGAAAAAACAGGGCACAAGAATGTTGATATCAATGTGCCTGGCAGCAAACTTTCTGACAATGAAAAATTGCTCAACCGCATTGGCGATTACCTCAAAAACGGCACGATTACCTTGGGTGGGGCAAAGCTGGATATGAGCGATGCTCAAGCATTGGGCATACTGCGCAAGAAAGTGGTGACTGCCAACGAACAGTTTAACGGTTGGGTGCGCGGCAACAAA
>NZ_PXXU01000092.1 GCF_003011925.2 Nitrosomonas supralitoralis
CTTATTGCCGCGAACCCAACCGTTAAACTGTTCGTTGGCAGTCACCACTTTCCTGCGTAGAATGCTTAATGCTTGAGCATCGCTCATATCCAGCTTTGCCCCGCCCAGGGTAATCGTGCCATTTTTGAGGTAATCACCAATACGATTCAGCAATTTTTCATTGTCGGAAAGTTTGCTGCCAGGAATGTCAATATCAACATTCTTGTGCCCGGTTTTCTCATCAAATACAACAGCAGCGGAAGGGTGGACAAACCTGCGCAGGAATTCAGCCTTTTCCTCGCATGACACGTATGGGCTGAAAAGATTGAAGTTCAGTTTTGAAACATCGATCTTATCCAGGCGACTTTCGGCATCCAGCTTTTGACGCAGCAACTTGGCTCGAATCGTGTCATCCGTTGCCTGGGCAATCTCAGCATCGGACCGACGCAGGAAATCGGCATAATTGCCAGTGTAGTAATCATCTGCACGTGTGACATACCTGCCATCGGGAGAAATACACCAGTTGTTATCCTCAATCGGATTAAAATCATGTCCGAATATTTCTTTAGCATCGTCCACGGATGCCCATATGGATCGGTTTTTGTAACGCAATCCCTCGAATCCAGAATCAGCCGTTATCTCAAGAGGTGTTACCGATTGCTGCACATCGCCGCGCCAAACCGCAGAGAATCCAGTTTTTTTCTGGTAATGAGTACCCATTCTCTTCATGGCATCGCGCAGTTTCCCGCCAAGACTGGAAGGACGACTCTTTGCTGCTGAGTAGACAACCTGCATGGCATCGGATAGCGCTGGATACTCATCAATGTACTTCACGCCGGTTTCCTCACTCAAACGCTCATCCAGCACTTGAGATACAGCCAACCCCACTACACCCGCATTCCAGTATTTTGCCCGATCGCTATGGTCCGGCAGGCGTCTGAGCTCATTGACTGCAGCACGCATCCAGCCAGGAATATCGAGCGCCTGTGAGGTGTCATTCATGTAGTCGAATAATTTTGACGCATCAGACCATTGAATTCTGTTTTCAAAGGCCGCGTATGGGGTTGCCAGCTTGCCAAGCAATCCCGCCATGTCAGCGCTCTCTTCATTACGAGCCAATGGCACCCACCGGCCATCCTGCATTTGCAGTGTTTGCCCGGATTGAGTAATGGTGTCGCCATCACGGTAAATGATTGGCGATGTTTCCGTGGTACCCAACAAATCCCAATCGATTCTTGAGTCAGGGAATCTCCTTAGCATTCTGGCTATTTCTGGCATGCTGGCCGGGTTCATAACGCGATCTACGTCACGGAATTTATGCGGGTCTTTTGGAACGAACTCGCCCAGGATGAATCGCTTGCCTTCGGTATTGAAATACTGGCCTTCAATAAAGGGTTGCCATAGCACGTTCGCATCGATCAGCGTTTGCGCCGATTGTTCGCGCAATTCAGCAATCTTGTCGAGCGTTTCCCGATCGTATTTACGGAAGGCGATCACATCGGTCATGGTATCCGCGCTGGCGGTACCAAATACCGAATTCGGAAGTCGATAAGCACCCATGAATTCGGCCATGTAACTTGCTTTGACGCGCAAATCCTCTTCTTTTCCACCCTTGCCGGACACGCATCGTGGAGGCGTGATAAAGACAGCCAGGCCACCCGGTTTTAGTTTCTCAAGAGAGCGCAATATAAAATAGTTCTGCAGCGGTTCTTTCTGGTACCGGCTATCGTGCAACTGATTGCCGCCACGATCCGCAACGCCACCGAATGGAACGTTGGTGACGATCGCGTCGTATTGCTCATCCGGAGTATTGGCCGCAACCTTCTCGAATGGAGATACCGTTGCAACGTAGCCTGGTCCATCATTTACCAGGCTATTAATTCTGCCCGATGTCTCGTTGAGCTCAACAGCATCAATCGCTGCATTCAAAGGCGCTGTGGCACCAAATATGCCTACACCGGCACTAGGATCCAGAACTTTGCCACCCTCAAACCCAAGTTCTCCGAGTAATGTCCAAATGCCTTCAGCTATCGGTTTTGGAGTGTAATATTCGTAAGCAGAACCCTTTTTACCATCCGCGCCAATTAACGCGCCGCCGGTACCGGAATATTTAGCAAGGGTCAGTCTTTGTTCGCCAGTTAACTTGCTCGGATCAATCTCACCGGCATCGATACGCGCAAGTAGCGACATAGCGGCCTCATTGTCTTTCTTTCTTTGAGACTGTTTGCGGTTAGGGTCAAACTCATAGTATTGCGAGGTTGGTTCACGTGGGGCTATTACTTCTTCATTGTCTTGCTGAGCCTGGCTAACCAAACCAAGTCTAATCATTGCCTCAGATTTGACTTTTTGCGCTTGCCGTTTGTCGCTAAACGATGGATTGCTGGCAAGTATCTTGTTTTGCTCTAATATTGTGTTTTGGATGGATCTTTTTTCTGCGAAGGAAATCATTGTTAAGTCCTGATGATGGCATTTATGTTTGCTATCATAAAGACGTGGCAACGCATTATTTGCGCGGTTTTCCGGTGAACAACTACGCGCTATTGATCCTTATAATGGCGCGTCCTTCATCGGTAGAAGTTGGAGGTATAACTTGGGGATTAAGATACGACAAGGTCGCTTGGTGTTAACAAATATGGTATGTATTGGCTTACAGAGGAACTGACATTTTAGGATTTAAAGCACAACAGATCTTGCATCGGTTTATAATACTAAGCAGTTAGTTAGATAATGCAAAATTAATTATTAACGAGAAAAAGTTAGTTTAGCGAGAAGAAATACTGTCGTTCCGCTGTAACAATTTGCTAAGTTGCACGTAGCTCGACCAGCGCTGATGAAATGACGCGAACCGAAGAACGCACCAAGAACCATACCAAAGCGATCGCGACCGCAATATCGGGCCAACCTGAGCCTGTGAACCAAACCGCACCAGCCGCCAAAAATACCGACAGATTGGTTGCTATGTCGTTGCGCGAGCATTCCCACACTGAACTCATATTAACATCTTCAAACCGATGCCGCCAAAGCAAAAAAAGACATGCCGAATTGGCCGCGAGCGCGATAAGGCTGAAGATGCCCATCACCTCAAAGATAGGCATGCTGGGTACAATTAGCTTGTATATAGCTTGAGCTGCAACAACCAAGGCACCTACAAGAATAAGTATACCTTTGAATATTGCCACCTTCGCTTTAGCACTCGTTTCCCGGTAAACAACGTATAGGCTAAGGCCGTAGGTCAGAGCATCTCCAAGATTATCAAAGCTATCTGCCAGCAACGCAGTTGAATTCCCATATAATGCAGCACCAGCAATAACAAGAAACATAACTGCATTGATACCAAGAACAATCAGAAGGGTGCCTCGCTGACGCTCCCGAAGTTTATCTATCGTACGATCGTTGTGACAACATCCACTCATTTGTAGATCTCTTTTCAAAGTCTAACAAGTAATTACTTAGTTTCCGTATATTTTCCAGACTCTTGTAAAAAGAGCAACAAAATCGTTATATTTATTATGTTTGCTAACTTTATAACGTGCCAATTGACCCAATATACAGTTCTGGAGATCAAGACGATACTAATTGTTTCATATTATTTGGTTAGATCTCGGAGAATTATTGAAAGAAATTGACTGACCGGTTTGGTAGACAACTGTTTCTCAGGTTATATCGAAATTAATTTAGCGTAGTGCCGAATCAAATTTACTAATGCACGTAGACGTTTTGTTATCATTTGCTGCCACTCTCCGCTGCCGCCAATAATGCGGTGAGAACATCAGCTGTGTCATTCAATTCTTTATCAAGTGCTTTCATTAAACCAGCTTGTTCAACTCTGGCGGCAATCTCATCCAGTCGCTCATTGAATCGAATGATATCGGTTTCCGCTTTCAATGATTCCAGTTCTGATATAAATCCTGACTTGGCGCTATCCTCTGGCGACGCATCTTCGGGAGTTTCGGTCGTTTCTGCAGGATCATTAATCTCGCTCGATTCTTCACCGGCCTGAGTGCCTTGAGTTTCATCTTCGCTGTCCGTGCCCCTGATCTGCCCCAGGGTTTTAGGTGTCCAGTGAAAATCGAGTTCTACGCCATGCTGAATCATTTCTTCGATATTGATGTATCCGAGCTCACCGCCATCACCAAATATATCCGCAAGACCGAACGCCTGCATTTGGTCGTCCTCCATGTCCTTTTCAGTTATGTACCAATCTCCGGACCCCTTGAAGTAGTGCAGATAGGCAATCGCTTTATCACCCATACCATCCTGGTCGTAAGTTTTTGGCATGGTTTGGATTATATTGGCTATTTCGATCAGCTTATCCGTAAAGAACTGACCTTCTTCACCACGAATCAAGGAACCGACGGCTGCTAGTTGCGCGGCACCAATGAAGTTTTTCAGCAAAGGCATAACGTTGTTAACATCGGCCACGGTGGTTTGTGGCTCCACCTCTGGTTCCGAGTCTTTTTGCTGCTCGTCAGTGATTCTCACGGGCACGATAGTGGTGGCTCCGTTAATCAGTTTAAGAGCGGTGGGCGTACCATCGGGAAAGGTTCCTTTGTAGTCGCTGTGGATTTTGTTGTACTCAGCGCTGGTCATTGGCCACATTCCATCAGCGTCAAGCCCGTTCTTATCCAATGCACCGGAACTTCCAACTCCCAATGCTTCGCGTATTTCTTTAATCCTCTTAACCATTTTTAGCTTCTCCATGCCAGATTGAACGGTTTTAAGGCTCACGCGGATACTTCCAGCCTCTTTAATCAGCTTTATTTTGTCCATTCCAGATATGCCATCGAGCATCATATCCGCTATTTTTTTTATTTCATCGCTGATAATTGCGGAATCAAACTCTTCCCTGGGCTGATTGTCGATATCTGGAAATTTTGCCTTCATTTCTGGCGTGCGTAGCAGGTTACGTGCACCTGTATGGCGTATGCACTTGGTCAGATAGTCACTAATCACACGCGCATCATGTCGATAATCATCAAGTCTCTGCTGTTGTTTTGGCGTGATATCTTCGATGCCGGCCTTGCGATTGATTGCAATATCGATGAGCTCACGCAATCTGCGCTTGGCATCCTCTTTATCCATTACCTGCGCGGTAGCGGTCCATCCATAAATTGCTGTTGGTACCTGGGCTTTTTCAAAGTCAGACGCGATGAATTCACGGAAAAACTTGATTAGTTGATTGGTCGCCACTATTGATTTCTTGTCTGAGTCGGAGTACACGCCATCCAAAATCTCACTTTCTGCGAGTTCATCATCATTTTGCATAGCGATATCCTCTTGCATATACGACATAAAATCATCAAATGGAGGGATAACCTCTATCCCGCTATTAAGGGGCTGGCAGAATCCATATAAATCGGCGGGTGTCAATTGATCGCTATCCAGCAAATGCCCTTGCGAACCACTTATTTGATTGATGAATAGCCAGTCTTTGAAGAAATCAATCGCCAACTCATCGCCGCTGTATTCAATCGGGATATCCTCATCCTCAGCGAAGATCGCATCGAATTTACCGGCTGGCGTAAGAACCTTGTAAACGCTATTCATCATGATTGTTCACCCTGTAATTCCATGGCTATTTTTATAACCTTGTCTTTCTTTAACGCTATGTTGTAGAGAACGCCAACAATGTTGTTATGATGCATACTTGATATACGTAGAAATGCTTTTAAAGTGTCCATATCGCCATGCACCGCCACAGAGGTCGGTATCTGTCTGCTATTAGGTAGAATATCTTGGTTTGTAAAAGCAACCCCAAACCCATTGGCAACACGCCTCGTCGAAACGTTCTTGAATTTTCCGGTAAATATTCGATAATTACCCCAAGAGCCGATGTATTTGGCTTTTGGATCTCTCAGCCCACCCCACTTGCCAAGTATGTTTCCCTGATCAATCGGGTCAAGATCGTTAAACCAGCTATCGCTAACAATCTCAATGCCCTCGGAAAGCTTTTCTATGGCTGTTTCGTACTCGGATTGCTCTG
>NZ_PXXU01000093.1 GCF_003011925.2 Nitrosomonas supralitoralis
GACTTCGATCATGAGAATCGACAAAATATCCTCACGCGGAACTGTAGCAATCCAAGAAGTTGATATCGATATTAACTCTCCAATAACCTTGTTTTGCGGCGCCAATCGTGCAGGGAAATCAAGTCTATACAACAGCATACGCCATGCATTCACCGGTGTGAATCCTAGTGAGCCATTGAAAAAGAATTACGGCCTGTTGATCAATCGCGCCGATGGCAATAATGTTGGTTACACGTTCGTTGATTACAACGACAACCAAAGAGCATGCATCACCCTACCGAACGGCACCCACGAACTGACAGAACAACTACCGTTCGCCCTGCCCTATTTGCTAAACCCTTCACTGTTCTCCGCAAGCACAACCGATGAGCGCCGCCAATTTCTATTTAATCTTGGCAATCTCAGAAGTGATGGCAAGGAAGTAAGTGAAAAACTCCTGAAAAGTGGCTGCTCTGAGAGTGATGTTGATGAAGTGCTACCTTTTTTGAAATCAAGTTTCGATAATGGTCATAAGCATGCAATGAACAAAATCAAAGAAGCGCGTGCCAACTGGAAAGCTACGACCAGCGAAGCTTATGGCGATAAAAAAGCGGAAGGCTGGAAGGCTCAAAAACAAGAAATATCAGCCAAAGATCCGATTAAATTAGCTGAACAGATAAGCAAAATCGACAGCGAAATTGAATTGCAATCTATCAAAATGGGAGCTATTCAGGCTGAAGTCAATGGAGTGAAAGCCAGAAATTCAGAGGTTGTCCAGTTGCGCGATGCTGCTGAAAAAATCGACAGAATCACAGCCAAATTAGCGAAAGACCGCCAGGAAGTTATTGTTTGGATCGGTAAAGTGAATGATGCCAAACTGCTTTCAGATGGTTTAACTCCTGGAAGCACTGCTTGCAAATGCCCATGCTGCGAAGAAGAACTAATATTCAATGGCAAAGAATTAATCAAGCGTGAAGGTGACCTTCAGGGCGATGAAGATATGGCCGTGAAGCTGCCCGAATACAAGACAACCTTAACCATGCTGAGAAATTCAGTCGCAAACGGTGAGCGTGATTTGCAAGCCGCCATCACTGCGCGCGATCAGTCGGCCGTACTCGAAAAGCAGAACGGTCAAGCGCCAAACGAGGATGCGCTAGTAGAGATAAAAACCAAAATTGAAGCGCTAAAAGCAACGCACAAACAGTTACAGGATGAATTAACTGTTTTGAATGAAAACATTAGGGCCTCCAACGAAGCTGACAAAAAAACCAAACAGGCAGCTAGATATCACGAGGAAGCAAAAGCATGGGATTTGATTGCGAGTGCCTTATCTCCAGAAGGAATTCCGAGCGAAATGCTCTCTGCGGCATTGGAACCGGTAAATGCCCGGATCGCTAGAAGTGTTGAGAAGCTGAATTTCCCTGGCAAAGTGCGAATCGAAAACGACATGACGATCATGGAAGATGATGGGAAGCTATATTCATTCAGTTCAAAAGCCACCAAGTTGCTGATTGATTCAATGATTGCAGAGGCTATTAGCCATGTGTCTGGAATCAAGTTTTTTATGGTCGATGAGTTTGATCTACTCGATCTGCCCAGCCGCAGCGCCTATTTGAATTGGCTGATGGATTTATCAGAGAGCAAGGAAATTGATTCTGTGATTTTATTCGGAACACTCAAGGAATTACCGGCAGGACTGCCCCCGTCTGTTCAAGCGCACTGGATTGAGAATGGAGTCATCGGAAATCTGGCGAAGGTTGCGAATGGGTAGCCAACATCTTGCGATGTCAGATTAATTATGATTAAAGAGTGATGGAGACAAACAAAATGTCTAATTTTATTAGCAAAGTAGAACGAGCAATCATTATGGATATCACACCGAACATTGCCACACATCTCTTAAGCACAAGTGTCGGCAATAGAAAAATACGCGACTGGCACGTTGACGTATTGGCCGGGTCAATGGCTCGAGGAGAATGGAGAATCACCAGCCAGGGAATCGGCATTGATAAAAATGGCAACCTCAGGGACGCGCATCATCGATTAATGGCCGTGGTTAAATCCGGAGTGACGATTCGTAGTGTGGTTGTTATGGGACTTTCATTGAATGCTTATGAAGTTACGGACACCGGCATCGCAAGAAATATGGCTGACCTACTGAATGAAAATAAGCGCATAACAGACATTCTGAATGCAGGGGCACGTCTCTATTTCGACACAACCAGGCCGGTAACTATCGACCAAATGCGGCCAATAATGGATTCGGGATTATACGACACCGCGAAGACATTGATAAAACACTGCAACACAACAAGAACATTTTACTCGTCAGCTACAGTCAAACTGGCAGCATGCATCAATATCATGAACGGTAGCGATGCTGAATATGTATTAACGCAATACCGTGCCCTGTGTCTCCTGGATTTCGCAAGCATGTCACCCGCTTCCATGTCTTTGGTTAAACAAGTCAATGACGGCAAAGCAAATGCCCGAGCCCGCAACCTGGACACAATTTGCAGAGCACTGAGAACATTTGATATACATCAAAAAGATTCAAGCGAATCAAGTGCCAAACCCGATCAAATTGCTGCCGCGATTAAAATAGTCATCGATGTGCTGAATAATAAAATAATTCTAACCGACCAGTACCCAAAACCGGAATCAAAAGCAAATGTCATCAAACCGGTTCAAGTCATAAAGAAACCTAAAAAAACGACTGGCATTGATGACGAACTGAAGGAACTTCTGGACGAAAGAACAACAGAAAGCTACTTACATAAGTCAGGTGACCGCAAGAAATATGTCAACGGATAAAATATTTTTGAACTATATGACCAATAACGCGGATTAACATGCAAATTAGATCCATAATGTTTCACTCCAATTCACCTATTGCTGCTGCAATAGGGATGAATAGGCCGCACCAGCCCGAGTGGATGCCCACACTTAGTCGGAGGGCTGGAATTCTCCCAAAATCCAGTGCGCGCACTTTCCCCCTTTCTTCTCAGCGCACTGGGTTTTCTCCAGATGGGCAAAACTGTGCAGTGGAATTTAACCGAAACCATACCTCGTTGGTTCCCGGACAGTTTTGCCCACCTTTTTTAAATAATTTTTCCCATTTCTCAGGACGCTCGAATGATTAAAGAGCGTCCAATTCTATTTTCTGCTCCCATGATTCGCGCTATTTTGGAGGGGAGAAAAACTCAGACCAGAATGATTATGAAGCATCAACCTCCAGCTGAGGGGTATCAACTTAGTTGGTTGGTAACTACCACAGATCGCGACAAAAAACATTTACAAGGTAAAGCGCACTGGATAAATATAAATGGCAAAAATATTAACAAAAATTCTGAAGTTTATTTCAATTGTCCTTATGGAAAATCAGGCGACCGCCTTTGGGTCAGGGAGACATGGCAACATGAGAATTACCCGTTAGGTCCTTATGAATCAGACTGCCAAGTATTTTATCGTGCAGATTATATGGATGATCCACTGGGTGTGGATCTTGAAAACTCAACAGATAAACTTCGTAGAAAATGGAATCCATCAATCCACATGCCGCGCGAGGCATCCAGAATTCTGCTTGAGATTACGAATGTGAGGATTGAGAGGTTGAGGGATATTAGTGAAGAAGATGCTAAGGCCGAAGGTGCGTATCCAATAGACTTCGGATTTGGTGATTGCTACGCGATGGGATTTAATGAGATTTGGGAATCAATCAACGGAATCGGATCGTGGGATTCAAATCCATACTGCTGGGTTATTGAATTTAAGGTTATATCGAAATAAGCAGATGTGGCCACCAAGGGTTTCTACGTCTTGGCGGCCACGGAGATACTATACAATTTATTTAACGGCCAAAAGTCGAAAAATTTTATTGGATTAAAAAGGAGTTTACATGGATATCTATCAAAAATATCTAGAGTACGTATCAAATCCAGAGGAAAGAACAACCGTCGCAGATTTTCTAGAAAAGTGGAAGCCGACGGGGGGAAAAATTCTAAATGAACTAGAATCGAACAACCTTATAACTGTAGATGAAAGCAATATAATCCATTTAACTGATATTGGGAAAGTAATTATATCAACTTGATATTCAGATGGATCCTGAAATGAAACAAGATATTATGGAAATATGTATTGATGCCGGTATGACCGAAGAAGAATTTTTCACTAAGATGAGGCTATGCTATGCGTCATATGTTGCTGCCCAGTTAGATGAAAATCTGCAAAATGTTGTTGTTCATACAGCAATTTTTCCAGATGGAAATATTGTTATTGAATCACGCAGATTGCCTGGCAACAAAAAGAATACGATAAACTGAAATGAGTATATTCCTAGACGATGATGATGTTGCAAGACTGGCCGGGACTAAGATTAAGTCGCGCCAGGTTGCGCAATTGCGCATCATGGGAATATTATTCTACATCAATGCTGCAGGTCGTCCAGTTGTGCCACGATCAGCAGTAGAAGGCAACAACCAGCCGTTAAATCAAGATCAATCATGGACACCGAACGTGTTAAAACATGGGTAGGAAGCCGAGTGTAAATCATCATATGCCAAAGGGGCTGCGCGCGCGTAAACGTGGCGATAAGGTCTGGTACTACTACGACACAGGCGGGAAGCCACGTAAGGAAATCCCGCTTGGTAATGATTACGCTATAGCCGTGAAGAAATGGGCAGAGTTGCAGATTAACGCAAAGCCACGTCATCAAGAAATTATTACATTCCGGTATGTTGCTGAGCGTTATATTCGGGAAGTTATTCCAAACAAAGCCCCTGCTACACAACACGATAATTTTCGTGAGCTTCAACAGATTTATAAATTCTTTGACGATCCACCTTCCCCTCTGCATGCAATCAAACCGATCCATATCAGGCAATATATGGACTGGCGTAAAACGATACGCGCAAACCGAGAGAAAGCACTCATCAGTCATATTTGGAATAAGGCCCGGGAATGGGGGTATACGGATTTACCCAATCCATGCTCTGGCGTTAAGGGTTTTCGTGAAATAGGTCGCAAAAAGGTTTATATTGACGATGCCACATACAAAGCCGTGCATACCCAAGCAAGTCAACCGTTGCGCGATGCGATGGATTTGGCTTATCTCACAGGTCAAAGACCGACAGACGTGCTTAAAATGACTGAGCATGATATTCAAGAAGGTCATATCTCGGTAACGCAGAATAAAACTGGAACGAGAATGAGGATAGCCATACAAGGTGAATTGTCGATCTTGATTGATCGAATCCTATCAAGGAAATCAACCTATAAAATTCGCAGCTTTTATTTGATCGTTGACGATACAGGCCAGAAATTTACTTATAACTCATTTCGCGGTCACTTCGACAAGGCCCGGGATATTGCTGGTGTGGATAAAGATAAATTTCAGTTCAGAGATATCCGCGCAAAAGCCGGAACCGATAAAGCGGATTTAAGTGGGGATATAAGGCAAGCCCAAAGACAACTTGGACACTCATCAGTGACTATGACTGAGACTTATATTCGCGAGAGAAAAGGAAGTAAAGTAACACCAACAAAGTGACGAATTCTGTTCCGCAAAATAAAAATACCCCGCATGGATAAACGTTCTAAAGAGTTCAATAATTAGTCGTTTGCGGAACGACCAAACCTATATTATCATTTATAATCAACAGTATATCAAGGGACTTAAAATCCCTCGGGCCTAAAACGCCCATGCCGGTTCGATTCCGGCCCCGGGCACCAATAGAAGTTTTCAGTAAGTTTCATATCATATCAAATCCTTTGTAATAATTGAGTTTTTCATAAACTGATAGTATCAGAAGACAGCAGATAG
>NZ_PXXU01000094.1 GCF_003011925.2 Nitrosomonas supralitoralis
GAGGTGTATTGGGTTAATCTCGATCCCACAGTCGGAACTGAAATCCAAAGAACTCGACCAGCTTTGGTGGTTTCCCCGGACGATTTTAATGATGTATTATCTAGGGTTATTATTGCGCCATTAACCAGTAAAGGACAACCGTTGGGTTGTCGCCCGCTAGTCGAATTCGACGGACGAATTGCACGGATATTACTTGATCAAATCCGAGTCGTTGATAAGCGTCGTCTACTCGGCAAAATGGGGGTTATAGACGAGCAACTATGGCATACAATTTTACTGGAAATGCTGGCATAAGCAGATTTTCCCCAGTCCGATCCGATAATAATTGTTTCATGAAGCCATTACCTCTATATATGTAGGCATTACTTCTATATCAACGTTTCGATACCGAAGGGACAAATACATCGTGGCTTTCAAGATTCCTAATTGTTCAGCAGTTATGCTTACAAAAATGCCGCTTTTTGTAAAAGGCTTCAGCAATGGTTGCCTTTTCTATTGCCAATTGACTCATCCTTTTAGGCCGTACTCCTTTGCGACCGCGGATCCGGGCTGATTTTAACCCGGCCTGTGTCCGTTCCCGAATTAATTCTCGCTCAAACTCAGTAAGCGAAGCTAAAATACCAAACACTATTTGTGCCGTCGATGTATTAATTGGATCGTTTAAACTGATTAACCCAACTTATTTCACTTAATCTTGTTGTCAGATGGATTAAATGAGCCAAGTTCCTGTCCAGCCTATCTAATTCCAATGATCAATGATCAATGATCAATGTGTCACCTTCTCGAACAATAAATTTTGCTATACAGCTTTTCCTAGAATTTTCTTACATGTTAATCATCGTACTGAGTAAATTTAAATTGTAAGCCATATTAATAAATCATATTTGTCTGAAATTATGAGAATACTCCTACTTCACTTTTAGATAAGGTTATTGATTGAATCTCCCTAACTAATTTATCTTAGATGATTGAATGACGAAAGTCACATGAGTGAATATTAAATATTAATTATTTTTATGAGAAGCACGACATGCCACACCGCCCTTACTGGAAGGGACATATCAGGTTGTCCCTCGTCACCTTTCCTGTCCGCCTTTATCCAGCCGTGACCCAGAGCGAGAAAGTTCGTCTCCATAAATACGATAAGGATACTGGCCAACGCATTCACTATCAAAACGTCAATGAAGACGGTGATGTGGTTGAAGCAGACGATATTGTCAAAGGCTATGAATATGAAAAGGGGGTTTTTATTCCTATTGAAGATAAAGAAATCGAAAAGCTGCGCTTAGAGAGCAAGCAAACAATTGATCTCGTTCAGTTTGCCGACCTGTCTTCAATTGATCCAATTTATTTTGATAACCCTTATTACGTTTCCCCGGATAGTAAACTTGCGCAGGAAGCTTATGTAACCATTCGAGATGCATTGAAGAAAAGCAAGAAAGTGGCCATAGGTCAGGTCATCATTGCAAACCGTGAACGCATTGTAGCGCTTAAGGCGTGCCGAAAAGGCCTTATTCTCGAAACCTTGCGATATAATTATGAAGTTCGCAAAGCCGAGAAATATTTTGAAGACATCGACCCCAATACCGAGTCAGAAAAAGATCAAATGGATTTGGCATTGGAACTTATTAAACGCAAATCTAGCGACTTCAATCCAACCAAGTTCAAGGACCTCTATCAAGAAGGCTTGAAAGAAATCATCGAGGCCAAGATGGAAAAGCGTGCCCCACGCGTTAAGGGTGAGAAAATGCCAATCGGGAAAGTCATTAGTATTATGGACGCCTTGCGCAAGAGTGTTGAACAATCTAAAGGCGGTAAGGGGTCAGAATCCCAGGTGAAAAGTACCTCTAAAAAGACCGCGCCGAAGAAATCCTCTGCAAAAAGTCGGTCAAGAATAACCAGGTAGCTTAAATGTCAATCGACCTTTTAAAAAGATATAACGAGAAAAGAGACTTTGGTATTACGGCCGAACCACAAGGCAAAGCTGGAAAATTTGCTAAAAAAAATCTGCGTTTTGTTATTCAGCTTCACGAGGCGACACGGACCCACTATGACTTTCGACTAGAATGGCATGGAGTAATGAAAAGCTGGGCAGTGACAAAAGGTCCGAGCTACGATCCGGCAGATAAACGGTTGGCAGTCCGTACCGAAGATCATCCGATGAATTACAACGATTTTGAAGGTGTCATTCCCGAAAAACAATACGGCGCTGGTCCTGTCATGATTTGGGATGAAGGAACATGGACGCCGGACGACGATCCAGACGAAATGGAAAAAAAGGGCCGTATCAATTTTACAATTGAAGGGAGTCGCATGAAGGGTCAGTGGCATTTGGTCCGAATGCACACGCCCGATAAACGTGAAAACTGGCTTCTCATCAAGAGCAAAGACGACTTTGCGCTAAACAGGACCAAGAATGCTGATTTCTTCACGCGTGAGAATACGAGTATCGTAACGGGCCGTACTATGAAGGATATCCGGAAAGCAGGATTTGGCAACACCACCAAACGTAACAAAGCGCCAAAATTTGATTCCCCTAAACCAGTATCGGAGCCCAACCAGGAGGCCTCCAACTCCACGGCATCGCTAGATGCTCTTTTAAAGCAGTACGATCACCCCGAACTAGCCACTCTCGTTAATCAGCAACCCGACGGTGATGCGTGGGTCCATGAGATCAAATATGACGGCTACCGCCTCATGGCTTTTGTCTCAGATGGAAAAATTGTTCTACGCACCCGAGGCGGAAAAGACTGGACCCATAAGTTTGAGTCTTTGGCCAAGGCTATCACTGAAGTGAATGTGGAGAATGCTGTTTTCGATTTGGAGGCTTGCGTTCTCGATCAAAATGGCAGGACTGATTTTGGGGCATTACAGGCCGCGCTCTCGGACGATGAACCCGAGAAGATTGAAGGCTGGGTTTTTGACCTCCTCCATTTAAACGGCAAAGACTTGAGAAAAGAATCTTTGATTGGTCGCAAAGTGTTGCTTAAGAAAATTTTAAAAAAAGTAAAAGGCCCCATCCATTATTCGGAGCATTTAGAAAGTGCTCCAGATCTTCTGGAAAAAGCTTGCAAAATTGGCGCAGAAGGTTTGGTTTCCAAAAAGAAAGATAGTCATTACTACGGACGACGGACCAAAGATTGGGTAAAAAGCAAATGCGGCCTTGAGCAAGAATTTGTAATAGGCGGCTTTATGCCTGCCAAGGATTACAATAAAGCCATCGGTGCGTTGTTGCTTGGGTATTTTAAGAACAAGAAATTTACCTACGCAGGTAAAGTTGGGACGGGTTTCACTCAAAAACTTGCTGAGGAGCTTTATCAAAAACTCATCACACTTAAATTAGATAAATCTCCCTTCCCAGACAAAGTGCCCAGAGGGGTACGCCAATATATTTATGTGAAGCCCGAAAAGCTGTGCGAGATATCCTTTATGGAATGGACGCCCGATGGCCATATCCGCCACGCATCCTTTAAAGGGCTTCGTGAAGATAAAAATCCTAAGGCTGTGGTGGAGGAAATGCCGCAGACTTTGAAAGAAGTAGCCAAGAGTTTGAAACCGCGCAAGAAGGCGAAGGCAGAGCAGGTGTCGTTTAACAGTGTAACAATTTCTCATCCAGAGCGTATTGTTTATCCGAATACTACAATCACTAAAGGAGATGTCGCAGAATATTACGCCAAAGTCGCGCCTTTAATGCTTCCGTTCATTGACGGGCGTTTGATTAGTCTTTTACGCTGCACGGACGGCATTGGTGGCGAATGTTTCTTCCAACGTAATGCCATGAAGGGCGTAGGCGATTCGGTCAAATCAAAAACCGTGACGCATAAGGTCAACAAGCACCAATATATCTACGTTGAAAATAAGGTGGGCATTGTGCAGCTAGCGCAAATGGGAACGATGGAATTTCATGCTTGGCAGAGCACTTTAAAAGATAAGGGTAAACCCGATCAAATCATTTTTGATCTTGATCCAGATGAAGGCGTTCCGTTTGAGGCGGTGAAACTGGCCGCAGGAGACATACGCAACCGTCTTAAGAAGATCGGACTTGTCTCATTTCCACGGCTCTCAGGCGGTAAAGGTGTGCACGTTGTTGCCCCGATAAAACCGGATCATAATTGGGACGAGGTTAAGGAATTCGCCCGTGAATTCTCAGAGAACATGGCGCGGGATGTGCCGGACGCATACGTCGCCAATATGAATAAGAAGAAACGCACGGGGAAAATCTTCATAGACTTCTACCGTAACGACTTCTCTTCCACGGCCATTGTGCCGTTTTCATTGCGGGCGCGAGCAGGTGCTCCGATCGCATGGCCTGTTACGTGGACAGAGTTGAAAAAATATAAGAAAGCCAGTGCCATTACTCTTAAAAACATTGACGCAACACTTCTGAAGCATGCTGAAAAAGTATCGGCAGAATTCTTGAAAACTTCTCAGGAACTTAAAATCTAATTTCGACCGGAAATTAACAATCATGAAACTTCTTCAGCTCCTACTTCCGCTAAATGATAATTTAGGAAAAAATTTCCGATAAAATTCTTTACGGACATTAAGGAAGATTTAACCAAAGGATTTAGCGGTGTTACCGCATTCTCGCAATCCCCAGCGGAAGGTGTTTGGGAGGAAGAGGCAGATGTGCAGAAAGATCAAATCATTATTTATGAAGTAATGGCCGCCGAGTTTAATCAAAATTGGTGGCACAATTTCACCAACAAGCTTGAGACAATACTTAGACAGGAAAAAATTGTACCTCGCTGGTTTGATGTTTCAACGTTTTAGTTGAGCTATGATCTTTAGAGTTTATGACAAGGGTGAAAGAAGCAGTGTAACCTATTGGTGAGGATCTCGGCAGATCAATAAACAAAATATGGAAACACTGCATGACAGATAGTAATGCTCTTAATCTGAATGCCCAAGCTGGCTGTTGGAGAGTTCTGGAAAGCTGTGGCTCACAGATGCTGTCCGGATACCGATCACAGCGGTGCTGGGAGCATAAAACCGCCAATGTAATGAAAAACTGCTCACAGCTTGCAGCACAACGTCAAGGCAGCACTACACAACATCTGGCAGGCAGCAAACACGAGAAAAGCGTATCAAGCATTTGATGATTGTATAGAGCGTTTAAGCCCAAAAATAATCCGAAAGCGATGCAACCGCCGATGGGACGGGCCAGCTACTTCGGCACGGCAAAATTCAACCCCAAGGTGTGCTGAAAAGCGTCTGCATGAATCTTAAAAAGGCTGCCAACACAATGTTCGTGAACAAGCCACCAAGGGGAGTACAGTCTAAATGCTGCATCAGAAGAAAACATTACTGTCCCGTTAACATCTAATTGAGGCGGCCTGATTTGCCCTGAATTGGTATAATAA
>NZ_PXXU01000095.1 GCF_003011925.2 Nitrosomonas supralitoralis
TTATTAAATATTTAACCGCATAGAAAAACCTGTTGGCGATTACGCTCTAATCCGGAGTATCGTTGTCAGTAATCCGCAGGGCGCCTGATGGGCAGGCGGCAACCGTTTGACGGATCTCGGTTTCACTTGCCCCTTTCTGGTCAATAACAAATTGTTCATTGACGATTTTAAACACAGCAGGAAGGCTGTTGACGCAGTTTCCTGCATGAATGCATGTCGCAGCATCATAAATTACTTTCATGGTTTATTCCTTAAAAAGTTTTGAACTAATAAATTGACTTGATTACATTACATGAAAATTAAAGGAATCCCTAAGTGCGCCATTACAGGTCACTTTAAGGTCAGTTTGTTACTCCGCTACGCTGAGGTCGGAGCCACCCATTTCCTTAGGCAGATCCTTCATTTTCGGCAACCCGTCCTTGATGCGCAGCACTGTCTCTTGATAATTCACATGAATACGAGCATGGTATGGAAATTGCGGAATAGTAGCCGCGTATACATCTATGAGCCCCATGCCGGGGTGCTCGGTAAAGACATGACCACCGCAAGTTTTACACCATTTTCGATAGCTATTGGGCGTCTTGTTATAAGTGCCGATATTTTCAGAGCCGCGAGTGATCTGTATTGCCTCCGGCTTCCATAAGGTAAAGGCGTTGACGGGACTTGCCGACCATTGTCGACATGACTCGCAATGGCAGTAACCCATCGCGACTGGCTTACCGATTACCGTGAACTGCACTGCGCCACAAAAGCAACCGCCGGTGTAATTTGTTTCGTTCGTCATGATGCTTCTCCTCGATAAAGTGAGCGACAAATTACTGTATAACTATACTCACATAATTAATTATATGACCGGTCGTTTTATTATGTCAAGTTATAGAATTGACGTTATCTTTTGTTGAATAATAAGCATCATTAGAATGAGAAAGAAACTTCTATTCAAGTTGCTAGCTTCAAAACCACGTAGGGAACGAGATTGAAGATAAAGATAGCAATCTTGTATTGAGCCAGGTATAGAAAATAAGCGCTTGATAAATCTTCGCTCCGCTTGAACATCTTGCCATGGATTCTTGAAATCCCACCACGCATGAATACTAGAGCAATGGCTGCAAATATCAATATCCCAAGTTCATGACTGACTTGGTCAACTAATCGCGGACAATCCAGTTAAGCGCTTTTCCATGAAATGGTTTAATCTAACTGGATTCTTTCTTTTAGAGGCGGATTTATAATTCATTAGAAGTGAACATGAATACACAAAAAAACGATTGCTTCCGAGATCAAAGTGTAAAGTTTTCTGTGTAACATGTCTGAGTTAAATGTAGTCTGCCAAACAGTGCTTTCTACAATTGGAAATGTATAAACTTAAAATTAGACTACAAACCCCCGCTAAAATTAAATGACGCATCAGAAATATATACCGCGCTACGCTATTGCGGCTACTTGACCTGCTCCTCCTCTTCAAGAACCGGCCTGTAGTTCCAGTCTCTTACCTCCTGCACCATCAGATCGATATCGTTTGCCGGGACACGAAGTAATTTAAGGGCGATTGCCCCAAGCTGCAAACTCGCTTCAATCGCTTCCGGATACGCATGAGTCGCACCGGCGGCAAGCAGTCGCGCGCTCGATTCTAGATCCTGCGCCCGCGCGATGACTGGTACATGGGGTGCCCGGTTGCGAATAAACGAAACCGCTCGTAGCGCAATAGCGGAATCGTCAACGCAGAGTACCACCAGAGCGGCGCTTTCCACCTTGATCGTAGTCAGCAGTTCTGGATCGGAGATGTCGCCATATGATACCTGGTTGCCGTCAGCCTTTCCTTGCGCTACCCGTTGCGCGTTGATGTCAAAGGCCATGTATGCGATCCCTTTGGTCTGAAGCAGCACGGCTATGGTGTGTCCTACTCGACCATAACCACCGATCAATACGTATGGCTCCGATGTGTTCAGGTTCAGCGTCGTACCAGGCTGGTCCTGAGATTCACTGTGACGAGTTGCGGTCAGTCGCGATGCGATCATATGATTGAACCGAATCAGAATGGAGCCGGCAACCATCGAGAAAAAGACTGATGCCAGCGCTATCTGACCAAGCTGAACATCGATCACAGAGAATTCCAGCGCAATAGCAAGTAGGGCAAAGCCGAATTCTCCTCCCACTGCCAGCAGCAATCCTGTACGCCACGCCGTAAAGGTGTCGATGCCGCTCAAACGCACCATTGCGGTCACAAGCAGCAATTTGCTTGTCAGGATGAGAACAGCACCGAGCAAGGCCCAATGCCAGATGTCGGGAATAGACGCAGGGTCGATCAGCATGCCGATACCGACGAAAAAGAGACCAAGAAGAACATCACGGAAAGGGCGGATGGTTGATTCCACCTGGTGACGGAACTCCGTTTCGCCCAGCATCATCCCGACCAAAAATGCACCAAAGGCCAGAGAAAGACCGAGACTGTTGGTTGTCCAAGCCGCCAGCAATGCAACAAGCAATACCGCTAGGGTAAACACCTCAGCAGATCGCCGCCTGGTTACAAGCTGAAAAAGTGGGCGTAACAGCCAGCGGCCTGCAAAAAACACCAGTGCGAACGCCAGCACCGCTTTGCCGATCGCCCACCCCAGTGCAACTGTCAGCACTTCGCTGCCTGCAGCCATGCCTAGTACAGGTATAACCACCAGGAAAGGCACAGCAGTGACATCTTGAAACACAGACATTGCAAGCCCGAGCCGACCGTGAGGGCTGCTCTCTTCGCCTTGCTCGGTTAATTGGCTGCCGATGATAGTCGAGGACGACTGAGCAAACACTGCGCCGATCACAAATGCGCCAGCTGCAGGCACGCCTATCAACCACAGCACAACAGCCACTACGGCAGTTGTGAACATCACTTGCGCTGTGCCAAGCCCGAGCACTTGATGTCGCAACGCATGCAATTGAGGTAATGAATAGCTCAGCCCAATCGTGAATAACAAGAAGACCACGCCAAACTCAGCCAGAGCTTTAAATTCTGGCACATTGAATGTCGGTCCAACTGTATGTGGTCCTAGAATCACACCCACCAGTAGATAGCCAATACTAGTGGGGATGTGCAATTGCTGGAATGTAACGACGACGGCAACCGCCACACCCAAAAGCATGATTATTTGTGTGAGATGTTCCATCATTCTTCTTACTCCCGCCGGTGGATTGCAGAAAGGAAATATAAATACAAACTCCCATCCCGTATCCGTAAAATAGGAAAGTAGGAAGTTATATCGCCGATGCTGAACCGCCTGTCACGTACAAACACGTCTCTGGGACTCGACTGAAACTGGCGCAGCATCATCTGCAGGATGCCGTCATTGATAAAATATTCGACTTCGATCGGCGCTTTGACCCTCACTACCGTGTCGACCGTTGTTTGAGAGCCGACTTGCCGGCTGACAGTCACGTTGACGCTTTTGCGCGACTCGATGCCAGTAATGATGATGAAGGTCTCGGTGCCGGTCAAACCGAGCGACTTCCACAAGTCGCCATCCGAGGTACAGCCAATGCCTCTCGCACACAAGTACTGCTTCTAGGTTTTATTGAAGCAAGGAATCCACCAACATTTTATCGCCTGAAAATACTCTATAGAAAATCTTGTCAGTAACAAACCACCGAACTACTCCAACCTCATTGGGTGTTATATTTGCAACAAATTTACTCGGAAGCTTACTACTAACACCTCCAACAAAACCTAAAGGTGTCGAACCGGTTGCTGCAAAAATCGCGATATCGCCTTTATCAACACACTACAGATTTCGGCGATGTTGTTGGCAAACATTAATTATACAGAATTTCCGAATTATTATTTCCTACATTGCCAGTTTATCAATCTTTGGCAAGCGGCTATATTGGAAAAGGCTTTGTCACACTTAGTTATTGAAATTGCCTGTTTTTCCAAGAGGTGCAAGAAAACACAGGGTTGGCGTAACATTCTGGTTGCGGCAATCAATCATTCTGTGCTATCCCAGATAATTTTCGAGATAATCAGTAACCACGCCATGGAACTTTGCTCTCGATTGTTTGAGCGGATTATCGTAGGCACTGACGCTCTGTGTAATTGTCAGCAAAATTTAGAGATAAGTTTAGACGCTTTTTAGTAATTTTCTTTCATACTCACTAGGCTCGGGCAAGCCATGAAGCGACTCGGAATTGAAACAATTGCGACTTATCCAACGCAAGCATGAGAACGTAGTGAACGCACGTTTCTGGATGACAAACTTGCAGTTTTGCATGACCACGAAAAATTGCCATTTTTGTCAAAACAGGACTGTAAGTAAAATTGTCCCCTACAAAGAGTTCACTGACAAATATGCTTTCTAAGTTTCCAAGGTAACGGGCGTCTTAAATCCCTGAGGTTTAACTGCAAGTACAGAACAATCGAGTTGATCGAGAATGGTCTCTGCTGTATTGCCCATGAAGAAACCAGAAATACCAGTGCGAGCTACTGTCCCCATGACCACGAGATCGGCCTCAATCGCCTTGGCGAAAACTGGAATCTTCTCACGTGGTGAACCTTTTAACAGATGTGTATTGGGTTTTAGAAATTCCAAAGCATCCTGTCCTAAATTGCCACTTAACTCATCCATTAGTACGCTCATATTTCTCTTATGCTGTTGCTCTACCGTTTTAATATAGGCAATGATATTATCCTCCGATGTGTCCGAAAACGGACCTCGCAGCATATTTTCAGCAACAGCCTCCCACACACTAACGATGTGCAACTCGGCAAATTCGGATAGCGCCAGTGAACTCGCCATTTCAAGAACTTGAAGATTAAGTTGATATCTTGTGTTTAGCTCTTCCGGCAAGTAATTATCATCGACATCCACGGCCGCTAGTATTCGTCGACATGCTTTGGGTGACTCCAACTTGACTAACAATACAGAACACGGACACTGACGTAACAGGTTCATGTCATCATTACCAAATATCCGATGCAGCAGTTTGGCGTTTTCAGCAGTCTTGATCACTAAGTCATGACCGTTACGAAGAACCTCACGAATGATTTCCAAGAATGGGATACCAATAAGCGTTTGGGTCTGTATTTCAATCTTTTCGCTCCAAGGTGCAACCAGCATTTTCAGTTCCTGCCGATGTCCTGCAACTATTTTTGCCTGGAGCTCCACGAGCGACTGATTATGAGCGATTAGCTTTGTATTGTGCGGCAATTGATCGATTACTTCGACAACTGTGAGGCGCGCCTGGTTGTTGTCCGCTAGAGCGACGGCGCGGTCCAAAGCAGCACGGTCTGTAGAATCAGGTGCTACAACACAGAGAATATCTTTAATCTTTTGCACCGTATTGTCCTCCATT
>NZ_PXXU01000096.1 GCF_003011925.2 Nitrosomonas supralitoralis
GGATTACCTTGCTCCAACGCAGCATCCGACAAACTATACCACTGTCCCAGCAGAATCGCTTTGAACATCATCAACCTATCAAACGTTTCCTGTCCTCCACCCTGCGATAACTCGCGCTTGTATAAACCTGTAAGCTTCGAACCTAACTCCTCCCAGTCAATCAGGACATCACTCTTCATCAGCACACTGTCTCGTCTCAATCGCTGTGCCAATTCCAGCGTCCAAAAACTCATCTGCATCTCTTGCTCCAACTGTCTTTTACTTGTCACTATTTTATTCGATTATCGCCCTGACGGGGAAGTTGTGCAGTAGTCTTCAGTATGTAGCGGTGAAAATCTGGTCAACATACCTTAATAATATGCAGGACTGTGTGCCTGCATAAACTCTGGTTCATGCCTAATTGAATTGATACGTAAGTAGTGAACGGACATTAAAAAGACCATCATTCTGACTAGAAGTTGCCGGAGGGCGCGTCACCCATAGTGGACTGTAGAAAACCCCCACACTAAACTTAAGCTTGTCGGTCAAAGGGAAGGCAAAACCGGCGCTGGCTGCGAACGTCCAGGTTTCTGCCACTAAGCGGGTCTGATCACGGATACCGAAAGTCTGTGCATTGACCTGAACCTCAGTATCTAAAAAGTTTCCCGATACGGCAATATAAGGAGTTAATCCTCTTAACTGCTCGATACGATAGGCGCCGCTAAACTCGAGTCCTGCAAAACGTTGGCTCGACTTATCTGCCGATTTTTGTTCGCAGCCATAAAGATTCTCCGAGGAACCCGGAGGAAACTTTGCCACATCACTTGGGCAGGTAAATGCACCCTCTACATTACCAATCTGCCCGTACATTCGCACACCAACAGTCCAGAAATCACGCTCAAGCAGGGGACGCTCTAATGCGAATGCAAAAAGATTCGGCTTAATCCCAAAAATTGTAATGGGCGGCACATAGGATAGCGTCAACGCAAACTTCCACGGCAGCCCGATGGTCACGCGTGGCCGGCCAAAAATCGGAGCTTTGTTCAGATCCTCTTCCTTCGTGCCATTGAAACCAATTTGTCGCTGTTCTGAATTGAGTTGGGGAACCCAGCCCAATTCGATCCCGCCCTCGACTGAGCCAGGTACCCTACTGTGCGGCACGCTGAGTCCGGAAAAGAGAGTGATGGACGTGACATAACTCATCGCCCATGCTTCTGGACGATCAGACTGAAGAAATTCGGTCTGCTTTATGACATCCTGTGCCAGTGTCTGATTACTCTGCAATGTGGCAAAAAAAATGAGATAAACTAGACAATGACTTAACCATGAATAGTATTTTGTTAGTAAATTTTTCATGGACTAATATTACTTAACAATAGAGGTAGCATTAGAACCCCATCCAGTAACACATTAGATTAGATCAGGAGCATTATCGAGATCGTTAACATAAACTCGAACGCACCAATAATTCCGTATTATCGGAAATATATCCGATTATTGATACGAAATCGTGGTTATTAATATTATATTTTTTATCTATATTTTAAATAGATAGACTACCGCATATATGTGGTGTAGTGTTGAAAGCTTATCAGTCTATATCACTATCGGAGGTTTTATGTCTCGCCTAATACTTCTATGGTTAATTAGTATTTCATTCGTATCTTCTGCCACAGCTGCTGCAGTTGGTGTAAATATTCAAAATTTTACGTTCATTCCTAATACAATTACGCTCAACGTAGGGGATTCCGTAAATTGGATCAATCAGGATGGGGTAATCCATAGTACAACGCAGGATGCTAATTTATGGAGCAGCGACTTGAATTCTGGAGAATCATTTAATTTTACGTTTAACAATCCAGGAACTTACACATATTTTTGCCGATTTCATCCAATTATGAGGGGCACCATCAATGTTTCAAGCCAAGGAACAATTGAACCAATATTATGTTTATTCAATTGGGTGGAATCTAATTATTCGCAGTTCTTTGCGCCTGCTGGAAATGTAAGTTTATTGCCTTTTCCACCATATACATATCGTTATTATTCTACAACAGATTCTTACTTAGCAGTTTCTTCTGCGGATAATCATGTTTATTATATGTTTGGATCTGATGGCATCATACGTGATGCAGGACCACTTTCCGATTGGCTTATTACCTCTGGCTGCAGATAAATTCTTAAAGGCTCTCTGAATTAACAGTTAGACCTTAACATCAAATCCTCCAATAAACTTCCGTTGTATGGATTTACTTCCGGCAAAGCCGGAGGTAAATCGTTGGAATCTCTTGAACTGACTGTCTGTGAACTCCTAAACCAGCAGCTACACACTTAGTATCAACTGAACATAACTTTTATCTGACTTCTGCATGACCCGGATATACGCTGAAAGCAGCTTTCATCCAGTAAAATGTGCGTTGTCGTTGTCTAGCTAAACACATATCTGTCTCATATTCTTTGGCTATAGCACTTGACCAAGTGACTATCTGGCTTATTTATACAAAGTTTAAATAAGAAATGTGCGTTTTTTACTGAAAAGAATAATAGGAAGTCGCTGATCTTGCAGTTTTTTGATAAGAGCAGATAGAATCACATCACTTTGTTCAAAGTACCGAGCGCATTAAAACTCAGATTCGAAAAAACAGATCTTTACAAAAACACCACCTTATTAATTGATTGAATATTTATTAGAAATAGCAAAATAGCAAATATACACACCAAATTGATATAACCCTCTCGGAATTAGCTGATTATCGAACAAAATCTTCTGGCAAGGGTACTTTCATATTCTCACGATTTAGCAAACTTATTTGCAACTTCATCTGAGCAATATCTGACCAACCTGAATGATCTAGCGATGGAATCCAACGTGCACGCAAATAACCGTTCTTATCTATGAGAAATTCCATATGATCAGGAGTTGATCCGCGACCAATAATATCAGGATGACTCAGCGTTCTGCGTGACAGCGCATAGCTACTTACAATTTCAGCAGCACTCTGAGCCACCACTGGGAAAGGTAGCTCAGCTGCTAATTGCGTCATATCTTTAGCAGCAAGATCTTTAGTTGGCACTGCGAGTACCGCAATATTTTGCTCAACCAATTGCTTATAAAATTGTTTTAACTGTTCTATACGATCTATAGACTGAGGCCATGAAAACATAACCAGTAAAACTGTTTTTTTTCCACGAAAATCCTGCAATGTACCGATACTTCCATCATTGCCCTCGTACGAAAAAACTGGCGGCTTCACATGTGCTTTATTGGGTACAATTTCCGGTGTTAAAATTCGTGCCTGATAGCCACGCGACAATGCGTGAATATAATTAACCAGATCCCATCGATCTTCTTCTGATAGTTTCTCGGCATAACCAGGCATATCCGTATTCTCTATTCCGTTCGTAAGCCAGTTATAAAAATCTCCCGGTGTATGTTCCGTGGTATGCGGCTCAATAAGTAAATCCGGCAGCTTCGTTGATAAGGTTCGTGATTTAATACCATTCCCCATTCCCTGAGGACCATGACACTCGACACAATGCTCAGCAAATAAAGTAGCTCCATGTGCTACTGAAGTCGCGTCAAAAGGTACGGATGGTCTTCGATAAGTTTCAGGGTAAGATTGGATTGCCAGAGGTTGCAATGTAACTACACACCCTGCTATAAACAATAGAGATGGAATACAAATTAAACGATTCGTTCCCCAGTCACGTAATCGACCCAGTTGCAAGACCACTGCAGCAAGCACCAGCACTGCCAAACCCGTCCATACTTGGATGGCAACATTCGGTTGATTCCAGGTAGCGATAATTGAAAATCTGAATGGAAATGGCCAGTTCTCAATAAGTGAATGCTTAACAGGCGTTGTATTGGTAATGATTGTGGCTAACAATAGTAACAACAATGCTAAAACAAATTCAATGCGTACCCATTTCATGATTCCACTGTTACCGCTACAAACCTCAGAATTATCTTTACAATTCAATAAAGGAAGCCAGTAAGAACGTATACGTGCGGCAATCAAAAGGATTATGACTAATAAAAATATTTTGGCACTTAACAGCCAGCCATAAGTAGTCGCAACTAATGCAGCATAAAAATCATCAAATATCCGATCAGCAACTACTAGTCCAGTCAATACAATCAATAACATTGTAGGCAATGCAATTGATGAGAACCGTTTTAATATTTTGAATTCTAAATTTCCAAACTTTAGATTCGTCTCAGTTCGTTGATCAAGAGCTAGAAAAATAATAGCTGGCAAAGCTCCAAACCACACACCGGCCAGAATGAGATGAAGCACATATGGAATGACGGATGAGACTGATAATTCTTCCGCTGCAGTATGACTAGCCAATGAACTTGCAACAAGCGGTAAAGTCGCAATTACAGCACAGGAAATATACTGCCACTTCGTTCTCGTAGTTCTACATAAGTATAAAACTAAGAACAAAAGTAATATTGCGGCTGTAAAACGTAAAATCCATATCTGCCCCACTTGCGTATCTTTTAACAAGCCTAACCAAGCTTCACCCCCCCATAAACTACTAGCATTTCCAGTCACTTGTACTATGGTTGTAGCTAGAATTATAAGTAATCCTAGCGGGATACTCACAGCTAGCCAAGGAAACAAGCGCTCCAATCGCTCAATCCATATTGCTGGATAAGCTCGATTAGCTGCACCTGTAATGGTTAAAAATACACAACTACCAAGTAAAGTTAGATTTGCTACAAGCTGAATCCAACGAGCTGATGTTGCAATGACTTCTATCATTTATTACGGAAATCTATTCTTTAACACTAAAATCATACTTTGATTCAATGACATGACCATCTACCGACATAACTCGGTATTGAACTGTATAGCGTCCAGGATCAATCCGAGGCAAAATTAATACAACAGACTTCGGATCATTTGCCACTAATTCTGGAATATTTTCAGTAATCAAATTTTTATTTGAGTCTTCTACAATTACTGATGCATAAGATCCCTCGATCTTTTCATTAAACCAAAGCTGTATTTGTTTAGGTGGTGCTGAAAGGGCAGCTCTGCGCGGTGGCTCAGATTTAACTAAAGTAGCATGAGCCATTACGGAATTCACATGAAACAATAAAGACAGCACAATTAGTAATGCAGCAAAAGACATTACTTCACGTACACCATACATTGATAATCGCTTATTTTGCACAATCCCTCCCCGATGCTTTGCTAATATTCTACAATGTTAATTGGATGCTCAACGCAAGGATGAGTTCATTGCTCATCTTAAATTCACCGTTTTATCACTTTTTTTATGCTGCTGTGCC
>NZ_PXXU01000097.1 GCF_003011925.2 Nitrosomonas supralitoralis
CCGCGATGAAGTGTATGATCTTACATAAGTTCGCAAGCGCACAGTGTTAATTTGATAACGCAAATATACTGATAAATATATAATGAGTGACGTGATCTCTAGCTCTAGCTCTAGCTATCGCGTGAAATTATATGTCTTGTCACAAACATGAACAAAGATCAAGTTATAGCCTGTTTCGAAGAGGCTAACAATAAAGTTATAGAGTGAAGCAATGGTGAAACTCATCTCCGATCATTTCAAATGAGATTTCATTGAAACATGAGACGTTGGCGGAAAAGATCCAGGACCGCAGATAATTAGCATTGAGGAGGCAGAGTAGAAAATTCTAGAATGGATAAAGGAACAGAAACGCTAAGTAATTTCTACTAGTAGAAGTTCACCAGTTGCTAATTTATAAAAAATTCATGATTTAGAAAGCTACAACATTTCCGTGGCTTTTAATTAGAAACCAGTTAGAGATGGTGGTTTTGTCCCAGATTTTAATTGACGTTATGATGGGGATTACCTCAGTAATGGATAATTAGAAAAAAAAAAGATAAAATTTAAGCTGAGCCCCATTTTCTTTTCACCCACTTTCAATAGGGCTTATATGTGCTATATATTTAATCAAAAAGATGAGAATCTACAGCATGATCTACGAAAACGTTCATTCCTAAAAATTGCTTTAGCTGGAACCCTTGGCTTAGGTATGTTTGGTGGAGGTATCGTCATGGCATCTGAGAAAAAACCGCTTCAAACAGCTTCATCTAAAGTCGTTCCCGAGCCTGAAAACGTACTTACACCTGAAAAGGCTTTGGAAAGATTAATGGAAGGCAACAAACGTCATGAGGCTGGACTATCAATTGAATCCCCTCATAAACATACACCCAAAGATGCTCATATGAAAGGACAAAATCCATATGCCGCTATTTTAGGCTGTGCCGATTCCCGAGTTGGCCCAGAGCACTGTTTCGATGAATCGCATGGTGATCTGTTTGTAGCTCGAGTTGCTGGAAATTATATAACGATTGATTTTCTAGCTACGCTTGAATATGCAGTCTCCGTATTGCATACTCCGCTAATTATGGTACTTGGTCATGAGAAATGTGGAGCTGTGAAAGCAGCTATGGATTCCATTAATAAGAACGAGCAATTTGAAGGGCATATACAAACAATGGCGACTGCATTGCTGCCTGCAGTCAGAGCAGCAAAAAAAATTCCAGGAGAACTATATGATAATACGGTCATAATGAATGTAAAACTCGCTGTTGCTGAACTTAAGAAAAGTACACCGATATTTAATCAACTAGTAAAAGATAAAAAACTTCTTATAGTCGGTGGAGTATATCGCATAGGTACTGGAAGGGTAGTATTGGTCACTTAGATATCGATCATATGCAGTTAATTAGGCAGTACCATCGGATTGAAGAACGGATCTAGAAAGTTATGTCATGCTTAATACTGGCTTACCTCATGGAGTCAAAATAATTATTTAATATGCCTATGAACTGTTTTCAGTATTTTCTGCTCAAATGCTTTTAGATCAATAACATAAGGAGATTGAAACTTGCTATTGTTAATACTGACAACCTTTCTTTTTTCGTGGCAAAGTCACGCACGCAAGAAAGTTAATGATTTGAGAATATTTTTTCATGATTTGATTACCTTAAGACGCAAGCGGATCTGTTTCTCAGTTTCAATAATGGCAAATAGCGCAATACCAACGACGATAACGAGAAGTCCATCTAGGAAGGGTACTGATTCTGTGGCAAATATCGTCTGTAAGGGAGGTAAGTAAGTGATGGAGAGTTGTGCCACGGTTACGGCGATTACCGTCATCCACACCACTTTCGTACCGCGCACTGCATTCCAGGTCAGCGATGTACCGTAGATATTGCGAATAAAGAATAGGTGGAAGATTTCCATTACCACCAGCGTATTCACCGCAAGAGTGCGAGCCAGTTCGATGCTGTATCCCCGATCAATTGCGTAAGCGTAAATACCATACACACCACATAGAAACAGAAGGGACACCAGCACAATGTGCCATACCAATTCACCACTCAGCAGTGGCTGACCTCTCGGTCGCGGCGGACGACACATGGTATTTTCCTCAGTTGGCTCGAAAGCAAGCGCAATGCCCAATGTCACAGCAGTAATCAGATTAATCCATAAAATCTGAATGGGAGTTATCGGTAACGTCATGCCAAACAGTAGAGCTACGATGATGGTCATGGATTCACCCGCGTTAGTGGGTAATGTCCAGCTAATGACTTTTTTGATATTGTCATACACCGTGCGCCCTTCACGAACGGCGCTAGCGATGGAAGCGAAATTATCATCCGCCAGTACCAGTTCCGCTGCATCCTTTGCGGCTTCGCTTCCTTTTCTGCCCATGGCAATGCCTACATCGGCACGTTTTAGTGCAGGCGCATCATTCACACCATCACCTGTCATGGCTACCGTCAAATGGTGTGATTGCAGTGCCATGACAAGTCGCAATTTATGCTCTGGGCTAGTGCGGGCGAAGATATCGCATTCCAACACAGCCTCTTTCAGAGCGATATCATCCATACCATCAAGATCAGCTCCGGTTAAAACTTTATCTGGATTTTGCAGGCCGATTTGTTTACCGATCGCTGCCGCTGTCTTAGCGTGATCGCCAGTAATCATTTTCACACGAATACCGGCTGTGTGACATTCCGCTACCGCTGCAATGGCTTCTGTTCGTGGCGGATCAATCATTCCGACCATACCAAGCAGCGTAAGTGTATTCTCGACATCTGCTTGTTCCAGAACCACATGCTCTGATTCTACAGGCATGACAGCGAATGCCAGCACACGCTGTCCGAAAGCCGCGATATTGTCCGCCTTTTCTTGCCAATAAGTTTGGTTCAGCGGTTCCACATTTCCGTTCCCAGCATTCTGATTCTTGCACATAGAAAGAATTCGCTCCGGCGCGCCCTTGATGAACACAAAAGCATGGCGCTCATGGTCATGATTCAGCGTTGCCATGAAGCGGTGTTTGGCATCAAACGGAATGGCATCGGTACGTGTCCAAGCTAACTGCTCTTTGCGGGCATCGATACCTATTTTGCTTGCAAAGGCGAGCAAAGCGCCCTCCATCGGATCACCTTCCACCATCCACGCGCCTTCACGATCATGCAACGCCGCATCATTACACAAGGCTGCAGCACGGGCGAGTTCTTCCAGAACAGCATACTCTTTGGAGGAGATTTCTGAATTTTCCAGTAAAATTGTGCCCCGTGGTTCATAACCGATGCCTTCTAAGGTGAATAGATGTTGATGCGTTAGCACTGAGGAAACCATCATCTCATTGCGAGTCAGCGTGCCGGTTTTGTCGGTGCAGATTACTGAGACTGAACCGATGGTTTCAATCGCGGGCAGTCGGCGCACAATGGCATTGCGCTTCGCCATTGATTGCACGCCTACCGCCAGTGTGATGGTCAGTACAGCAGGCAAGCCTTCGGGAATCGCCGCAACCGAAAGTCCTACCACTGCCATGAACATTCCTGTGAATTCATGATGTCCGACAAAATAACCATATGCCAGCAACACTGAGGCAATCAGCAAGATAAAAATAGTCAGCCACTGGGCGAATGCCCCCATCTGTTTTACCAGCGGTGTGGTCAGTGTTTCCACTTTCGACAACAATCCACTGATGCGCCCTATCTCGGTAGAAGCACCTGTGGCTACTACCATGCCTTTGCCTTGACCTGCGGTTACTAACGTGCCGGAAAATGCAATGCAGGAGCGATCACCCAGCGACGCATCGGCGGGAACTGGTGCGATCTGCTTTTGCACCGGAACGGATTCTCCGGTAAGAATTGCTTCTTGTATTTGCAAACCATGAGTTTTTAGCAGTCGCAGATCAGCAGGAACTTTATCACCTGCTTCCAGCAGTACAATATCACCGGGCACAAGCTTGTCTCCTTCAATGCTATGACGCTCGCCGTTACGTAGCACCGAAGCATGGGGTGCCAGCATCTGACGAATGGCATCCATTGCCTTTTCTGCTTTTCCCTCCTGTACAAAGCCGATGATTGCGTTGGCTAGCACCACCGCCAAAATGACGAAAGTATCTATCCAATGATTCAGAACTGCCGTGATAATGGCAGAACCGATCAGAACATAAATCAGGATATTGTGAAATTGCAGCAAGAAACGAATGATGTCACTACGTTTTGGAGGATCCGCCAATCGATTGGGACCATGCGTTTTTATACGCGCCTCAGCTTCATGCTGACTCAAGCCCGCTGGAGCTGCATCCAGTTTTTCCAACGCCAAATCAATAGAAATGTGATGCCATGATGATTGTATCTTTGGCATTTTTACTTTTTGCATTCTCCACCTTCTATAATCAATAAACTGATATTGTAATGATGAAGTAAAACCGGATACTTTCTTAAGCAGCCTTTCTATAAAATATACGTTCAAATTCTATCTGCAATTAGTAGCCTAATTTTGAGTGTGTACGTTTTTCTTTGTAGAAAGCCAATTAATCAATAATACTCTGCTTTGCTTCTTCCTTGGTTCGGAATTTTTTGTAATTCAAGTTGTTGATGTTTAAGACTACGAGAGAATTGTAAGTAGGAATACTAATCTTGTTTCATGGCGTACATAAAATATCCCACCCGAGTTCTCTCGATTTCATCAGCAAACAACTTGCGAGTCTTGATTTACCACAGATTCTGTCTTACGGTGTTTTTGTGGGAGAAGTGATTGCACCACTGATGATTGTTTTTGGATTTTTTGCACGACTTGGTGGCTTACTTGTTTTCGGTAACATGATATTTGCAATAGTGCTTGCTCATCGCAGTCAATTATTTACCGTGGATTGGCATCGGAATTGCAATTATTGTTTACTCTCAGGGCTTGCAACTTACAGTACATAATAAGAATTATTGCCAAAAGCCAGACAGTAATTTCAGCAGGATAATATCGTGATGAAAGCTCGAGCTTACTTTTTATCCATAGCTGATACCACTTCATTAGATTGGATTTTCTAAAATGAGCACCATATAAATGTATCTAAATTATGCAAAACTATACTAAAAATTTAACTGCTTGGAGCTATATGTCGTTATTTTTATGCTTGGTAAGAATTGCGAGACACTAATTTGAATATATCCATAATTTCATGTTGTATTTTACAATAACAAACGCGAATAGCACTAATAAAGCACCCCGCCGCAAGCAGCGAGGAATTAAACCTGAAAGAGATTAAAAATTAA
>NZ_PXXU01000098.1 GCF_003011925.2 Nitrosomonas supralitoralis
TAAGGTTATATCTTTCTGGTGATGCGAGTGCTTTACTGGGTGATGAATGGAAAGGCTATCGTTTCGTGGATAATTTATTTTATGTTCCGGAATGGAGCAACGGTTTTCCTCCGCATGAGATTAGGGCTATGTTCTGGAAAGTCCAACAGCTTTGGAGCTTGCAGCGAGAGATTGAGCTGTTAAAACAGGAGTTAGATCGGCGTAATGAGGATATTAATACGCTGGAAGTTAGAGTGAGTTTTTATAAGCGCCAGTTAGTGCTTGAAAGCCGATTTGGTATGATTTTAGAAAGAACTTTTTCTTAATAATTATACAAACGATGATGCACGTTCACGAAATTCACTTGAGGTTGCAAGGTATGGGCGCGGAAAGTCTGTGTGCGTTTCATCAGCCATTTTTTTCAGGGTTTGAATTGCATCAATAATTAGTTTGCGTGCAGTTTCAAAATCTTCTTCATATACGCTGATATTGGGAAATTCAGCTACCCTACCAACATATAAAATTTCATCATCAATTTCTTCTTTACGAATCGTGATTGAATATGATTCAGGATCAAATTTCATTTAAGTACTCCTTTATTGAGTTTTCATGCTGTTTTACGAATTTGTATAGCTTCTTGATGTACGGACGTTTAACGGCTTCGCCTTTATTATGACCACAATTATAGTTAGGATATTCAATTAATGATACGGCGGGGTGTCTTGCGATCTTGTGGCCAGCACTACCGCAGTTTTCAATTTGGAATCCCAAAGATATCAAAAGATTGGTAAACTCATTGCATGATGTGTTTGCACTGTTGGTTAGAGCTTCGAGTTTATTAATTAGTTTTTCAAAGGCAAACATAACAGAGATTACGTGCGATTATTTCTAGTAGCATACTAACCAAACTGCAACCAGCTGAAGTAAAAATCCCACCCCAATAAGTGCCAATCCAAGTTTTGATAAATATTGATGATGTTTCCTTTCTAAGCGTGACTTAACAGCAGCTTCTTCAACTGTTATTCGTCCCCATTTTGTATTAACTAAGGTTTTATCTTCGAGACCAAGTCCAAAGCTTTCTCTTTCTAGTGTTACACCCCAAATAAAAACCATTATAGTTCCTGCAATTGATAATACTAGTCCAATCGAATTTATTATTTGTGCACACATAAAACAACTAAGAAATTACAAAAAATTAATATCATATTATAAATTAAATACATAGATAAATCATAGTGATATAAATTTAATTAGGTATGTCAGATATGCAAAGATGATTGTCTGAGGCTTTGCAAAACAAAGGTGGGGAATTTACCCGTTTACGCAAACTTGAGAACTCCTACATTTTGCCTATGGCAAAGCCTCGGAGCCTCCTTTCAAGATTTGCTACTAGTTTGTTTAAATAAAATTGTTTATATTTTTATAGAAACTTCGAAATATTTAATGTTTGTTATTATATGAATGGATTAACTAATGTTTTAAAGGGAAATTTATATCATCATTGATCGAAAATAACAAACAAACTCACTAACAATAATTAATTTACACAGAGCAAAAGCAAATGAGAATAAAAAAAATACAATTGATGAATGGTTATAAACGTTTTTTCGATTTAACTATTGATTTAGGCGAAGAACCAAAAAGAATTATTGCATTGATCGGTCCAAATGGTTGTGGAAAAAGTAGCGTTCTAGATGGCATGTTGTACTTTACTAATATGTTTAATACCATCGGTAGCACTGGAGCCAAGGATCATAAATATCATTCAATGAATAACGAAAAAAATTATTCTTACAATAATATAAAAATTGAATTTGTTGAAGGCGCTTATGAGGTGATTAGTAGCCATAAGGCAATAAAAGAAAAAGAAAAAACCATATTTTCATTTCGTAGCTCATATCGCTATAACACCGGCCTGAATGTCCAGTCTTCGCATGCAATTAGGAATATAACTGAAAATCATTACGGTGCTTCCACAGCCTCAGATCTGGATAGCAAAATTGATGAAAATTATAGACGTCTATATGTAAAATTTAACGACTATATGTATAAGACTGATTGCCCACCAAGTCAGGCAAAGGAGAAAATAATTGGCGATTTAAATAAGTCATTTCGGAATTGTCTTGACCTAGAATTAATTAGTATAGGAGATATTAATGCATCTAAAGGTACTCTATATTTCAGAAAACTAGACCATGCAAACTCTTTTGAATTTAATGTTTTATCTTCAGGAGAAAAAGAAGTGGTTGATATTCTTCTTGATTTATATCTACGTCAAGAAGAATATGACGATACAATTTTTCTTTTTGACGAGCCCGAATTACACATTAATACTGCTATTCAAAAGAAATTAATTATTGAAATAAATTGTCTTATCGGAATCAATTGCCAGTTATGGCTGACTACACATAGCATTGGATTTTTAAGAGCTCTTCAAGATGAATTTAAAGATGAATGCCAAATCATTCAATTTAAGAATGATATGAATTTAGCCTCTGAAGCGAAAATCTTGAAGCCTATCCAGCATTCAATAGCAGTCTGGAAAGAATTATTTGAAGTTGCACTTGATGATTTAGCTCATCTAGTATGTCCTAAAAGAATCATCTATTGCGAAGGAAAAGACACACCGGGTAAAAATTTTAAAGAAAATGGATTTGACGCACGTGTTTATAATGTAATCTTTGCTGAAAAATATCCAGATTCACTATTTATTTCAAGTGGTGGAAACACTGAATTAGATCAAAGAAGTAATATCGCCATCTCAATAATAGGCAAAGCTTTGCCTCTACTCGAAATACTTGTATTGAAAGATAAAGATTGTGCATCGGGCAAACAGGTCTCTGTATCCGATAGAGATAGAATTCTTGAGTTCTCTCCTGCACATCATCGTATTTTAAAAAGATTCGAAATAGAAAATTATCTATTTGATAAAGAAGTTATAAATAATTACTGTTCAATAAATTCTATATCTTTTGATGAGTCAGAGTACGAAAAGCTTATAAAGAATATAAATGAAGATGATGTAAAAAGTAAAGTAAATAACATTAAAAAAATTTGCGCAATCCCCTCAACCATTCCAAATGATACTTTTAAATTTAATTTAGCGAGTTACATTACTAAAGACACGGCAGTATTTAAAGAACTTGAAGAATTAATATTTAAAAGCGTTCGGTAGTAAAGAGAAGTCACAAATAAGATAATGCCTGTTTGGGATCGGGCGACATGCCCCCTTACAGGGGCATACCCTTCGCGCCGGACGGTGGCGCGACCCTTGTAAGTGCTGAGGATAAAGAGGTTTATACTGATGCGTAATGTGGTAATGATGCGGTAGGACGGATGTATTCATCCATCCTTTTCAGGTTGGCTCTGAATTCTTTAATTTTTTCTATGAGTGCAAGATCGCTTTCTTCAGGCGTAAGCGTGAGGATATGAGTCTGGTTTGGAAGTTGCTCATAAGCAAGTACACGACACGGGAACGGGTAAATGGGTGGAATGATGTCTTTTGCTTTTGGTTCATAATAAATCCATACACATTCATCATCTGGAATTTCCGGATCATTTACAAAAATAACATAGGGAAGATCACCCGAAAGAAGCATAATAATTTCGGATTGATCAAGATTTAAACTATAAATGCCCTTATCATAATTAACTGTTTTCATATTTTCTCTGTGGAAGTTTAATAATTACCATCCAGCCATAGCTAATTGTTAGATTGCAGATATCCGGAAAAACATTAAATCGTTGTGCTTTGTGGCCATAACAAACGTAGTTTGATTGACTTGAAACACAGGCCGCGACTTGTGACCAGTGAATGTTTCCGGATAACATTGATAAGAATTCTCTGATGGATTGATTTGTAATCATTGTCGATAATAGTATTTACTACATTTTTTCTATCTCGATTATTTCGGCAGTAATAACAATTTCTTTATTTTCATTGATCGATTCAGCCAGATCGGCAAAACGATCCATTATTCGGCTAAAGTAATGAATGACAGGGCAGGATCTGCGAACAGTAAAAAGATCGCAGTGAGTGCCATTTTATAAATCGCCCTCCTCGGCTTTTGTACATGCAGACTGGCTGGGTAATAGAGATCGAAGGCTTTCTTTTAACAAAACAATAAAGGTAATCGCTTTTCTGTTTTTAAACTGTGTTGGTGTTGAAGGAGGCGCTGCTTAATAGAGTGGGTTGTTTCTAAAATAAGTGGATGTCAGGAACAAAATTCATAGGTTTTAGGGATCGGGCATCCTGAAAGCTTGGCGATCATAGCTTCGCACGGTTCGGCGGCGCGACACTTCAATATCTGAAAGGGTGTATTACAAAAAAGACCGTGGGGTTTACCCACGGTCTTTTTTGTAATACTGGAAATTCCTGAGTTATTTTGCAGCTTGTCTAAAATGCTCCACTGCGTCTTTTGCCGCTTTCTTAGCTGCGTCAGTATTATCTTTTTGTCCTTCTTCGATAGCATCAGTTAGGCATTTGATGCCTTTATCAAGCTCTTTAGAATTAATTACTCTATCGGTATCTCCTTTTGCCGCATTTGCAAATTTTTTTGCTTCCTCTGCATGTTCAGCAACCATCTTTCCTTTGTCAGAGTTCGCAGCTTGTTGAGAATGCTGGATAGCTTGCTCTAAATTACTTTGTGCTGCTAATGTGCTGAATGATAAGAGAGCCATGAGAAAAAAGCTTGCAAATAATGTAAAAGTTTTCATATTTATTAACCCCAAAAAATTTAAATTAGAATTTAAAGCCATAAAGAAAAATATGACTTATTAATAAATATATATTTTTAACAAAATCTGGTCTGTACGAAATCGAACATAGCGGCTTAGTCATCCCAATTTAATCAGTCAGCCAGTTTGTATTCTTTAACTTTCGACCCAGCTTAGACTCCTACTTACAAGATCTAACATTATTTAGGAGAAATGCAGCGGTTGGACATTTTTTCAGGAGCATTCAATAGCAAACATTCAAATCGGGCACGAGAAATCAGGCGATTACTTCGAAGAAAAACAATAAATAAAACATAAACTGGCAAAAGCAGTTTTGTAAAAATACTATCTAAGACATTCATAGTTAAATCTTTAAAATTATACATTGTATCTTGCCCGTCTTTACCATGGCAGGAACAACGATCAGCCTTGGATATACAATCGCTGACTGTTGACCCGTCAATTAACGGATTTAATAGCTGAATTCTGTAGGTCGGTTCAGACAAAATATTT
>NZ_PXXU01000099.1 GCF_003011925.2 Nitrosomonas supralitoralis
TCTATTATAAATAATCTCGATTGTAGACCCGCAGAAAGAGCTTGATTGGGTAATCTTTTGGAGGTGTTTTAGTAGTATATATTCATACCCTACCTGGAGGTAAATTTATGGCCATTGTAAAAACCACGCTCAGCCTTACCGATCAAGACCGTCAATGGATGAATGAAATTATTGCAAGCGGTGAGTATGTAAGTAATAGCGAATATGTCCGTAATCTCATTCACAGAGATAAAGAGCAGCGTACAGAAAGCCATGCTGAGATCGAGCTTATTCGCGCTAAATTATTAAAGGCCGAACAGAGCGGTTTTACGAACAAGAACCGTGATGAAATACTGGAAGATATTAAAGAAAAAGCGCGCCGCAATGGGGTTTATAAAAAAACCGAAGACGCGCAAGTTGATTTAGATAGGATTTGGCGACGATGATTTAAAGAATGGGGAGAATGTCAGGCTGACAAATATTACAACGCTTTGAATTGCTGGTGGAACAGCCACTTATGAATCCATTTGCTGAGTATATCCGTAAAGGCTACAAAAAAAGCGTTTGTAGCGTTGATACTATCTATTAGTGTTGTTGGTGACTCGGTTGAAATTATGAATATTTCTGGTCGACAAGATATTGAAAATGGCTTTAGAAACTACAGCCAGTTACCATTGTGCAGCAAAAAATGATGATTGCAAACCGCTACTCATAACTCTGCCAATCATCCTAATCCAAAAGCACAACAACCGCAGGGCCAAGTTCTTGGAGTGAAGGATCCAGACGTGTTGATACCGGTTTAAAATTGACCACCTGTGCCGGTTGAAAATTGACCAGGGGAAATCAGTGCGTAGGGTACTACGCATCTGTGGATAAGTCGACCAGACTGAGTTTGGTTTTTGCCTCCTGTTGATGGTTTAAAATAATTGGATTCGTTACAAATCTGTAAGATTTTCTTCTGAAGAAGATCTTTCTTTTTCTCTTTCCTGTATTCTAGTTTTTACACTGGCAGCGCTTTGTTTGTAACGGAAAGACTCATTGCCGGTTTCGATAATGTGGCAGTGATGCGTCAGTCGATCCAGTAGCGCGGTTGTCATTTTGGCGTCGATAAATACATTGCTCCATTCAGCAAACGTTAGATTAGTGGTGATGATTACGCTGGTACGTTCATAAAGCCTGGACAGCAAATGAAACAGCAAGGCACCGCCTGTTTGTGAGAATGGCAGATAACCCAGTTCATCTAAAATAACCAAATTTACTTGTAACAGATTCATCGCCATTCTTCCCTGTTTGCCAGCAATCTTCTCTTGCTCCAACATATTGGCCAGATCAATGGCACTGTAGAAACGCACTTTTTTATGGTGGTGTTGTATGCCTGAAACACCAATTGCGATGGCAAGATGCGTTTTACCGGTTCCGGTACCACCAACCAACACCAGATTCTGTATTGCTTCAGTAAATTGCATGGTTGCCAACTGGTTAATCAGTTGTTGATCTACTTTGGACTGACTGAAGTCAAATCCCTGTAAATGACGCAGCACAGGAAATCTGGCGGCATTGGTTTGATAGCGGATAGAGCGGATGCTGCGCTCAGTTGATTCGGCTTGGAGTAATTGGTGCAGAATCTTGTCCGATGCATCAAGACTAGCAATGATATCTGGCGCATTCTGCTGTTTCAGCTCGGTATAGCAGTCAGCCATACCGTATAACTTCAGTGCCTTGAATTGTGCGAGAATGTCAGACATGCGGCACCTCCAGCTTATTCAGGCGGTCATAGCGTGCAGTATCTGCCTGCGGTTCTTCTTTGAGTTTAAGCGTCGTTTCCACTTGCGCCGGTGAATCAGTTCGTTTCAAGCGTGCGAGCACATTGGTGACATGCTCGGCATTGAGAACACCTGATTCCAGCACCAATTCAACCGCTACCAGCACAGCTTCCAATCCATGTGTCGGCACTAAACTTAATACCTTGGCCATGATTCGGTCAGCTTGTTGGCGTTCTCTGCGCCGCAATGCTGTTTGTAGTTGTATCAAGGGTGCCGGTAGTTCGGCAAATGGCGCGCCGTTGCGTAAAGCCCCCGGTTTCTTCTCGATGACCGGGATATAATGCTGCCAGTTATAGCTGACTTGGTCACAATCCAGCAAGCGGGAATGATTAGCGACCACAGCATTGTCACAAACGATCTCTATGCGGTTCGCGTATAAGTGAACCGCCGCCATCTGATTGGCCAGAAGACAGGGAACAGAATAACGATTACGTTGCAGTGTAACCAGACAAGTGCTGGAAACCCGCGCCAATACCTCAACATAACCGTCGAATGGTGCTGGCATTGGCATCAAATAAAGTTGTTCTTGTTCCAACGCATCGGCAAGCGTAATGCCGTTATAGTCTGGATGCTGTATTTCTAGCCACAAGGTGCGGCAACGCGCTTCAAGCCAACGGTTAAGTTCTTCGAATGAACTGAACTGCTGCTGTTTGGCTTCATGCCAGATATGGCGGCGCATATCCTGAACATTTTTCTCGACAACGCCTTTCTCCCAGCCGGAAGCTACATTGCAGAAATCTGGATCAAACAGGTAATGTGCGGTCATGGCAAAGAAACGCGTGTTCACCACGCGTCCATTGCCTTTGGAGACCTTATCCACGGCGGTCTTCATGTTATCGTAAATGCCGCGTTTCGGGATGCCGTCAAAAGCTGTGAATGCGCGGGTATGCGCATCAAACAACATTTCGTGGCTTTGTGATGGGTAACCTGACAGCATGAATGCACGGCTGGCGCATAGTTTGGTGTGTGCAGCTAAGACTTTACGATGAATACCGCCAATCACTAGCCACTCTTCACTCCAGTCAAACTGAAATGCTTCACCAAATGCAAACTTGAGCGGCACATACGCAGTGCCTTTACTGCCTTGATTGCGCCAGCTCCGGATAAAGTCGCAAACAATCGTATAGCCACCAGTATAGCCTTCGTTCAAAATCGCTTTGAACAACATTAATGCCGTGCGCCGATCCTTCTTTGGACGGCGCACATCTGCTTCCAGTGCCAATAACAACTTGGGTTCAAACGGTGTCAGTTTGCCAGGCTTCTTTGCCCTTCGATATTGGACGGCACTATCATCTGGCGCTCGCAACCACTTCTTTATCGTGTTTCGGGACAGACTTGTACGCCGTTGAATTTCATTTATCGACAAATGTTCACGGTAAAACATCCGCCGGATCTTTGCATACATAACCATGGTAATCACCTCTAGTTTCTCCTGCCTAAAACTTAAGCAGAATACGTGAATTACCTGGTCAATTTTCAACCGGTATTAGTGCCCTTTTCTGGTCAATTTTCGACCGGTGTCAACAATCCAGACGACACTCCACTCGTTTTTAAAAAGAAAATGTACGCTTCAAGAGTTTGTGAACGAATACGGTAATTTCGATTATTACGAAACGATGGATGGGCACGAAACCGACGATGAGAAACAGCAAGGAATTAAATATTACTACTCTAAAAGGTACTGTTCCTAAATCCGCAAAAGCAGTCAGTATCGAGTAAATGAAGAACACGATTAATGCCAGAAATGAAACAACTAATTCTTTCAGCTCACATCGATTACATAATCATCGCGATTGAGAGAATGATTCGGATTTTCCTGGCAAAAGCGGGTAAATGCCAAATTTCCAGCTTCAATTTCCGAACTGGCTTCAATTTCGTAATCGGCGAGCAGACCACTGTAATTGGGCGCAGCATTGATTGACGGCTCAACCGGCGCGATAAGAACCTTATATATCATGCTAATATCCTAATATCCTTGTAGAACTAAGCCAAGCTATTTTCCAGTAAAGTACTGTACTGAATGATATATTATTTGTCAAACCCATGAAATTAATGGACGGGTCACAAGTTGAACGTGACGTGACGTGACGTTTTCAATCAAATAAGGAGACTGACAATGCGTGTGATGGTGTTAGTGAAAGCTACCGAAGACAGCGAAAAGGGCTTCGTCCCAACGGCTGAGACGATGGAGATGATGGAGGCCATGGGCAGATTTAATGATGAGTTGGTAAACGCAGGTATCATGAAGGACGGGGACTGCGACGGCCTTACGCCATCTTCTCGGGGCAAGCGTATTGCGTTCGATGGTCCCGCTCGTACGGTTATCGACGGGCCTTTTCATCATCCGAGCGAGTTGGTCGCAGGTTTCTGGCTTTGGGAAGTTAAGGACATGGACGAAGCGGTCGCTTGGGTGAAGCGCTGCCCCAATCCCATGCCGGGACCGAGCGAGATCGAAATCCGGCCGTTATATGAGTTGACTGATTTGAAATGAATTCGCACATCGTAAATTGAGTCGGCCTCTCCAAGTTTCAAACTGAGACCCTACCAAAAAATTTCTATATGTTGACTACTTGGCAGCAAACTATAGGAGTTTTTGGTTAAGTTAAAATGCCGCATATAAACCTCATTTTTTCTATTATCCTAAAATAGGGGCTTCATACTCTGTCGATCGAGTGCCAGTTTGACGCCTTCATCGGCCTCCATTCGTACGCTATGCGACTTAAATGACTCGTAATCGTGAATTGACAAAGGCGTCAGTTTAATCCAGCGAGATAAAACATATAAAAATGTGTCTGCAAAACTTTTCTCGCCTAAAAACCATTGATCTCCATTATTTTGCAGAATACAATTCATATAATCATAATGTTTGGCAAGTCGTTCATAAGTCTTTGCATTACCCTCTTTTTGCGCAGATTCACTATCTACAAAGTTTTTAATAAACAACCCTGTGACAAGGCCATTGGGAAATCATAAGTTAAGAAAGAATTAAAAACTCATAACTTAAGCAAAGATGGTTTCGTATACGTGTTCATCTCCTTATTAAGACCTCATTCGAAAAAAATATACTTCTTTCAGTTGAATACGCTATTATGTGCACGCGATCATGTGTGAATTATCGAACGTGTGCATGAATGCATAGGTGCAAGTGTATATGTGTGCACACTATATAATTAATTTCTATAGTAAAATAACTAAAAAAAAATTTAAATCTATTTAACATGAAATTGCTAGAGGATCGACATTGCGATTAAAAACGAAATAGTCAAAACTAA